>NZ_JAODNK010000142.1 GCF_025465275.1 Nocardia sp. | reverse complement strand
GCGGCGTCGACCGGGCGGGCCTGACCAACGTCCGCCTGATCCGCGGCGATGGCATCGACGTCCTCGAACACATGCTGGCACCGGGATCGCTGACCGGCGTGCGGGTGTTCTTCCCCGACCCGTGGCCGAAGGCTCGCCACCACAAGCGCCGGCTGCTGCAGTCCGCGACCTTCACACTTATCGCGAGTCGCCTGCGGCCCGGCGGCGTGTTGCATGTCGCCACCGACCACGCGGATTATGCCGAATGGATTGCCGAGGTGGGAAAGGGAGAATCCCAGCTCATTGGCATGAATGAGGCAACGGGTGGGGATTCCGCAAGGTACCTTGAAACCGCACCGATCGGTTTTGAACGTCCGATTACCAAGTTCGAAGGAAAAGGACTCCGCGCGGGTAGCGCCATCACGGAGTTCATCTGGGGGAAGATCGATTCATGAGCGTCAGTGAGATGGCCCCGGAGGTCGCGGATGTTGCCGAAATAATGCACGGCACTGCATCGACCGAACTAACGGGCGCCGTGGGCGTGGGTGGCACCAGCACCGATGTGCGGCGCGTGCTGCTCGTCTGGGATGCGCCCAACCTGGATATGGGTCTCGGCGCAATTCTCGGCGGCCGCCCGACCGCCGCCTACCGACCACGTTTCGACGCCCTCGGCCGCTGGCTGCTGGCCCGCACCGCGGAACTATCCGTGGGCAGCCGCCAGCGCGTCGAACCCGAAGCGACCGTTTTCACCAATATCGCCCCGGGCACCGCAGATGTGGTGCGGCCGTGGGTGGAGGCATTGCGCAATGTCGGCTACGCCGTCTTCGCAAAGCCCAAAATTGATGAAGACTCCGACGTAGACAGCGATATGCTCGGCCATATCGACCTACGCCGTCGCGGTGCGGGATTGGCCGGAATCATGGTCGCCTCCGCCGACGGCCAGGCATTTCGTGCGCCGCTCGAAGAAATCGCCGCCAGCGGCGTGCCCGTTCAAGTGCTGGGATTTCGCGAGCACGCGAGCTGGGCGGTCACGTCGGATATTCTCGAGTTCATCGATCTCGAGGACATCCCGGGCGTGTTCCGTGAACCACTGCCCAGGGTCAGCCTCGATTCGCTGCCCGATGAGGGTGCATGGCTGCAGCCGTTCCGGCCGCTGACAGCATTGCTCACCTCCCGCCCCGCTCAAGGAGTCGCTTAGTGTTCACCCGCTGGGGCGACCTGGTCTATCGGCTGCGCTATTCCGTTCTCGGAATAGTGGTGGCTGCGCTGCTCTCGCTCGGTGCTTTCGGGTTCGGGTTGGAAGACCATCTCAGCTCCAGCGGATGGGACGATCCGACCTCCTCGTCGTCACAGGCTGCGGTGCTGAAGGATTCCGTCTACGGACGTGATCACAGCGCGGATGTGCTCGTGCTGTACACCGCTCCCGACGGGAAGACGATCGACGATCCGGCCTTCAGCGCGGAGGTCGTCAAGAGCCTGAACAATCTGCCCCTGCAGTACCCCGAGATCGACAAGATCAACGGCGCCTACTGGAAAACCGATAAAGGCCAGTGGATTCCGTCGCAGGCCGGGACCGCTGACAAGAAGCACGCCTTCGCGGCGATCGCCATCAAGGGCGATAACGACACCGACATGCTGCGGAACTATCGGAAGGTGAAGGACGCCTTCAATATTCCGGGCGTCAAGGTGGAGGTCGCCGGGCTACAGCCGGTCGCGGGCACGCTGAACGACACCATGCAGGCCGACCAGAAGCGCATGGAGATCATCGCCATTCCGGCGGTGGCGGTGCTGCTGTTCTTCATCTTCGGTGGTGTGGTCGCCGCCGCGCTGCCGCTGATCGTCGGTGGTCTCACGGTGCTGGGCGCCAACGGCATCATCATGGGTCTGACGAAGGTCACCGACGTCAATTCCTTTGTCAGCGGTGTGGTGTCGATGATCGGCCTCGGTCTGGCCATCGACTACGGGTTGTTCATAGTCAGCCGATTCCGAGAAGAGTTAGCCGAGGGCTACGACACCAAGGCGGCCGTCCGCCGCACGGTGATGACCGCCGGCCGCACCGTCATGTTCTCCGCGACCATGATCGTGGCGAGCCTCGGCGGCATGCTGCTGTTCCCGCAGGGCTTCCTGAAATCGATTGCCTACGCGACCATTGCGACGGTCGCGCTGGCGGCGCTGTCCTCGATCACCATCCTGCCGGCGCTGCTCGCCATTCTGGGTCCGCGGGTGGATGCGTTCGGGCTCAAGTGGTTCAACAAGACCAAGAGCAACGAGGAGATCGAGGCCGGTTTCTGGGGCGTGCTCACCGCCTGGGTGATGAAGCATCCGCTGAAGGTCGCCATTCCGATCTGTGTCGGCCTGCTGCTGCTCATCATTCCGGTGAAGAACCTGGCCTTCGGCGGTATCAGCGAAACCTATCTGCCGCCGGACAATCCGACCCGCCTGGCGCAGCAACACTTCGACGAGTACTTCCCGCTGCGCAAGTCCGCCCCGGTGCAGCTCATCATCGTCACCAGTAATCCGAAGGACATCGGCAATATCCTGACCCAGGCCAACAAGGCTCCCGGTCTGGTGAAGAAGAGCACGTTCTCAATTCCGGCGACGCCGCCCAATGGTTCCGATGTGTGGACCACGGACGCGCAGTTGGAGAGCGTCAACGACGCCGGGCCGACCATCGACTATCTGCGGTCGATGGATGTGCCCGGCGATGCCGATGTGATGGTCAGCGGACAGCCTGCCATCCAGAAGGATTCGATCGACGCACTGCTCGGCCGCATGCCGCTGATGATCATTCTGGTCGTGCTGATCACCACCGTCCTGATGTTCCTGACCTTCGGCTCGCTGGTGCTGCCGATCAAGGCCGCCCTCATGAGCGCGCTGGGTCTTGGTTCTACGCTCGGGATCCTGACCTGGATCTTCGTCGACGGCCATGGCGCGGGTCTGCTCAATTTCACGCCACAGCCGATTATGTCGCCGGTGCTGGTGCTGATCATCGCGGTGATCTACGGCCTCTCCACCGATTACGAGGTCTTCCTGCTGTCCCGAATGGTGGAGGCGCGCACCATGGGTGCGTCCACCACCGAGGCGGTGCGAGCCGGTACCGCGCAGACCGGGCGCATCATCACCGCCGCCGCCCTGATCCTGCTCACCGTGACCGGCGCGTTCGCCTTCTCCGACGTGGTGATGATGCAGTACATCGCGTACGGCATGATCGCGGCGCTGTTCATCGACGCCACCCTGCTGCGCATGCTGCTGGTGCCCGCCATCATGAAGCTGCTCGGCGACGACTGCTGGTGGGCTCCGGCCTGGATGAAGCGGATTCAGCAGAAGATCGGGCTGGGCGAACCCATCCTCGACGATGAGCGGCCCGGCGGCGGTGAGTTGGTGGACCTGGTCAAGACCACGCCCATCACCGATCCGGTCACCATGCAGATGCCGGCGCTGTCCGAGGACGCCACCAGCCGCTTCCCGCGGAAACCGCGGCCCGCCAGGCTGATCGACAGTGAAGCGCCGACACAGCGCATCAACAAGACCGTGGCGCCGGATGCCCCGAGCCCTGACACCACGTCGGGTGCGAAGGACGCGGGCGCACCGTCGGGCAGTGGAAAACCTTCCAGCCCTCCGCAATCCCTGCTGGGTAACGCGGCGGGCGCGGGGCTGAATGTTTCGCTGACCAATCTCGGTTCGTCCGGCAGCGCCGACCTCGGCGCTGCCGGCAAGACTGCGGCAGGTATCGATTCCGGGTCCTCCGATGAGGAACCCGCGACCACCGATTTCAGTGTGACGGAACGCCGTTCGGGTATCGATCTCGGTGGTGCGCTGCCGACCGATCTCCCGGTGCGGGCTCCGGCTCGACCGGCCGAGAACGGCGAGGCAGTACGCAGCGCTATCCCCGCGGTGTCGAATCCGGTACCGGAGGCCGAGCCGGTTGCGCCGCAACCGGATCCGGAGCCGCCGGCCGCGCCCACCCCGCATGTGGTCGGCGCGGAGCGGGTACTGCCACCGCCGCCGTCGGCGAAACTGCCACCGCATCCGGCGACCCGGGCGCAGCTGTACCAGCCGCACACTCCCGAAGCGGAGCAGGCCGCGGAAACCGAAGCCGAACAACCGCATCCGACCCACCACTCCGCCGAGGAACCGCCGAAGGGCGGCGGGCGCAGCAGCATCGAGCAGTGGATGTCGGATCTGCGCTCGGCTCGCCGCCGCACCGACAAGGAGACAGCGGAGGACGACGAGGGCAAGCATCGGGGCGGTGACGGTCGCACGGTCAGTGTGAACGAACTGCTCCGGCGCCAGAACCGCGACTGATACCGACAAGCTGATATCGATCAAAGAGCCGCCCGGCCGAGTTATCCACTCGGCCGGGCGTTTTCATTCGTCCGGACTAGTTGGATTGCGCTTGGCCGCCCGCCTCCGCGAAGGAGCGGGCATAGCGGGTGCCCACCAGCAGCAAGAGGACGCCGACCACCAGGAAGGCCGCCGCGCGGAGCAGGCCGTCGAGGGTCGCCAGGTCGAAGAGGAACAGTTTGGCCAGGGCCGCGGCGGTGACCAGCAGACCGGCGGCCAGGGCGACCTTCGCCTGCTGCGGGGTCCGGGACAGCCGGCGCAAGCCGAAGAGGAGCGACGTTGTGGCGGCGGCCATCCACACCACCGTGGCAATGCCGTGGCCGGCGAGGAAACCGTCGGAGCGCCCGGTAGCAATTCCGAGGGACACCGACAGCGCGGTCACCATGTAGAGGCCGATCAGACCGCCGACCACCGTGACAGCTGTCGCATCACTTTCCCGATCGACGAGACCCAGCCGGCGTGCGCACCAGAACCCGGCGGCGAGCACAGCCAGCGCGGATAGGGCGGCCAGTGCGGTCGAAATCCCGAGGTGCGCTTCGGCATTCCACTGATCGGCCAGGGTCGACGGGCCCGCATCGGCCAGGAAGGCCAGGGTGCCGATCAGCCCGAAGACACCGGCGATACCCGCGGCCATCCGCGAACGCTGCTGTCCGCCCACCGCCAGGAATCCGAGTGCGACGAGATAGAGCGCCACCGGCACGGTCTCCACCCGGGTGGCGCCGAAGCACACCTCGAGCAGCGCGAACGCGCCGGATACTGCGGCGACCGCCGCCAGATGACCCGGAATCCGCACCCGCCCAGCCAGTTTCGATATCCACGGCAGAGCGGCCACCGCGAGCAATACCGCCGCGAAAACAGCGGCCACCAGCACCGCGGTCCGGCGCTCGAACATGGTCGGCGTCGCGAGCAGCGGCACCGTGGCCACCGCGAATGTCAGGCTCGCAGTGATATCCCCGGCCCGGCGGCGTACCGCGAGCACCGAACCCGCCAGGCCCACCGCTGCCACCGCGATCGCAGCGGCGAGCACCTCGTAGCGATGCCCGCGCGTGGCATCCCCCAGCTCGGCCGCAGCCACTGCGATCAAGGTGGCCAGCACCGCCGGAACAGTCCGCACGACGTGCAGATACGGCCAGTCACGCACCAATTGCACTGGTAGAGCGGCAATCTGCAACACGATAAGGAAGGCGAGCAGTGCCAACTCGGTGGTCACCACCGGCGAGAGCAGCGCCGCCCCCAGCACCACCAGCACCGCGAGCGCCTGCGACCGCCACCGCATGGCAAGCCCCACCCCACCCGCCGCAATCCCCAGCGCAACCACATAACCCACCACGGGCGGCAGCCACCCGTACATGGTCGTCATCGCGACAATCTCCAGGTATCCCCCAGCAATACCCGTGGCCGCCAACGCAATAGCCCCCACCTGTCCCCCTGCCCGTCCATGCACACGCATCCCCAGACCCACCAACACCGCCGAGAACACCGCCCCCGCAGCAACTCTCGGCACCGGCCCGAAGAACCCCGCCTGCGCCGCCAGCACCAGCAGCATCACCACCCCGATCAACGTGACCCCCACCCCAGCCACCGCCAACACCCGGCTGATCACCCCTTCCCGCTGCCACCAGGGCACCGTCGCCTCCCGCACCGCCCCCACCCGCCGCTGCTGCGCCATCGGCGGCATAGCCGAATAACCCGGCCTCCCACCCATCCATCCAGCCCCCGCAGCCCCAAACCCCCGCGCCCCAAAAGGTGCTCCCGGCACCGAAGGCACATACGCAGGCATCGCACCTGCAGGCGGCGGCACCGGCACACCAGCCACGGTCGGCGGCATCCACTGCGGCGAAGCAGTGGCGCCCGGCGGGACCGAGGTCGGCGCAGCTTGGGCGAACGCCGCACTCTGGGCTGCCGAACCTGCGCCTGGAGTCGGCACTGTTCCGGATGGGACGCTGCCCGGCAGCGCGCTCGAATCACCCTGCGCCGCAAAGACATCCACAGGACGCACAGGTTGGCCCGGCACCCCCGCGCTCGGACGTGACGGCTGCGCTGCGGTGCGCGGGTCGGGCATGGCACCGCCCGCCACCGGTGGTTCCGGGGCGGGCGGGGTGGATAGGTGAGGAGCGCGCGGGGCGCCGGGGTTGGCGACAAGCTGGCAGCGCAGGACCTCGAGGTCGCGGCCGAGGATGCCCATGTGCTCGCTGAGTGACGTGAACTCAGTCGACAACCGTGCGATCAAACGAGGATCGATGGCGGTATTCATGTCAGCAATGCTCGCGACCGGCAGCTTCATCAGGATGAGTAGAAACACCCGCTTCGAGCCTGGTTCCTACCTGTTCTCAGGACGGTCGTTCATTTTGATATCTGATAACCTCGAAAAAGATATCGTTTGGAGGTGACCATGTCGCGGACTGTTCTCGATGTCGATGATGATCTGCTGGCTCAGGCGGCAAAGATCCTCGGCACCTCGAAGAAGGTTGCCACCGTCAACGCGGCGCTGGCCGACGTTGTACGCCGTCGGCAGCGTGAAGAATTCGCCGAGTGGGTGAAAGCCGGCGGGCTCGCGGACGACACCGTTTCTGATGAGCGCTGATTCGTATCTGATCGACAAGTCAGCGTTGGCACGATGGGGAAAGCCAGCTGTCGCACCAATCCTCGACGAGTTGTCTGCGCGCGGACTGCTCGCGATCTGCGGCGCTGTCGAGTACGAGGTGCTCTACAGCGTGCGGCGTTCTTCGGAACTCGAGAGTGCTCGGCAGCGGCTGCGCGGCTTCGACTGGCTGCCGATGCCTGACGAGGTGTGGGATCGGGTGAACGAAGTACAGATTCAGCTGAACCGTGCCGGGAATCACTGTGCCATTTCATTGCCGGACCTGATCGTGGCAGCGGTGGCCGAGCGGCATCGGTGCACTGTCCTGCACTACAACGGAGACTTCGACATGATTGCGAAGGTCACTGGGCAAGCTGTGCGATGGGTGGTTCCCGCTGGTCAGGCGGATTGAGCGGTTGTACTGCGGGTGATGGTGGCTCGGATTTCGGTGGTGATGCGGGTGGGGGCCTCGAGCATGGGGACGTGGCCTACGCCGGGGAGGGGGTGGATTTCGATGGTGGGGGTGGGGGTCAGGGGTGGGTAGAGGTGGGGTGGGAGGACCCGGTCGAATTCGGGCAGGAGGATCGAGGTGGGGACCTGGAGGGCGGACAGGGCGGTGAAACCCTTTGGGAGAGCGGGGTCTTCGGCCAGGTCGTCGAGAATGGCGCAGTGGGTGGGGGCGGCGGCCATGGCTCGGGCGAGGTGGGCGGGGACGGTTCCGGGGCGGTGCGCCAGCAGGGGCAGCAGGAGGCTGCGGATCATGTTGGGCATGGCGGGCGGGGAACCTGCGCCGAAGCCGATGAGCGGGCTCATGCCGCGGAATTTGCGGACCAGGGTGCCGGAGGCGGCGGGATCGCGCCACAGGCCGGCAGGCGCGATGCTGGTGACGCTGCGGGCGCGGCCGCGGGCCGCCAGTTCCAGGGCGATCCAGCCGCCGAGCGAATTGCCGGCGATATGCGCTGTGCGCCAACCAGTCTCGTCCAGCAGGCTTTCGGCCCAGTCGGCGAGGGAGGCGATGGTGGCGGGCCGCTGCGCCGGCGGGCCGCCCCAGTGACCGGGCAGGGTGGGCGCGAGAATGTCGTGGTCGGCGCGCAGATCGTCGATGACAGGAAGCCAGGACTGCCAGGTGAGCAGGACGCCGTGCAGCAGGAGCAGGGGTGCACCGCGACCGGCCCGTAGTAGTGGGTCCGGAACCGAGTCTGCTGTACCGCCTTCCGCCATGGGCGTGACGATACCTGCCGGAACCACTTGCCCCGGCGGCGGATTCGCCGCCGTAGGATCAGGCCCCGTTGAGGAAACGCTTCCAGTGCGTACCGAAGGGGTGCTTGGCGGTGACGGACCCGAAACGGATGCTGCCATGCACCACAATGTGCAGCGGTCCCATCGGCGGGCCGGTGCGCACCTTGTTGTTGGCACTGGATCCGACCAGGTCGAGACCGTTCATATCGACGGTGCCCTCGGCCGGCACGATCAGTTCGAGGGAACTGAAGAAGTCGTCGACCCGGATCTCCACCACCTGCGTCGCCATCGCCGCCTGGGTGAAGTCCAGGCTCACGCCGGACATGAAGCTGTTGACCAGCAGCGTCTGCGGCACCTGCCAATTGCCATTGCGCTTGACGCCCGACATACGCGAGCGAATCACATTCCCGGCGCCGACCGGATGCGCCGGCCGGGACCCGTACTGCGGCCGGGCGAACCCGTACTGCGGCCGGGGTGTGTAGACGAATTGCGGCGCTTTGGGCGCGGGCTGCCCAGCGAGCCGGATACCCGGCAGGTCGACCAGCACCGTATTCAGTTCACCGCGGGTCTTGGCCGCGAGCGCGGTGTCCATGCGCTCGGTGAATTCCCCCAGTGACAGCATGCCGAGCCCGACCGCGCGCTGCAGCAGCCGTCCGACGTGTTCGCGTTCGATATCCGATACCCGCAGGTCACGGTCGCCGATAACGGCGGCCTCAACGCTGGAAATCGATTCAGGACCTCCCATGCTTCGAGATTACGAGCCGAGGGCGGCTGCGCGCATCAGGGCAATCCCTGATCTGTCCTGTCCCGCCTCCCCGGAACTTTGGCGCACGGCCTGGGAGCCGTTGGCTGTTGGGGACGCGTGGTGCGGTTGGGAGCCGACTCGATTTTGGGGGTACCCGGGGAGTTACCCCGACCTTACGAGATCAGTTGTTGCGTTGGGACGATGCACTATTCGTCGAGGCCCTGTTCTATGGCGTAGCGGGTGAGCTCTACGCGATTGCCGAGCTGCAGTTTGCGCAGGGTGGACTGGACATGGTTCTCCACGGTCCGGTGGCTGAGGTTGAGCCGGGTGGCGATCTGCTTGGCGGACAGGCCCTTCGCCACCATGCGCAACACTTCGGTTTCCCGGTCGCTGAGAGCGGGGCGATGCGGTTCGTCACGATCGGGCGGGGTGTTGGCGATGCGCCGGTATTCGCCGAGTACCAGCCCCGCCAGGCCCGGCGTGAAGACGGCCTGACCGGCGGCGGTCGCCCGGACGGCATCGACGAGCTCGG
Source organism: Nocardia sp. (assembly GCF_025465275.1). GTDB lineage: Bacteria > Actinomycetota > Actinomycetes > Mycobacteriales > Mycobacteriaceae > Nocardia. The sequence continues at coordinate 56,778 of NZ_JAODNK010000142.1, read as the reverse complement.
TGGCGGAGGCGCTCTTCACCAGGTAGCCGATGGCTCCGGCCTTGATGGCGTCGAGCACGTCGTCGCGTTCGGCGGAGGCCGACAGCACCAGGACCCGGGTGCGGGGGGAAACGCGCAGCACTTCGGCGGTGGCGTCCGCGCCATTGCCGTCGGGGAGCTGCATATCCATCAGTACGACGGCGGGTTGCACCGCGGCGGCCCGGCGGGCGGCGGTGCCGACGCCATCGGCGGTGGCCACCACGTGGAATCCGGCCTCGGCCAGATCGCGGGCCACACCCTCGCGCCAGATGGGGTGGTCGTCGACCACCATGACCGAAACCTGGCTTCCCGCATCACCTTCGGGCATCGTTGCCTCCGATTCTGGTGTGAACACCCGAAATATCATTGCCGCGGCCGCCGCGGCACCCGGAATTCCCACTCGGCCCCGGAGCCGTCTTCGTCCACGGCTTCGAAGAGTAGGTGCGCGGTGCCGTCGAGAGCTGCGATACGGCCGATTATGGATCGCGAAACCCCCATGCGCCCTTGCCCTTCCGCTTCGGCGAGGCGGCCGGACGGAATACCCGGGCCGTCATCACGCACGCTGACGATGAGTTCGTCGCCGGTATCCTCCAGCAGCACATACGCTTTCGCGCCCGGTCCGGCATGCTGGGCCACATTGGCCAGCGCGGACGCGACGGCGGCGGAGATCTCCCGTGCTTCGAAACGGCCGATGGGCACCGGTTCGCCGGGTGTCGAGATGAGCACCGACGGGGTGGACTGGGCGGTCAGCAGGGGACGCAGATCCTGTTCGACGCCACCGGCATCCGCACCGACCCCCTGCTCGGAGATGAGGACGCGCAGCGCGACCTCCTGCTCACCGGCGCGCTGCGCCAATTCGGCGGTGGGCCCGCCGATTTCGCCGCCCCGGCGTTTGATGTAGCTGAGCACCTGCAGTACGCCGTCGTGGACTTCCCGCGCCAGCCGTTCGCGCTCCTGCGCAGCCGCGGTCAGCCGTACGGCGCGTTGCAATTGCTGCTGTGCGCGGCGAGCGGTATTGGCGGCCAGCCCGATTGCCAGTCCCACCGAGACCAGTACCGGCGTGGTGGCGTCCCGCCACAGGTCCAGATCCCATTGGGCGCGGGCGGTGACCATGACCGCGGCAATGAGCAGTCCGGAGCTGATACCGCCCAGCGGGCCCCACAGAATTGCCGCGGACATCACGGCATTGGCCGCCCACAGCGTGGTCGGCAGTGCCTGATGGTTGTGATACCAGTCGTAGTTCGCGATCAGCCGGGTCGCGAAGATCAGCGCGATGACAATCAGGTGATCGCCCACCACGACCGCGATCCGCACCCGCTGCACATTGTGAACGCGCCACTGCGACAACAGCACCGCCGATACCCCGGACCACACGGCCATGACCGCGATCAGCACCCAGCTGAGCCGCTGATTGGTGTAGTGCGGTGCGGACGCGATCTGCTGCCCCACCGCGTACAGCAGGGTGACCAGCCGGAATGCCTGCGCCGCCCGCCACAGTGGGCCGGTGGCGGCATCGCGGGGATCGGGTTCAGTCCGCGGTATCACCGGCACTCGCGGCGGGCTTCGATCCGTCGGAGGAGCCCTCTGGTTCCGGCAAGTCCCACCGGTCCGGATCGGGCGAGTCCGGGTCGGCGCCGTACATGGATTTGTGTGGATCGTGCGGGTGCAGTTCATGAAACAGCTCGTCCGGCGAGTCGGCCCGCAGCGATCGGATGGCGGTATTGAGCACCGCCACGAACGGCACCGCGAGCAGACCGCCGACAATTCCGGCCAGCACGATGCCGACGGCGATCGCCAGCACCACCGCGAGCGGATGGATACGCACCGCGCGGCCCATCAGCAAAGGCTGCAGCACATGCCCTTCCAGCTGCATGACCGCGATGGTGATGCCGAGGACGATGAGCGCGGTGACAAAACCCTTGGTCATGAGCGCGATGAACACCGCGACCGAACCGGCCAGGAACGAACCGATAATCGGGATGAACGCGCCGATGAAGACCAGCGACGCCAGCGGCAGCGCCAGCGGGACATTCAAAATCGCCAGGCCGGACCCGATGCCGAGGGCGTCGACACCCGCCACCATGACGGTGGCACGGACGAATCCGGTGAGGCTGCCGAACCCGAGCCGGCCCGCGGTGCGCACCCGTTCCCGGTTCCGTGCCGGGATGACCTTGGTGATGAACTGCCAGATCTGGTCGCCGCCGTAGACGAAGAAGATGAGGATGAACAGTGTCAGGAAGGCGCCGGTGAAGAATTCGCCGATCACGGTGGCCGTCGTCAGCGCACCACTGGTGAGCGCGTTCTGATTCGATTCGACGGTCTTGACGATGGTGTCGCCCGCATTGCGAATCTGCTCATTGCTCATGTGCAGCGGACCGTTGATCAGCCAGTCCTGGACATCGTGCACGCTGGTCTTGAACTGGTCGGACAGCTGCGGCAGACCCGTGACGAACTGTTCCACGACAAACGTCATGATCCCGGCGAGCAGCCCGAGACATCCGGCCAGCGCCACGAACACACCGAGCGATCGCGGCACCCCGAGCCGCTGCATCCAATCCACCAGCGGCGACAGCAGCGCCGCCCCGAGCAACGCAATGGACAGCGGAATCACGACAGTCGACAACCGGTGTGCAAGATAGGCAAGCGCCAGCACAGCCGCGAAAATAATGAGCAACCGCCAGCACCACTCCGCGGTCTCCCGAACGAGCGGGTGCACCGCATCCGCAGGTTCCCGGCGACGCGCCGAACCACCCTTCCCGGTCCCACTCTTCCCGGTACCACCGGTCGCTGCCTGCGATCTACCGGGCTCTGCCTCCGCCTCGCTCACGTCGCGAGCCTAACCCGTGTGGCAAACAATTTGCCTCCGCTGCACTCTCCCGCCTCCCCGGAACTTCAGCGGGCGGCTTGCCGCACAGGCCCCCGCAACAGCGGCGGCGCTCCGGCTGCCGGGAAGTAATGCGGGTGCCGCAGGTTCGGATCCTCGGCGGGGCACGATTTGTCCGCCCACAACCTGACGCCCGAGATCGGGCTTCCGCCAGGTGGGACACGATCCGAGCGTCCTCGCCGGTTATCCAAAGTTATTGGTGATCAACGCATTCGCGCGATATCCGCCGCGTCCGTGTCGCATACTTGTGGCGATCTGGACACACCACACTCAGGAGTCTGCGATGACCGAGTCCGACTACCCGAGCTCGGCGCCGGTCGGGGTGGACACCACCCGCGCCAGCATTGCGCGGGTCTACGACGCCTTCCTCAACGGGAAGGACAACTTCGAGGTCGACCGTGAGGTGCTCGCACGGGTGCAGACCGTCGCACCGCAGGCCACCGACTTGGCCTGGGCCAACCGTGACTTTCTGATCCGAGTGTGCCGCTTCCTTGTTCGCAACGCGGGAATCGATCAGTTCCTCGACCTCGGGTCCGGGCTGCCGACGGCCGAGAACACCCATCAAGTGGTGCAACGCGTCAACCCCGACGCTCGCGTGGTGTACGTGGACAACGATCCGATGGTCCTCGCGCACGGCCGGGCGCTGCTGGCCGAGAACAACAAAGCCACGATCTCCACCTGCGACATCTTTCAGCCGCTGGAAGTACTCAAAGACGCCTCGGTGCTCGAGCACCTGGATTTCACCCGGCCGATCGCCCTCCTGCAGGTGGGGACACTGCACCACTACCTCGGCGAGGACTCGGCCGCGCTGATGCAGACCTACATCGACGCACTGCCGGCCGGATCGTTCGTGGCGATCTCGCACTTCTTCGACCCGCAGGATCCGCAGGAGCCCGAGCTCAGCGAACTGGCAGCGAAGATGGAGGACAAGTTCGTCCACAGCCCGATGGGCAGCGGCCGCTTCCGCACCCGCGACGAAATCCAGGCCATGTTCGGCGATCTGGAGATGATCGAACCCGGATTGGTGCTGTGCGACGACTGGTGGCAGGACGGCCCGCGCCTACGCCTGCTCAGCGCGGTGCGCCACTGCATAGTCGGCGGCGTCGGCCGCAAGCGGTAGCGCACGAGCGCCGCACCGATTACACCTCAACACCTCGCTCCAGGTCGAGCGCTGAAGCCTCATGGAAGCCGGGCAGCTACACCAGACCGCCAGCCTGGGATTGTGCCTGGGTAGGTGACACCGGATACCCGATCGCGTAGCAGTCCGGTTCGACCACAACTACCTACACGCATCGAAGCCCCTGAACGGCGGGGAAGCTAGATTGGTGATCGTGTCAACAGCGCCCTTCGAAGCGGTCAAACAGACCATGAGAACACGCTGGCCGCTGTACCTCGCATCGATGCTCGCGGCCAACGCGTTCGGTGCTGTCCTGGTGTGGGCGTTCATCCAATACGGGCTGCCCGTGCCGGAGCGGGGGTCCAGCGCGACGCGGCAGACCGGTTTGGTGTGGCCTGCGCTGGTGTTCTTGGTCGGTGGGCTGCTGAGTCTGACCGCTTCGGCGCTCATGTTGCGGCCGGTGATGCGCTGGCAGGTGCGCGGTGGTCCGCCGAGCCGCCAGGAGCAGATGGCCGCGCTGCACGCACCGCTGCGGCAGTCCATCGTGCACCTGGTGTTGTGGCTGGTGGGTGGGGCGGTGCTGGCATCGCTGATCATTGTGCGGGCCCCGGAGCTGGCGGCCGCGGTCATCGTCACCGAATGTATGGCCGCCACCATCGTTTTCGGCTTCACCTACATGCTGGGCGAACGGATTCTGCGCCCGGTCGCGGCCGAGGCGCTGACCGTCGGCGCGTTCGATCACACCCTCACCGCCGGTGTCGGCACCCGCATGGCCATGACCTGGGGCATGGGCACCTTCGCCCCGGTGATCGCCATCGTGCTGCTGTGCGTCACCCAGATCTCCTCGCGCGTGCAGTTTTCCGCGCAGTCGCTGGCGGTGTCGATTCTGCTGCTGTGCGGTGTGGTGATCATGCAGGCGCTGGCCCTTTCCATGCTCACCGCGGCCAGTATTTCCGATCCGATTCGGCAGCTCAGCCAGGCCATCGATCGCGTGCAGGAAGGCGCGCGGGATGTGCAGGTGGAAGTTTTCGACGGTTCCGAAATCGGTCTGCTGCAGGTTGGCTTCAACCGAATGATGGGTGAGGCCGCGAAACGTCGAGAACTGCAGGAATTGTTCGGTCAGCATGTCGGCGAGGATGTCGCGCGGCGGGCGCTGGAGTACGGCACCGAACTCGGTGGTGAAACCCGATTTGTTGCGGTGCTGTTCGTCGATATGGTCGGTTCCACCGCCACTGCGGCGGAACGGCCGCCGGCGGAAGTGGTCAGTCTGCTCAACGAGTTCTTCCGCGTCGTGGTGGATGTGATCGACCGCCACCACGGCCTGATCAATAAATTCATGGGTGATGCCGCGCTGGCCATTTTCGGTGCGCCGCTGGACCGCCCAGATGCCCCGACCGCGGCTCTCGCCGCCGCCCGTGAGCTGCGCGAAGCCCTGCGTGACGTGCCCGGATTGGATATCGGCATGGGTGTTTCGGCGGGCCTGGCGGTCGCGGGAAATATCGGTGGCGCAAATCGTTTCGAGTACACCGTGATCGGTGACCCGGTCAACGAGGCGTCCCGTCTCACCGAACTCGCGAAGGATCGCCCGGGACGCGTCCTGACCTCCTCCAGCGCGCTCTATTTCGCCGACGAGAACGAACAGCGACATTGGGAAACGGGCGAAGAGGTCCAACTCCGGGGCCGCCGGCGGAAAACCCGGCTGGCCTGGCCCAAAGAAAGTACCGACCCGACGGATGCAGACGAGGCGGTAGCCAGTTCGTTAGGGTGAGCATGTGACGGCCCATGGTGAGCTGGCCGGCGAACCTGCGCCGCCCGCGGAGAACTCGCGCCGCGGCAGGTTCTGGTGGGCCAAATGGGTGCTCGGGGCCGCGCTGCTGACTCTGTTGATTTCCGAAGGCTTTTATCTATATCCCCGCCTGCACGAATCCTGGAAGAACCTCACCGAAATCCATTGGGGATGGGTCGCCGCCTGCATCGCGATGCAGGCGGTTTCCATGAGTGGGTACGGCGCCATCCAGAAACAGCTGCTGCATGCCGGAGGCGTGGAAGTGAGCCACCGGAAGTCGGTATCGGTGGTGTACGGCTCCACCGGCATGGCATTGACACTGCCCGCCGGCCAGGTGTTCTCGACCGCCTTCACCTATAGACAGATGCGACGCTGGGGCGCGAGCCCGATCCTGGCGTCGTGGCAACTGGTGATGTCCGGGGTGGTCGCCACCGCCGGGCTGACCCTGCTGGGCGTATTCGGCGCGGTACTGGCCGGCGACCGGATCGGTCCCGGCAAGGTGATCCTGTCACTGGGTGCGGTGGCGGTGCTGGTGTGGGCGTTCAATTACGTCTCCCGCCATCCGGGCACCCTCGAATCGGTCCTGCATCGAATCCTGCACCTGATCAACAGGATTCGGCACAAGCCCGCGGAGGAGGGCACCGAGAAGATCGGTGAGATCCTGGGCCAGCTGGAGTCGGTGGATCTGGGTCGCAAGGACGGCGCGTGGGTGGTGCTGTGGGCGCTCATACACCGGCTCGCCGATGTCGCCTGTCTGGGCTTCGCCTGCTACGCCGTGGGCGCCGACCCCCGGCTGGCCGGGCTCATGCTGGCCTTCGCGGCCGGAAAAGCCGTGGGCACCATCCCCTTCGCTCCCGGCGGCATCGTCTACGTGGACGCCACGCTCATCTATTCGCTCACCGCGGCCGCGGGGCTGCCCGCCGCCCAGGCCGTGGCGGCCGCCTTCCTCTATCGCCTGATCAGCTTCATTCTGGTGGCGATCATCGGCTGGATCGTCTTCCTTTTCCTCTTCCGCAAACCCCATGACGACGACGCGGCGTACGAGAAGGAATTCGAAGAGCGCGGCGGGCCTCTCATCACCGACCGCCGCCGCCCGAACTCCCCGCCCGCCCCGGAGTCCTGACCACCGGAAAGTGGTCCCGCGCAGCGTGATGAGTGTCCCTGCGCAGCGTGATGTAGGACGCCCGATAACCTTTGGCCGTGAAGAAACTGGCGCCGTTCGTCGCAGATGCCGTATTGGTGATCGTGTTCTGCGCAATCGGTCGGCACAATCACGACGAGCCGGTGCTGGCCGGGATGGCCCGCACGGTATGGCCGTTCGCCACCGGTCTGCTACTGGGCTGGGTGATCGCCATCGCGGTCGCCGCCGGGCGCGAAGGAGCCAGCGCGGCAAAGCGTTTCGACGGCCGGCCGGTGTGGCCGACCGGCGTCATCGTCTGGCTGAGCACCCTGGTCGGCGGCATGCTGCTGCGCGTGGTGAGCGGGCAGGGCATTGCCTTCAGCTTCGTTCTGGTCGCCGCGACCGCGCTCGCGCTGTTCCTGCTCGGCTGGCGGGCCGGCATGAAAGCGCTGCGCTGGAACTAGTTCGGAGCTCGCAGCCGGGCCCGGACGGCCGAAGTCAGTCCGGGGCCGCGAGCGACTGCAGCAGTCGCGCCGCCATGCGTGCGGCGGAATCCCCGCTGTCCACATCGTCGATGTGAATGGCGAAGGCGAGATCACCCATGGTGGCGATGAGCCAGCCATTGGTGCCCGCCGGAGCGGCGAACGCCTGTACGCCCTGATAGCGGTTGAGGCTGGCCAATTCCGGGGCCGCCGTACCGTCGCGCAGCATGGTGCGCAGGCGGTCGGTGACATCGCCGGGGAGAGCGGGCAGATCGGCTTCGGTGGTGGCCGGGACTCCGATGGTGATCATCGGTTTGGGCACCTGGCCATTGGCGATGGCAGCCGCCGCGATGGCCATACCCCAGGGGCTGGCCAGCAGTGAATCGGCGGCATTGCCGCGGCCGACCTGTTCGGCCGCGTTCTTGCCGGTGGGCAGGCGGCCCGTGGTCTCGTCCAGGCCGGGGATCTTGAAGTCGATGCCGACGCCGAGCATGCTCGCGGCATCGGCCGCATCGCCGACCGAGACGTCCTGCGGCGCTTTCTTCTTGGTGATCGCGGCCATGTTCTTGAACAGTTCGATCATGCCGCCGACCGGGTACAGCCCGGTGAAGGCGACCGATCCGTGCTCACTGGCCTGGCTGTTCTGGGCAGCGGCGACAATCGCGCCACTGGAGGGCTGGATGGCCACGATGGAGGCGGGCGTGCCTACGCTCACCACCGCGTCCTCTGCGGCGCGCTGCAGATGCTGGTCCATGGTGCCGGGGATATCCGGTCCGGGCGGGCCCTGTTCGCCGGCGAGCTGGGTGACGAAGGTGCCGTCCGGTTCGAACAGCTGCACACCCCAACCTGAGCGCTGATCGTTATTGTTCTGCCACACCTTGTTCAGCGAGTCGAGCATCGGCGACCAGACACGGCGGTCGGCGGAGATGAGCCGGGGCTGCTGTTCCATGACCACGCCGGGGATGGCCGCCATCTTGGGCTGGAGGATGGCGAAGTCGCCGTCGCGCAGATTCACCGCGACCACGGGTTTGCCCTGCGAGGCCGACAGCTGTTGCAGCAGTGACGGTCCGGTGATGAGCGGTGCGACCGGAGCGATGGCATCGGCCAGCGCATTGCTGGAGGCGACCGGATCACCGGTTTTGGTCGGGTCGAGTTTGACGACATTGACGGTCTGCTCCGTCATGAGCGGCGCACCGACGATGTCATTGACGTGCGGCGCCGGCGTGGCGTACGTGCGGACCAGCTTCACGGTGCGTTTGCTGTCCAGCTGCGGGATGATCAGCGCCGGATCCCATGAGATGCGCCAGCCCACACTGAGTTTGCGGACGGTGCCCTGCAGGTCGTACTTCCAGGTCTTGTTTTCCCCGAAGTTCCACGCCGCGCTCATGCTGAACAGACCGGTATTACCGTCGAGGCCGATGAACTGGGTCACCTGGTAGTCGGGTTTGCCCGGGTTCAGCCCGCTGAAGACTTGCTTCAGCGTTGCGGACGCACCATTCGGGTAGGACGTCAGCTCTGCTGCGTCCTCATAGTTCTGTTTGTCGAGCAAGCTGGAGAATCGCTCGACAACAGCCTCCGCACCGGTCGCTCGCCCCCGGAAAGCACACGACCCCATCGCAATCGCGAGGGCCAGCACCACCGCGAGCACGATCGCGCCACGGATCCGGAAGCGGCGGGATCCCCACACATCCATATCGCCCACTCTTCACTCTTGCCACATCAGCAACAGGACCACGGTACCGCGTTCAAATCACTCGCGGTGCCACCTTTCCACCAGGCGTGTATGTATCGAGATCCACCATAGTGCCGATTTCGGCCCACAAGGACCAGTTACATGATCACCGGTCGGTTACGGACCTGGCGTATTCGCGCCTCCGCGAACCGTTTAGTACGTACCCCATGGCGTGCTTGCGCAACTGCCGTGATGGGGCGCCCGAACCCTGTTCTCCGAGAGCGGAATCCAATCGCCCGGAATGAACGTAACGTTGTAATCAGTATTACAACTCGAGACAGCAAGTGAGAGTGACCGCCATGAGACACGGACACCGTGGACGTGAGTTCGGACGCCCCGGAGGCTGGCAACAAGCCGACCTGCCCGACGCCGCAGACGCTTCCGATTGGTTCGCTGGACGATTGCCAGCTGACTGGTTCACCGGACCCCCGACCCTGGAGATCGACCGCGACGAAATCGTCGTAGTCGGTGAACTTCCCCTGCCCACTCCCGAATCCACCGAGGGTGAGGATGCGGCCGAAGTGCCGCAGGCCACCCGCGAGGGCCTGGTTTCCCGCTTCCGGGAATCCACCCGCTCGGCCCGCATGCAGATCGCTCAGGAGGCCCAGGCCCGCTACGGCCGCAATGTCGCCTGGGGCGTATCGGCCGGTGACGACCGAATCCTGTTCACCCACCTGGCAGTTCCGGTTATGACCCGGCTCCGCCAGCCCGAACGCAAAGTCCTCGACACCCTCATCGACGCCGGTGTCGCCCGCTCCCGCTCCGACGCTCTCGCCTGGACCGTGAAACTCGCGGGCAAGCACGCCGAGGAGTGGCTCGACGAACTGCGCGGCGCCATGCGCAAGGTCGACGACCTGCGCTCCGAAGGCCCGCGCGGACTGTAGGAGGCCATAGGATCGGACCCATGGTGGAAACCGTGGGTCCGATCCTCGTGCTCAATGGGCCGAACCTGAACATGCTCGGCACCAGGCAGCCCGAGGTGTACGGGTCCGACACCCTCGACGATGTGATTGAGCTGTGCCGCAAGACGGCGGCGCGATTCGGCCGCGAGGTCGAGGCGTTCCAGTCCAATCACGAAGGCGCGCTGATCGACCGGATCCATGCGGCGCGCGGCGTCGAGTCCGGGATCGTCATCAATCCGGGCGGCTTCACGCATACCTCGGTGGCGCTGCGCGATGCGCTGGTGATTCCGGAGGTGCCGATCGTGGAGGTGCACATCAGCAATGTGCATGCGCGCGAAGAGTTCCGGCACCACTCCTTCGTCTCCCCCGTCGCCACCGCGGTCGTCGCGGGCATGGGCATCCAGGGGTATGCGGCCGCGATCGAGTTCCTCGCCACTCGCTGACAACACCCACTGATCAGGCCCGGCTCGCCTCGAGCCGGGCCTTTTTCCTGTCTTTTCCGGGCGGCTGAATATCGCTTCCGCACCACGAGATGTAGCAGATATGCTACATATCATCCGGCTTCTACTACGGAGGATGGTATGACCGTCGGCGAAGATGTTGTATTGGACGTCGAACAGCTGCGAATGCGATACGGCACGCGAGATGTGCTGCACGACGTCACTTTTCAGGCACATGCGGGCGAGGTGCTGGTCCTGCTCGGCCCGAACGGGGCGGGCAAGACCACGACCATCGAAATTCTCGAGGGGTTCCGCATGCGCTCGGCGGGGCGAGTTTCGGTACTGGGCACCGACCCGGCACACGGGGACGAAGCCTGGCGCGCACGGATCGGGGTGGTGCTGCAGTCCTGGCGCGATCACGGCAAGTGGCGGATCCGCGAACTTCTCGACTACCTCGGCATGTTCTATGCGCCCTACTCCACCGGCAGCATTCGCCGTCCGTGGGACACCGATGAACTCATCGCGGCGGTCGGTCTCACCGCACACGCCGATGCGAAGGTCATGACGCTCTCCGGCGGGCAACGCCGGCGGCTGGATGTGGCCATCGGCATTGTCGGGCGGCCGGAGCTGCTGTTCCTGGACGAGCCGACTGCCGGCTTCGATCCGCAGGCCCGGCGCGAATTCCACGATCTGGTGCACCGGCTCGCCGATGACGAGCACACCACCATCCTGCTCACCACCCATGATCTGGATGAGGCGGAGAAGCTGGCCGACCGCATTCTCGTACTGGCGGGCGGGCGGATCATCGCCGACGGGTCCGCCGATCAGCTGTCCCGGCGCATTGCCGGTGAGGCCGAGGTGAAGTGGACGCGGGACGGCCAGCGCTTCGTGCACACCACCACCGAGTCCACCAAGTTCGTCTACGAGCTGTTCCAGCAGCACGGCGCGGAGATCGAGGAGCTGGAGGTGCGGCGCGCCTCCCTCGAGGACACGTATATGACACTGGTGCAGCGCTTCGAGTCCGGCCAGGAGGAGAACGATGTGCACACGCTGGAGGAGGTAGTCCGATGAATCCCATCAGCATCGCGGTCAAGGCCGGGTTCCGGCGCGGCTGGATCGAACTGCGGCAGACGCTGACCAACGGCCAGGACCTGTTCATCCAATTCTTCTGGCCCGTCATGACTTTGGTCGCGCTGTACTTCATGCGCAATGGCAGCTTCGCAGCCAGCGGGCTGAAGCTGGGTGCGCTGGCGCTGCCGGGCGTCCTGGGCATGCTGATCGCCTTCAACGGCATGTTCGGCATCTGCCAGGGCCTGACCACGGACCGCGAGGACGGCACGCTCTTGCGCGCCAAGGCGACTCCGAACGGCATGGTCGGCTATCTGATCGGCAAAATCGTCATGGTGTCCGGAATCGTGCTCTCCCAGCTGATCATGGTGCTGGCGGTGGGCGCGTTCATCATCGGCGGCGTGCGGCTGGGCACGGTCGGCTCCTGGATGACCCTGATCTGGGTGCTGGTGCTGGGCCTGCTGGCCGTACTGCCGATCGGCGCGGTGCTCGGATCGATCTTCGAGAGCCCACGCGCCATCGGTTTCATCTCCTTCCCCATTATGGGTCTGGTGGCGATCTCCGGAATCTTCTACCCGATGACAGCCCTGCCCGGCTGGCTGCAGGGCGTGGGCCAGATCTTCCCGATCTACTGGCTGGGTCTGGGCATGCGCTCGGCCCTGCTGCCGGACAGTGCGGTGGCGGTGGAGCTCGGCCACTCCTGGCGGCACCTGGAAACCGTTGCGATACTGGGCGTCTGGTCGATTGCCGGACTGCTGCTGGCACCGGTCGTGCTGCGCCGCATGGCGCGACGGGAATCCGGGTCGAGCGTGGCGGCCCGGCGCGAGAAGGCCATGGCACGTGCCTACTGAGGTCATTTTCAATCGGATCGCGATGCTGCGCGCCGAGCGCGGCATCTCCCGGCGGGAGCTGGCGGAAGCGCTCGGCGTGCACTATCAGACCATCGGCTACCTGGAACGCGGCGAATACAGCCCCAGCCTGCATCTGGCACTGCGGGTTTCGCAGTACTTCGAGGTCCCGGTGGAGGTGGTCTTCTCCACCGACCCCTTCCCTCGCATAGGCTCCGAAACGGCGTAGACCGCTGTGGTCAGGCGCCGCGCATGACCGAATACACCGGTACCGGCGTACCCGCGCTCTCCGAGGCGGCAATCGCCTTGCGCCACAGCGCCTGTGCGGTGCGGGAGAGCGAAGCATCCACGCCTGCTTCCACACTGGCGTCGACCACGTGCTGCGCCCCGGCATCCATCATGGTCAACTGGGCCCGATCACCCCAGCCACCGGCTTTCGCGGCAGCGGCAAAATCGGTCATGAAGTAGGGGAACGCCTCGTTGGAGCGCAGTGCGAACGGAAGGAAGCGGTCGATCTCGTTGCCGGAGTTCGCGATCAGCGCCAAGGCCTGGTCGAAGGCCAGCATCCACGGATGGAAGATGGTGAGCAATGCCTGGTAGAAGACCTGTGCCAGACCGTCATCCACACCCAGGTACTCCGGTGGACTGAGCGGGCGCAGCAACTCGGCGTGCGCGCCGAAGACCTCGCGCGGACCGCTGTAGAAGATGTACGACGCCGGATGCGCGATATTGTCGCCCGCCGACATGACACCGCCGGGCAGGAATTCCGCACCGTGCCCACGCACCCAGGCTGCACCGCGGCGCGTCTGCTCCGGCGAATCCGAGGAGAGATTGGCTATCACCTTGCCCGCCAGGCATTCCGACGCCTGACCGAGCACGTCGTATGGCGGCGTAATGGGTGAGGCTGAGCACCGCCACCTCGTTCGCATCCAGGGCCTTCGCCACGGTGGCGGCCCGCTTCGCACCGAGTTCGACCATGGCCTCAGCCTTTTCGGCACTGCGGGGGTGCTCGGCGACCGCCCGAAACTCTTCGGCGAAATCCGCCGCCTCCGCACCGGCGTCAGCGAGAAGGTCCTCGCAGAAAACCTCCGCCACCTGGAATCCAGCGGCGTAGTCCACCGCGAGATCCCACCCCGCGTGGAGTACTCCCTCACCCCTCTGGGCGAGGACCTCAACCTCGCCCTCCGCCCCCTCGAACACTGGGGCGATCGAAACCGCACCCGACTCCTGGCCCCCACCCCCTGATCCGAACCTCCCTCGTACTGATCGCACACACTCAAATCGTGAATTGCTCGGCGAGGCGTTCGCCGATGCGCTCCACGAGGTTCGCGGCATCGGCCATGCAGCGCACAGGATCTGGTTCCAGGTCGGTGAGTGCGTAGGCGGCGGCGAATCCGGCGGCGTGCCACTGATCCGGAGTGAGTTGCAGGCGACCGGACACGGCTACGACCGGGATGTCCGCGCGGCGGGCGGCGGTGGCTACGCCCATGGGGGCCTTGCCGTGCAGGCTTTGCAGGTCGAGGGAGCCTTCTCCGGTGACGATCAGGTCGGCTCCGGTCAGATGAGCGGGGAAGTCGACGAGGTCGAGAACGACGTCGATGCCCGAGCGCGGGACCGCGCCGAGCACAGCCATCGCACCGAAACCGGTGCCGCCCGCCGCGCCCGCACCGGGTTTATCCGCCCATTCGGGGCCGATGAGTTGCGCCCAGATCGTCAGGGCCGCTTCGAGAGTCGCGATCTCGGCCGGACCTGCACCCTTCTGTGGCGCATAGACCGCGGCCGCTCCGGCGGGGCCGAGTAGTGGATTGTCGACATCGCTGGCGAGAGTGATGCGGGTCTGCGCCAGCGCGGGGTGCAGACCGGTGCGGTCCACGCGGTCGCCGCGACCGAGAACGATTTCAGGCCAGGACAATTCGGCGCCGCGAGTATCACGGATACGTAGCCCCAGAGCGTGCAGCATGCCCGCACCGCCGTCGGTGGAGGCGCTGCCGCCGAGGCCGAGCACGATATCGCGCACCCCGCGGTCCAGGGCGTCCGCTATGACCAGACCGAGTCCGTAAGTGCTCGCGCCCACAGGATCGAGTACTCCACCAGGGAGTTTCACCACTCCGACCACTGCTGCCAGTTCGATCACGGCGGTATCGCCCCGGACGGCGTAGGCGGTGTCGACGGTTCTGCCGGTAGGGCCGAGGGCCCGCACCGGCACCCGCTCCCACCCAGCCGCGAGGAAAGCGTCGACCGTCCCGTCACCTCCATCCGCAACCGGCAGCTGCCGCACATCCGTGTGCGGCGCGGCGCGGCGGATGCCCCGGGCGAGCGCGGCCGCCACTTCGGCGGCGGTCAGCGAGCCTTTGAATTTGTCCGGGGCGAGAATCACCCGGCGTGGTCCGGCGTGTGTCACCCGCTCAGTCTCACCGATTTCCGCGCGCGCGACACGCCCGGAACGCCGGAAAGTAGATACGGACAAATAGCCTGGGCAAACGGGTTAGCGTCGCACCATGCCGAGTGAGTCGAATGGGTCGGTCGACGTCCGCAGGAATACCGAACTGGATCGCTTCGAGCTGTACGTCGACGGCGACCTCGCGGGCGTCGCCGCCTATCAGGACACCGCCAATGAGCGCGCCTTCGTGCACACGGAGATCTATCCGCGCTACGAAGGCCTGGGGTACGGCCGCAAACTCGTACAGGGTGCGCTCGATCAGACCACTGTCGCGGGCTTCGGCATTCTGCCGATGTGCCCGATGGTGCACCATTTTGTCGAATCCCGGCCGGAGTACCTGACATTGGTGCCGCAGTGGTCGCGGGAGCGCCTGAATCTGCCCCAGCAATAGTCGCGAGTCAGTAGGCGGCGACCGCCCCGTCGAGCGCCGTCTGCAGTTCATCGCGCACGATGCGGGTGATCTCGGCGGGCTTGGTGGGCAGCGCCGGCACCGGCACACCGAAATAGAAGCTGGCCGATTTGGCCTCCTCCTTGGTGGGCTCCACCTTCGGGTCCGGCCTCGGCCCGTAGCTGAGGCCCAGGCTCACCAGCACCGGATCGGCCCCGAGCTTCTTGGCCCGGAAGGCGATGTGCCCGATGCCGGTTCCCACGGTTTGCACCTGAGCCGGGTCCACATCATTGCAGGTGCCCTCGGGGAAGACCGCGACCCCGTCACCGCGTGCCATGCGCTCGGCACAGATATCGATCATGCGCTGTCCGGCGGCATTCACCGCGCGGAGCCCGTGGTCCTTACCGCGGAATACCGGAATCCCGCCCATCATGTCGATGCGGCGGCGCAGTTCCGGTTCCTGGAACAGCTCGTCCTTGGCCAGCACCCGCGTGCGCCCGATGACCGGTCGCAGCACGCTCCCCCAGGCCGCGGCGGCCACCGTATAGGGGTCCAGCTGCGACAGATGATTGACGGCGATGAGCAGCGGCCGGCGCTGGGAGATCAACTCACGCAGCCGTTCCCGCGCACCAGGCGCATACGAGATCCGCGGCCGGTACCGCCGGCCCAGCAGCCAGTACGCTGCCCGCGCCTTCAACAGATTCTGCTGATGATCGAGATAGAAGTCGTACACCGCGTCATTGTTCTCGAGAATTACCTCGGGACGTTCCATAACGCCACCTAACCATCAACCCTCCGAGACAACCACACAGAGTTCGCGGCCCGTCTCGGTCTGGACTGCGGCTCCATAGACCTGCGCCTTGGAGCGGGGGAGCGAAGCGGAGGAGCATAGGAGGGAAGACCGAGACAAAGGGGGCCGCGAACCCGCCCGGAGCGAAGCGGAGGGCAAATTAAACACAGCAAAGAGCCTGCAGCGGTGGAATGATGGCGGAGTGGCACGCGCAGAGGAACACGGTGACCGTTCTCGACGCGAATTCCGGCATGAGGACCAGGTGGTACGTCCTGGGACTCTGCTGGTGTCGGCAACGGACCTGGTGGAACCATCCTTCCGGCGCACCATTGTGTACATCATCGAGCACAATGACGCGGGCAGTCTCGGCGTGGTCCTGAACCGCCCGAGTGATACGGCCGTCCACGATGTACTCCCCAATTGGGCCGAGCTGGCGGCGCCACCCCGCGCACTCTTTCTCGGCGGACCGGTGAAACGCGATGCCGCGCTGTGCCTGGCCACGGTGAAGGTCGGCGCCTCGTTCGCCGGTATCCCGGGTCTGCGGCGGGTGGACGGCCGGGTGGCACTGGTCGACCTCGACTCCGACCCGGATCGCATCGCTCCGCTCGTCGAGGGCATCCGTATCTTCGCCGGTTATGCCGGCTGGACCTTCGGGCAACTCGAAGGTGAATTGGATCGCGGGGACTGGATCGTCCTGTCCGCACTTCCGACCGACCCGCTGGCGGGCCGCACCGACCTATGGGCGCAGGTGCTGCGCCGGCAGCCGCTGCCTTTGTCCCTGCTCGCCACGCACCCGATCGAACTGGAACGCAACTAACATCGTGGTTCTGGTATGAACCCCACACCATGCGGTACGCAACGACTGATTTGGTGAGTTATGGGTAACTCCCCGGGTACCCCCGGAACGCAACCAGACTCCGAACCGCCGGCCCGGTTCAGAAGTCTCGCCGTCCCCGCCGATCGGCAAAAGTCCCGGGGAGGCGGGGAAGCATTGCTCCGTGTGCTCTACGAGGAGCACGCGGCCGCATTGTGGCGATACACGTACGGCCTGGTGGGAGATCCCGGCCGCGCGGAGGACATTGTGCAGGAAACGCTTTTGCGAGCCTGGCAGCGACCGAATGTGCTCGACCAGTCCACAACCTCGGCGCGGGCCTGGCTCTTCACGGTGGCCCGTAATCTGGCGGTGGACGAGCATCGCAGCGCCAGAAGCCGGCGCGAGTTCCGAACGGACAATCCGCCGGAGGTGCCGACGCCGGATCAATCGGATAGAGCACTGGACGGTTGGCTGGTAGCCGACGCACTGGCCCGATTGACCATCGATCATCGTGAGGTCATCGTCCGCGCCTACTACCGGGGTCTGTCCACTCATCAGATCTCGGCGGAATTGGATATCCCGGAGGGGACGGTGAAGTCCCGTATGCACTACGGCATGCGGGCACTGCGTTTGGTGCTACAGGAGATGGGGGTGACGAGATGACGGAGGGCCACGACCTCTGTGACGGCTACACCACGTGGGACGGGTCGTACGTGCTCGGCGCCCTGGCCCGCGACGAGCGCCGCGAGTACGAGGACCACCTGGCGAGCTGCGACCACTGCCGGACGGCCGTGTCGAAGCTGGCCGGGCTACCCGGACTGCTGGCGCTGGTGGACGAGGACACGGCGCTTTCCATTGCGGCGCAGGAGGATCCGCCGATCGCGATACCTCCGCCGCCGGAACGCATGCTGCCACAGCTGGCGGCGCAGGCCCGGAAAAGGGAGCGCCGCAAGCGATTTTGGTCGGTGGGTGGTGCGGTGGCGGCGGCCGCGGCCACCGCACTGATCGCGGTGCCGGTGACGGCCACCCTCGCGGAGCGCGACGTTCCGGCCATCGAGCAGGTGGTGGCCCAGGGGCCGCTGCAGGCTCAGGTGGCCACCCCGATCGCCGCCACCTACAAGCTGCTCTCGGTGAACGGGCAGACGCGGGTGGACATGATCTGCAACTACCCGCCGTCCAATGAGATCTACGCGTGGCAGCTGTCGCTGTGGGTGGTGCGCGCCGACGGCACCCAGTCGAAACTGGCGGAGTGGACGGCGAAACCGGGTCAGGTGTTCACCCCGGACGGCACCACCTCGGCCACGCCGGGCGATGTGAAATCGGTGGAGATCCGCAATGCCACCGGCAAGATCCTGCTGGCAGCCGGGCTGTGATGTCTGCCTCCGCTTCGCTACGGCGGGGTCGTGGCCCTGTTACCCGGGTCTTCCCTCCTCCGCTCCTCCGCTTCGCTCCCCCGCTCCGTCAGTCCAGACCCGGGCGGGCCACGACCTTGGGGCGGGGGAGGGCGCGGGCGGGCCGCGAAGCTTCAGCTGGTCTTACGCCGGAAAACTGATGTGGACCAGAAGTATCCGATCGCACCGAGCGCCAGGCACCAGGCGATGGCGAGGATGCCGTTGTTGCCGATTTCGGTGCCCATCAGCAGCCCGCGCAGGGTTTCCGTAATGGGGCTGAAGGGCTGGTACTCGGCGAACTGCTTCACACCGGCCGGCATGGTGTCGGTGGGCACCAGACCGCTACCGAGGAACGGCAGCAACAGGATCGGCGTGGCCAGATTGCCCGCACTCTCCGGGTTCTGGGCGACCACACCGAAGCCCGCGCCGAGCCAGTTCAGCGCGAAGATGGTCAGGCCGATGAGACCGAAGGCGGCCAGCCACTGCGGTACACCCGCATCGTGTGACCGGAAACCGATGAGCACAGCCACCAGGGTCATGAGGCTCACGCCTGCCATACCCTGGATCCAGGTGCCGATCACCTGACCGGTCAGCACGGACGACTGCGAAATATGCATGGTGCGAAAACGATTGACGATGCCCTTGGTCATATCGGTATTTACCGACACCGCGATGCCCGCGATCATGTACGCCGGAATCATGAGCATCATGCCGGGCGTCAGGTACTGGATGTACTTGGCGCCGCCGGTCGCACCCCGCAGCGCACCGCCGAAAATGTAGTTGAACATGAGCAGCATGAAGATCGGCATGAGCAGAATACCGATAGTCATCCCGGGATATCGCTTGGCGTGCACCAGATTCCGGCGCAGCATGGTCTTCGAGTCAGCGAACGAGGTGCGCCCGCCCATCGCCCGGCCGGTACCGGTGTTCGAATCGCTGAGCGCTGCTGTGTTCATTTCGCATTTTCCTTTTCGGGAGCGTGGCCACCGGTGAGGGCCAGGAAGACGTCGTCGAGATCGGCGGTGTGCACGGACAGTCCGGCGGGCTCGACGCCGGCGGCATCGAGGCGGTCGATCACCTCGCGCACCGAGCGCACGCCGCCGTCGCTCGGCACGGCCAGCGTGAGATCACCGTTGACCTGGGCGGCGTTACCCAAAGCCAGTGCTGCGGAGTCGAGTTCGGCGCGATCATGGAAATCCAGCCGCACATAGCCGCCGGGTACCAGCCGCTTGAGCTGATCGGGGGTGCCCTCGGCGACCAGGCGGCCCTGGTGCAGCACCGCGATGCGGTCGGCCAGTTGATCGGCCTCCTCCAGATACTGGGTCGTGAGGAAGACGGTCACACCGCCTGCGACCAGGTCGCGAATGATGTCCCACATGACGCGGCGGCTGCGCGGGTCGAGGCCGGTGGTGGGCTCGTCCAGGAAGATGATGCGCGGCTGCCCGACCAGAGTCATGGCCAGATCGAGGCGGCGGGTCATACCGCCGGAATAGCTGGACGCCACCTTCTCGGAGGCATCGACCAGATCGAACTTCTCCAGCAATTCCACTGCGCGACGGCGGCTTTCAGTGCCCGGCAGGTGGTGCAGGTCGCCCATGAGGAGCAGGTTCTCGCGGCCGGTGAGCAGTTCGTCGACCGCGGAGAACTGTCCGGTCACACCGATGATCGAGCGGACGTCGTCCGGCTGCGTCGCGAGATCGTAACCGCCGACCCGCATTTCGCCGCCGTCCGCCTTGATCAGCGTGGAGAGGATCTGCACGGTGGTGGTCTTGCCCGCGCCGTTCGGGCCGAGCAGCGAGTAGATGCTGCCTTCCGGAACGGTGAAGTCGATCCGGTCGAGCACAATCTGCTCCCCGAACGATTTGCACAGACCCGCAGCCTCGATGGCTGCCGGGCGGTGGGCGGTGGTCATGGGTTCCCCTTCTCATCAATAGGTACGCATGAATGCATGACTTACCTAGGCCGTGACCGCTGCGGCTGCGATCAAAGCTGTTATGTGTTCAGTTGTGCGACAGGCTGTTCAGAGATCAGGCGGTTCAGATGTCGAGCACTTCGATATTCCGGTGCTCGGTGATGTCGACGACGCGGGCGAAGAGCCGATCGGGGATCTTGCCCTCCAGCTCGCCGACGCTGTCGACGACCTCGAAGAGGTAGTCACCCCAATCCTGTTCACCCACACCGAGAAAGCGCCGCCACTGCTTCCAATCCTTGAGGATATTGGTGTCGGTCGGGAATTCACTCCAGTAGGAGAAGTGGCTGTGCACCGCGTACGCGCCTTTGCGTGTGCGGTACACCCGAATGTCCTCGACGCGCTTGTCGCCGACCTGGTGCCACTCGGTCAGCAGTGCGCCGGAGAAACGAATCTGCCGCACCCCGTCCTTGCCGACCTTCAGGACCACCTCGTCGTAGCCCTCTACGCGGCCCTCCTCGAGCTCGATGAAGCGCCGCAGTGCCGTCACGATCGCACCCGATAAATTGCCCCCCACCAGCTCCTGCGCACGCTGAAACAGTTTGAGGTCCTCATCGGATACGTAGATCGTCTTGTTCGGCATGAGCCAACTATACGTAGACGTATACATACATGGCAAGTGATCCGGTCGGGTTTGACCCGGCTCGATGCGGGAATGGTCCTCCAGCAGGCGTACGGCGGACCCGCCGGATTGAACCGGCGACGGCTCGCATTCGTATCCCGAGTACAGACTCGGGAGTCCGGTGTCAGGCACCGAAGGGAGCCGCCCGATGCACAATCGAACACGCGTGGTGGATCACCTGGTCAAAGCCGTTTCGGAGCTGGGAGTGCGGCATATATTCGGCGTCGGCGGCGCGAATATCGAAGACCTCTACGACGCGGCATTCGATCATCGCGAACTTGTCACCGCCGTGGTCGCGAAGCACGAATTCTCCGCCGCCACCATGGCCGACGGTTATGCCCGCGCCACCGCCGGCCTCGGCGTGGTCGCGGCGACCTCGGGCGGCGGCGCCATGAATCTGGTCGCCGGGCTGGCCGAATCCTTCACCTCCCGCGTACCGGTACTCGCGCTGATCGGGCAGCCGCCGACCGTCCTGGAAGGCAAGGGCGCCTTTCAGGACACGAGCGGGCGGGCCGGCGCCTTCGACGCGGTTCGGCTGTTCACGCCGATCTCGCACTACTGCGCCCGCGTCGAGGCCCCCGCCGACCTGCCCGCTCACCTCACCCGCGCCATCCATGCCACGCAGCACGGTGGTCCGGCGGTATTGCTGCTGCCCAAGGATATTCAGCAGGCGGAACTCGTCGCGCCCGCGTTCGCCCCGCCGCTGCGCGCCTATCGCCGCGATACCGAGAGCCTGTGGAGAGTTGTGCACACTCTGCAGGCCGCCCGGGTCATCGGCAAGGTGGTGATCATTGCCGGAGATCAGGTCGCCCGCGACGCCGCGCGCGGCGAACTGGCACAGCTCGCCGCGGTGCTCGATGCGGCCGTCGGTGTGGCTCCGGACGCCAAGGATGTCTACCACCACGCCGATCCCGGATTCTGCGGCGTAGCGGGCAGCATGGGGCATCCGGAACTCATCCACGCACTGCACCGGGCCAGCCTCTGCCTGCTCATCGGCACCCGTATGCCGGTCACCGCCCGCGCCGGGCTGGAGGACGCGCTGGCGGAGGTGCCGCTGGCCAGCATCGGCGGGGAGATCCCGTTCCTGGGCTCGATCCATGCGCGCAGCACCGATCTGTCGCTCACGCTGGCCGAGCTGATCGGCGAATTGACCGCTGCCACACCGATTCACCTGCACGGCCCGGGCAGCGAGGCGGCCGCGGACGGCCCGCGGCATATCCGGTTCAGCCTGCAACTGGTACCGGACAGCGGAGAGGTCGCGGATCTATCCACAACTGTCACAGGTCTATCCACAGCGTTCGACAACTCCGGTACCGCGATCACCGCCGTCCAGGCCGAGCGCGACGAACAGCCCGAAGATACGGCCGCGCAGCCCTCGGAAGGTCCCGGGCTGCGGTACCGGGAGGTGGTCGAGGCCATCAACGAGGCGCTGCCCGAGGGCGCGGATGTGTTCGCCGATGCCGGGAACACCGGCGCCGCAGTGGTTCATCATCTGCGGCTGCCGCGGGACGGCCGGTTCACGGTCGCCCTGGGGATGGGCGGGATGGGGTATGCGTTCGGAGCCGGCATCGGCTCGGCCTTCGCGCGGAGCCAACGCCCGGACGGGAGTATGCGACGGACCTACGTCATCGCCGGTGACGGTGCATTTTTCATGCACGGCATGGAGATTCACACCGCCATCGAGCACAACCTGCCGATCACCTTCATTGTCTTCAACAACAACGCGCATGCCATGTGCATAACTCGCGAACAGCTGTATTACGGGGATCGCTACAGCTTCAACAGATTTCGACCGGCGTATCCGGGCGCCGGTCTCGCGGCCATGTTCCCGGATCTGTGCACACACGCACCCATCACCAGAGCCGATCTCGCCGAATCACTTCGGCACTGCGTCGGCAGTCCAGGTCCGTCGTTCATCGCCGTCGACTGCGATCCCGACGAAATCCCACCTTTCACGCCGTTTCTGACGGCACCGCGGAGGTAATCGTGACCACCAGCGCCCTGCCTGCACTCAGCGACATCCCCGAGGGGGTGGTGCCCGGACTCTTACGTATCGAGAACTCCGACCGCGAGGAGACCACCCCCGTCATCCTCGAAATGCTCCGGTCGGTGTATCCACACGACCAGATCTTCGGCGACTATTGCCCGGTCCAGGCCTATATCGAGGCTCCCCCGCGCGAGCTGTACGAATATCTTTCGGACACACGGTCATTGGAGGAGTGGACCTACAGCCTGCGCGGCTTCACCGAAACCGCGGAGCCGGGACTGTGGGAGTCGTACGACCGGCTGGGCCCCAATACCCGCATCTACACCCGCACCGTCGCCAATCCCGATGCCATGACGGTGGATTACCACTGTGCGTGGGATCAGAGCAAGCACCTGTGGATGATCTACCTGATGCGGGTGGTGGACGCGCAGGTGGTATTCGACAAGCCCGGTTCGGTGGTGTTGTGGACCAACTGTCATCACCCGTTCTACGACCGGAATCCCTACCAGGACAGCGCACCCGAGGGTCGCAAGGTGTGGGTCGGCGACTTCTGGGAGATGTTCTCGGCCGGGCACCAGCTGGAAATGGACAACCTCAAGGCGATCGCCGAATACCGCGCCGCACACGGACTCCCGCTCACCCCCGACTGGATGAAGTAGGTAGGCGCACCATGGATTTCACGGACCCCACCCTGCAAACACGGTCTCCGGTCAGTCTGGTCGATGTGGCCAGCTATCTGCCCGGTGAGCCGGTCGGCACCGAATACTTCACCCAGTTCTCCCGCTCCGAGCGCATGGCGAAGAACGTCATGTTCCGGGCGCCGAAGGGCCGACATCACGTGGGCCGCGACGAGCGGGTGCACGATATGGCGGAGCAGGCCATCGCACCGCTCATCGAACGCCATGGGGCACAAGAACTTGCGAATATCGACATCCTGATCACCCACACCCAGCTGCCGGACAATCCGGTACTCGGCGCGGGCGGCGAGGTGGCGCGGCGAATGAATATGAACCCCCGCTACGTCTTCGATGTGCACAATGGCGGATGCGCCGCCTTCGTGCACATGATGTGGCTGGCCCGCACCATCATGCAGAGCTCCGATGCGCGCACCGCGCTCATCGTCGCCACCCAGAACTGCGCGGGCCCGGTCTTCACCCAGCCCGAGATCCGCAAACTCGCGCAGGCCCCGGTGCCCGGCGACGGCTGTGGTGTCGGACTGCTCGTAAAGAACAACACCGCACCGATTCTCGATATCGAGTGCCGCACCTATCCGGAATTCGCCGGGGATATGGAGTTCTCCACCGGCTCCGACCGCAAGTACTGGGAGCCGGGCGAAGGCGAGGGCTGCGTGACCTTCAGCGAATCGAAGGTCGCCAAGGTGTTCGCGCGCGGCAATCGCCTGGTCCCGGAGGTGGCGCAGGTGGTGTGCCGGCGCATCGGGGTGAAGAGCAGCGATATCGATACCCTGGTCACCAATCAGCCCAACCGGCTCTTCCTGCGCAACTGGCACGATGCGCTGGAGCTGCCCGCCGAACGACATCCCGACACCTTCGATCATTGCGGAAACCTGTTCGCCGCAGGCATTCCCGTCACCCTCGACACCGAGAACGAGGCGGGGCGGCTGCGCAATGGTTCGATCGTGCTCATGTCGGCGTTCGCGCATGCGGGGGACTTCGCGGGTGCGGCGGCCGTGCGCTGGGGAGCGGCAAGATGAGTGCGTCGCTGGAGGCCTACCGATTCGAGACCGTGCGCTTCGATCTCAGTTTGAGCGAGAACCCGTTCACGCCACTGCCTTCCGTCATACGCGCACTCGACGACAGTCTCGCGAACGCGAATCGCTATCCGGAATTCCTGCCGCGTGTCCTGCCCCGGATCATCGCGGACCATATCGGCGTGGACCCGGACCAGGTGGTGGTCGGATCGGGTGCGACGGGGGTGGCCATGCAGATCATGCAGACGCTGCCCGCATCCGGCGCTCGATTCGTGTTCGCCACACCGACTTTCGACGGCTATCCGATCATGAGCGGCATGGTCGGGCTGCGCTCGCATCCGGTGGCACTGGATTCGTCCGGCCGGCAGGATCTGTGGGCCATGGCACGGGCGGTGGACGAGAACACCGGGCTGGTGGCGGTGTGCCGGCCGCACAATCCGACGGGCACCGTCGTTCCGGCCAGCGAGTTGAAGGCCTTCCTATACTCGGTTCCGGCCACCGTGCCGGTCATCCTGGACGAGGCGTATATCGAATTTCTCGGCGCGACAGACACGCTCGACACCGTGGAGTTGGTGCGGCGGCACCCGAATGTGCTGGTGCTGCGCACCTTCTCGAAGGCGTACGGGCTCGCGGGCCTGCGCATCGGATATGCCTTCGGCGCACCGGAACTGGTACAGCGCGTGCAGCGGCTGCAACTGCCGTTCGGGACGCCGTCGGCCGCCGTCGCCGCGGTGAGCGCCTCCTATGCGGCGGAGGCCGAACTCGGGGAGCGCATCCTGCGCATCACCACCGAGCGGGAACTCTTGCGGACAGCACTGCGGCGCAATGGCATTCGGGTTCCGCGCAGTAGCGCGAACTTCCTGTACCTGCCCGGCCGCGAGGTCGCCCCGGCCCTCGCGCGCGCCGGGATAGTGGCCAAACGCTATCCGGACGGCAGTGCGCGCATAGCGGTCGGCGATCCGACCGCCGGGCGTGCGGTATTGAAGGCGCTGGCCACCCGGCCGACCACGGGTGCGCGCCCACTGCGCCGGGACGACAGCCGGGTGCTGTCGCTCACGGTGCGCTCCGAGCCCAGCGTTGTGCGAGCGCCGCACAGGTGATCAGCTGGATCTGATGGAACATCATGAGCGGCAGCACGATCAGGCCGATGGGATGACCGGCGAACAGGACCGTCGCCATCGGCAGACCGGTGGCCAGACTCTTCTTCGATCCACAGAACACCACCACGATCCGATCGCCGCGATCGAAGTGCACGGCCTTGCCGAGCGCGGAGGTCGCGGCGATCACCAGTGCCAGCAGCACACCGCACACCAGGGCCAGCAGCAGAATTCGCCACGGGGACAGGGAATGCCAGATGCCCTCCACCATGCCCGCACTGAAAGCGCTGTAGACCACCAGCAGGATGGAGCCGCGATCCACCAGCTTGGTCGGCTCCGCATAGCGGGCCAGGAAGCCCTTGACCTTGGGGCGGATCAGCTGGCCCAGGAAGAACGGGACCAGGAGCTGCAGCACGATATCGCCGATCGAGGACAGATCGACTTTCGCCTGACCGGTGGTGTTCATCAGCAGGATCACCAGTGCGGGCGTGAGGAAGACGCCCAGCAGATTGGAGAGCGTCGCGCTCACGATCGCGCCCGCCACATTGCCCTTGGCGATCGAGGTGAAGGCGATCGACGACTGCACCGTGGACGGCACCAGGCACAGGAACAGCAGTCCGGTGTACAGATCGTCGGTCAGTACGTGCGGCACCAGCACTCGCGCGGCAACACCGAGAATCGGGAAGAGCACAAAGGTGCAGGCGAGCACCGTGGTGTGCAACCGCCAGTGCTTCAGACCGGTGACCGCCTCGTGCGAGGAAAGCCGGGCGCCGTACAGCAGGAACAGCAATGCGATGGCAATCTTCGTCAGCCAGGTCACTACCGTCGCGGCCTCACCTCGCGCCGGGAAGACGCTGGCCACAGCGACGGTGGCGAGGATCGACAGGATGAACCCGTCGATGTAGAACTTGCTGAGAAATCGCACCGAACCAGGCTAATCACCCAGCAATTCCGGGATTAACACCGCACCCATACCTCGGCGATACTCATGTTGATCTGTGTTTCAGACGCTGTACATACAGACGACTCCGAGGATGGAATCGCCATGGACCCCTGGACCGCCCTGGCCGGCGCACCGCGCACGGCCGCCGATACCTGGGGTATCTCAGGCCCGACCTTCCTGAGCCTCTACGCCCTGGCCGGTGTCCTTGCCGCGCTGTACGGATTCGGCAGGCGCGCCATGATCCTGCGGGACGCGCACAGACCGGAGGAATCAGCCCGCGCACTCTCACCGACCGAAACCGCCATGCTCTTCGACGACCGGCGACCCGTTCTCACCGGTCTCGCCCAATTACGCGGCTACTACCTCATCGACTCCACCGGCACACCGACCCGCACCCCGACCACCACCGAAGAACACCTGCTGGACCCGGTTTCGCGCACCCTGCACACGCATCTGCGCAACTCGGACAAGCGGCATGTGCTGTTCCTCGCGGGAGCCGCGCGCGACGCACTCACCTCACTGCGCAATACCCTGACCGACCGCGGCTACCTGATCAGCCCAGAACAGCGGAATGCCCTGCTGCTGGCCGCATTTCCGCTCGGCATACTGTTCCTGCTGGGCGTCCTGCGCATCATCGCCGGCATCGCCAACCAGCACAGCGTCGGCTACCTGATTCTCGCGCTGATCGTGGTACTCGTCGTCATGCTGCTGGTACGGCGCCCACCACGCCTGACCCGCCTCGGCCGCCACGTCGCCGACGAATCCGTCCGCCGCAACGGGCATTTGCGCCCGCACAACGCACCCGCGTACAGCGCCTACGGCCCAGACAGCGCCGCCATGGGCACCGCACTCTTCGGCGCGACAGTGCTGTGGAGTCTCGACCCGGCCCTGGCCGGCGCGACCGGAACCCTCGCCGCAAGTGGAGGATTCGGCGGCTCGGGGGGCAGTTGCTCGAGCAGCGACGGCGGCAGCAGCGGCAGCAGCTGTAGTGGCGGTAGCAGCTGTGGAGGCGGGGGCTGCGGCGGCGGGTGCGGCGGATGACACGGCCCGCATCGAGAACACAACCGCAGCCGGCGGAAGCGGTGGCAGCGGCACAGGCGCTGTGGCTGCCGAATAGCGACAGTGCGGGCGGCCTGCTCCCGGACAGAGCTATCGGCATCGGCTGGCGGCGCGAAATCTGCGGCATGATCGACGCTCTGGACGGGATCGGATTCTGCGAGGTCATCGCGGAGTCGCTGGTCGCGGGACCGGACCGGTCGAATCAGCTCGTGGGCCGCGCTGCGGCCGCGATGACCGGTCTGGTCGGACGGCGTGATTCACGCGGTGAAGTTGTAGTTCCCGACGAGCTCGCCGCGCTGGTCGCGCAAGGCATAGCCACCGTGCCGCACGGGATTTCGCTGTCGCTCGGGGGTGCGGAGCCGGTGGATGATCGGCGGGTCGCGCATTTGGCCGCGTGTGCGCGGGCGCTCGGATCGCCGCTGGTGAGCGAGCATATTGCGTTCGTGCGGGCGGGTGGCATGGAGGCTGGGCATCTGCTGCCGGTGCCTCGCACCCGGGAAGGGCTGGATGCGCTGGTACGCAATGTCTCCCGCACCCAGCGGGAGTTGGAGGTGCCGCTCGCGGTGGAGAATATCGCGGCACTGTTCGAGTGGCCGGATGCCGAGTTCACCGAGGCCGAGTTCCTCCGGGAATTGGTGGAGCGCACCGGAGTTCATCTGCTGCTCGATATCGCGAATGTCTATGCCAACGCCCGCAATACCTCCCGCGATCCACTCACCGAGCTCCTGCGGCTGCCGACCGAGCGGCTCGCCTACTGCCATGTGGCCGGGGGCCGGGAGACCGGCGGGCGCTACCACGACACCCACGGCGACCCGGTGCCCGCGGAGGTGCTGGCCCTGGTCGCCGAATTCGCCGCCGACCGTTCGGTGCCGCTCCTGCTCGAGCGCGACGGAAACTACCCGCCCGCAGCCGAATTGCTCGATGAGCTCAATGCCATCGCCACCGCCTCCCGGCGCCCGCTCATCACGGTGCACGCGAAGGCCCGGCAGGCATGACCGAGTCGGGCAGCCTCGCCGAGCAGCAGGCGGCAGTCGTGCGGGCATTGGTCGCCGGTGCTGCCGTACCCCCGGGCTTCGATGCGTCGGATCTCTCGGCAACCGCGCATGCGCTGCTACACAAGCGCGCCGACGAAGTAGCGCACCGCTTCCCGCTGCTCGCGCACAGCTGCGGACCGGACTTCACCGCCCGCTTCCTCGAGTGGGCACGTACCCGCCCCAAGACCACCACCGCCGAGGACGCGGCTGCCTTCGCGAACCACATCGACATCCCGCTCCCCCGGCGCAAGTGGTGGCAGCGGTCGCGTTAATTCGACTGCACGGGAACGGCTTTCAGGTCGAGATGAGCGCCGGCGGTGGCGTCGAGTGTGGCCATGGCCAGCTCCAGCGCCTCGTCCCGCGAAATACGCTGGTGCAGTAGCCATTCGATGGCTACCTCGCGGATGAACGCAATCCATCCCGCCAGTGCCGCCGATGCCAGATCACGCCTGTGGCCCGTGGCCGCACAGGCGTCGAGTATGCGATCACAGATCGCTGTGAGATCTTCGGCGACCGGGCCGCGCACAGCCGGATCATTGGCTACCGCACTGCGATTCGCGATGAACACCAGCGGCACGTGCGCCCGGTAGAAATCCAGGTGCGCCGCAAGCGCGACGGCCACACCGTCACGGACGGACCGGGCGGGGTCGATGGTCGCCTCGGCGAGCAGCCGATCATGCGCGCGCTTCCAGATGGCGGCGAAGAAATCACCCTTCGTGGGGAAGTAGTGGTACATCAGCGCCCGCGAAACCTGAGCGTGCGCGGCGATGTCCTCCATCGCGATGTCGTCGAAAGCGCGTTCGCCGAACAGCTGCGCGCCCGCGTCCATGAGCTCGTCACGACGCTGCTCGGGAGTCAGGCGTCGACGGCTGGGCACGTGGTCATCGTAGGTGGAAGGGGTTGACGCACGACCGGCGAGGCGCATACCGTCACACTATTCAACAGTCGTCTAATAGGGGCTCACATGCGACAGATTCTGCGGATCTGGCTGGCGATATTCGGGGTGGCCTGCGTGGGAATCGCGGTAGCGCACCTACTCTTCGGCTCGTCCACGATCATCGGAGGCGGGACCGTCAATGCGACCATCGATTCCGATATGCGGTTCTACGCGGTGCTGTTCCTGGCCTACGGACTCGCGGTGCTGTGGTGTGTCCGGGACATCGAGACCAAGGCGCTTCCGATCAATCTGCTGAGCCTGATCTTCTTCGCCGGCGGCCTGGCCCGGGCGCTGGCCTGGATCGCGACGGGTCAGCCGAATTGGTTCTACGTGCTGATGACTCCGGTGGAACTGGTTGTGCCCGTGGTCAATTACCTGCTGGTCCGCGCGGTGTGTCGACCGAGTGCAGTCGCACGAAGCTGACGCATGCATGGGTGCTAATGTCCCTACCGGTTTGCTGGATTGCACCCACCATCTCGGAAGGGAAGCTCTATGACACAGACCCATGCTGCTCACACCGATCACGATCACGCACACGGCGCTAGTTGCGGACACGTTGCTATTCCGCACGGCGATCACGTCGACTATGTGCACGACGGACATCTGCACCGCGTTCACGATGGTCATTACGACGAGTGCGAGCCCGCCGATC
Organism: Nocardia sp.; assembly: GCF_025465275.1. GTDB lineage: Bacteria > Actinomycetota > Actinomycetes > Mycobacteriales > Mycobacteriaceae > Nocardia. Next base: position 26,547 of record NZ_JAODNK010000142.1, on the reverse strand, counting down.
ACACCCCGCACGACACTCACGAGCACCAGCACGGCGACGGCTGCGGGCATGTATCGGTGCCGCACGGCGATCACGTCGACTACATCCACGACGGCCATCGGCACGCAGCCCACGACGGTCACTACGACGAGCACTGAGGCATGCTGGCCTCATGATCGAGGTCATCACCGTCGGCACGGAGCAGGAGCTGGCCGACGCATACTCCGTACGCATGAAGGTTTTCGTGGCGGAACAGGGTGTGCCGGAGGAGCTGGAACTCGACGAGCTCGATGAGACGGCCGATCACTTCCTCGCCCGTCTCGACGGGCAGCCGGTCGGCGCGGGCCGCCTGATCGTTCGTGAGGACGTAGGCGTGCTCGGCCGGCTGGCCGTACTGGCCGAAACCCGGGGCACCGGCCTCGGGGTCGCGCTGGTGGGAGCCATCGAAGAACGGGTGCGCGAACGCGGGTTGGCCGCGGTCGAACTACACGCGCAGACGCACGCGCAAGGCTTCTACGAACGGCTCGGCTATCAGGCCTACGGCGATATCGGCGATGACGCGGGCATTCCGCACATCTGGATGCGCAAGAACCTCGGGTAGCCGGAAATCAGTTGGCGGCGGGCGCGCAGGCGTCGCGCAGCGAGCACGAACCGCAGGCGGTGCCGCAGCCGCCGACCTCGGGAGCGGGCGCATTGGCCGCGAGCGCATTGGCCGCCGCAGTAGCCCCGGCGCCGAGGGTGAAGACGGCAATGACCAGGGTCAGCACCGAGATGATCACGGCCGGGATACCACCCGCGACCACGGCGACTCCGCCACCGGCGGCCAGCAGCACGCCCGCCACGATGGACGTCGGTGCGGCCACCTGATTGGCGAGCCGGTAGTTCTCCTCGGTCCGCACGGCTTCATCGGTATGAACACCGAAGATGCGATTGGGCGGGAGGGTGCCGGTGAGCCCGAGCACTCCGGTGACCACGGCCACCGCCGACAGGACAAACAGAATGAGCGCTACAACCAACACTCTGTTTAATTTACCTACGCTTCGCTCCGGTGGGTTCGCGGCCCCTGGTCGCGAACTTGGCACGGATGTTCTTGCGGCGTGTCGGGTCCGGTCGTCGGCCCCTTTTGGGTGTGGGGGTGCACACGCTTTAACCTGGTGAACGACCTTATAGGGGATCGGCTAGGACAAGAGGGCAGGACGTGCAGGACACTCGCGCAACCGACACACCCACCGCTGACGGCATTGCAGGCAGCGCGGCGGCGGTGGGTGGGGCCAGCGATGTGCCCGCACACCGTTACAACGCGGAGCAGGCCGGCCGGGTAGAGCAGAAGTGGCAGGATGCCTGGCAGGAGCGCGGCACGTTCTACGCGCCCAATCCGGTCGGCCCGCTGCAGGGCGAGACCCCGGCCGACAAGCTGTTCGTGCAGGACATGTTCCCGTACCCCTCGGGCGCGGGCCTGCACGTCGGCCATCCGCTGGGCTATATCGCCACCGACGTCTTCGCTCGCTTCCACCGCATGCGCGGCCGGAATGTGCTGCACGCCCTGGGTTATGACGCCTTCGGCCTGCCCGCCGAGCAGTACGCGGTGCAGACCGGCGCGCATCCACGGGTGACCACCGAGTCGAATATCGGGAATATGCAGCGCCAGCTGGACCGGCTGGGCCTGGGCCACGATCGCCGCCGCTCCTTCGCCACCACCGATCCCGAGTACTACAAGTGGACGCAGTGGATCTTCCTGCGCATCTACAACTCCTGGTACGACGAGGGTCAGGGTAGGGCCCGCCCGATCGCCGAGCTGATCACCGAGTTCGAGGACGGCAAGCGCGTCGCCGCCGACGACGACCGCGCCTGGAACCAGCTGGGCCCGTCCGAGCGCAATGCGCTGATCGACTCGTATCGCCTGGTCTACCAGACCGATTCGATGGTCAACTGGTGCCCCGGGCTGGGCACCGTGCTGTCCAATGAAGAGGTCACCGGCGAAGGCCGCAGTGAGCGCGGCAATTTCCCGGTGTTCCGTAAGCGCCTGTGGCAGTGGATGATGCGCATCACCGCCTACTCCGATCGCCTGGTCGACGACCTGGACGATCTGGACTGGCCGGAGAACGTGAAGGCCATGCAGCGCAACTGGATCGGGCGTTCGCGCGGCGCGCAGGTGAAGTTCGAAGCAGGCTCCGACATCGTGGAGGTATTCACCACCCGCCCCGACACCCTGTTCGGCGCGACGTATGTGGTGCTGGCCCCCGAGCACGAGCTGGTCGACCGGCTGACCGAGGCCACCTGGCCCACCGGCACCGAACCGCGCTGGACCTTCGGCGGCACGGACACACCGGCGGAAGCCGTTGCGGCATACCGCAAGTCCATCGCCGCCAAATCCGATCTGGAGCGGCAGGAGAGCAAGGAGAAGACCGGCGTCTTCCTGGGCTCCTACGCCACCAACCCGGTGAACGGCGCCCGCGTGCCGGTGTTCATCGCCGACTATGTGCTGAGCGGGTACGGCACCGGCGCCATCATGGCGGTCCCCGGCCACGATCCGCGCGACTGGGAGTTCGCCACCGCCTTCGGCCTGCCGATCGTGGAAGTGGTTGCGGGCGGCGATATCTCGGAGGCCGCGTACTCCGGTGAGGGCACGCTGGTGAACTCCGGTTACCTGGACGGGCTGGAGATCGACGCCGCCAAGGCCGAGGTGATCGCCGAGCTGGAGGCCAATGGCCACGGTAAGGGCACCATTCAGTACAAGCTGCGCGACTGGCTGTTCGCTCGTCAGCGCTACTGGGGCGAGCCGTTCCCCATCGTCTACGACGAGAACGGCGCGGCGCACGCCCTGCCCGAATCCATGCTGCCCGTACAGCTGCCGGAGATGGCGGACTTCGCACCGGTCACCTTCGATCCGGACGATGCAGACTCGGAGCCGTCGCCGCCGCTGGCCAAGGCCACCGAGTGGGTGCACGTCACCCTGGACCTGGGCGACGGCCCCAAGCAGTACCGCCGCGATACCAATGTCATGCCCAACTGGGCGGGCAGCTCCTGGTACCAGCTGCGCTATGCCGATCCGACCAACTCGGAGACGTTCTGCGCCAAGGAGAACGAGCAGTACTGGCTGGGTCCGCGCACCGCCGAGCACGGCCCGAAGGATCCCGGCGGCGTCGATCTGTACATCGGCGGCGTGGAGCATGCGGTGCTGCACCTGCTGTATGCGCGCTTCTGGCAGAAGGTGCTGTTCGATCTGGGCGATGTATCCAGCAGCGAGCCGTACCGCCGCCTGTTCAACCAGGGCTATGTCCAGGACTACGCCTACGCCGACGAGCGTCGCACCTACGTGCCCGCCACCGAGATCGTCGAGCGGGATGAAAAGTTCTTCTGGACCAACGAATCCGGCACGGAGATCGAAGTCTTCCGAGAGTTCGGCAAGATCGGCAAGTCACTGAAGAACGCCATCTCCCCGGACGAGATGTACGACGCGTACGGCGCGGACACCTTCCGCTTCTACGAAATGTCCATGGGCCCGCTGGATGCCTCGCGCCCGTGGTCCACCAAGGATGTCGTCGGCGCGCAGCGCTTCCTGCAGCGGGTATGGCGACTGGTGGTGGACGAGGAGACCGGCGCGGTCCGCGTCACCGACGCCGAGCCTTCGAACGAGGCACTGCGCCTGGTGCACAAGACCATTGCCGGTGTGGACGACGACTACGCCAACCTGCGGGACAATACCGCCGGCGCGAAGCTGATCGAGCTGACCAACTATCTGACCAAGAACTACGGCGACGGCGCACCGCGCGCCCTGGTCGAGCCGCTGGTCCTGATGCTGGCCCCGATGGCACCGCACATTGCCGAGGAGCTGTGGGAACGCCTGGGCCACACCGCCTCCCTGGCACACGGCCCCTTCCCGATCGCGGATCCGGCACTGCTGGTGGCAGATTCGGTGGAGTACCCGATCCAGGTCAACGGCAAGGTCCGCAGCCGCATCAGCGTCCCCGCGGACGCCGATCAGGCGGCGGTACAGGCCGCCGCCCTGGCCGACGAAAAGATCGCGGAACTGCTGGGCGGCAAGGACCCGCGCAAGATCATCGTGGTCCCCGGCCGCCTCGTAAACATCGTCAGTGCCTAATTTGCCTCCGCTCCGCTCCGGCGGGTTCGTGGCCCTGTTACCCGGGCCTTCCCTCCTCCGCTCCTCCAAGGCGCAGGTCTATGGAGCCGTTCGCTCCCCCGCTCCAAGGCGCAGGTCTATGGAGCCGCAGTCCAGACCCGGGCGGGCCACGAACTCGAGGGCGGGGGCGGCCGGGGCAGCGCTGGCGCCTAGGTCAATACGAGGACGTCGTTCAAGGTGACCGTGGCGAGGTTGCGCTCTCGGATGATGTCGTTGAGCTGATCGAAGATGTGCGTCACGGTCGGGCGGTTGGCGTGGCCGATGACGATCGACTGGGCGCGGAACCATTGGCGGGCGGCGTTGAGCAGCATGTCCTCGTTAATGACCTTGTTGGTGTCCTCCAGGGTGCCGTACCACATGGTGGGCACCACATAACCGGAGTCGGCGGCGATCTGATCGACGGTTGCATTGTGGTGGCCGTAAGGCGGGCGGTAGTACGGCGTGCCGTTGGTGCCGAAGTTGTTCCACAGGAAGGTCTTCGCGCGCTCCAGCTGATCTGAAATCGCCCCGGCCGAGATCTTGGTCAGGTCCGGGTGGTCCCAGGTGTGGTTGCCCAGCTGGATCTGACCCGAATCGACCATAGGACGCAAGGTATCCCGGTGGTCCATCCAGGACTGGTAGTAGGCGGTCACGAAGAAGGTGAGGCGGACTCCGGTGCGGCGGGCGAACTCTAGGTAGGCGCCCACGGTTTCGGAGCTGGCCCCGTCGTCGATGGTGAGCGCCATATTGTTGCCGGCGCCCGGCAGGGCGTTGATGGTGCCCGGACCGATGGCGGCGCGGGGCGCGAGCGGCGGAATCGTTACTCCGGGAATCAGATTCGGCGGGATCAGCCCGCCGGAGGACCCGTTATCGAAGGGGAAGTCAGCGTTCGCCTCACCACTCCCGAGCAGGGTGGCAGCGGTGCCCGCCGCCAGCAGCGTCAGCAGCCGTCGTCTGTCCATTATCGACCTTCTTCAACTCACTCCGCCGCCGGTGGGCGCCGGACGATCCACTCCCCCTGGAGATTACGAACTCACCCGGGCGGCGCCAGTACGTCATTGAGCGTGACCATGGCGAGATTGCGTTCGCGGATGATGTCGACCATCTGGTCGTAGCAGTGCGTGACCGCGGGATGATTGGCGTGGCCGATGACGATCGTCTGCGCATTGAAATACTGCTGCGCACACTGGATCAGGTACTGCTCGGTGATCACACCGGAGTCCGACAGCGAGCCGTACCACATGACGGGGACGGTGTAGCCGAGGTCGGCGGCCACCTTGTCGACGGTGCTGTTGTGGCGGCCGTACGGGGGGCGATAGTAGGGCGACCCGTCCACACCGAAGGTATTGCGCAGGAACGTCTTCGCCTGATCCAGCTGCGAGGCGACCGCGCTCGCGGACAGCGTGGTCAGATCGGGGTGATTCCAGGTGTGATTGCCGAGCTGGATCTGACCGGAATCCACCAGCGGCCGCAGGGCATCGCGGTGAATGGACCAGGACTCGTAATACGCGGTCACGAAGAAGGTGAAACGCGCACCGGTGCGCCGCGCGAATTCGATGTATGCGCCGACCACCTCGGGACTCGCGCCGTCATCGACGGTGAGCGCCATACTGCTGCCGGTTCCGGGAAGCCCGGTAATTGTGCCCCGGCCGATCGGAGTTTTCGGCCCGCCGGGCGGTGGGAGCAGCAGACGCGGGGTCGGCGATGGCACACCGGGCAGCTGAACCGGTCCTCCACCTGCGGATCCGCTGTCGATCGGATCACCCTGAGCTTCGCTGCCGCCGGTGAGCGCGGCCGCGGTGCCCACCGCGAGCAGGGTGAGCAGCCGTCTTCTATCCATCATGTTCGGTTATATCGAGTTCCGATGAACCGGGCACCAATTCTGTGCGAAAGGATCTGAATTCATCCGAAACGTTCAGGCTGCTCTCAGTGTGCGTTCGCACACAACCACAAAGTGGTGTTATCCGACACAGCCGCAATGAGGTCCGATCGCCGCGTGATCGTCAGCGCGGAATCGGCCGCAGCACGATTTCGGTGGGGTGCGCATCGCGAGGGGTTTCGATCGCATTCCGGACCGCCCACGCCACCGTTTCCGGAGTGAGGAACTCCTTCGGCTCGTATTCGCGGTCTTCACCGGCGACCAGTGCGCGCTGCATATCGGTGTCGATGCGGCCCGGATGCACCGAGGTGACCCGCAAGTCCAATTCCTCCTGACGCAGCGCATCACCGAAGGCGCGCAGCGCGAACTTACTGGCCGCGTACACCCCCCAGCCGGGGCTCACCCGCAGTCCCGCTCCCGAATTGATCAGCACCACATGACCGTGCGCGGCGCGCAGCGCGGGCAGTAGCACCCGGGTCAGCTCCGATACCGCTATCAGGTTGGCTTCCAACGTATTCCGCCACTGCGCAACGGACGAATCGGCTATTGTTCCCAGGTCGGCGACCCCGGCATTGTGCACCAGTACGTCCAGCCGCTCGATCGACTCCGCCGCGCGGGCCACCGCCGGATAGTCGGTCAGCTGCACCGGCCAACCGGTGGCATCGGGCAGTTCGCTCAGGATCGGTTCCAGCGCCTCCGGCGTGCGTGCGCCAAGCAGCAGCCGGTGGGTGGGCGCCAGTTCCCGGGCAATGGCGGCGCCGAGGCCGCGGCTCGCTCCGGTGATCAGCGCGGTCGGTCGCTCGTTGCTGGTCTTCGCGGAATTCGCCATGCGATCACCGTAACCGGGCGGGGTCGAACGGCGATGCTTCGGCTAGGCACAGCAGCGTTCGAATCACAAGAAGGCGAACAAAGTGCAATCTGGCGATCCGGCGTCTGTACCGGACATAGCGTCCCTCGGCGACCCCGCAGCGTCCCCCGGCCACCCAGCGCGGGATGCCCCCCGCGCATACCTGCAAGTTCCGTCGCAGAATAGGGCGATGACGCACCCGGGTTTCACGCCGACACAGCTCGCGGCCCGCGCGGCCTATCTGCTGCGCGGCAACGATCTGGGCACCATGACCAGCGCGGCCCCCAAGCTGTATCCGCACATGTGGAGTTGGGACGCCGCGTTCGTCGCGGTCGGACTGGCCCCGCTGAGTGTGGAGCGCGCGACCCTCGAACTCGACACCCTGCTGTCGTCGCAGTGGCGCAACGGCATGATTCCGCACATCGTCTTCGCCAATGGCGTGGACGGCTACTTCCCGGGCCCCGCGCGCTGGGAGTGCCGCAAGCTGGCCGCCGACGCACCCGACGGTCCGGACACCTCCGGCATCACCCAGCCGCCGGTGCATGCCATTGCGGTGCAACGGATTCTGGACCATTCGCGCCGGCACGGGCGCTCGACACGGGCGACCGCCGAGGAGTTCCTGCAGCGCCGCTGGCCGGATCTCATGCGCTGGCACCGCTGGCTGGCCTATGCGCGAGATCCCAAGCAGCACGGGCGAATCACGCTGTACCACGGCTGGGAATCCGGGATGGACAACTCACCGCGCTGGGATCGCGCCTACGCCAATGTGATTCCCGGTGCGGACCTGCCGCCCTATGAGCGCGCCGATCTGCACGTGGTGGAGGATCCGACACAGCGGCCCACCGACCGCGAGTACGACCGGTACATGTGGCTGGTCGAACAGATGCGCCGCGCCGGGTACGACGACTATCAACTGGCCTCGACCATGAGCTTCGCCGTCGAGGACGTCTTCGTCACCGCCATCTTCGCGCTGGCCTGCGATGTGCTCGCCAATATCGGCGAGGACTACAAGCAGCCGCACGCCGATGTGCGCGAGCTCTACGAATGGGCCGACTACTTCCGGTCCGGGGTGATCGCCACCACCGATGCCCGCACCGGCGTCGCCCGCGACTTCGATCTGCGCGCCGATCGGTGGATCGATACCGAAACCCTCGCCAGCTTCGCGCCCCTGCTCAGCGGCGGACTGACCCGCGATGCCGAACGCCGCCTGCTGCGCCTGTTCGAGGGGCCGCGCTGGTGCGGCCATCCGGACCTGCGGTACGCGCTGCCGCCGTCAACCTCACCGGTCTCCAGGGACTTTCGCTCGCGCGAGTACTGGCGCGGCCCGGTCTGGCCGGTGATGAGCTGGTTGTTTTCCTGGGTCTTCGCCCGTCACGGCTGGGCGGAACGCTCGTTCATGCTGCGGGCGGAAGGGCTGCGGCAGGCCAGTGACGGCACCTTCGCCGAGTATTTCGAGCCCTTCACCGGTGAACCGCTGGGCAGCATGCAGCAGTCCTGGACCGCGGCCTCGGTGCTCGATTGGCTGGGCTAGGGTGCCCGGCCGCTCGGGTTTGAAACCGCCACGTACCTGAGATTCAGCTAACACTTGGACAACACGCGGGCGATTCCATAGGCAATGAGGAAAAGCCCACATAGCGTCCCCTGGCATGGTTCGACGAAACAAGCTGGGCCTGGTTGCCTTCGCGGCGGCCAGCATTCTTTCAGCAATGTCGGCCGCTCCCGCAGCGGCCGATGCCGGCGGCCCTGATGTGTCGTCCTGGCAGCACCTGAACGGCACCATGATCAACTGGTTCGCGGTGCGCGCCTCCGGCAATAACTTCGCCATGGTCAAGGCCACCGAGGGCCTCAACTACGTCAACCCCTACTTCATCCCGGACAGCGTGCTCATGCGCACGGCGGGCGTGGCACGCGGCACCTATCACTTCGCGCGCCCGGCCCTGCCGCCCGAACCGCAGGCCGCGCTCTACGCGGCGGTCGCGCTCGGCCAGAACGGGCCGCTGGATCTGCCGCCGGTGCTCGATATGGAGGACGCCGGCGGGTTGTCGCCCGGCGGGCTCATCGACTGGACGCATCGGTACCTGAATACGGTGCAGGCGTTGACCGGTCGCACCCCGATCATCTACACCTATCCGCGCTTCTGGCAGACCGCCATGGGCGACTCCAATGAATTCACCAGGTACCCACTGTGGATCGCCGATTACCGCGGCAATGACGGTCCCGAGGTGCCGGGCGGCTGGCCTGCCTGGACGTTCTGGCAGTACACCGACTCCGGCAATGTCCCCGGCATCAACGGCGGCACCGACCTGAACGCCTACAGCGGAGCCCAGGGCGACTTCGGCCGCTTCGCGAATATGCCCAACCTCGGCAGTAGCTGACGTCGTCATCCCGGCGTTCCTTTGGCCGGGATCCACCGGAACCAATTGGTTCACCATGGATCCCGGCCAAAAGCATGCCGGGATGACGGTGGGCGGCTTGCCAGGTGACGGTAGGTGGTTACAGGACCTGGGAGAGGAACTGCCGGAGACGGGGTGTTTCGGCATTGTCGAAAAGCGCATTGGGCGTGCCGGATTCGACCACTTTGCCGTGGTCCATGAAAACGACCTTGTCGGATACCGAACGGGCGAAGCCCATTTCGTGCGTCACCACGATCATCGACATGCCGCCCTCGGCCAGGTCGGCAATGAGCGCCAGGACGCCCTTGACCAGTTCGGGGTCCAGCGCCGAGGTGGCCTCGTCGAAAAACATGACCTGCGGCTTCATGGCCAGCGCCCGCGCGATCGCCACGCGCTGCTGCTGACCGCCGGAGAGGTTGGCGGGGCGGGCGTCCGCCTTGCCGGCCAGACCCACCGCCGCCAACTGCTCGATGGCCAGGGTGCGCGCCTGCTCCTTCGAGAGCCCGTGCAGTTTGCGCGGACCCAGCTCGATATTCTCCGCGACCGTCTTGTGCGGGAACAGGTTGAAGTGCTGGAACACCATGCCGATCCGGCGGCGCAACTTATCCGGATCGTCCTTCAGCACCGAGGTGCCGTCGAGCAGAATGTCGCCCTTGGTCGGCTCGTGCAGGCGGTTCAGCACCCGCAGCAGCGTCGACTTACCGGAACCTGAGGGGCCGATGACGGTGGTGGTCTTGCCCGCATCCACGTGAATGTCCACGCCGCGCAGCACTTCATTGCTGCCCAGCGTCACATGCAGGTCGGTACCGGTGAGGGAGGCACTCATGCTCCACGCCCTTCCGTGGTCACGGTCTGCTCGACCGGTTCGATCGCCTTCTCGGCCCGGCCGGTGCGCAGGCGCCGGTCGATGTAGTTCACCAGATGTGTCAGCGGCACCGTCAGGACCAGGTACATCAGACCGGCGGCCATCAGCGGCGACAGATTTCCGGTCTGCGCGTTGAGATCCCGGCCCACCGCGAACAGCTCCCGCTGGGTGGCGAGCAAGCCCAGGAAGTAGATGAGCGAGGAATCCTTGATGAGCGCGATGAACTGGTTCATGAGCGCGGGCAACACCCGGCGCACACCCTGTGGAATCACCACCAGCGACATCGACTGCCGGTAGCCGAAGCCGATGGCGCGAGCCGCCTCCAGCTGACCCGCCTCCACCGATTGGATGCCGGAGCGGAAGATCTCGCCGATATAGGCGGAAGACAGCAGCGCCAGCGCCACCACACCCAGCCAGTACGGATTATTGCCGGTGAGGTTCTTGACCACCGGGCCCACACCCAGGCCGATGATCAGAATGATCACCACCGCAGGCAGGCCGCGGAAGATATCGGTATAGACGCGGGCGGGCCAGCGCAGCCATCGGGTGCGGGAGATGCCCGCGACCGCCAGCAACATGCCGATCACCGTGCCGAGCGCACCCGAAACCAGTGCCAGGATCAGGGTATTCGGCAGACCGGTCTTGATCAGGTCCGGGAAAGCCTTGCGGTACAGCGACCAATCGAAGAACGTGTCCTTCAATTGCGCGAGCGTGGATTTCGGCGCCACCGCGGCCTGGCCGGTGTGATCACCGGCATGGTCGGCGGCGATCTTGTCGAAGTCCGGGAGCTGCGGGGCGGCAACGGCTTTGGAGCCCGGCTTCCAGCCCGGCGGCAGTTCGCGCGGCACCCAGTTCTCGTACAGCTTCGCGTAGGTGCCGTCGGCGATCACCGCGTCCAGACCGGCATTGAGCGCATCGGTCAGCGGCTGATTGCCCTTGCGCACCGCCCAGCCGGTGAAGTTGTTGAGGCTGAAGGTGTTCTGCACGATCGATACCGGATCGCCGGACTTGATGGTGCCGATGGCCTGCTGCGACGGGGCCACCCAGGCATCGATCTGCCCGGTCTTCAAATTCGCGTAGGCGGTGTTGTAGTCGGGGAACTTCACCGGATCCAGGTGCAGTTCGTTCACCACGTACTCGTCCTGTACGGTGCCCTGCACCACGCCGATGCGCGTCTTACCGCTCAGGTCCGAGAAGGCTTTGACCGCACTGCCGTTCGGCGCGACGAGCGAGAAGTAGCCGAAGTCGTAGCCATTGGTGAAATCGACCAGCCGGCGGCGGGCATCGGTGGTGGTGATGCTGGAGGACGCCACATCGAAGCGATTATTGGCCACCTGCGCCAGCAGGCCCGCGAAATCGGTGCCGGTGAACTCCACCTGCACGCCGATCTTGGCGGCAGCCGCCTTCAACAGCTCATTGTCGAAGCCGGTGTAGACGCCCTGCGAATTCACGCAGATGCTCGGCGGGGCGTCCGACAGCGTGCCGACGCTGAGCTTGCCCGGCGTGAGCAGCCCGAGCTTCTTCACATCGATGCGATCGAGCGGCTCGGTCGTGGCCGTCGTGTACTTGTCCGAGGACGGGGACTGCTGCCCGCTCGCCAGATTGGTCGGCGCCGCACTGGCCGCCGATATCCCCGGCGGCGAGCACAGATCGGCGCCACTGGGCGCCGCGGCACTGGGCCCGGCACCGAGGGTGACGGCACCCAGGGCGACCAGCAACACCCCCGCGATCGACAGCATGCGAGGTCGACGGCCGTACCGTCGGGACCTGGCCGTGCGCAAGCAAACCATGACAAACCACCCTAGTGGGGGGCACCAGCAAATCTAGAGTTGCGGTCAGCTCGAGTCTGTATCTTTGGCCTCCGCTTCGCTCCGGCGGGTTCGCGGCCCTGTTACCCGGTTCTTCCCTCCCTCCGCTCCTCCAAGGCGCAGATCTATGGAGCCGTTCGCTCCCCCGCTCCAAGGCGCAGGTCTATGGAGCCGCAGTCCAGAACCGGGCGGGCCGCGAACTTGGAGTTCATGCCGCTCAGGCGATTCCCTCCACGGATTCCGGGTTGAACTGGTCGCGCCAGGCGATAGCTTCCTTGACGCCGGTCAGGTCGTAGTCCGGGCCGCCGGTGCCGACCGTGAACAGGGTTGCGCCCTGCGCGACGAAGTCGGCTGCCTTGTCGGCGCCGGGCCAGTCCACCGACTTCTCGATGCGGCCCACATCGGTGCCGACCGCCGTGCAGTGGTCGGCCAGAATGCCGGACTTGCGCTTCAGCACTTCGAGATCGGCGAAGGTGTGCCAGATATCGGCATACTGGGCGACCAGGCGCAGCGTCTTCTTCTCGCCGCCACCGCCGATGAGGATGGGGATATCGCGGACGGGCTGCGGGTTGAGCTTGGCCAGGCGGTCGGTAATGCGGGCCATGGACTCCTTGAGAAGTTCCAGACGGCTTCCGGCAGTACCGAATTCGTATCCGTACTGGTCGTAGTCCTTCTCGAACCAGCCCGCGCCGATGCCGAGAATCAAGCGACCATTGCTGATGTGGTCAACGGTGCGAGCCATATCGGCCAGCAGATCCGGATTGCGGTAGCCGCCACCGGTGACCAGTGCGCCGAGCTCGACCCGCTCGGTCTGCTCGGCGACCGCGGCGAGCATGGTCCAGCATTCGAAATGCGCGCCCTCGGGATCACCGTAGAGCGGATAGAAGTGGTCCCAGTTGAAGACGATGTCCACACCGGCGTCCTCGGCCCGGCGCACCGCATCACGAACGAGCCCGTAATTGGGCGCATGCTGCGGCTGCAGTTGAACTCCGATGCGAACCGATCGACTCATAGTCGCTCCTCGTCTCAGGCTGATGTTCATGAACTGATCTGGTAGCCCGACAGACTCGGGCGAAAGTCCGATTCCGAGGCTACCGGGAGCTGCCGGTGCGGTCGCGCCGCGCATCGGCTTCGCACTCCCGACACGCTGACAAGCATCCTGATATCGTGCGCGGGACCCGGGCTCGATGCCCTGGGACAACCCCTCTACTCGGATCGTCCGGCACGTTCCTGCCGGTGAAGGGATGTGCACCGTGGCTACGGTGACTTTCGACAAGGCCTCCCGGCTGTACCCGGGATCGGCCAAACCTGCTGTGGACGAACTGAATCTGGAGATCGCCGACGGCGAATTCCTGGTTCTCGTGGGTCCGTCCGGCTGTGGCAAATCCACCTCGCTGCGCATGCTGGCGGGCCTGGAGGAGGTGAGTGACGGTCGCATTCTCATCGGCGATCGGGACGTCACCCATGCCGAGCCCAAGGAACGCGATATCGCCATGGTGTTCCAGAACTACGCGCTCTACCCGCATATGAGCGTCGCCGAGAATATGGGCTTCGCGCTGAAGATGGCCAAGGTCGCCAAGGACGAACGCCAGCAGCGGGTGCTGGAGGCGGCCAAACTGCTGGATCTGGAGCCGTACCTGGACCGGAAACCCAAGGCGCTCTCCGGCGGTCAGCGCCAGCGGGTCGCCATGGGCCGCGCCATCGTGCGCCAGCCGCAGGTGTTCCTCATGGACGAGCCGCTGTCCAATCTGGATGCCAAGCTGCGGGTGCAGACCCGCACCCAGATCGCCCAGCTGCAGCGCCGGCTCGGCACCACCACCGTCTACGTCACCCACGACCAGGTCGAGGCCATGACCATGGGTGATCGGGTGGCCGTGCTCAAGGACGGGCTGCTGCAGCAGTGCGCTTCCCCGCGCGATCTGTACCGCAATCCGGCCAACCTGTTCGTGGCCGGATTCATGGGCTCGCCCGCCATGAACCTGTTCACGCTGCCGATCGAGAACGGCGCCGTCATCGTCGGCGGCCACACGTTCGAGCTGCCGCGCACGGTCGCCGACGCCGCCGGCCCGACGATCGTGGTCGGTGTGCGGCCCGAGCATCTCGAGCCGGTCAGCGACGGTCAAGGCATCGGCATGGAGGTCGATGTGGTGGAGGAGCTCGGCTCCGACGCCTATATCTACGGCCGCACCCACGGTGACGGGGAAACCATTGTGGCGCGCGCGGATTGGCGCAATCCGCCGGCCAAGGGCGCGAGCCTGAGCCTCACCACCGATGCCGAGCACATCTACTTCTTCGGTCCCGAAGACGGCCGCCGCCTGAACTGACGGCTCCCGCACCACCCGACTGGCGTCGCCCCCACTTCCGAGGGCGGCGCCAGTCTTTTGTCGCCCCTCACTTCTTGGGGCGTCGCCAGTTCTTGTTGATGCGCACGCGCAGATGTTCCAGCGGCACTTCATGTCCCGAGGCGCTGCGGATTTCGACCCGCACCGGTTCACCGGTGGCATCCTCGACGCGCTCCAGCGGCGGCGCACCGTCCTGCAGGTAGGTGTCGCCCCACTGCCAGAGCGCGACCACGACCGGCAGCAGATCCAAACCCATGGTGGTGAGCGCGTATTCGTGCCGGGTGCGCTTACCTTCCTCCTGATAGGGGCGCTTCTCCAGCAGTCCGGCATCGACCAGTTTGCGCAGCGCGCTGGAGGCGGCGGCATCGGTGATGCCGACGCGAGTGGCGAAGCCGTCGAACCGCGTGGTGCCGTAGTAGGCCTCGCGCAGGATGAGAATCGCTGAGCGGGTGCCGACAATCTCCAGGGCCTTGGCGATCGAGCAGCCCTCAGGCTTCCATGCGCTCAGATCGCTGAGCTTTCCTTCCATCACGACGGACATGAGGTACATCATACACAAGCTGACTTGCCCTAACTATTGTCAGCTCGTAGCCTGACATTAGGGCAATGAAGCCAGCTACTCCGAAAAGGATCAGCCATGAGAGACGCAGTCATCGTCGAAGCGGTACGCACACCGGTCGGCAAGGGCAAGGCCAACGGCGCCCTGCACGGCGTACACCCCGCCGACCTGTTCGCGCACAGCCTGCGCGAAGTGGTCCGGCGCAGCGGAATCGATCCCGAACTCATCGACGATGTGATCGGTGGCGTCGTCACCGCCGTCGGTGAACAGGGCAGCAACCTCACCCGGCGGGCCGCGCTCGCCGCCGGATATCCGGAATCAGTGCCCGCCACCACCGTGGACCGGCAGTGCGGCAGCAGCCAGCAGGCCATCCACTTCGGTGCGCAGGGCGTCATCGCCGGCGCCTACGACATCGTGGTCGCGGGTGGCGTCGAATCCATGAGCCGGGTGCCCATGGGTGCGAATCTGATCGGCGCGGAAGACATCGCCGGCGTCGGATTCGCCGAACGGTATCCCGAAGGGCTGGTGCCGCAGGGCATCAGCGCCGAACTCATTGCCGCGAAGTGGGGACTGTCGCGCGGTCAGCTGGACGAGTTCGCGCTCGCCAGCCACGAAAAGGCCGCTCGCGCAACGAAGGACGGTGCCTTCGAAGCCCAGCTCGCACCCCTCGGCACACTCACCACCGATGAGGGCATCCGCCTCGGCAGCACGCTGGAGACGCTCGGCGCACTGCGACCCGCGTACTACAGCGAGGAAATGGCCGCCCGCTTCCCGCAGATCGGCTGGAACATCACCGCCGCCAATGCCAGTCAGATCAATGACGGCAGCTCCGCGGTACTCATCATGACCAGCGAACGCGCCGCCCAGCTCGGCCTGACCCCCCTGGCCCGGGTGCACAGCTTCGCCGTCGCCGGCGACGACCCGCTGCTCATGCTCACCGCGGTCATCCCCGCCACCCGGAAAGTCCTGCAGCGCAGCGGCCTCCAGCTCTCCGACATCGACCTCTTCGAAGTCAACGAGGCCTTCTCCTCGGTAGTGCTGGCCTGGGCCCACGAGACCGGAGCCGACCTGTCCAAGGTGAACGTCAACGGCGGCGCCATCGCCATCGGCCACCCCCTCGGCGCCTCCGGCAGCCGCCTCGCCACCACCCTCGTCCACGCCATGCACGACCGCGGCGCCCGCTACGGCCTGCAAACCATGTGCGAGGCAGGCGGACTGGCCAACGCCACCCTCTACGAACGCCTCTGACAGCAGCCGCAGGTGCCGGAAAGCCACAAACACAGTGGTCCAGGCACGCTTCCGCCACAGTGGGCGACGTACGATAACGGGGAATCCCGAGCCGAAGGATGACCACTGTGTCGGAAGCGTTCGACTGGTCTTCACCGAAGACCTACAGCCAGCCCGTCGACATGGACAACTATCTGGAAATGCCCGAGGACGTGTCCCGGACGGTCGAGATCAAGGACGGGATGATCGTCTTTTGTGAATCGCCGTCCCCGAATCACAACATCGTCTCTCGCAATATCGAACGAGCGCTGGCCGATGGCGAGGCGAAGCGAACGAATCGGCAGCCGTGCCTGCGTGTGAACCGTGACATCGACATGCTGGTATCGGAGGTTCCCTTCCACTACAAGCGGCCCGATGCCATCGTCTACCGGTGCATCGAACAGCCTCGGAATCGCTGGAAAACCAAACCGACGGTCGCCGACACGATTCTGGCGGTCGAGGTGGTGTCGCCCACCACCGTCACGGCTGACACCATCGACAAACGGGCCGAGTACGCCCGGTACGGTATCCAGCACTATTGGATTGTCCGGATGGCCAACGACGACGGCCCGGCAGTCTCCATCGAGATGCTCACGCTCAATTCCGAAGGCAAATACGTGTCCAACGGACACCGAACCCGAACCGATGATTTCGGCGCGGCCATCGACACCCTGGTTCCCTTCGAGACCAGGCTCACCTGGGAAGAGCTGGACGAGGGGCTCGACTGAGTTCAGATCGACACTGCCACTATGGCGGTGAGGAGGCCGAGGACCCAGGCTTCGATGAGCATGGGAAAGGCGAGTAGTGCGGTGGTCCAGGAGCGTTGGCGCCATTGGGCGGCGCGGAGGATCCACAGGGGGACCAGCATGAGGGTTACGGCGATGCCGA
Source organism: Nocardia sp. (assembly GCF_025465275.1). GTDB lineage: Bacteria > Actinomycetota > Actinomycetes > Mycobacteriales > Mycobacteriaceae > Nocardia. The sequence goes on along the minus strand of NZ_JAODNK010000142.1, from coordinate 9,601 downwards.
ACCAGCCGACGGCGTAGGCAACGGGTAGGTAGCGCGGATCACCTGAACCGCGGGCCAGCACGTGGTAGTCCGGCACGAAACCCGCTATCACCCAGGCCGATCCGCATGCCGCGATATAGATCAGCGTGGAGATAGCGAGATCGGCCCAGCGCATGGGCGGCCGCCACCACTCCGCCATCCCTCCAGCATGCGCGCCCGCGCGTCACCCGACGGCGTTGCCGACCAGAACATGTCCGATCGCCCCGCACACCGCGATCACCGGCAGCGCCGCCGCAGTCCACCACCAGGCCCGCCGCCCCGTCATGGCCGCGACCGCGGCCAGCACCAGCGCCGCACCCAGGGCCAGCGACATGCCACCGCCCGCAATCAGCAAGCCCCACAGGGCAGATCCGGCAGGCCGAATCGCCTCGCACTGCACCGAGAAATCCTTCTTCGCAGTGCACCGGTTATGAATCAGCCCGAATGCCTTACCGAAAAGGTCATAGGCAAACAGCGCCGCAATACCGATATCCACCACGAACAGCACCGCCGCCAGCAGTACGTCCGTGCGCCCGACCAGGCCCCGCCCCACCCGAGTCTCCTTTGCCACCAATGGATTCGGCCCCGGCGCCACCACCGAGTTCACGCCGGAATCACCAGGTGGCAGGTTGTGCTTCACCGTTTCGGCCGCATCCGCCCCAGATGGCGGCACCGCGCGGCCCGGCTCCTGCGGAGGAATGTGGCCGCCTGGCCCCTGCGGTGGCACCGAACCGCCTGGCCCACCTGCACCCCGGGAACTTCCGGGACTCGGCGGCCGGACCGCCCCGCCCGGATTCCGCTGCGGCACCGGCTCTCCCGGCCCCCGCGGCTGCCCCGCACCGCCCGGTCCCTGCGGGCGTCCCGGACCGAGCGGGGGCTGCTGACGTCCGGGCGCGCCTGGATTCCGTTGCGGCACCGGACCACCCGGTCCCGGCGGCGGCGTCGGCGTCGGCGGGCGGGCGGGATTCGGGCGAGGGCCATCCGCCCCTGGCCGTCGCGGTTCATTGGGCGGATACATATTTGGGCTCCCCCGGTCGATCGTCTTCTCCCGGCATTCTCACCGTGTCGCGCGCCCACCGCCACTCCGATTCCCGCGAGCTCCGCGTTCGGCTATGCCCAGTGTGCGCGTCCATCGGTTGGGCCGAAACAGTTTTCGGTACCGGTACCGGGCTGCGGCCCGGCCCGTACGTCCGCTGAGTAGGGTGCTCGGTTAATGAACGAGAGCGCTGGTGCCCCGGACTTCGATGCTGCGATCGTCTATGCGATTCCGATGCGGACTCGGTTTCGCGGGATCACGGTTCGTGAAGGGATGTTGATACCCGGGCCGCTCGGGTGGGGGGAGTTCTGTGCGTTTCCCGAGTACGACGATCGGGAGGCGGCTGCCTGGCTTGCTACGGCGGTGGAGCAGGTGACCATCGGGTGGCCTGAGCCGGTGCGGGATCGGGTGCCGGTGAACTGCATTGTTCCGGCCGTTGGACCGGAGCGGGCTCGGGAGATCGTTGCCGCGTCGGGGTGCCGGACCGCGAAGGTGAAGGTTGCCGATCATCCGGGGTCGCTGGCGGAGGATCTCGACAGGGTGGCGGCTACTCGGGAGGCGCTGGGGCCCGGCGGGGCGGTGCGGGTCGACGCCAATGGGCTGTGGGATGTGGAAACGGCGGTCGAGCACATCAAGCAGATCGACCGGGCCGCAGGGGGTTTGGAATACGTCGAGCAGCCGTGCCGCACCATCGAGGAGCTGGCTGCCGTGCGCCGGCGGGTGGATGTGCGTATTGCCGCTGACGAATCCATTCGGCGCGCGGAGGATCCGATGCGGGTCGCGGTGGCGGGCGCGGCGGATGTCGCGGTGTTGAAATGCACACCGCTGGGCGGAGTCCGGCGGGCACTGCAGGTCGCCGAAGCTGCCGGATTGCCCTGCATCGTCTCCTCGGCACTGGAGACCAGCGTTGGCCTCTCCGCCCAGATCGCCCTGGCCGCAACACTTCCAGAACTCGACTTCGCGTGCGGTCTGGACACCCTCTCCCTCTTCACCGGAGATCTGGTCCCAGAGTCCCTGCGCCCGGTGGACGGCTACCTCGCGGTCCCGGCCACCCCGCCGACCCCCAGCCTCGAATTGCTGAAGCGCTACCGGCACCCGGACCCGGAAAGGACCGCCTGGTGGCACAGCCGCCTCACTCGTGTTCGCCGCCACCTGGAATAGGGCGGGCAATGGTGCGGGTCAGGTAATTCGGACGCCACAGGAGTACATGGTGGTGCGCAGGAGAAGCGCGGCTTCCGGCCCTATGACGCCCTCCGCCAATTCCACATAGCGGCCGCAGAATTCCGGTCCGTGCGCCGCGGTTCCGGCGTGATCGGGGTCCAGGTGATGCGCCAATTCGTGCAGGATCACCAATTCCCGCAGCGCCCACGCGCGGCCGTGCACATGCAGCGGAACAGCGAGAACAGCTCCTTCGGCCTCGTAGTGGGCCGCCTTCGCACCGGCCCGGGCGCGCACCAGAATCGGGGTTTCCGACCGTTCCCATTGGGCGCGTACCCAATTCAATGCGAGCACCCGATCCACATAACTCTGCACCGATTCCACCGAGGCGAACTTTCGCTCGATCGGCAGCGTCACCTGTGAACCGAGTACCTCCACCGTGCGCGCCCCGAATTCGTCGGCGCGCTCGAATACTCCGCGTACCAGCATTTCCGCGTCGTACACCTGAGCCCGTTGCGAATCACGCACCGCCGCGCCCGTTTCCGGCCAGCCGATGGTTGCCTGCCACCGGGTGATGGCTCACTGTCCGCCGCGCGGCAATTGCCCGCGAGCGCCGTCCAATTCGGGGGCCGTGCCCAAACGTGCCGCCTTGCCCGCGCGGTCTCCGGCCCGGCGCGCGGCCGCCGAATAGCCCGCCGACGCCTGCGGCCCGCGCCAGGTGCCGCGCGCCTCGGAGGTGCTGGTGTAGAAGTCGGTGAGCTCCAGCTCCTTGTTGCGCAACGCCAATGCTGTTCCGGTGGAAACGGTTTCGGTGCGCACCGCCTCGGCCTCCACCTCGGTCTTGACCTCGCCCAGCCGGCGTCCGATGCGCGCGGCGAAGGCCATCTGGAAATTCAGGCGCGCGGTCACTGCGGCTACCGGCGCCTGCACCCGGCGCTGCACGGTACGGCCCCACCGGGTTTCGGCGACCACCTTCTCGGTGGTCGCGGTCCGGTAGGCCCCCGATTTGATGTACTGATCCGACGCCCGCACCATCTGCACCAGCAGGCTGCTGTAGAGCGCCTCGCAGGTGTCGATATCGGTGTCGAAACCGTAGGCGTAGACCGTCGTCGAGGACCGCGCCACATCACAGCGCACATCATTGGCGGCCGCGATGGCCACGAACAATTGCACGTAGGTGCGCAGCCCCTTCTTGCCGGGCTCGCCGATCGGCACCACCCGCTGGATCGGCGTCGGCCGCCGCTCCCGGCCCGCGATATGCGCGCGCGCCACCGCCAGATCGACCGAAGACCTGGTCGCGAGCTTCTGCGCGGCAGCGAGAAACGCCTCGGCCTCGTGCTCGTTGTCGGTGGATTCGGCTTGGCGCAGCAATCCACCGATACGTGTCAGTAGTTTGTCTGTACCCAATTTGCCTCCGCTTCGCTCCGGCGGGTTCGTGGCCCTGGGAGTCTCGGTCTTCCCTCCTCCGCTCCTCCGCTTCGCTCCCCCGCTCCAAGGCGCAGGTCTATGGAGCCGCAGTCCAGACCGAGACGGGCCACGAACCACGAGGTAGCTCCGACGAACGTTAGCGCAACCATGTATCTTCCCTTGTGCAACCGGCTGAGTGTGCCGCCGCTCACGTCTCGACCCTGGAGTATCAAAGATGGTTTTGAAGAAGGTGTCGTCCCTACGATCGTCGCTGATTCCGCGCGCTGCGGTGGCTATCACCTCCGCTGCGCTGCTCACCGCGACATTCGCCGCGGGTTGCTCGAGTGACTCGAGCAGCAACGCCACCTCGCAGAACCTCACCGGGCGTGGCCCGATCACCTATGTCGAGGGCAAGGACACCACCGAAACCGGTGCGGTCAAGCAGCTCATCGACCGGTGGAACAGCTCGCACCCGGACGAGAAGGTGACGTTCAAGGAGCAGTCGAACGACGCTTCCCAGCAGTACGACGACCTGGTGCAGCACATGCGCGCCAAGCAGTCCGACTACGACGTGGTCGCGCTCGACGTGCCGTGGACCGCGGAGTTCGCCGCCAAGGGCTGGATCCAGCCGTTGAAGGACTCCTTCGCGATCGACACCTCCACCCTGCTGTCGCCGCCGGTGGCCAGTGCCACCTACAACGGCACCCTGTACGCCGCGCCGCGCAATACCAATGGTGGCCTGCTGTTCTACCGCAAGGATCTGGTTCCCGAGCCGCCCAAGACCTGGACCGAACTGCTGGCCTCGTGCCCGAAGGCCAAGGACGCCGGAATCGGCTGCTACGCCGGTCAGTTCGCGCCCTACGAGGGTCTGACGGTGAACACCGCCGAACTCATCAATGCCTTCGGCGGCAGCTTCGTCGGCCCGGACGGCAAGTCCCCCACCGTGAACAGCCCGCAGGCGCGCGCCGGCCTGCAGGTGCTGGTCGACGCCTACAAGAACGGCGACATCCCGAAGGAAGCGATTTCCTTCAAGGAGCCGGAGAGCCAGAACGCCTTCGTCAGCGGCAAGCTCATGTTCATGCGCGGCTGGCCCTCCAGCTTCGGTGACGCGGGCTCGGACGCCTCCGCGGTGAAGGACAAGTTCGCGGTCGCCCCGCTGCCCGGCAAGGACGGTATCGGCGCCTCCACCCTCGGTGGCTACAACGCGGGCATCAGCGCCTTCTCCAAGAACAAGGCCACCGCACTGGATTTCCTGCGCTACCTGATCAGCGAGGACGCTCAGCACATCATCGCCCAGGGTGCGCTGCCGTCCGTCCGGGCCTCGGTCTACGACGATCCGGCCCTCATCGCCAAGATGCCGTACCTGCCCGCGCTGAAGGATTCCATCGCCTCGGCCGTGCCGCGTCCGGTCACCCCGTTCTACCCGGCGGTGTCGAAGGCCATCCAGGACAACGCATATGCTGCTCTGACCGGCACCAAATCCGTAGACGACGCCATTGTCGGAATGCAGAAGGGCATCGAGACCGCCGGTTCGTAGTCTCGACGCAGTGCGGATAACGCTCGAGTCCCGTAGGAGAAGAAAACGGTGTCACGTCCTTCGGGAGCGACCGATGTCGCGACGCCCGACCTGCCTGGCAAGACCATGAAATCCGCACCGCCGCAACCGAAACGCCGATCCGCCCTGGGCGGGTCGGCGAAGGCGTGGCTGTTCGTCAGCCCGGTGCTGCTGGCACTGGCCGTCGTCATCGGCTATCCGGTCAGCCGCGCCGTGTGGATGTCCTTCCAGAAGGACCAGGGCCTCGACAAGTCCACCGGCATGTTCACCGAGGGCGGCAGCGCCGGGTTCGACAACTACACGCACTGGATATTGCAGCAGTGCACCGATTCGCTCGGCCAGACGGTCGACTGCCCCACCGGCAATCTCGGCGCGTCGTTCTGGACGGCCATCGCCATCACCCTGCTGTTCACCGTGGTCACGGTGACGCTCGAGGCCAGCATCGGGCTCGGCATGGCCGTCATCATGGGCAAGACGTTCAAGGGCCGCGCCCTGCTGCGCGCCGCCGTGCTCATCCCGTGGGCCATCCCCACCGCCGTCACCGCGCGGCTGTGGGAGTTCATGTTCCAGTACGACGGCGTGGTGAACCGGGTACTCGGCACCCACATCCTGTGGACCGCCGCCGAGTGGCCCTCGCGTTTCGCGGTCATTGCCGCCGACGTGTGGAAGACCACCCCGTTCATGGCGCTGCTGATTCTGGCGGGCCTGCAGGTCATTCCGGGCGATGTGTACGAGGCCGCCCGCGTGGACGGCGCCTCGGCCTGGCAGCGCTTCACCAATATCACGCTGCCGCTGCTGAAACCGGCGCTCATGGTGGCAATCCTGTTCCGCACCATGGACGCGCTGCGCCTGTACGACCTGCCGGCCATCATGACGCAGAACAGCCCGCACACCCGCACCATCTCCATGCTGGTGGTGGATCAGGTGCGCCAGGGCCCCAACAGCGCGTCGGCACTGTCCATCATCACCTTCCTGCTCATCTTCGCCGTCGCGTTCCTGCTGGTGAAGGTATTGGGCGCCAATGCGGTTCGCACCCAGGAAGAACAGCGGGAGGCGCACTGATGAGCACCGATCTGGCGACCGAGACCGTGTCGAAGCCGAAAGCCCCTGCCGGGCAAGCAGTTCCGTGGACCAAACGACTCGCCTCCGGCCGCGTCTACCTGGGCGCACTCATCGTCCTGGTCTGGGGCCTGGGACCGTTCTACTGGATGGTCGTCACCGCGCTGCGCGATCCGGTCTACACCTTCGACAACACGCCGTGGCCGACACACGTCACCTTTCAGAACTTCCGCAATGCCTTCGACACCGACCGCGGCAACAACTTCGGGCGCGCACTGGTCAACAGCGTTGTCATCGGCTCGATCACCACGGCTGTCGCATTGCTCATCGGCGTCATGGCCGCTTACGCGCTGGCGCGACTCACCTTCCGCGGCAAGTACGTGGTCTCCGGGCTCATTCTGAGCGCCTCCATGTTCCCGGTCGTGGTGCTGGTGACGCCGTTGTTCCAGCTGTTCACCGATCTCGGCTGGATCGGCCACTACCAGGCCATGATCATCCCGAACATCTCGTTCGTGCTGCCCATGACCGTCTACATCCTGGCATCGTTCTTCACCGAACTGCCCTGGGAGCTGGAGGAAGCCGCGCGCATCGACGGCGCCTCGCGCTTCCAGGCCTTCCGGCTGGTCATGCTGCCGCTGGCCGCGCCCGCCGTATTCACCACGGCGATTCTGGCTTTCATCGCGGCAGTCAACGAATACCTGCTGGCGAGCCTGCTCTCCAGCGACAAGACCGAACCGGTGACCGTCGCCGTCGCCCGATTCTCCGGCAACGATCCGCTGGTCCAGCCCTACGCGGCGATCATGGCCGCGGGCACCATCGTCTCGATTCCGCTGGTGATCATGGTGCTGCTGTTCCAGCGCCGCATCATCTCCGGTCTCACCGCAGGCGGCGTCAAGAGCTGATCCCGCGTACACCCGGAATGACAGAGCGCGGCCCATGCGTCCATTAGCATGGGTCGCGCCGCGTCTGCGGCGCTGAAGTACGCAAGCTTTGTCGACGCTCCGGAAGGAGATGCTCGTGAGCTCGTCCCGTAAGCGGCGCCGTGAACAACCTGCGCCGTACGACACCCTGGCAGGGTGGAACGAGCTCCCGACCAGCCCCCTCCCCAAGCAGACCGGGCAAAGCAGCAAACCGCGGCGGCGCCCGAAACCAGCCGAAAAGTCCACGGCCGCACCACGTCCGGCACGGCCGCGCACACCCAGAACGCGCGGTCAACGCATTCGGCAGGTGATCACCGCACTGTTCGTGATCTTCTTCGTCTTACCCACCCTGCTGCTCGGACTCGCCTATTGGAGCGCCGAGATCCCCGATCCGGCAGCGGTACAGACCAATCAGATCGCCACCATCCTCGCCGCCGACGGCACCAGCGTCATCGCGAAGGTCGTTCCGCCGGAAGGCAATCGGATTCCGGTACCGCTCACCGACGTCCCCGAACCGGTGCGCCTGGCCATGCTCTCGGCCGAGGATCGCAACTTCTACAGCAATCCCGGCTTCTCCACCGCGGCCTTCGCCCGCGCCGCCCGGGACAATCTGCTGGGCAAGGAGGACGCCGGCGGTGGGTCCACCATTACCCAGCAGTATGTGAAGAACGCCTTCCTGAGTTCCGAACGGACACTGAGCCGCAAGATGCGCGAGCTCATCATCTCCGCGAAGATGTCCCGCGAATGGAGCAAGGACGACATCCTCGCCGCGTACCTCAACACCATCTACTACGGCCGCGGCGCGTACGGCATCTCCGCCGCCGCCAAGGCCTACTTCGGCAAGCCGGTACCGGAGCTGACCGTCGCCGAGGGCGCGATGCTCGCCTCCGTGGTGCGCACACCGTCGCTGCTGGATCCGGAAACCCATCTGGATCAGCTGCGCAACCGCTGGACCTACGTGCTGGACGGCATGGTGACAATGGGCGCACTCACCAAAAACGACCGCGCCGCAGTCCAATTCCCCGTCATCGTGCCCGCCACCCAAATCGACGACAGCATCCCGCGCGGCCCGGAGGGACTCATCCGCACCCAGGTGCTGCGCGAACTGCGCTCCTCCGGCATCAGCGAGCAGGAACTCAATACCGGTGCGCTGCAGATCATCACCACCATCGATGCCCGCGCCCAGCAGGCCGCGCTCGATGCCGTCGGCACTGTGATGGGCGGGCAGCCGGGCGAACTGCGCACCGCCGTGGTGTCGGTCGATCCGCGTTCCGGCGCAGTGCGCGCGTACTACGGCGGACCCGACGGCATCGGCATGGACTTCGCGCAGGCGCCGCTGCAAACCGGTTCCGCCTTCAAGACTTTCGCGGTGCTGGCGGCGCTGCAGCAGGGCATCACGATGTCCTACCCGCTCGACAGCGCACCGGTCACCGTCAACGGCGAGAAGATCCAGAATGTCGGCGGCGAATCCTGCGGCACCTGCCCGCTCAGCGAGGCGTTCAAGCGCTCGCTCAACACCAGCTTCTACCGGCTCACGCAAAGTCTGTTCGAGGGCCCGAAAGCCATTGCCAATGCGGCACATCAGGCCGGCATTCCCGACCAGATTCCCGGTGTGGCCGGTAAATCGCTGTCCGAGGACGGCGCAGCACCGCTGCCCGCCATCGTGCTGGGCGCGTATTCGGTGCGGCCGATCGATATGGCCTCCGCGTATGCCACCATCGGTGCGTCCGGCGCGTACCGCGCGCCCTACTTCGTGCAGAAGGTGATGACGGGCGACGGCCGGGTGCTGCTGGATCGCGGGGCCGATCCGCAGAAGAGCGAACAGCGCATCCAGGCCGCGGTGGCCGATACCGTGACGCAGGCCATGCTGCCGATCGCCGCCTACTCCAATAATCACAATCTCGCGGCCGGGCGGCCGTCGGCAGCCAAGACCGGCACCACCCAGCTGGGCGACACCGGGCAGAACAAGGACGCCTGGATGGTCGGATTCACCCCCTCGCTGTCCACCGCGGTGTGGGTGGGAACCGAACAGTCGCAACCGATTCACACCGCACGCGGATCGGCCGTCTACGGCTCCGGCCTGCCCTCGGACATCTGGAAGCAGACCATGGACGGCGCACTGGGAGGCTCACCGATCGAGCAATTCCCGAATTCGAATCCGCTGTCCGGCGCGCCGCCGGCCAATGGCAATTACGACATTCTCAACCCGGCTCCGGGACCGCAACAGGAACCGGTGGTGGTGATTCCACCCGCCCCGGCGCCACGGCAGGTGGAGATCTTCCCCGGCCTCAGCATCCCCGTTCCCGGTTAGCCACAGAGTTGTTGATCATGAATCGCGACTACCGGACCCATCCGCCCCCGGCCACGGATATTGTGGAAACGGCCACCGGTGCCATCGACTCCGGACATCGGTGGCAGGATGCGGGTTGGGAGCAGGGTGGGGTCGGA
>NZ_JAODNK010000163.1 GCF_025465275.1 Nocardia sp. | reverse complement strand
CCCCATCCCACCACGTGGTCAGTAGGACCGGGCGGTGGCGGCCAAGGCCATTGCGCGCAGCTGCCGCTTGGCATCCGCTGTTGCCGTGCTGGCATCCAGCGCGGTGAGGGCCTGGTCGGTGAGGCTGGTGATGCGCTGCTCGACCGCGTCCACCGCACCTAGCTCGGTGAGGATGCGGCGCAGTTCGGTGACCTCGTCGGGGGTGACATCGGTGCCGAGACTGCTGCGAATCAGCGCCGCGGCGGGCGGATCGGCACGGTCGGCCCGGCGCAGCGCCTCGGCGATGAGCACGGTGCGCTTGCCCTCGCGCAGATCGTCGCCGGAGGGCTTGCCGGTGACCGCGGGGTCGCCGAACACGCCGAGCAGGTCGTCGCGCAGCTGGAAGGCGATGCCGATATCGGTGCCGAATTCGCGGTAGGCGGCAATCAGTTCCGGGTCGGCGTCGGCGAGCGCCGCGCCCAGGTGCAGCGGGCGTTCGATGGTGTACGCGGCGGTTTTGAAGCGATTGATCTGCAGCGCCGCCTCGACGGATTCGTCACCGCCGGCCTCGCCGTGGATATCGAGCATCTGCCCGCCGAGCACCTCGGTGCGCATGGCGGCCCACACCGGACCGAACCGGTGCAGCGCCGCCGCGTCGAGTCCCGCATCGCGGGTCATGTCATCGGCCCAGGCCAGCGCCAGATCGCCGATGAGGGTGGCAATGCTCGCCCCGTAGTGTGCGGAGTCGCCCGCCCACTGCCCGTCGCGATGGCGGGTCTCGTAGTCCACATGCACCGTGGGGAATCCGCGCCGGGTGCGCGAGGAGTCGATGATGTCGTCGTGGATGAGCGCCGCCGCCTGCACCAATTCCAGTGCCGCACAGGCGGTCAGCACCGCATCCGCCTCCGGATCGGTGGCGCTGTGCCCGGCACCGAGCCAGCCGGTCCAGGCAAAGGCAGGCCGAGTGCGCTTACCGCCCCGCAGCACGAATTCCTCGAGCGTCCGCGCGGCGTCGAGGACCACCGGCCCCAGCGGCTCGATGTACTCGCGGCGAGTGACGAAGAAATGCGTGAGACGTTCCTCGACAGCTGCGACGATTGATCCCGCGCCGACCGGGTGGCGCGTCGGGGTACCGGGTCCGGCGGACAGGGGATCCTCCTGAGGTGTGTGCCGCGCGCTCGGCGCGACGCTTTCGCGGGAACAGCCGACACCGCGAAACCACGATCAACGCGGGGCAGGGGTTCGGCAACGACTCTAGCTGTGCCGCCTCCCCGAGACTTTAGCGGTCTCCTTCGCCTCCCCGGGATTTTGGCGGGCGGCTGAGGAGCCCCACCGGCCACGTACTCGCAGTGACGTCGGGTGGGGGAGACGGTTTTCGGCGGTGCCCCAGGAGTTACCCGAAGGTCGCGAAATCAGCTGTTGCGTTGGGGGACCCGGGTGGGCACTAGCGCCCGATCTATTGGAGGTTTCCCATGGTCGTATTTTCCGGGGCGGGGCGGGGAATGCGGGTGTGGCGCGACCGGTGCGGTCGGGTCCGGGGAGGTGGCGGGGCCGGTGCCCTTAAACTGAGGGCGTGAGTTTCGACAATGTACGGGGATATTCGACCCCTGGCCGAGTTTCCCGCACACCGCAAGTGTCCGGAACTCGTTCCATAGTTCAGCAGCTCGGGCCGCGTGCGGATGGGTCGGTGCCGTTCTCGGTGGAGTTCAATCCGCCGCGGGATGCGGCGGCCGAGGCGCGGTTGTGGCGGGCGGCTCGGGAGTTCGAGCGGCTGCATCCGGCGTTCGTTTCCATGACCTACGGCGCGGGCGGGTCCACCCGGGATCGCACGGTGCGGGTGACCGGGCAGCTGGCGCAGGAGACCACGCTGCTGACGGTGGCGCATCTGACCGCCGTGGATCACAGCATTGCCGAATTGCGTTCCATCGTCGGCGCCTACGCGGATGCGGGTATTCGCAATCTGCTGGTGCTGCGCGGTGATCCGCCGGGTGATCCGCTGGGGGACTGGGTGCAGCATCCCGAGGGCGTCGAGTACGCCGAGGAGCTGGTGCGCATGGTGCGCGAGCTGGGCGACTTCCATGTGGGTGTGGCCTCGTTCCCGCAGGGCCATCCGCGCTCGACCGATCTGGATCAGGACACCGCGCATCTGGTGGCGAAACTGCGTGCGGGCGCGGAGTATTCGATCACCCAGATGTTCTTCGATCCGGAGCACTACCTCCGGCTGCGCGACCGCGTGGCCAAGATCGATCCGGTCGCCGGCGCCAAGCCGATCATTCCGGAGCTCATGCCCATCACCTCGCTGCGCACGGTGGAGCGCGCCGTCGAACTCTCGGGCCGCGAACTGCCCGAATCGGTGCTGCAGCGCCTGCGCCTGGCGGCCGGTGACGGTCCGGAGGAGAACCGGGCCGCCGTGCGCGCCGCCGGTATCGAGATCGCCACCGAGATGGCCCAGCGCCTCATCGACGAGGGCGCGCCCTGCCTGCATTTCATCACCCTGAACTTCGCCAAGACCACCAGCGAAGTCCTGGCGAACCTCGGCTACACCGTCTCCGCGACTCCGGCGCACGCCTGACCCGCGGCCGGACCGGCGGCGAGCCAGGTCCGGCTTGCCGGATTAAATGTCCGGAATGTGCTGGTCAGCGGAGTAACGTGCGACCTCGACCGCGATGTTGAGGAGACGCTCATGCCCGTGTTGCACAACCTCGTACGCGTCGCAGGCGCAGTAGGCGCTTGCGCAGTGCTGGCGGCAGCCGGACCGGCAACCGCCGCGCCCGACCTCCCCGGCAATCCGCCGGCGGCTGCCGCGACCGCCGACGGAAGTGCGCCGGTGGAAGGGCTCAACGTAGCGCTGACGAAGGGCGCCGCAGCCGCCATGGCGAACGGGCTCGACCCGCACGCCACCGCCGCTGTCGTCTCCGCCCTCGCCCGCGCCGGACAGACCGCCGCACCCTCGGACTGGTTCGCCGCCTACAGCCAAACCCTGGACGGGCTACAGCAATTGGGCGTCGAGCCCTTCATGTACCCGACCGCCGCGCCGTTCTGCGTGGGCGGCACCACACTCGGGCTCGCCCCCGCCATTGCCGGCGCTATCCCCGGTCCGTGGCCGAAGTTCGCGGTTTCCATTCCCGGACTGGATCTTTCGGCCGTCAAGGCGGGCCAGACCATGTTCGCTTTCGTCCCCTACGGCCTGAACCCGGACGGGACGGACACCTCGGGTATGCAGGTGGCCTGGCTCAATCTCACCACGGGCCGTGGCGGTTTCACGCCCATGGGCTCGCTGTCGTCAGTCCTCAATGCCATGATCCCGCCGCAGGTCCCGGGCGAGCTCCGGCCCATGGTGGAGCAGGCGGTGCACGACTTCTTCGCCGGTTCGCTCCCGACGGGCGGCGTGCGCGCGGTCCCGGTGACCACCGGCTCCGGCACCGTCCTGGCCGCCATGTTCGGTGTGGTCAACAATGGCAACCGGTCCTGCTTCTTCTTCCCGACCGTGGGTGTCACGCCCGTTCCCTGATCAGCGAGTGTTATTGAGGGCCCGGCCTTTCCAGGACAGGGTGCCGCCGCGGTGGGCCAGATGTGACCGCATCGACAGTCGGAGATAGGCGGCGATCGCAACCGGATGCGCCAGGGCCGCAAGGGCATCCGCACGGGTGAGATTTCCGCCACTCTCCGTCGAACGCGCCAGCAGGCGGCCGGTGACGGCGGCGGCGTAGCCCAGCAGCCCCAGGCGGCGCGTCCGTCCCCGCCCGGACAGCGCGGCGACGGGCGGCACCCAGTAGGCCAGTGCCAGGAGGGCGGCAATGGCGGCGCTGCCCGCGGGCCCACCGTAGGCGGTCCACAACCACCGGCTGTAGCCCTCTTCGAGTTCCCTTGCGTCCCGGTACATCCGGGTCTCGGCGAGCTGACCGCCCGCGACCAGCACGGTGCGCCGCCCCGCCCGCCGCAGGGCACGCGTGATGGCCAGATCCTCGGTGATCCGGTCCGCGACCACCGCATGCCCGCCAAGTGCGCGATAGTCGGCGGCGTCGAAGGCCAGGAACTGCCCGCAGGCCACCGCCATCGACGGCCGCAGACTCCGATTGCCGACGATCAGCGGCAAGGTGCCCGCCCACGACCAGCACAGCAGCGGCTGTACGAGGCGCTCGGTGACCGTCTCCGCCCGCTGTAGCGGCCAGGCGCAGACCGAACCGGCTTGCGCCCTCCGCAATTCGCGCACAGCCGCAGCGACGGCTCCCGCCGCCAAGCGAATATCCGCGTCGAGGAAGACGAGCACCTGGGAACTGTCGGGTGCGAGGTCGGCGAGGCGAGCGCAGGCGGCGTTCTTTCCGGTCCATCCCGGCGGGGGTCGAGTGTCGTTGCGCACCAGGGTGAATCGCTTATCGCCACCGATGGCCTCGAGGGCTGCGCGATACGTGCCATCAGTCGAGTCATCGTCGAGGACGATCACTCGCAGCTGCGGAATACCCTGCTGCGCACGAAGATCCGCGATCAGTCCCGGCAGCCGATCGGCCTCGTCACGGGCGGGAATGCAGACGGTGACCGACTCGGTCACCTCGGCAGTCCCATCGCGCAACTGCCGCACCGTGATTCGATTGACCAGTGCGGTCGCCGCACCCAAGCCCGCGAGGGCCGCTCCGGCCCGCACCGAGACTTCCCGGGTACGGGACCCGATCACACGCGGGTATTGCGGCTGGAGCGAATCCAGCGCGCCGCACGCACGTACGCCGGCGGATCGGGATTGCGGGTCATATAGGCGAGCACGGCCACCACGGCCGCCACCGCGAGGGTGAGACCGCCGACGATCCCGGCCCAGCCCGCGAAGGAACGCGTATTCGGGTCCGCGTAGCCGACTTCGGCGCGCAGCGTGGTCACATCACCGGCGGGCAGCTTCCAGCTCACCACGGAGTCGCCCTCGCGGGTGCCGTTGGTGGTGGCGATGCGCGCGGGGAAGGCGACGGTCAGCTGCACATCGGAGCCCTGCGGCGGCAGGCTCTTCAGATCCACCCGCCCGGTGAGGGTGACGAGGTCACCGACCCGGTTGAACTGCAGGTTGAACATGCCCTGGGTCTGGTCCGAGAGCGCGCCGAGCTGCTGCACCTCACCGAAGGTGAGATCGTCGAAGTAGACCTGACTGCCGACGTACCCATCCTGCGAGTACGAATCCACCCGCACCTTCGAGGTGAGCGCGTCGGGGGCCTTGAGCTGCGGGCCCTTGTCCTTGTCGTTCTGCGGGATGGCGGCGGCCACGATGCGGCCCGACACCCGGTCGTTGGAGGAGACGCCCATCGAAACCTGGACGCGCAGGCATCCGGTCAACATGACGGCGAGGGCCGCGAAGAGCATGACCGCCGATACGCGCACCCACCTACGCGATCGCCGGACCGGCGACGGCGGCGGTGCCGCGGACTCGAGCGTGTCGTCTGCTGTGGGGGTGATCGGACTCGGCACGGGTCACATCGTGCCATGGCCCAGGGGCCGCAGTGTGATTCGACGGGCCCTGAGCCCCTGAACCAGCGGAATCCCCACCACACCGAGCCCCGCGAACCCGTACGCCGCCGAGACCGGCAGCCCCAGGAACACCGCGTGCGCCAGTGTCGAGCCGAGCCAGGTCCAGAGGAATACCGCCACCGGAACCACCCGCGCCACGCCGGTGTCCGGCGCCGTCCGATCCCACAGTTCGAGCAGTCCCGCCATCACCAGCGCCACCGCGAACCACCCCAGATAATTCGTGTACGGAATCTGCCCGAGCCCCGGCAGTCCCGGCAGTCCGGAACTCCACCGCCACTGCCCATCCGCCACCATCTGCGGATCCAGGAACAGATCCCACCCCACCACCCCCAGCGCGGTCAACGAAACCCGCACCCCCGCACGCGAACTCACCAACCGCACCGCCACCCACACCGGATACACCCCACCGGTCCAGGCCAGCGGCACCACCAGCGGCACTCCCGCCACCTCGGCCCCCAGGCGCCCACTGGCGTACTCGTAGCACCCGAACGGCACACCCGTGGTGGTCCCCACGATCTCGGCCACCAGCCCGATCCCCGAGACGATCACCAACAGCCCGGCAGTCCACCGCACCCCACGCGTAACCCCCGCATGCACCAGCGCCGCAGTGGCAGACAACAACACCACCGCCACCGTCACCCGATCCCGCGCCACCCCATGCGCCAGCGGATAAGCAATCTGCACCAACACCAACAACACCGCAGGTGCCGCGGTGACAATCAACGCCCGCTGTGCAACCCACCTGTGCGTGCTCAGCGCCCGATTCGCCGTCTCGGTCATTCCGACTTCGCCGTTCCGGCAGGCGGCCGACCGGAACCGGCGGTGGATCCCGGCCACAAGCGCGCCGGGATGGTGCGGATTCTTGCCGCCGACTCGGCGGGGGTTGTCCCCGCTCGGACGATGAAGGCCATTGCCGCGGGGGTCGATCCCGGCGTCACCAGGGTTTTCGGCGCTGTGCGAGTGGTGGGTTCCCGCGCCGGGGCGGTGGGAGGCTTCCTGAGTGCTGGATCGCTGCTCATCGGCGGGGGAGGCGGAGGCGGGGGCGGCGGAGGTCGCGGTGGACCAGGTGGGCGACGCTGCGGCCGCTGGCGCCGGAGACGCCGCCGCCCGGATGGGTGGAGGCGCCGGTGAGGTAGAGGCCGGGGGCGCCGGGGACGCGGTGGTTCGAGAGTTCGGGGAGGGGGCGCCAGAGGAACATCTGGTCGAGAGACATTTCGATATGCATGACATTGCCGCCGAGCAGGCCCATTTCGCGTTCCAGATCGGCGGGGGTCTGCACGAAGCGGTCGCGCACGGTGCCCGCGAAACCCGGTGCGTGCGCCTCGACTTCGGCGATGATGCGATCGCCCTCACGATCGGCGTGCTCGGTCCAGGAGCTGCCGTCGGCGAGCCGGTACGGATGCCATTGCGCCCACAGCGAAAGCTGGTGCTCACCGGGCGGCGCGATGCTGGGGTCCAGGGCGGTGAAACTCATGGCCAGCACCACGGGGCGGGGCGGGAGATCACCGGCGAGCGCGGCCCCGTGTGCGCGGCGCAGCTGACCGCGGTCGGTGACGAGAAGTTGCAGGCCCGTGGCGGATTCGGCGGCTTTCGCGCCGGGATACTCCGGCAGTGCCGTGGTGGCGGCACGCACCACCATGCCGATGCCGGGACCTACTCGGATGCGGCGGCGCCAGTCCTCGACCGTGTCCGCGTCGAATCCGCCCTCCGCCAGCAGATCCAGCGTGGTGAGAATGTGCGAGCCCGCGATCACGGTGTCCGCGAACAGGTCTCGGCCGCTCGCGGTGCCGACCCGCCAGCCCTTCCCGGACCGGGTGAGCGAAGTCACGGCGTCCCCCGGACTGACCACACCGCCGTCGGCCCGCAGCCGTGCCACCAGCGCCGCCACCAGCGCGCCGCTGCCGCCGACGGCCCGGCCGGGCGGCAGCGTATGCATGAGCGCCGCGAACCCGACCATGGGCGCGGACCCGGGCTCGGACATGGGCGGCCCGGACTGCGCGCCCCACCAGGCGAGCGCCGCCTTCAGTCGTTCACTGTCGAAGTAGCTGTCCAGCAGCGCATCTCCGCTCTGCAGGAACTCCCGCGACAGCGCGCTCCCGCCGCCCTGCGCGTCGAGCCCCCAGAACGATCGCAGCAGGCGCCCGGGCGTCGGCGCACCGGCGAAGGACCGCATGACGCGCGCGGTCCGCGGCCCCCACACCTGCACGAAGGTGCGATACGCGGCGGCATCACGCGCACCGCAGGCCGCGGCGATGGACGCGCAGGTGCGTTCCACATCACGGTGGAACACGATGGGCGGCACGTCGGTCCCGGGCGGCGCGGGCGCGAAAGCCCAAGGATCACAGTCGATATACCGCAGCCCGAAGCGCTCCAGGTCGAGCTCCTCGATGATCCCGGTGTGCCGGATCATGATGTGCGCCGAGGACCCGCGATCCACCTGATGCCCCGGAAACCGCTCGACCGTCGATACCGCCCCGCCGAGCACGGTATCGCGTTCCAGCACTTCTACGGCATGCCCGTCCCGCACCAGATAACAGCCCGCGACCAGCGCATTGTGGCCCGACCCGATAATCACGACGCTCACAGAGCGACCGTGCCGGAGTTCGGTCGCGCGGGTCCGGAGCCTGGTTGCCCGGGTCCGGAGGCCAGTTGCGTTGCGCCGGCGTTCGATTCCGCCGGGTGCGGGGCGCACAGTGGCCGGGTGCGCCGTTCGCGCTCACTCACAGTGGCAGCCGCCGCCCCAGCACCGCGAACTTGCGGGTGTCGCCGGAGAAGATGAAATGCCGCACTACATCACCGAATCCCTGCCGGCGGTAGAGCCGCCAGGCGCGATTGGATTCGGCATCGACCTCCGGTGTGGAGAGCAGCACACTGCGTTCCGGCCGGTTCTGCAGCAGCCGGGTGAGCAGGATCTCACCGATGCCGCGTCCCTGCGCGGCGGGATGCACATGCAGTTCGGTCAACTCGAAGTAATCGGAGAGCAGTTCGCGCGCAGCGTGTTCCGGCCAGCCGGTGCGCCGCATACCGCTGTACACCTGCTGATGCCACCACTGGTGCGGCGCACCGCGATACCCGTAGGCGATGGCGACGATGGGCGCGGTGCGCAGGTCGAGCCGCCCGTCGTCGTCGGGTAGCACCGCGGCCACGGACTGCCAGCCGGGCCTGGTGGTGTGCTCGGTCCACATGGGTGCGCGCTGGTGTTCGGTGCCGCGCGGGTAGTCCATGGCCGCGACGTACACCGAGAGGGCGTCGTGCAGCCGGGCGCGCATGGTCGCCGCCGAGAGATCGACGACAACAGGCGCGGGCGTGGTGTTCGGGGTGACGGCGGTCATCGGGCAGGCGCAGCTCTCGTTAGCGCGGGCGGTGGGTCCGACGATAGCGCCGATCCCGTCCCGCGTTGCTTTCACGGTCGAGCGTCGGAACTTGTCGGTGGGTGTCTTTATATTCAACTTAATTGAAACCTTCGAATACCTGTTCGATCTTCGCGGTGGTCCGGGTATGCGAGTGGGGAGGTACCCGATGTCCGGTAGCAACCAACGTCCGGCCCATCCGGGGCGTGCCGGAGAACTCCTACGGCGCGCCGACGGCCTGCTCATGCAGGCGGCGGGGGAGCAGGATCCGGCCGAGCGGTTCCGCACGGCCTATCTGGCCGCCTTGCGCGGAGCCGGCGCAGTACTCGCTCTGACCGGCGCGGACCGTGCGCCACGTGCACGTTCCCGCAATGCCTGGGTGCTGATGCAGGCCGCCGCACCCGAATTCGTGATGTGGGCGGACTACTTCACCGGCCAGTCCGAAACCCGGGCCGCGCTGGAGGCCGGTTTGCCCCGGCCGATCGATGATCAACGCGCCGACGAGTTCTCTTCGCGGGTAGGCGCATTCCTGCATGACGTCGAAGATCTGCTGGCCGCAGCGTCACGATTGCGTCCCAGTACGGGATGGGTTGCCGGAATGCTGGCCTGAGTATCGGCGAGTAGGTGGTAGCTCTCTGATCGAACTCGTATTATTAATGGCAGACAGCCGCCAACGTCGGCTATCTGTCGCCTACCCGGAGGCGACCGCCACCACCTAGTGCCGGGGGAGGTACCGTGCCACTCTCCGAGCACGAGCAGCGCATGCTCGAACAAATCGAGAGCGCGCTTTACGCTGAGGACCCCAAGTTCGCCTCGACGGTCCGGGGCGGACGCCTGCGTTCCGCCACCGGCCGGCGCAGATTACAGTCGGCGGCTTTGTTCGTCCTCGGTCTGTTTCTGCTCGTGGCAGGCATCGCCGCGCCCGTCAAGCTGGGCGACTTCCCGATCATCAGCTTGATCGGATTCATCGTCATGTTCGGCGCAGGTGTGCTGTTGCTGTCCGGTGGCCGTGGGATGAGCTCCCAGGGCGGCCGTGGCAGTGAAAGCCATCCTGCGGCGGGCACCGAACCCGGCGGCGGCCGGGGTCGGCAGAAGAAGTCGGGCGGGTTCTCATCTCGTATGGAGGACCGGTTCCGCCGCCGGTTCGAGCAGGACAACTGATCGGTCTGCTCCGCTTCGGCGGACAGCTCTATCGGCTAACTGAAACAAGCGCGACACGCCGTGGCGCCACACCGACTTGAGGTGTGGCGTCGCGGCGTTTCTCGTGGAAGTTCTGCGGCGTGTCCATGTCCCGCCGGCCCTCCCCACCTTCACCCACGGCATTGCCCCACCTGCACCCACTTTCGCCGGAAATGGGCGCTATCTGCGTGTTTGCTAACTGTTGTCGGGTGCCCTCCGCCGCGAGCCGTGCGTGTCGGGGGAACTGGGGCGAAAGTTCCCCACCGTGGTGATAGCTGGTGTGACCTGCAAAGTTCGCCAAGCGGGGACTGAGATCACCGCCGCTTTCGATTGAAAGTGGGGGAAAGTGGGGTAATGTGGAGCGCGCACTACAGGAGACCGAACAGTCGAAGGGTGATTCGGTAGGAGGTGTCGCGGCTTGTTCCTCGGTACCTATACCCCTCGACTGGACGACAAAGGGCGACTCACGTTGCCTGCGAAGTTCCGGGACGAGCTGGCGGGAGGGTTGATGGTCACGAAGGGTCAAGACCACAGCCTTGCCGTATATCCGAAGGA
>NZ_JAODNK010000136.1 GCF_025465275.1 Nocardia sp. | reverse complement strand
CGACGGTCATGCCGACCCCGGCCCACAGGTTCACATCGATCCCACCGGTTTTCGCGCGCTGGAAATCGGTGGAATAGGCCAAGCCGACCACTATGAGGATCACCCCGTAGCAGGCGAGCAGGCCGCCGACGATGGTGCGAATATCGAAAAGCATTTGACGCCTTCCTATCCGACGAACACATTGAGGAGAATGACAAGGACCAGCGCGATACCGGCCAGCAGGCCGGGGCGCTGATACCAGGGCAGGGAGTCGGCGTCCGCGTCGGTGCGCATGGCCTTGGGAGTTTCGGAATAGACCAGGCCGACGAGTTCGGCGGCCGGTTTGGGCTGTGATACCTGGGTGACCGCGACGCTCACGACGATATCCAGTACGAAGGCCACGGCCGCCGCGACGAAACTCACGCCCTGGCCGGACAGTTCGAAGACGTGCGCCTTGCTCATCACGAAGACCACGATCGCGGCGGCGGTGCCGGTCACCAGGCCGATCCAGCCCGCCGCGGGCGTCATGCGCTTCCAGAACATGCCCAGGATGAAGGTTGCGAAGAGCGGCGCGTTGAAGAAGCTGAACAGCGTCTGCAGATAATCCATCATGTTGGAGAAATTGCCTGCGATGAAAGCGGTTCCGACCGCGCCGAGCGTCGCGCCGACCGTCGCCAGCCGTCCCACCGTCAGGTAGTAGTGGTCCGGGCGATCGCGCTTCACATACCGCTGCCACAGGTCGTAGCTGAAGACCGTATTGAACGCCGAGACATTGGCCGCCATGCCCGCCATGAACGCCGCCAGCAATCCGGCCAGCCCGACGCCGAGCAGACCGTTGGGCAGTACATCCTTCATCAGGTAGAGCAGCGCCTGGTTGTAGGTGGCATCGCCCTTGTAGTCCGGATTCGTTTTGAGTTCGGTCATCTGGGGCACCAGGACCGCGCTGATCATGCCCGGAATCACCACGATGAACGGAATGAACATCTTCGGATACGCGCCGATGATCGGAGTGCGCTGCGCAGCGGAGATGGAATGCGTCGCCAGCGCGCGCTGCACCTCGACGAAGTTGGTGGTCCAGTAGCCGAAGGACAGCACGAACCCGAGTCCGAAGACGATGCCGATCACCGAGGCGATATTGTTGCCGAAGCCGGTGAGTTCATTGCCCGGCCAGGCGTGCAGCTGCTCCGCGCCGCCCGGACCCGCGATCACCTTGTTGCGCAGCCCGTCCCAGCCGCCGACCTTGTGCAGGCCCACGATGGTCAGCGGCAGCAGCGCCGCCACGATGATGAAGAACTGCAGCACCTCGTTGTAGATGGCGGCCGACAGTCCGCCCAGCGTGATGTAGGAGAGCACGATGGCAGCGGCCGCCAGCACCGATATCCACAGCGGCCAGCCCAGCAGCGCATTCACAATGGAGCCGAGCAGGTAGAGGTTCACCCCGGCGATGAGCACCTGCGCCACAGCGAAACTCAGCGCGTTGACCAGGTGCGCACCCGGGCCGAAGCGCCGCAGCATGAACTCCGGGACGCTGCGCACCTTGGAGCCGTAGTAGAACGGCATCATGACAATGCCCAGGAAGAGCATGGCCGGAACCGCGCCGATCCAGAAGTAGTGCATGGTCGGCATGCCGTACTCGGCGCCATTGGCCGACATGCCCATGATCTCGACCGCGCCCAGATTCGCGGAGATGAAGGCCAGCCCGGTCACCCAGGCGGGTAACGAACGTCCGGACAGGAAGAAGTCGAGACTCGTGGAGACCCGCTGCCTGGCGAGCAGGCCGATCCCGAGTACGAAGACGAAATACAGTGCTACCAGGGCATAGTCGATAGGGTCGGCACCCAGTCGCAGTTGCCCCGATGCCACGGCAGCGAGTTGCCGCGAAGCCACGGCAGCGGGCTGCCCCAAAGCCACTGTGGCCTCGGGCAGGCTGGCGTCGAACGGCATACGGCTCTCCTGTCGAGAAGATCACGAGATGACGCGGGCACGACTGTAGCGCGCAATACTAGCCGGGTGTTCGCTCGTGGCCAGCAGGCACCGTGCACTTTGTGCTCGTGTCCGACAATCACCAGGTCCAGTGCGGTACTTCGCGCAGCGGATGAAGTTGCTCATCGGTTTCCGCCTGCGAGTTCTGCTGCGCAACGTGCGAGCCGAACTCGACGTGCTGGCGGACTGCCTCCCGGAACTTCTCCTCCTGCGGGAGCTCGGCGGCATCCAAGGCCTCCAGATAGACCTCGACGAAGCGCTGCCGCTGTTCATCGGTGATGTGCAGGCCGCGATGAACGTTGATGATGTGTTCGAAACCCAGCTCACGCGTGAAACGTCCTGGGCCACCGAAGGATTCGGCGGTGAACCAGGTCAGATGATCGACATGGGTGGGCCGGCGTACCGGAAACAGCTCCCGCAGAATCGGATCTGCCAGAGCCTTCTCGTAGAAGATCTCTTCCAGTGCATGCAGGGCCTCTTCGCCGCCGGCGAACTCGTACAGACTTTCCATGGCTCGCTCGTTCCTGGTGTGCGAGTGGATCGTTCCGGTATCAGGCTAAACCCGGACGGCGGCGGCCGTGCGCTTTACGACGTCGGATTTGGGCTATTCGATACGGCGCGCGCCCGCCGCGGGCGTCACCGCGAAGGTGCGCGGGGTATCAAAACCCCTGCGGGCGAACGCATCTCGCACCACACCGGCGGTGGTATCGGCCCGAGCACGATCGACCAGCGCGATCACACTGCCGCCGAAGCCGCCGCCCACCATGCGGGCCCCGTACGCGCCGGCCACCAGCGCGGCGGCCACGGCGGTATCGAGTTGCGGTGCCGACACCTCGAAATCATCACGGAGGGAAGCATGTCCAGCACTCAGCACCGGACCGATCGCGCGCGGATCGGCGCCGCCGCGCAATTCTTCGGCAACCCGCAGTACCCGGGCGTTTTCGGTGATCACGTGTCGCGCGCGGCGGCGCAGCAGCGGGTCGGAGAGGCGTCCGATATCGGCGAGCCGGGTGATATCCCGCAGGAACGGCACCCCCAGTTCCGCAGCGGCCGCGGCACATTCGGTCCGGCGCTGCGCGTATTCGCCGTCCATCAGGTGATGCGGGCTGCCGGTGTCGAACACCAGCAGTTGCAGATCGAATCGGTCCAGGTCGAAGGGAATCTGCTGGTACTCGCGGGTGCGCACATCCAGGAAGAGCACGTGCCCGGCCGTGCAGAGCATGGACGCGGACTGATCCAGCACCCCGGTCGGGACGCCGACATAGACGTTCTCCGCGGTGCGCGCGATATCGATGATCTCGGCCGCGGGAACGCTGGGCGCGAACAGGTCCCGCAGTGTGATGGCCACCGAACACGACAGCGCCGCCGAAGAAGACAGACCGGCGCCGATGGGAACGGTGCTGTCCAGTTCGAGCTCGACACCGCGCACCTCGTGCCCGCGGCGTTCGAACTCCCGGATCACACCGAGTGGATAGTGCGCCCAGGTGGGCAGTTCCGACCAGCCGGCGGCGCCCAGATCGGCCATGGTGGCCACTACGTCGTCGCAGGGCGCCTGCAGCGATCGCAGCCGCACCGTGCCTGCCGGGAGCAGCGCGGCGGTGCAGGTCGTACCGAGCGGCAGGGCCAGCGGCAGGACAAAACCGTCGTTGTAATCGGTGTGCTCACCGATCAGATTGACCCGGCCGGGCGCGAACCAGCGTCCCGCACTCGATTC
Source organism: Nocardia sp. (assembly GCF_025465275.1). Lineage (GTDB taxonomy): Bacteria > Actinomycetota > Actinomycetes > Mycobacteriales > Mycobacteriaceae > Nocardia. The sequence continues at coordinate 14,995 of NZ_JAODNK010000136.1, read as the reverse complement.
CGAGAAAGATCCAGCCACCTCAGCTCCCGTCCGGAGTCGTGCAGGTCGTTCGGTTCGATCAGCAGCGAGCATATCGAGTCGCGCGGACCGTGATCCTGCGGGTTCGCCGGACTCCCGTACACGATGCGACATTTCGTGCCATGATCGACTCGGTTGCCCAGATCTCGATGGCAGCGCCTCTCCCCCGTGGATACTGCCGCCGTCGGCTGGGACCTATGCTCTAACAGCAACACTCGGTTCGTGATCGCCGCATCCGTGACCACGGATGCCGCTCGCGTGGGGCTATCTCTTCGCTCGATGCGCGGCGGTCGTGATTCGAAGAAATGCACGCGCACTGGGGACGGAGCGGACGAGGGGGGCTGGTGGAAACAGACGAAAAACCGGCCGGTCAGTCCGGCCGACGGTTCCGAGTCTGTTGGCGCACGACATTGTTCAGTTGTGGCGTATTGATTCTCGCACTACCTCTGGTCATCGATTCCCGGCGGCTCGCCCTCGCCACCCTGATCGCCTCGGTCACCATCAGCGTGGTCATGATCGGCGTGGGTGTGCGCCAGTATCAGCCACGCCATCCCCTGCCCTGGTATCTACTCTCCGCCTCCGCCGTGCAATTCACCATAGGCACCGCACTGCGCCAGACCACCGACTGGCACCACCACCCCTTCGACGATCTGTTCACCCTCAGCGGCTACTGCTGCATCGGTGCGGCGGCCGTACTCTGGCTGCGCCCGCGGCAGAACAGCACCGACCACGATCTGCTGCTGGATTCCGGCCTCATCGGACTGGGCGCGGCCCTGCTGTCCTGGACCTTCCTCATCTCGCCGATCCTGCACCGGGCGCACACCTTCAACTTCACCACCCTCACCGCCGTCACCTATCCGGTGGTGGATGCCCTGCTGCTCACCGTGGTCGCGCATTCGGTGGTGACCTCGGCCCGCTCGGAGACATCGTTGCGGCTGGTGTACCTGGCCATGCTGGTCATCCTCGCCGGGGACCTCGGCTACAACCTGGAGACGGCAGGCTCGGCCGAACTGGGACGCCAAATCCAGCTCATGCCACTGCAACTCGCGTACACGCTGATCGGCGCGGCGGCCATGCATCCGACCATGGTGGTGCTCGGCAGTCCGCGCGATATCCACGCGCACCGGTCGCGCCAGCGCGCCAGCATCATCGCCATTGTCATGATCGTGGCCGCGCTGGTGCCGGTGGTCGGCTCCAGCCTGGACATGATGGATCGAGTGGTCGTGTCCTCGCTCTTCGCGCTACTACTAGCCGGGGTCCTGCTACGCAGCGAACGCGCAATCGAACGCAGCGCCCGCAGCGAGCGGCGCGCGCAGTATCAAGCAGACCACGACATGCTCACCGGACTGCTGAACCGCGCCGCCCTGCTGCGGGCGCTGCATCGTAATCGGGACCGGTGGGGTGATCAGCCGCTCGCACTGCTGTTCATCGACCTGGACGGCTTCAAACATGTCAATGACAATTACGGGCATGCGGTCGGCGATGAGCTGATTGCCAATGCGGCAGCGCGTATTCGGCGCATGATTCGCCGCGACGATACGGCCGCCCGCTACGGCGGCGACGAATTCGTGGTGCTCGCGCCGCTGAGCCGCCAGCAGGCGCTGCTCCTGGCGGAACGACTGCTGGCGAGCCTCGGCGAACCGTTCGAGCTCAGCGCCGCGGAGGTGCGCATCGCCGCCAGCATCGGCATTGCCTGCAGCGGTCCGCGCAGCGCCGACATCACCGTGTACGAGCTTCTGCGCGAAGCGGATTCGGCCATGTACCACGCGAAGGAATACTCGCTGGGGTACGTTTTTCATGCTGATCTCAGGCACGGGCACCCGGAGTCCGGGCCGCGCACCTGGCACCGGGAGTCTGCGGTCTGACATCGTATTCGCTGTCACCGCACGGATATTCGGGTCCATCATGCAGTTCTGCGCACTCCGGTACCAGCTGGGAACCACCATACTGACGGGCGCGGCCATACTGGCGCTCGGCGCGGCGGGAGCCGCCGGTGCGGCTCCGCCCGTGCTCGGCGCCGCCCCCTCCTACACGGCGCCCGCCGACTCCGATGGCGCACCATCCGGCATGACTATTGCGCTGGGAACGGGTTCGTCCTCGCTGTCGGCTAATCCGGGATCGGCGACCGGGCTGGCCTCCGGTTCGGGCTCCCTCCAATCGGACTCCGCCGCAGGCGGTCCCCCGGGAACCGGATCGGGCAACCCGACGTCGAGTTCGTCGAACTTCGGAAACAAGCTCGGCACCTTCGGGCCGAACCTTGCGGCGGGGATCGACAATCTCATGCGCGCCCTGGGTTTTCGGCCGGGCGCGGTGCCAACCCCGCCCGGATGCCCAGAAGCCGGGCAGACCCCGCATATGCGCGGTCTACCCGGCTACGACTCGCTACTGGATCCCGGCGGAACCGGAATCTCCTGCAGCTGAGGGTTGAATCTCCTACGGCTGCAGGCTAACCGGCCAGCTCGTCGAGCAGCTTGCGGGCAGTCTCCAATTCGGCCTGCAACTGCTCGACCTTGGCACGCTGCGTCAGTCGTACGGCCTCCAGGATCGAATCGACGACCTCGGCAACCTCGGGGTGCAGGAGCTTGGCTGCCTGCGAGACGGCCGAACCCGGTACTGCGAGACCGCGAATGGTGCGCTTCTTGCCATTGACGACATCGAGCGTCCATTCGCCGTCGGTGGTGCCGTTGAGCGTCACCGTGACCTCGACCGTTTTGGGCTTCTTGGCGGCAGAGGCATTGGCGGCCGCATTGCGCGCGGGGCGCGAGGCGGTACCCGCCGCGGGCTTCGGTGCGCCGGGCTTACCGGCCTCCGACGCTGCCGCGGCGGAATCGGTGGAAGCCTGCGGCGTATCGGTTTTCACAATGGGAGCAGGCGGAGTGATCGGCGGGGCGGCCGGCACGGGTGCGGGCGACGGCATCGTCACGGTGGAGTCCTTCCTGGTTGCCGTTTTCTGCTTTGCACCGGCCGCGGCTTGCGGCCGGGCCGGTTTGGTCAGGGTCACCTCGGTGGGACCGAACGAAAGCACATCTTTGGAACCGGTCGGCTTCACCTGCAGGAAATCACCCTCGGATGGATCACCGAGGGAGATCACCTTGCCGGAGCGGCCTTCCGGTACTCCGACCGCTGCCGCCGTGAACCACACCGCCGGCGGACGGCCTGCATCGATCTGCTCGGCAATGTGCCGAATCTCGGTCTCTGACAAGGGCTGTGGCTTGGTGCTACGGGACGACATGGGACTCTCCGGGCGGACGGTGGGACATCAGCGTGCACAGAGCATGCCCCATGGCACCGACAAATCCACATCCGAAGAATTCGCACCGACACCGACGCACTGGTCAGCGAACGTTCAGCTTCCGACTGGTGCGGCCCACCGAGCATGGCCGGCGGGTCCGATCGTAGGCGTTGTACCCCGTCCGTGCGCAACTTTCCGACCGGTCCGGCCGGCCGCACAGAGCGCTGCCGGACACCGCGCGCTCAGAGTTGTTCGACGCCGCGCAGCACACAGCGGACCGACTGCGGGCGGGTGACCGGATCGAGCACGGTCTCGGTGGTGAAATCCTGGGTGCCTCCCGGCGCCACCAGCACTTCCGTGCTGGTGCGTTCCAGCACTGCCGATTCCGGCGTCATGAAACTGATCACCACGAGATACCGGTGTTCGATCTGATCCCGGTTGCTCACCACCGCGGTGGCCTCCCAACCGGACGAGGTGCCCTCACAGCCGGTGACGAATGCGCTGCGCTGCATCTCGGCGGTGGTGTGCTGCATATCCGCTCTATCGGCGGAATCGACCGCTGCCTTCGGTTCGCTCGAACGGCCGCAGCCCGAAAGCAGAGCCGCACATCCGCAGATGACACCGACGAGCCTCAGGTAGGGGGCGATCATGAATCTCCCTTTCCACCGCGCACTTCTGTGCAATATCTCAGCTGTGCAAATCCCAGCCGCCCCCGCAACACACCGTTGCCGCTAATTAGCCGCGCGCAGAGATTACCGCAGCTGAAGGGCGTGTCGTGATACCACGGCAGGCGTGTCGCCCTCAGCTCGCGCCCAGCACCTCCAGCACTCGGCGGGCCTGATAGTCCGCACCCAGCTGGTTCGGATGGAAGGGTACGGCCAAGCCGACGGGATTGCCGGAGAACGGCACCAAGCCCTCCACCCAGCGGGTGCCGACGGGCCGGCAGGCATCGTGACCCGAGCTGCCGTCGTAGGTGTCCACGAAATCGACCCCGGTGGTGGACGCGACCTGCGCGAGCATGCTGTGCAGTTCGAGCAGCTTGCTGCCCAGCCAGATCGCGTCCGGATCGGAGATCGGGATGGTGGGGAAGCAGCCGCCGGTGAGACCGATGCCCTCGAAGTAGTCGAGCAGCAGAATGCGGGCGTGCGGGGAGCGGGCCCGGACGCCCCGGACCGTATCGATCACGCGGGACTCGGCGCGCGCGATATTCAGCGACATCTGGTCCACACCGGCGACGACCATTGTGTCCAGACATGGGGTCGCCGCCGGATCGAGTGTCACGCAGGTCTGCACGGTCGCGGCCAAATCCGCGTCATTGCCACCGATTTCGAGGGTCACCAGGTCGGTGCTGTCGGTGAGGCGATCGAACTGCGGCGGATTGGTGCCCAGCGGACCGCTCTGCGCGGCGGTCATATTCGCGGTGACGGCGGCGCCACAGGTGGCATCGCGGAACACCGGGACCGACAGCGCCGCCGCGACCTGTTTGGCGTAGTTGTGCGCACTCTGCACGCAGTTCGCCGGTGTGAAGGCGGTGGTGACCTGACTGAGGGTGGCATCGGCAGCCCACGAATCACCCAGTGCCACATACTCGGCGACCCCCGGCCCGGGAGCGTCACCATCCGCTGCCTGCGCCGCCCCGGCCGGTAGTACCGCCGCCATCGCGGCGGCCGTCAGTAGTGCACGCGAGAACTTCATCGTTGTCTCTCCCCGGGCCCCGACCCTGTGGATTCGAACTGGACCAGCGTCCAGTGGCGAACCTAACAGCAGCTCAGGGCTTTTGCCCGGCGAAATCGGAAAATCCGCACGGGCCGGATATCCGCGCTACACCCGATCCACCGATTCGACTCGCTCGTAGCCGAGCAGCACATCATGTGCCACTTCGCCGTCGACCACCGTGACGCGACTGAAGACCGGCGGATAACCGCGTGCCATCACCGTGTAGCGGCCGTCGGCCAGATCCGGCACCACATAGTGACCGGTGTCGTCGGTGCGAGTGACGGCAATCAGGTCACCGCCCTCGTCGAGCACCGTGATCTGAGCGTCCGGGACCGCATAGCCGGCCTCGGTGCTCGCCGATCCGGCCAGCACCGCGCGGGGCAGCAATTCCACGTCGTGGCGCAGCATTCCGGTATCGGGCACGGTGAGGGTGGAGGCCGCGGGCCGCATATGTTCGGCCACGACCACCAGCGTGTAGGTGCCTGCCAGCACACCGCGACAGACGTACCCGCCGTCCGCGGTGGTGACGGCACAGCCGATGACATCACCGAAGGCATCGGTGAGGGTGACCGTCGCATCGGCCAGCGCCACACCCCGGCCCGCCGAACGCACCACGCCGGAGACCTCGCCCGAACCGATGAGCGCGATATCCACCTGCTGTGGGCGACGGCCGACCGTAATGGTGACCGCGGAGGGCTGGTACCCGCTCGCCGAGACGATCAGCACGTAGCCGCCCGCACGCGGCACCCCGATCTGATAGCCGCCGTCCGGCGTGCCGATGGCACGCGAAACCTGGTGCCCCCGCTGATTGATCAGCGTCAGCACGGCGTCGGGAATCGAGTGGCCGTCCTCGCGGTGCACACATCCGGAGATGGCCAGACCGGCCGGCTCGATGATCCGCAATTCCGGCTCGGGCTCGGGCTCAGGCTCAGGTTCGGGCTGGGATTCCGGTTCCGGCTCGGGCTCCGGTTCGGGCACCGCCTCGACCACCACCGGGGCCGGACTGTCCTGCAGCGGAATCTCTTTCATGAACATGAGCACCACGGCGGCCACCACCGCCACCGCGGCGGCTACATAGAACACGCCGCTCATGGCATCGGTGAAGCCGATCAGAATGGGCACCCGCAGCTCATCGGGAAGCGCGGCGATCCCGGTGGTATTGCTCTGGATTCGGCCCAGCTGCGCGGCATCGAAGCCGTCGGGCAATCGGCCGCCGAAGGCATCGAGAATCCGGTGCGGCAGCAGATTGAACAGAATGGTCAGGAAGACCGCCACACCCAGCGTGCCGCCCATCTGGCGGAAGAAGGTGGCCGAGGCGGTCGAGACGCCCATATCCGAACGCGGACCGGCATTCTGGGCCGCGATGATGAGCGTCTGCATACAGCCGCCCAGCCCGAACCCGATGATGCCGCAGTACAGCAGCGGCTGCCACATCGCGCTGTCATAGTGCACGCGGGCGAAGAGCACCGAACCGAGCGCGATCACCACCGAACCCGCCACCGGGAGCATCTTGTAGCGCCCGGTGAACTTGGTGACCAGCCCGGCCAGCTGCGCGCCGATCATGATGCCCACCACCAGCGGCAGCATGAACAATCCGGCCCGGGTCGGCGAATATCCGCGCACCACTTGGAAATACAGCGGCACCAGCACGATCGCGCCGAACATGGCAACGCCCACAATGAATCCGCCGATAATGGCGATGCTGAAGGTGCCACTGGTGAAGAGCCGCAGCGGAATCAGCGCGGCGTCCTTCATGAGCAGTTCCACAATGACGAACAGCACCAGCCCGGCCGCCGCGATGCCGTAGCAGGCCAGCGCGCGATGGGAGCTCCAGCCCCAGTCCCGGCCCTGCTGGGCGATGATGAGCAGCGGCACGGTGGCGATGGCCAGGGTGATCGCGCCCAGCCAGTCGGTGCGATAGTCGCGCCGCGGGAAGGGCACGTTCAGCACCTTGGCGACCACCAGCATCGCGAGCACGCCGATGGGCACGTTCACCAGGAACACCCACCGCCAGCCCTCCAGCCCGAGCAGATGGTCGGCATTGGAGAGCCAGCCGCCCAGGACCGGGCCGAGCACGGTGGCGATACCGAAGACCATCATGAAATAGCCCTGGTAGCGCACCCTTTCGCGCGCGGGCACGATATCGCCGATAATCGTGAAGGCCAGCGACATGAGCCCGCCCGCGCCGATGCCCTGCGCCGCACGGAATCCCGCGAGCTGATACATACTGGTGGCGAAGGTGCAGGCCACCGATCCGAGCACGAAGACCCCGATGGCGATGAGGTAGCAGGGTTTTCGGCCGTAGATATCGGCGAGCTTGCCGTACAGCGGAGTGCTGATGGTGGCGGTGATGAGGTAGGCCGTGGTGGCCCAGGCCTGCTGGTCGAAGCCGTGCAGGCTATTGGCGATTCGAACGATCGCCACACTCACAATGTTCTGGTCCAGGGCAGCCAGAAATACGCCCAGTAGTAGACCGGACAAAATGGTCATAATCTGCCGATGCGAAAGTTCCGTTCTCGCATCGGAATCCAGAGCCGGCGGGATGACCCGCGGCTTAGTCATGGTATTCGTCACGTTTGGGGCCCTTGTCGGATTTCGGGTGTCCGTTGGATGCGGTGCTACTCGAAAAGACCTCGCCATGAAGCAATTCGGGCAGCGTACTCCTGGCGATCCGGACCCTTACGACACACCCCCGATATGAGGCGGTTACCCCTCCACTTGTGCGTACAGCGGAATTCCGGTGTGGAAGAAGCGAATGAGCTGACCGATGCGCACACTGTGGTCGGCGCAGCGCCCGAAGTGGTGCGCGAGCATGGCGATATCGATGGCCATGGCGCTGCCGTGCGACCAACCGGTATCGGAGGCGGCATCGGAGACCTGTGCCCGCAGACGGTCCAGCCGCTCGTCGCGTGGCACCAGGACCTGATCCCGCGGCGGGTTCTGGGCGGCAATGACTCTCACCACCACCCCCGCCATATCGGCTACGGCGCCGGAGATCTCCGCGAGCATCTCGTTGATGGGTTGCAGGGCAACCGGTTCCGGATAGCGGCGGACCACCACATCGGCCACCCGGCTCAGCGCGGCCGCGACACCCAGTAGGTCGTCGGCGATCTGGATGGCGGTCACCACGTGGCGCAGATCACGCGCTACCGGCGCCTCGAGGGCGAGCAGGATGACCGATCGGTCCTCGCATTTGGCGTGCTCGATCTGCACCTGCTCCTCGAGCGCGAACACCTCGTAGGCCGCGGTGAGGTCACTGCCCACCAGCGCCACCGAGGCACGCTCGGCCGCCTCATGCGCCAACCGCGCCATATGCGCCAACTCGTCGGTCAGCGCCATGAGCTCGATGGAGAATTTCGTTCGCACTCGCATATCTTGTCCGCCCGCCCACACAACTGCACAATATCGTGGGAAAAGCATTCCCTCCGAATGCCTCTCGGCCATGTCGCCCAGAAAATGACCAACCGACCAGTCGTATTGATGGCCCGGGGATGGCCAATCGTCGAATTCGATTCACCGGATGTTCGTCATCGGGCACTACGCGCCGGGCACGGGGACCGGTGCGTCGATCGTTGAAAACAGCGCGCCGTACCCGACACTGGACCGATGGCCGCACAACCCACTGCTGCCGAGCAGAACGACGAGCCGGCCGAATCCGCCGGCACCGGCAGTTCCGTGCAGACCGCCGACACCCCGCCGCCGCCCGAAAGCCGCATGCCGGCGTGGTTACCCCGCGCCATGGTGATGGCGCTGGCCCTGCTCGGATTGTTCGAGCTCGCCAATTGGGCTGCGCACGAACTGATCGGCATCGCCATCATGATGACGGTGGCGTTCTTCATCTCGCTCGCCATGGAACCGGCCGTGGACGGGATGGCCGCGCGCGGCGTCAATCGCGGGCTCGCCACCGCGATCGTCTTCATCATCGTGTTCGCCTGCACCGTGGGATTCCTCGTCACGCTCGGCATCCTGATGGTGGAGACCGTCAGCACCGTGCTCGATGAATTACCGCGCCTGCTGGACGAATTGATCAGCTGGGTCAACCACACGTTCCACCAGAATTTCACCGTCGGTCAGCTGCGGGACCGGCTGTTCAAGGACTCCGACGTCATCAGCTCCTATGCCGAGCGGGCCGCCAATAATGTGTGGGGCCTGTCGAATACGGTGCTCGGCGGGTTCGCCAAGGTCGTCACCATCGCCCTGTTCAGCGTGTACATGACCGCCGACGGGCCCAAGCTGCGCCGCTCGGTGTGCTCGCTGCTGCCCCCGGCCAAACAGGGCGCGGTGCTGCACGCCTGGGACCTGGCGATCGACAAGACCGGCGGCTACCTCTACTCGCGGGCGCTGCTCGCCGTCATCTCCGCGCTCACGCACGGCGTGTTCCTCTGGATCCTGGGGATTCCGAACGCCTTTGCGCTGGGCATCTGGTTCGGCGTCATCGCCTCGTTCGTCCCGACCATCGGCACCTACATCGCGGGCATACTGCCGATTCTGGTGGCGCTCACCGTCGAACCGATCGACGCCGTGTGGATCCTGATTTTCGTGGTGGTCTACCAGTGGATCCAGGACTACGTGCTGCAGCCGCGCATTACCGCCCGCACGGTCGATGTGAACCCTGCGGTGGCGCTGCTGTCGGTCATTGTGGGCGGGGCGTTGCTGGGGGCTGTGGGGGCGCTGCTGGCCATTCCGGCGACCGCCACGCTGCAGGCGTTCCTGAGCGAGTACGTGAAGCGCTATGAGGTCAATGACGATCCGCGGATCGAACGTGGTGGGGGCAAGGCGCGCAAGAAACGCTAGGCGGGTGCGGGCTCCGGTACTTCGGTGCGGGATCGCGCGGTGCCCAGGATCGAACCCAGGATCACGAGCGGGAAGCCGATGGCCATACCGGCGGTCAGCGGTTCGTGGAGCAGGCTCACGCCGATCAGCAGGGCTACGGCCGGATTGATGTAGGTGATGACGGTGGCACGCGCCGGGCCGACCTCGCCGATGAGCGCGAAGAACACCACGAAAGCCAGTGCGGTGCAGAGCAGTCCCAGGCCGATCACCGACCAGGTGGCGCCGGCCGGGTAGTGCGCAGGCATGCGCAATGCCGCGAACGGCAGGTAGATGAGAGCGGCCAGGACCAGCGTCACGGTGACGACGCCGATCGGCGGGAGACCGGTGAGCTTGCGGGCGATGATGATCGGGCCGAGTGCGTAACCGACAACGCTGATGGCGATCGCGCCGAGGGCACCCATATTCGACACATCGATATCCAGGCCGACCAGTGCGGCCACACCGGCAAAGCCGATCAGCAGGCCGATGACTCGGCGCGTATCGAGGCGCTCGTGGCCGCCGACGGTCACCATGACGACGGCGATCAGTGGGACCGCCGCGATCAGCAGCCCGACCGTGGAACTGGTCAGCGTCGTCTCGGCCTTACCGATGAGCAGCCACGGCCCGGTGATCTCGACGAGGGTGTAGACCAGTAGCCAGCGCCACTGCCGCAGGACGGGCAGGAAAACCTTGGTGTACAGGGCAATCGGCAGTAGCACCAGCGCGCCGAGGGCAGTGCGGCCGAAGGCCACCACCACCGGATCGAAGTCGGCCACCGCGACCCGGATCATGGCGTACGGGACGCCCCAGATGATGCCCATACCCAGGAACAATGCCCAACCGCGCCTGCTCATGACGGCACTCCTTCCGATCGCCCGGAGCGTATTCGAACGTTCCGACACGGGAACGCCGCCGCGGCCCACATCCATCCCGCAGGGTCAGTCGAACCATTCCGGATCGCCGGCGGCGATGAACCCCGTGAGCACCGTCTGATCCTGGAATGCCTCCTGCAGTAGGAGACCCAGTTGCCGGAGGGCCTCCGCGTCGGTCCCATAGGCGACGAACGTGCCCGCCTCCGGGTCGAAATTGATGCGCTCGGCGAGTTCGGGTGCACGCAGGCTCACAGCGGACTGGGCCACACCAGCCCAGCCGTAACCATTGCCCTCGTATCCGGCCTCGGTGAAGTTCTCCTCCAACTCGACCATGTGGTTGTCGGAGAGCATGAGGCAGTAGTTGCCGGGATTGTGGTCGTACTCGAAAAAGACCAGGGGTGCGAAGGTTTCACGATCAGTCACAGCGCGGACGCTACCGACCCGCCCCGACAACCGCACCAACCGCACACACCGGGGCCCGGCAGCTCCAGGCTTATCCCCAGGTGAGGAACTACAGTCCCAGCATGACGACATCGGATACCGCAGTAAGCGCTACCGACGCCGACACGGCCGAGGAGGGTCGGGCCGCTCGTAAGCGGGTGCCGCGGTCGAGTTTGGGCCAGTGGGAACCCACTGCCGATCGGGTTGATCCGATCGAGATACTGGAGCAGCAGGCGGCCACCCGGGTGCCCGAGCTGGTCCGAATTCGGTACGCGCGAATGTCCGCCGGGCAATTCCCGTTCTATCGGGGTGCGCCCGCGATCCTGGCGGCCGATCTCGCGGCGGGGCCGAACACCGGGCTCACCGTCCAGCTGTGCGGTGACGCGCACCTGTCGAACTTCGGGCTGTTCGCCTCGCCGGAGCGCTCACTCATATTCGATATCAACGACTTCGACGAAACCCTCCCCGGGCCGTTCGAATGGGATGTGAAGCGGTTGGTCGCGAGTGTCGCCGTCGCGGCCCGCGCCAATGGTTGCGACGATGACGAGGCGACCGAGGCCGGTGCGGCCGCGGCCACCGCCTACCGCGAGACCATGAACCGGCTGGCCGGAATCGGCGATACCGAGGTCTGGTACGAGCGAGTCGACGCCGAGCAGGTCGCCGAGCTGCTGAGCCCGAAGGACCGCAAACGCACCGAAAAGGTGATCAGCAAGGCCAAGTCCCGCACCAGCCTGCAGGCCCTCGACAAACTCACCGAGCCCGGACCCGATGGCACGCCGCGCATCAAACAGGATCCGCCGCTGGTCATGTCCGTCCCCAATACCGAACTGGCGGACTTGGATTCGGTGCTGATCGACTACGGCAACACCCTGCCGGAGGAGCGGCGAGTCCTGCTGAACCGCTACCAATTGCGGGATATCGCAATGAAAGTCGTCGGTGTGGGCAGTGTCGGCACCCGCTGCTTCATCGCGTTGCTCACCGGCCGCGCCACCGGTGATCCGCTCTTCCTGCAGGTCAAACAGGCCGAGAAATCGGTGCTCGCGCAATACCTGCGCTCCAGCGTCTTCCAGCACCAGGGCCACCGCGTAGTACACGGCCAGCGCCTGACCCAAGCCGCCAGCGACATCTTCCTCGGCTGGGCCACCGGCCCCGACGGCAACTTCTACTACTGGCGCCAACTCCGAGATATGAAGGGCTCGTTGACAATCGACGACATGTCCTTCTCCGAACTCCGCCAATACGCCACCCTCTGCGGCCAAACCCTGGCCCGCGGCCACGCCCGCTCCGGCGACCGCGTAGCCCTAGCCGCCTACCTCGGCACCAACGACGTATTCGACCGAGCCATGGGCGATTTCGCCCTCGCCTACGCCAACCAAACCCTCACCGACTACGCCACCCTCCAATCCGCAATAAAATCCGGCCGCATAGACGCCACCACCGACTGAGGTCGTCAGGTGGTGGCGGATTTGAAGCGGCCGGGGGAGGTTGCGGTTCGGGTGCGGAAGAATTTGGCGAAGTTTGCGGGGTCGTCGAAGCCTAGGCGGCGGGCGCATTCGGTGGTGGTCAGGTTGCCGTGGACCAGTAGGCGTTTGGATTCGAGGATTACGCGGTCGTCTATGAATTGTTTGGCGCTCATGCCTGCGGCGGCGTGGGCTGCTCGGGTGAGGGTGCGGGTGGAGTAGCCGAGTTGGGCTGCGTACCAGGAGAGTTCGCGGGTTTCGTGGTGATGGGTTTCGACGGCGCGGGCGAAGGCGTCGAAGACTTCGCCGGTGGTGCGGTAATGCTGTCCGGCTCGGGCTCGGAGGAGGATCACCTCCAGTAGGTTGCGCAGGATTCTGGTCGAGTCGGGGATGGGGTCGCTCGCGACCGCGGCGTATTCGCGGCGGAGGTGCTCGATTGCCTCGGTGATGAGCGGTGTGGTTTTCGACATCGGCGAGACGAGCATTCCCGGCGGGTCGGCGCCGATGATCGCTGTGGAGACGAATTCTGGACGGAGCAGGACGAGGCTGCCCTGGACATCGGAGATGTCGTCCCAGCGATGGGTCCAGCCGGGGCGGATCCACGCCAGGTCGCCCGCGCCGAAGGGGTGCGCCTCGAAGTCGACTCGCAAGCGCCCGTTGCCGTCGGTGCAGCTTGCCAGCACGTGGAAATCCGCCCTGATGACCGGGGAGGATTCGGTGGCCGCACGCATGGCGCGCAGCTCCTCGAAAGTCAGCACCTCGAGGTCCTGTGCGGATAGCGCGCCGGACTGATATCGCATCGACAGGATCTGCGGGGCCTGTCCATTTTTGACTGTCATCAGTCACGAATGTACCTCGTCGAGATCACCCTTTCCGAATAGCCTCGACATAGAGCGGAAAGAGAGGACGATTCGATGACCTTCGATACTAAAACTATTGCGGTGCAGGGTGGTTCGCTGCCGGTTCAGTTGCGGAACGGTGATCCCGAGGTGCCGACGCTGATCTTCCTGCACTACTGGGGCGGCTCACATCGCACGTGGGGCCCGGTGATCGGCGAGCTGAACTGGATCGGCCCGGTGGCGACTTATGACCATCGCGGTTGGGGGCAATCCCGCGGCCTTCCCGGCCCGTACGGAATCGACCAGCTGACAGACGATCTGGAGCGCATCGTCACCGAACTCGGTGCCCGGCACTATGTCCTGGTAGGCCACTCCATGGGCGGAAAGGTCGTGCAGCTCTTCGCCGCCCGCAGGCCCGCGGGATTGACCGGTGTCGTATTGATCGCCCCAGCCCCCGCCCACCCGACCATCAGTGAGCCGGAGCAGCAAGGGTTGTCACACGCCTACGACAGTGAAAACACCATTACCGAAGCCCTCACCCATGTACTCACCCACCACCCACTCCCACACGACCTGCACACCCAGGTCATCACCGACAGCCTCGCCGCCGACCCGCCCGCCCGCTCGGCCTGGCCTCTGCATTCGATCGCTCAGGACATCACCGCGACCGTGCCCTCCATAGAGGTACCCGTCCTGATCCTGGCAGGCGAATACGACCAGGTCGACTCCCCCGCAACACTTCTCGAACATCTCCTCCCCTACCTACCCACCGCAGAATTCGAAATACTTCCCGGCACCGGCCACCTCTCCCCCTTGGAGATCCCAGCCGCCCTCGCCACCCGCCTGCGCAAGTTCCTCGGCGAATAGGGTTATTGCTGGCAGTCGTGGGGGCGTTCAGCATGCCGGTTACTTCCCAGATGAGGGGACCGCACAGCCGGTGTCTCATCGGCGCAGACCCACTACCGGTTGTGCCGCTGAGACACCCGCTGTTCCATCCCCGGTATCCGACGTTTTCTATGCCGAAACGGTCGGTGCACCTGGGTTTCTTGCGTTGAAAGAAGGTGTTGGGTTTCCGGGTGCGGGCAGAGCCCGAGATGGCCGTGCTGGGCACGTCAGGAGGGGTACCCGATCTACCTTCCGCAGTACCGGGGGACCCTGCGGTACCGGCCGCAGGACTGGCTGTGGTCCCGTTCTCGAGAACAAAACCCGAAAAGACAAGAACCACAAGACCGAGAACCCGAAGAACCAACCCGCACAACGACCTGTACCACCGACAGGCAACAGCCCGGCGGTGGAACAGGTCGGTGGAGACCTACTGGCGGTAGCGTTTCCGTTCCCGTTCGTTGCGGGCTCGGATACGTGCCAGGGCGGCGGCCTTCTGCTCGAGAGGGTGGTGAACATGGTTCACCTGCGGTGTCCCGGCCGGGTTGATATGCGGTGGCCCGATCCACCCGGTCCGCCCCGGGAACTCCGAATCCGGTCCCATGACAACGGTTTTCCACCCGCCGGGCCCGTCGTGGACCTGGGCGTGGCAGTGGTCGCACACCAGGGTGAGGTTGTCGATATCGGTCCTGCCACCCTTGGCCCACTCGTCGACGTGGTGCA
>NZ_JAODNK010000133.1 GCF_025465275.1 Nocardia sp. | reverse complement strand
TGCACCACGTCGACGAGTGGGCCAAGGGTGGCAGGACCGATATCGACAACCTCACCCTGGTGTGCGACCACTGCCACGCCCAGGTCCACGACGGGCCCGGCGGGTGGAAAACCGTTGTCATGGGACCCGATTCGGGGTTTCCGGGGCGGACCGGGTGGATCGGGCCACCACACATCAACCCGACCGGGACACCGCAGGTGAACCATATTCACCACCCCCTCGAGCAGAAAGCCGCCGCCCTGGCACGTATCCGAGCCCGCAACGAACGGGAACTCAAACGCTTCCGCCAGTAGGTCTCCACCGACCTGTTCCACCGCCGGACTCCAGCCCGCCGGTGCTACAGGTCGTTGTGCGGGTCGGTTTTTCGGTTCTCGGTGTTGTGGTTCTTGTCTTTTCGGGTTTTGTTCTCGAGAACGGGACCACAGCCAGTCCTGCGGCCGGTACCGCAGGATCCCCCGGTACTGCGGAAGGTAGATCGGGTACCCCTCCTGACGTGCCCAGCACGGCCATCTCGGGCTCTGCCCGCACCCGCGAACCCAACACCTTCTTTCAACGCAAGTAACCCAGGTGCACCGACTTGTCGCGGCATCGAATCCCCCCAAAGCGGGCACCACACAACCCTTCTCCCAGACCACACAGCCGGTGTCTCCACAGCACAACCGGTAGTGGGTCTGCGCCGCTGAGACACCGGCTGTGCGGTTCCCGCGTTTGGGGAAGTTAATGCCCGCCACTGCCAGCCAATAACCCCTTACCAGTAGGTTCGATTAGGGCGGGAGGCGTGGGCCCGCTGTGGGACTCATCCCACCGAACCAGATTGGCGGGGTCGTACCCGGCCTCCTGTGCCGACGATGCGAGATAGCTCGCCTGGTCATATGGCTCGAGCAATCGCCGCCAAGAGTCCCAGTAGAACCGCAGACTTCGCGGATTGTGCAGCACCCGAAGGAAGTTCAGGACGCGGAAACCGGTACTCAGCGAATTGTGCAGCGTCTTAGGGGGATCCGGGCAGCACCTCTGGAGCACAGCGAGCCGTGTCTGATCGAAGGCCAGGCCCTCGGCTTCGGCTTCACGGATCATCCAGCCCAGAGTGATATCGGAGAGCCCGCAGTCGGGATAGCCGCCACCGATATCGCTGTGCACCCCTTCGAACCACACCTGCTTCACCCGGTCGGTGCGGCGGTACTTCTCGCCGATCTCCACGGGGACTTCCCACAGGCACGGCTCGAACGCCCGGCGGCGTTCATTGATGGCGAGGGCCTGCCGGGCGCAATGCACGATGGAGGACAACTGCACATCGTGGAAGCGGTGCCGCCGCGCCGTGATGCCCGGGATGCCCATGGCTCCGACCGTGTCGAAGACACCCAGGAAGTTGATGGTGACCGGATCGGGATAGCAATTGGCACTGCGGAATTCGGCCCAGGCGGGCGGGTCCGGATCGTCGGGATGCGCCTTGCGGGTCTGGTAGATCTTCAGTGCATCCGGGTATTTGCCGTCGATCATGGCGGTGTAGGTGAGGATGCCCAGCCGGTTGATCATCCCGGCCAGGCTGCGGGCGGTGAACGCGCCGCGGCTGAAGCCGAAGATATAGATCTCGTCGCCCGGCTCCCAGTTCAGCGCCAGTTGCCAGTAGGCAGCGGAGAGGTTGGCCTCCAGGCCGGTACCGAAGGCGCCGCCCAGGAGGCGATCGGAGGTGAAGCCGCGGGCTCCGGGCCCGGAGACGTAGTAGACGCGCTGGCCGATATGATTCCCGGCCGCGTCGGCGTCCGCCAGGGATACCGTCTGCGCGATCTTCACGATATTCGACACCGTGGTGGAAGACTCCGCCTTCCAGGTGCCGTCACAGCACACCACCAGTCTTTTCATGAACAGATTCTCCCGCCGCAACCGTTCGATTTCCTGGGTAGTGGACTACTCGACTCGTCGTACGACTATCGCTCATGATTCGTTCACAATTGTCGTGACACCGTGGGCGAATGCTCGACGATCGGATGAACCCCCGCAGCGTATGGGTACTGGTCTGCGAGGACGACGACGAGTTGGGCGAACGCGTCGCGGCCGGGCTGCGGGCCGCCGGATTCATTGTCGATCTGACCCGGAATCTCGCCGACGCCGGCCGTAGTTGCGGCACCCGCCGCTACGACTGCTTGATCGTCGATCGTGGACTGCCCGACGGGGACGGCCTGGATCTGATTCGGCGGCAACGGGAATCGGGGCAGCATATGCCCGCATTGATCATCACCGCTCGCGACAGCCCGGCCGATCGTACCGAGGGATACGCGAGCGGCGCGGACGATTATCTGGCCAAACCGTTCTCGCTCGGCGAGCTGGCCGGGCGGGTGCGGGCACTGTGCGCACGCCACCTGCGACCACCCGCACCGGTGCTGACCATCGGCGATCTGGTGGTGGATCGGCTGCGGCGGCGGGTGCAGCGCAATGGGGTGCTGCTCATCATGACGGCCCGGGAATTCTGTGCGCTGGAACTGCTGGCCGCACGCGCGGGCACCCTGGTCAGTTATGCCGAACTCGCCGAATACTGCAGTGAGACAACAACTGCCGCCACTATCGAGGAAGTGGTGCACCGGCTGGACCGGAAGCTGGGCGAACCTCAGCTCATCCACTCCACGGGCGCGGGATATCTGCTGCACATGTGAATCACCCAGACCCGCGGTCCCCTGTGGGGGTGGATCGCGTACGACCGTCCCGGGCAGGGCACTTCCCCGCTCTGCCCGGGATCGAGTCGATCAGGTCAGGTAGCGGTAGGCCGGCGAGCCCGGGTCCAGGCGTTCGCCGCGGATCGGGGATTCGTCCATCCGCTTCTGCAGCGATTCCAGGCCGTCCGGCGACCCCAATTCGATGCCGACCAGCGCCGCCCCGGTCTCCCGATTGTTGCGCTTGACGTATTCGAAGAGGGTGATGTCGTCGTCGGGACCGAGGATCTCGTCGAGGAAGCGGCGCAGTGCGCCCGGCTCCTGCGGAAAGTCCACCAGGAAATAGTGTTTCAGGCCCTGATGAACAAGCGACCGCTCGATGACCTCGCCGTAGCGGGAGACATCGTTATTGCCACCCGAGAGCAGGCACACCACGGTCGCGCCCGGCGTGAGCTCAACCTCCCGCAGAGCCGCCACCGAGAGCGCGCCCGCCGGTTCGGCGACAATGCCCTCGTTCTGGTACAGCTCCAGCATGGCGGTGCAGATGGCGCCCTCGTCGACGGTCATCATGCGGAAAGCGCCTGCGCCACTACCGGATTCGGTGGTGGTCAGTAAAGGCAGCGACGCGTGCGAACGCACCCCGCCGCCCAGCCGCGATACCGCGGTGTAGGGCACCGCGCCGATGCGGCGCACGGCGGCACCGTCGACGAACGGGTCGATCTCGGGCAGGGTGACCGGCCCCCCGGCGACCAAGGCCGCCGTCATGGAGGCCGCGCCCGCCGGCTCGACACCGAGAATCGCGGTGCGCGGCGAGCGTTCCCGCAGATAGGTGCTGATTCCGGCCAGGCAGCCACCGCCGCCCACCGGCACCACCACCAGGTCGGGGGCGCGATCGAGCTGATCCAGAATCTCGGCGGCAATGGTGCCCTGCCCGGCCGCGGTGCGCGGATCGTCGAAGGGCGGCACCATGGTCGCGCCGGTGCGCGCCACATCATCGACGGCGGCCGTGGCGGCCGCATCGTAGGTATCACCGATGGCGATGAGTTCCACGAATTCGCCGCCGTGCACGCGAATCCGGTCGCGCTTCTGCTTGGGAGTGGTGGTCGGGACGTAGATGCGACCCTTGATCCCCATCGCCTTGCATGCGAAAGCCACACCCTGCGCGTGGTTTCCGGCACTGGCGGCGACCACACCCGCGGCGCGTTCGCCGGCGGTGAGCTGGACGATGAGGTTGTAGGCGCCGCGCAGCTTGTAGGAGCGCACAGCGGTGAGATCTTCCCGCTTCAGGTAGACCTCGGCACCGGTCACGTCCGACAGCCGCGCGATTCGCTGCAGCGGTGTCGGCTCGATAATGTCGGAAATTCGCTTGGCGGCAGCATCGATTTCGTCCGCGCTCAATTGCGGCAACGGACCTGACACTTTCTCTGCAAACGCAAGCGGATCTGACACCCGACACATGCTACTGAGCCGGGAAACAGGACACTCCGCCGACCGGCAAAGCCAGTACGGCGGAGTGCGCCCGGGAGTGTCGTCAGCCGCGAGGTGTGAGAACGAAGAGCGGGATCTCGCGAGTGGTCTTCTTGGTGTAGTTGTCGTAGTCGGGCCACGCCTCGACCGCGCGCTCCCACCAGACCTTCTTCTCGTCGCCGGTGACCTCGCGGGCGTCGTAGTCCTTGACCACTTCGCGATCGCGCAGTTCCACGTGCGGGTCTGCCTTGATGTTCCAGTACCAAACGGGATGCTTCGGAGCGCCTCCCAGCGAGGCGACGACGGCGTACTCACCGCCGTGCTCGACGCGCATGAGCGGGGTCTTGCGGAGTTTGCCGGACTTGGCTCCGAGGGTGGTCAGCAGGATGATCGGCTTACCCTGCAGGGTGTCGCCCTCGGCGCCGTTCGATTCCTCGTACTTGTCTGCCTGACTGCGTGCCCAGTCGGAGGGGCTGGGTTCGTATTCTCCAGTAAGTGGCATGACCGAGCTAACACACCCGGATCTTGTTATGTTCCCGCCAGCAGAGTTCGGTAGACCGAACTTTAGGTCGTCGTATACCCTGAACAGATGGCAGTTGTTCACCCAACACAGGGAGCGCGTACCCGGTCGCACGTGCCGACCGTGAGTATCGCGGGCACCGCCTGGCCGGTGTACAAGCTCGAGGCGCTCGCCGCCGGGCTGATCATTGCGCTGGTATTGCTGCTGATCACCGGTTCCCCGCAGATTGCCGTGCTGGCGGCGGCGACCGTGGTGGCATTGCGCTGGATCGTCGCGGTCGTGCGGCACAGCGCGCGCAGCGTTTTCTGACACAGCGCGCGCAGCCTTATCTGAATCGCGACCACTCGGTCCGTGTCATGCGGGTCAGTTATGCGATTCCTCTATTACCTTGATTCCTATGCGGTCGAAACCGTTCGGAGTGCTACTTCTGTCCGTCGGAACCGCGCTGTGCGCTCTGCCGAGCGCCCATGCCGACATCACTGAGCTGACGGCGCACGAGCAGACCTACACCTCCGCCTTCGGCACCTTCACCGTCGGCGACCACTCGGAAACCATCAACCGGATTGCGCCGCTGAACGAAGTAGGCACCTCGCGCGAGGCGCTCGTCAGCAATATCGCCTACGGCAGGGTCAACGGTTTGGCCGGCGGCCAGCTCAAGACCGGATACCACGTCGGATGCGCGGTCACCCTGCTGAACGGAAATGCCGGGGCGATCCCCCAGGTCTACGTGCCCAGCGGCAATATCCCGCTACCTCCGGGACCGGGCGCCTTACCTTCGACAACGCTGATCGGGCCCAATATTCAGGTGCCGCTGAGCATCAACCTCGCCCCGGGCGAGGTCAAGGACGTTCCGGTAGCGGACAAGGACCTGATTCCGGGCAAGGAAGTCGTGATCGTCATCCGCGATTTCCATATCGCGGTGAACCAGTGCACCGGACCGGTGGCGATCCGCCAGTACACCTATCTCTACGCCAAGTCCGCCGAAGTGGACGACAGCGGCGCGGTTTTCGGCGACCCGACCTGGTTGTGACAGCAGACGACCCGAGGCCCCTCACCTAGCTGGGAGGGGCCTCGTTCATGCCGGGGTGGTTCAGCCCGCTAGGCAGCCGGGGCCGAGCAGTGCCTTCAGGTCGCCCATCAATGCCGAGGACGGCGAAACCCGCAGGTTGTCCGACACTTTCAGGAGTGTGGTGCGCTCCCGGGAACCGACGTGCCGAATGTGTACGTCGGCGGTGCCGGGATGACTGCTCAGTACCCGCTTGAGCGCGCCGATCTTGTCCGGGGTGCACAGCCGGGTCGGAATGATCACCGACATCGGCTTGTCCACGCCGATGGACGAAAGGTCCGGCACGATGAGGTCGTTCGCGATGAGCGAGATGCGGTCGTCGCGGGCGGAGACGCGGGCCTTCACCAGGACGATGGCGTCCTCGGTGACATCCATGCCGTAGACCGAATAGGACTGCGGAAAGAACAGCACCTCGATGCCACCGCTGAGGTCCTCCAGTTGCGCCGACGCCCAGGCCAGGCCGTTCTTATTGACGCGGCGGGTGACGCTGGCGAAGATGCCGCCGATGGTGACCTGCTGGCCGTCCTTGACGTCACCTTCCAGAATGGTCGGGATCTGCGTATCCGACTGTGCCGCAAGCACATGCTCGACGCCGTTGAGCGGATGCCCGGAGACATAGAGGCCCAGCATTTCGCGCTCGAGAGCCAGCTTGTGCTTGGTCTCCCACTCCTCGTCGGGCACCTTCACATTGAAGACGCTGGCCATGGAGTCATCGTCGTCCAAGCCGCCGAACAGGTCGAACTGGCCGATGGCCTCGGCCTTCTTGGTCGACATGACCGCGTCGATGGCATCGGAGTGGATCAGCAGCAGGCCCTTGCGCGGATGCCCGAGCGAGTCGAAAGCGCCTGCCTTGATGAGAGATTCGATGACCTTCTTGGAGCAGGCGGTGGCATCGACCTTGTTCAGGTAGTCGGAGAAGTCGGTGAACTTCGACTTCTCATTGCGCGCGGCAATGATCGAGCCCACCACGGCCGCACCGACATTGCGCACCGCGCCCATGCCGAAGCGGATATCGCCACCGACGGAAGCGAATTCGACCATGGATTCATTGACGTCCGGCGGCAGCACCTGAATGCCGAGGCGACGGCAGTCGGCCAGGTAGATCGCGGCCTTGTCCTTGTCGTCACCGACGGAGGTGAGCAGACCGGCCATGTACTCGGCCGGATAGTTGGCCTTGAGGTAGGCGGTCCAGAAGGAGACCAGGCCGTAGCCGGCGGCGTGCGATTTATTGAACGCGTAACCGGCGAACGGAAGGATGGTGTCCCACAGCGCCTTCACGGCGGGCTTGGAGAAGCCGTTCTCCACCATGCCCGCTTCGAAGCCTTCGAATTCGGCCTCGAGGATGGACGCCTTCTTCTTACCCATGGCGCGGCGCAGAATATCGGCTCGGCCGAGTGAGTACCCGGCGACCTTCTGCGCGATCTGCATGATCTGTTCCTGATACACGATCAGGCCGTAGGTATCGCCGAGGATGACCTTCAGGGGCTCTTCGAGCTCCGGATGGATGGGTTTGACCTCTTGCCGCTTGTTCTTGCGGTCGGCGTAGTCATTGTGGGCGTTCATGCCCATGGGGCCGGGGCGGTACAGCGCGAGCACGGCGACGATATCGTCGAAGCCGGTGGGCTGCATGCGGCGCAGCAGGTCCCGCATGGCGCCACCGTCGAGCTGGAAGACACCGAGAGTGTCACCGCGCGCGAGCAATTCGTAGGTGGCGGCGTCTTCGAGCGGCAGCGTGTCCAGGTCGAGGTCGATGCCGCGGTTGTTCTTCATATTGACCAGCGCGTCACCGATGACGGTGAGGTTGCGCAGGCCCAGGAAGTCCATCTTCAGCAGGCCGATGGCCTCACAGGACGGGTAGTCCCAGCCGGTGATGATGGCGCCGTCCTGCGCGCGCTTCCAGACCGGGATGGCGTCGGTGAGCGGTTCGGACGACATGATGACCGCGCACGCGTGCACACCGGCATTACGGATCAGGCCTTCGAGGCCGCGCGCCGTCTCGTAGATCTTGGCAACGTCCGGATTGGTATTGATGAGCTCGCGGACCTCGGCGGCCTCTTTGTACCGCTCATGCTCGGGATCCATGATGCCGGAGACCGAGATGTCCTTGGCCATGATCGGCGGCGGCAGCGCCTTGGTGATCTGGTCAGCGAT
Source organism: Nocardia sp. (assembly GCF_025465275.1). Taxonomy (GTDB): domain Bacteria; phylum Actinomycetota; class Actinomycetes; order Mycobacteriales; family Mycobacteriaceae; genus Nocardia. The sequence continues at coordinate 44,147 of NZ_JAODNK010000133.1, read as the reverse complement.
GGCGAAACCGGGCTGGCCGAACTGCACACGGGCCGAGTCCTTCAGCGCCGCCTTGGTTTTAATGGTGCCGAAGGTGATGACCTGGGCGACCCGGTCGCTGCCCCACTTCTCGGTGGCGTAGCGGACCATCTCACCGCGGCGGCGATCATCGAAGTCGATATCGATATCGGGCATGGATACGCGCTCGGGGTTCAGGAAGCGCTCGAAGAGCAGCCCGTGCGGGATCGGGTCGATATTGGTGATGCCCATGGAGTAGGCGACCAGCGAACCGGCGGCCGAGCCACGGCCCGGTCCGACGTGGATGCCGACCGAGCGGGCGTAGGTGATGAGGTCGGCGACGATGAGGAAGTAGGCCGGGAAGCCCATTTCGATAATGACGTCGAGTTCGAAGTCCGCGCGCGGCATGTACTCCGGCGGAATACCTCTCGGGAACCGGCGATCCAGGCCCACCATGACCTCGTGCCGCAGCCAGCTGCCCTGGGTCTCCCCCTCGGGCACCGGGAAGATGGGCATGCGGTCGCGGTGCTCCCACACCTCGTCGTAGGACTGCACACGCTCGCCGATGAGGACCGTATTGTCGCAGGCCCCAGGGACTTCCGCGTCCCAGATGGCGCGCATCTCCGCGGCGGACTTGAGGTAGTAGCCGCTGCCGTCGAACTTGAAGCGGGTGGGATCCGACAGCGTCTTACCGGTCTGGATGCACAGCAGCGCTTCGTGGTTGGCGGAGTCGGTTTCGTGCACGTAGTGGCAGTCATTGGTGGCGATCGGCGGGATGCCCAGCTCGCGGCCGACCATGAGCAGGCCCTCGCGCACGCGGGTCTCGATGGAGAGGCCGTGGTCCATGAGTTCGAGGAAGAAGTTCTCCGGGCCGAAGATCTCCTGCCACTTCGCCGCGGCCTCCAGCGCCTCGCGCTCCTGGCCCAGGCGCAGACGGGTCTGCACCTCGCCGGAGGGGCAGCCGGTGGTGGCGATAATGCCCGCCGCGTGCTCGGCGATGATGTCGGCGTCCATACGCGCCCACTTGCCGAGCTGGCCCTCGATGGAGGCCAGCGAGGACAGCTTGAACAGGTTCCGCAGACCGGTCGCGTTCTCCGCGACCATGGTCATATGGGTGTAGGCACCCGAACCGGAGATATCGTCGCTCTTCTGCGACGGGTCGCCCCAGCGCACACGCTTGGTGTTGAACCGCGACTCCGGCGCGATGTAGGCCTCGATGCCGATGATCGGCTTGATGCCCTGCTTCTTGGCGGAGTTGTAGAACTCCGAAGCGCCGTACATGTTTCCGTGGTCGGTCATGCCGACGGCGGTCATGTCCAGCCGTTGCGCCTCTTTGAACAGTGGCGTGATCTTCGCCGCGCCATCGAGCATCGAGTACTCGGTGTGGTTATGGAGGTGAACGAATGATCCCGACACGAAGACACATGTTAGGTCCTGGCACCGACAACAGCTTCCGCGGGCGGCGTGGCGGGTTTGCGTGTCGTGGTGGATTTCACTGCGAGCGCTGTGAAACCGGCTCGGGATCAAGCGTTTCGAGAGGGTCACCGGCCTGGGCGCGGGACAGTACCACAGCGGCAAGACACATGGTGACCACAGCGATCAGGACAAATACGGTGCCGATCGGTCCGCTCCGCAGACGCTCATCGAGCACGGTGATGCCGACAAAAGCTGCGACCAGAGGTTCGGCGACTGTAAAGGCGGGGAGGCAGGCCGCCAGCGAACCTGCCTGATAACCGACCTGCTGGAGATAGACGCCGCAGAGTCCGGTGGCGATCAGCAGGTACAGCTCCCAGCTGGTGAGGGCATGGCCGACGCTCCGCTCGAACAGCTGGGTCACGTACTCGGTGAGCGCCGCCGAGACGCCGACCAGGGTGCCGCCCGCCGCACCCAGCATCAGTGCTCGAAGCGCAGAGGTTTTCGCCATGCGGGAGACCACCAGCGCCGCCGCGACCAGGAGAAAGATCACCAGCAGCGGCAGCACCCAGCGGTGCAGTCGCGCATGGGTGAGGCCCGGGGTGGGATCGCCCACAATAAGGAAGACGGCCAGCGCCATCGACAGCGCCAGTGCTGTCAACCACATGGCCGGGGTGGTCTTGCGGCCGCTGAAGCGCGCGGCCAGCGGCAGCGCGAATACCAGCGCGCTCACCAGGATCGGCTGCACGATGAGCACCGACCCCATGGCCAGCGCCGCGACCTGGAAGGCGAATCCGCCTCCGTCGCCGATCATTCCGGCCCACCACCGCGGACTGCGAATGAGCGAGCGCATGAGGGCGTCGCCGTCGGGCACTTCGGAGGCGGCCTGCTGCTGCGCCACCGCGGAGACCGCGAACAACAGGGCCGCCACGAAGGCACAGATCACAGCACCGAGAGGTAGTCCAGACACGACCCCAGTCTGCCGCGCCCCCGGCTCAGGCCGCGCGGCGGCTCGGTACTGCGATGGTTCGGCGCGCCGCGCGGGCGCCCCGGACAGCCAGCGGCAGTATCCAGGCCGCGGCGATCTGGTCGGAGGTGAGGGCGGCCAGCGACAGCCGATTATGGACGAAACCGACGGAAAGTCCCTGCTGAGGGTCAGCCCAGCCGAAGGAACCGCCAAGACCGATATGGCCGAAACCGGCGCGGGCGCCGGGCATCGGCAGTGAGTGGTAGCCCATATGCCAGAGCATGGGGAAATAGAAGAGCGCGTGATCGAGACGGTAGGTCTCGATGTGGCGCATGGTCTTGATGGTCTGCGGCGACAGGAAACGGTGGCCGTTGCTCATGCCGCCATTGGCCAGCGCGCCGTAGAGGGTGGCCAGACCGCTGGCGGTACAGACGCCATTGCCCGCGGGGAGCTCGGTCTCCAGAATCGGCGGATTGTCGCCGTCGACGAATTCTTCGAGGCCGGGCAGGAAGAGGGCACGGGTTGCCGCACCGAGAGCGCCGGGGAGACCGTAGGCGCGGCCCAGGAACAACGAGACATAGGTGGTGCCCACTGCGGCAAGTCGGGTGCCCTGTAGTTCGGCCGCAGTGGTGACGGCCCCGGCCGGCGGGCGGCCCAGATGGATGCCGTCGGTGCCGAGCGGTTCGGCGATCTCGGTGCGGAACAGTTCGGCCATGCCCCGGCCGGTGACGGCGCGGGCCAGACCCGCGAGCAGCCAGCCGAAGGTCAGGGCGTGATAGGTCGGAATGTTGAGCAGGTGATCGGGTTTCGCGGCGGCGAGGCGCTGCTCCATCAGGCGGTGATCGAGAATGTCGTCCAGGCCGCGGGCGATCTCGGGCAGGCCGGACAGGCCCGCGCGGTGGGACAGCAGCTGCCGCACCGTGATTCGCTCCTTGCCATTGGCCGCGAATTCGGGCCAGTAGGCGGCGACCGGGGTGTCGTAGTCGATGAGGCCGCGGTCGGCGAGACGGTGAATGACCGTGGCCGCAATGCCTTTGGTGGCGGAGAAGACGACGGCGCCGGTATCGGCGCCCCAGGCGGCGGCAGGCGTAGCGTCACCGATCCAGGCATCGACCAGCGGCTCGCCGTGCAGGTGCACCGAGAGCGCACCTCCGGCGCCCGGGTGACCGCCCATCAATCGCGCGAAAGTACGTACCAGGGGCCCGAATTCGGGGGTCGCGAACCCGCCCACACCGGTGGGTAGATCCGCGAGCGCCGGGGCGGTAGCGACATTGCTCACGGATCCAAGGTACGAGGCGCGCATGACAGAGGGCAATGGGATGAACGCGAGAGTTACCAGCCATGGCCCAGAGGTTATTTACGGTGTCGAATCGGTAATGCCAGTGTTACCCGCGCGTACTCTCGGAGGATGCGTGTGGTGCGGTCGCTTTCGCTGGGCCTGTTCGTTGTCGTCGTCCTCGTGGTGGCGGGCTGCTCGAGCACCGGGCCGGCGCAGACATACGTGACCGGGGACTGGCACGGGAATATCGAATTCCCTGGTCAGCCACTGGCGGTGGGCATCAACTTCACCACCGATGGCAAGGGTTCGATCGAGGTCCCGGTCCAGGGTATTGCGGACAAGCAACTGAGCGCGGTCCGCAATGAGGTGGATCGAGTCGAGTTCTCGATCCCGGAATTTCCCGGCCAACCGACGTTCGAGGGGAAGTACGACAAGGCCTCGGACAGCATCAAGGGCGACTTCACGCAATCCGGAAAGACCGTGCCGCTGAATCTGACCCGCGGGCAGGCGGCGACCCCGGCGCGGCCGCAGGAGCCCAAGCCGCCGTGGCCGTACAAGTCCGAGGACGTCAGCTACCACAGCGGGAACATCACCATTGCGGGCACGCTGACCGAACCACAGACCGGCGGGCCGCATCCGGCGGTGCTGCTCATCACCGGCAGCGGGGCGCAGGATCGCAATGAGGAAATCCTGGGGCACAAGTCGTTCCTACTGTGGGCGGACACCCTGACCCGCGCCGGATATGCGGTGCTGCGCACCGACGATCGTGGTGTCGGCGGTACCGGCGGGGATCTCGCCGATTCCAGCTATCAGGATCTGACCGGCGATATCGGCGCCGGTGTGGCCTTCCTGCACGGGCGTTCGGAAATCGATGGCAAACGCATCGGTTTGCTGGGGCACAGTGAGGGCGGATACCTTGCGCCGCTGTATGCCTCGCAGCCCGACAGCGGTGTGGCCTTCGCGATTCTGCAGGCCGGTCCGGCGGTGACCGGTGCGGATGTACTGCTCGAACAGAATCGGCTGATCCTGACCGCATCGGGTGCGCCGCCCGAGCAGGTGGCCGCGCAGGTCGGCTATATCTCGGGGCTGACCAGTGTTATTCGCAATGGTGATCTCGCTGCCGCGAAAGTCTATGCGCAACAGCACAATGACAGCCTGCCCGCCGATCAGCGTGCCTCGGGCGAAACCATCGACGCCATGGTGACGCCGTATATGGCCGCGCTCATCAATTACGATCCGGCCCCGGCGCTTTCGGCGCTGCGCGTTCCGGTGCTCGCCATGTTCGGCACCAAGGATCTACAGGTTCCGGCGGCACAGAGCGAAGGGCCGATGCGCAGTCTGCTGGCCGCCGATCCGGATGCCACCGTGCAAGTCTTCGACGGACTCAATCACCTCATGCAGCCCGCGACCACGGGACTGCCGAGTGAGTACGGCACCATCGAGACGACCATCGATCCGCAGGTGCTGGACTACGTCGCCGCGTGGCTGACCAAGCGCTTCCCGACGCACTAGTCGCTGGCGCACAGGATAATTCATGGAAAGAGTCGTGACGTGGGAATCTACGAAAACCAGGTGCTGCCCCGAATCATCGATGTGTCGTGCGGCGCCAAGTTCCTGGATCCGGTGCGGGAACGCGCCTGCGCCGGCCTGAACGGGCGCGTGGTGGAGATCGGATTCGGGTCCGGGCGCAATGTGCCGTTCTATCCCGCCGAGGTGAAATCGGTGAGCGCGGTCGAACCGGTGGGTCTCGGCTGGCGAATGGCAAGCGAGCGGATCGCCGCGTCCACGGTTCCGGTCGAGCGCTCGGGATTGGACGGGCAGGCATTGCCGTTCGCGGACAATAGTTTCGAATCGGCGCTGTCCACCTGGACGCTGTGCACCATCCCCGATGTGCGCGCGGCACTGTCCGAGATTCGCCGAGTCCTGGCGCCGGGCGGGACATTTCATTTCGTCGAACACGGGCTCGCGCCGGATCCCGGGGTGCAGGTGTGGCAGCACCGGTTGAATCCGGTCCAGAAGACGCTGTTCGGCGGCTGCCATCTGGATCGCGATATTCGCGGGCTGATCGAGGATGCCGGTTTCGAAGTTCGTGCGGTCGATCAGTTCTACGAGAAGGGGACACCGAGGTTCATGGGTGCGCTGTCACTGGGCGTGGCCGCTTCGGCGTGAAAGGCCAACGCCCAGTGCAGCACCGAGTGATTACCGCTGCGGCCAGCCACCGTACGGAACGGTGATCAGCTCCATATAGTGGCCGTTGGGATCCTGGAAATAGACGCCGCGGCCACCGTCGTTGTGGTTGATCTCGCCTTCGATCCGGCCGTGCGGATCAGCCCAATAGGTGATCCGGTAATCCGTGATCTTCTTGTAGGCCGAATCGAATTCGTCCTCCGAGACCAGGAAGGCGTAGTGCGTGGGGTGAATGCCACCGGGCAGATCCGGCGGAACATTCGCGAAATCGAAGGTGACGCCGTTCCCGACTTGCAACGGAATGAACGGCCCCCACCCGGTCCCCACCTCCAATCCGAGGATCTCCGCCCAGAATTCGGCGGTCTCCCGATTGGCCTTGCATCCGACAATGGTGTGGTTGAACTGAATAGTTATGGGAATTCTCCTGTGTGAGTGACGATCCCGACCCTGGACCGGTGCAAGTCGGCCGACAGGAGCATCGCCACCCCTTCGACGCTAGCCAAAGTCCCCCGGATTCGCCAATAATCGAGTGGCAGGGGTCACATTGCCTGGTTGGGCCTTCGTCTCCGGTCTTCGGAGGGTGCCATCATGACCCGATCGCACGACCGCACCGGCGAGCCCCGGTATTGGGCCCGGTTCCCCTCCGCGCGCGGCTGGGAATCGGGCGAGCCGCCCACCACCGTCGTGCGGCGGCGACAGCTGCCCGATCGTGTCTACGACGAGTCGTTCCGCACCTGTCTCGACGACATCCTGGCTCCCCTAGCCGAGGCTCACGGTGCCCGGCGCGCAGGCGAATTCGCTTCCGTGAAGAGTCTCGAAGCGCTGCAGCGGCAAGTCACGGTGTCACGCACGGAAGGCGTCTCGCTACCGGCGGCACTGTCCAGCATCAACGATGCCATTCGCTACGCGCTGATCTTCAGCACCGAGTCCTCACGTCCGGTATCGAACTGGTACTCGGACTGCTCGAACAACGCGGCTATCGCATCGTGCCCGGCTCGGCTGCCAACTCGTGGAGCCATCCCCGGTACAAGGACTATCGCGCAGTGTGGACCGCTCCGCATTCCGATCTCCGGATCGAAATCCAGTTCCATACGCCCGAGAGCCTGATTGCTCGCGAATCCAACCAGCACCTGCACGAGTTCGAGCGGCAATCCGAACTCTGGCCCGCCACCCCACATCCCGATGCGGCACGCTATGTCCGCCTGCACACTTGGTCGCATGCCCCCGAGGCTCCGGAGAACGGGCAGGTCGCCGCGATCCTGCTCGGCTTCCCCACCATCGAGGACGCACTGCGTGATCTGGCTGCCGCACCCACGCGCCTGGCGTATCTGGTGAATCTTCCGACCGGCGAGCTCTGCGGTCTGGTCCAATTACGGCGGCTGCTAGTGGATTTCGCCCATTCCGCCGCACTCCCCCAGGCATCCCGGGCCGCGGCTATCGCAGCGGTGATCGACGCCCTCGTTCCCGGCCTGGACGACGGTCCCCTGGATATTCGCCGCGCCGCACAGCTGCTGACCGCTGCGGCCGTGGTTCACCGCGGCGATCTGGACAATGCTCATCAGAAGTATCGACTGAATTGCAGCGCTCAGCGGGTAGGTCCGGCGGAGTATTCCTGTTCGGGGCGGCCGGTGCTGCCGTAGCGGAGTTGCATGCGGAGGCCGCCGGCGCCTACCAGGGCAGCCAGGTAGCGCTGGGCGGTGGCGCGGGAGATGCCGATGGCGACGGCTACCTGGGCTGCGGACATGGGGGTGTGCGCGTGTCGGACGGCCTGTAGGACGAGATCTTTTGTCGGGGAGGTGACGAGGGCGGCGGGTTGGGCTGCCGAACTGGAGGTTGTGGTGGGGCGTAGTGCGAGGAGGGCGGCGTCTACGTCGGACGCTGATATTTCGGCGGCGGAGAGGATGCGGCGGTAGCGGGCGTAGCCGGCCAGGCGGGCGGCGAGGGCGGCGTGGTCGAAGGGTTTCACCAGGTAGCCGAGGGCGCCGGCGGAGAGGGCTGCGCGGACCGTCTCGGATTCGGTTGCGGCGGTGAGGATCATGGCGTCGAAGGGGATTTCCCGGACCAGGTCTATGCCGGAGCCGTCGGGGAGGTAGACGTCGACCAAGGCCAGATCGAAAGTCGCGGCGGCTATCTCCGTGCGGGCGGCGGCGAGGGTGTTGGCGACCGCACCCACCGTGAATCCCGGTAGCGCCGCGACGATTCCGGCGTGCAGGTTGGCTACCCGGAAGTCGTCGTCGACCACCAGGATGTTCAATTCTCCGCTGCCCACGCGGGCTCTCCCTCTGTCAGCACGCCCGGCAACCGGGCAATGAATTCCGCTCCATGTAAAGGTTTTTCGGCTGCTTTGCCGGCACCGCCCGGATCGGCCAGTAGGACATCGCCGCCGCGCGCTCGGGCCACCTGTCGTGACAGGGCCAGGCCGACGCCCCGGCCGCCGGGGACACCGGCGGCCGAGCGAGTCGAAACACCCTCGGTGAAGACCGAATCCACCAGTTCGGGCGGTACCCCGTCACCGCTGTCCAGCACTGCAATGTGCAGGGTCTCCCCCTCCTGCACCAACTCCACCTCCACCAGCGCGGTGCCGGTTCCCGGTGCGGGCTCGACGCTCGGGGCTGTCGGCGCATCCCCGTGGGCAGGTCCGGGGGTGGTGCGGGCGCGGGCGGCCTCGATGGCATTGTCGATGAGATTTCCGAGAATCGTCGTGACATCCACGGGGGCAGCAAGATTCGCACTCACCCAGGTATTCGGCCCGAGGCGGAGGTGGACGCCCTGCTCCCGGGCGTGCGCGGCTTTTGCGGAGAGGAAGGCTTGCAGGTAGGGGTCGGCGACGACCTCCATGCCGGGCAGCATCGCTCCCAATGGGCCGGAGCCGAGCAGCTCCGCGAGGTACTGCGATGCCTCGTCGGCCCGGCCGGTGTGCAGCAATCCGTTCAGCAGGTGCAGACGATTCGCGAATTCGTGGCGCTGGGCGCGCAGCACGGTGCTCAGGGAGCGGACCGCATCCAGTTGGCGGGTAAGGGATTCCACGTCGGTGCGGTCGCGGACGCTGAGCACCGCACCGAGGGGGCGGCCATCGCGGATCACACTGCGGGCGGTGACCACAACAATGCGGTCGCCTACCGCCGCCTGCACCAGTTGGCCGTCGGCGGCGCGGAATGCTTCCAGCACGCGCGGAGTCAGTCCGAGATCATCGATATCGCGACCCGGGGCGGCGTCGATCCCGAGCAGCCGGCGGGCTTCGTCATTGATGACGGTGACGCGCCAGGCGGTGTCGGCGGCGACCACGCCCTCGCCGATGCCGTGCAGCACGGCATCCTGTTCGCGCACCAGTTCCGCCAATTCGGCGGGTTCCAGGCCCAGTGTCAAACCATGCCAGCGACGTGCCAGCAACACCGATCCGGCAATGCCCGCACACAGCGCTCCGACGATCAGCAGTCCGGACCGGCGTAGGTCGCGCAGCAGCTGTTCGCGCACTGCCGTCGTCGAGATGCCGACGCTGACCTCACCGACCACGCGGCCCGTACCGCGCTGCAGCACCGGCACTTTGGCGCGCACCGATTCGCCGAGGGTGCCGTGTTCACGAATGATCACCTCGGCGCCTGCGAGCACCTTGGAGGGGTCGGTGCTGACCATTTCGCCGAGCCGGGCGCGCTCCGGATGTGCCAGGCGCAGACCCGCATCGTCGGTGATGACCACGAACAATGCGTTGGTGCGCAGCCGCGCGTCATCGGCGATGCGCTGCAATTGGCCGTCGGCGAGATCGTCCTGCAGCTGCGGCCCGGGTTGCAGTGCGAGGTCGGCGTAGCGCGCGACCTCGGCGCGCACGTCGGGTTCGGAGGCGACGGTGCGGGCGATGGCGAGGGCGCGCTCACCGTATTCGCCGGAGAGGCGCTGATTGCCGATATAGGCGAACACGCCGAAGGCCAGGCCGACGGTCACACCGACCACCGCGACCTGCAACAGCACGATCTGGGTTCGGAGGCGAACCGAGCGGGGGCCGAGCGAGAACACGGACCACAGTGTAGAGAACGCCCCGCAAACGCTCGAGCAGAACGCGCAAAACAGGCGAATCGCCACTTGTGCGGGTAGCGCGCACAACACTCTGCGGTGTGACCCGGGCCACGTAACTTCTCTCCAATGCCGCAGCACACACCCCGAGCGGCACGAAAACAGGAGCAACCGATGACCCCACCGCCCCTCGACCGCGGCGAGCCATTGATCGAACTGAGAGGCGCGACCAAGCGCTTTCCGGGTACCAATGGCGGCATTCACACCGCGGTGCGCGACCTGAACTTCACGGTCGCCCCCGGCGAGTTCGTCGCCGTGGTCGGACCGACCGGCTGCGGCAAGTCGACCACCCTCTCACTGGTCTCCGGACTCGAGCCCGCCTCGGCCGGACGCACCCTGGTGCGCGGCGCGGATGTGCGCGGCATTCCGGACGGCGTCGGCTACATGTTCCAGCAGGATGCCGTGCTGCCGTGGAAGAGCGTGCTCGACAATGTGGCGCTGGGCCCGCACTTCCGGGGCGCATCGAAGAAGGAGGCGCGGGCGCGGGCCGCCGAATGGGTGCACACGGTAGGCCTGGGCGGGTTCGAAGGTTACTACCCGCATCAGCTCTCCGGCGGTATGCGCAAACGGGTTTCGCTGGCGCAGACGCTGGTCAACAATCCCGAGATCATTCTCATGGACGAGCCGTTCAGCGCGCTCGATGTGCAGACCCGGCAGCTCATGCAGGACGAGTTGCTTCGCGTGTGGTCCGGCACTGATGCGGCGGTCATCTTCGTGACTCACGATCTGGAAGAGGCGATTTCGCTCGCCGATCGGGTTGTCGTCATGACGGCTTCGCCCGCCACCGTGTGCGGCGACTTCAAGGTCACCCTGCAGCGGCCGCGCAATGTCGAGGAGGTGCGGCTCACCGAGGAGTTCCGCGACCTCTACAAGGAAATTTGGGAAACGCTGCGCGATCAGGTCGAGGCAGCTCGCAGTAAGGGAGCCTCCCGTGTCGCTTGATGTCATACCGCAAACCGCCACCTTCACACCGGAATTCGAGACCGAGGCGCAGATTCTGGCCCGGGTCCGCACTCAGGCGCGCAAGGAGAAGATTCGCACCTGGGGCCTGCGCGTTCTGCTGATCGCGCTATGGCTGGGCTCCTGGGAACTGACCGCTTCGCTGTGGATCGACCCGTTCTTCTACTCCAAGCCTTCGCTCATCTGGGATCGGCTCTACGAATGGTTCACCGACGGCACCCAATTCGGGTCCATCTGGCTGCAGCTCTACACCACCGTGCAGGAGGCGGTGCTCGGGTTCGTCATCGGCACCGTAGCGGGTGTGGTGCTGGGTGTACTGCTGGGTCGTAGCCGGTACTGGGCTGATGTGCTGGCACCATTCATCAAGGCGCTCAACGCCGTTCCGCGCATTGTGCTGGCGTCGCTGTTCATCATCTGGTTCGGGCTCGGGCTCAGCTCCAAGGTGGCGACCGTGGTGGTGCTGGTGTTCTTCGCGGTGTTCTTCAATGCCTTCACCGGCGCTCGTGAAGTGGACGGCAATGTCATCAACAATGCGCGAATCCTGGGCGCGTCCAAGCGTCAGGTGCTGACCTCCATCGTGCTGCCGAGTGCCACGACCTGGATTCTGTCCAGCCTGCACACGGCCTTCGGCTTCGCGCTCATCGGTGCGGTCGTCGGTGAATATGCCGGTGCCAGCAAGGGTTTGGGGCTGCTCATCTCCAATGCGCAGGGCACCTTCGATGCGGCCGGCATCTATGCGGGCATGATCATCATCACCGTGGTGGCGCTGGTGGCCGAATGGCTGATCGGGCTGGCCGAGAACCGGCTGCTGAAATGGCGTCCGTCGCAGGCTTCTTCGGGCCACGGGGTGTGAACATGAGACACCGCAAAACCCTCGCGCTGGTGCTGCTCGCCGTTTCCTCGCTACTGCTGATGACCGGTTGCCGCGATTCCCGGTCCATTCCGGTGGCGAACGGGCGGCCGCAGCTCACCATTATGGTCGGCGGCCTGGAGAAGGTGATTTATCTGCCCGCCATGCTGACTCAGAAGCTGGGCAATTTCGAACGCAATGACATCGATGTGCAGCTGCTCGGCGAACAGTCCGGCGCGACCGCCGAAACCGCGCTGCTCACCGGCGATGTGCAGGCCGTGGTCGGGTTCTACGATCACACCATCGATCTGCAGGCCAAGGATCAATGTCTGCGCACGGTCGTGCAATTCGCCGATGTGCCGGGCGAAGTGGAATTGGTTTCCAAGTCGGATGCGGCGACCATCCGCTCCCCCAAGGACTTCAAGGGCCGCAATCTCGGCGTCACCTCGCTGGGTTCGTCCACCGACTTCCTCACCCAGGCGCTGGCCGGGCAGGAGGGGCTGGGCACTTCCGACTACACCCGGGTGAAAGTCGGTGCGGGACAGACCTTCATCGCCGGCATGAATCACAATGGCATCGATGCGGGCATGACCACCGATCCGACCGTCGCCAAGATGGTCACCTCCGGTGATGCGCAGGTGCTCGTCGATATGCGCAATGAGCAGGGCACCCGCGCGGCACTCGGCGGACTGTATCCCGCTGCCTCGCTGTACATGCGGTGCGAGACCGTGGACAGCCATCCCGAGATCGTGCAGAAGCTGGTCACCTCGTTCGTGCAGACCCTGCAGTGGATCAAAACGCACAGCCCCGAGGAGATCGCCGCCAAGATGCCCTCGCAGTACGCGGGCGGCGATCCCAAGCTATACGTCAAATCGGTACGCGATTCCATCAGCATGTTAAACGGTGACGGACTCATGAAACGCGAAGGGGCAGAGAATGTCCTGCGCATCCTGAGTCAGTACTCGCGCAATGTGCAACCGGTGCGCGACCGCATCGATCTGAATGCGACCTATACGAATCAGTTCGTCGAGCAGGCACTGAAGCGGGGGACGCAGTAGCCCCCGGCCCGCCGAGGATGCCTGGCGTGGCATTCCGCATTCGATGAGGGGATGCGGAATGCCACGCGGAGGAGCGGCATTCTCGGTCGGGCTCCGGAAGCGTCGAGGCTCCGGCCAGCGCATCGCGCACGAGCTGAACAGCGCCGACGGATTCGACGGCATGATCGCGTGGCTCGGCGAGCACGGGTTCGACAGCTGGATATGACGTGTCACCGGGCCGGTATACCGATCGGTGTGTCGGCAACTTTGTGGCGAATGGGCATGAATAATTCGGCGGATGGCGGTTAGTCGAAGGTTCGTACTGGCTTTGGCGGGGAGTGTGCCGCTGTACGGGCTGGCTTCCGGGCGTGCGGTGAGCGATCCGGGGCTCACTCAGCCGGGCCGGACGACGGTGCGGTACACGATGACGGCGTTCACCAATGCCAGTGAAACCGATCTGTACGTCTACGAATCCACTGATGCGACCAACTTCCAGCTGCTGCGGGGATCCGCCTATCAGCCACCGAGTGGGCTGCTGCGGGATCCGAGTCTGATCCGGCATACCGACGGGCGCTACTACCTCACCTACACCACCGGGTGGGAGGGCCAGACAGTCGGATTCGCGCACAGCGATGACCGACTCGCGTGGACTCACCTCTACGACTATCCGGTCGACGTGTCCGGTGTGACCTCGACGTGGGCTCCGGAATGGTTCGTCGATCCGAATGGTGAGGTCAATGTGCTGGTCTCGCTGTCGGACGGAGTTCGCTTCACCCCACATCTGATGACCGCCACCGATCCCGGGCTGCAATCGTGGACTCCGCTGACCCCGATGGTGGGACTCGGCCCGAAGCCCGACACCGGGTACGGCTATATCGACACCACCGTGGTGCATCACCGCGGTCAGTACTACGCCTTCACCAAGGACGAACAAACCAAGTACGTCGAACTCGCGGTTTCCGATCAGCTCCGCGGGCGGTATGCCTTTGTGCAGACCGAGGATTGGGCCGGGTGGGGTACGCCGCGGGAAGGCCAGTGCGTCATCCCACTGCCCAATAGCGGCTGGCGCATCTTCTTCGATGCCTATGAGGACGGCAAGTACCTCTACAGCGACAGCCACGACGACTTCCGCACGTGGACGCCGCCCGCCGAACTTCCCGGGCTGTCCGGCACCGTCCGGCATTTCACGGTGCTGCCCGAGCGCGGCTGACCGTCGATACCGGATCAGCGGGAAGCCCCGGGCGGTAGCGCGGCGTCATCGCACGTGGTGTCGGTAGGTATCGGTAGCGTCTGTGCTGTGGAAACTGGGGAACATATCCAAGAGCTCGCGGACCGTATCGTGGCGCTGCGTGACGCCTACTACCAGGGCTCGCCGCTGGTCGCGGACGCCGAATACGACACGATCGAGGACGAGCTGCGTGGTCTGATCGAGGCGCATCCCGATCTCACGCCCGACCCGAATCCGCTGGAGCAGGTCGGCGCGCCCGCGGTGCTGCACGCCCCGACCCGGCACTCGCGGCCGATGCTGTCACTCGAGAAGTCGACCAAGCCTGAGCAGGTCGCGGCGTTCTTCGGCCGCTTCCCCGGCCAGTCGGTGGTGGTGATGCCGAAGCTCGACGGGTTGTCCCTGGCCCTGGTTTTCGAGGACGGGCGGCTGGTACGTGCCGTGACCCGGGGTGACGGCACCACCGGTGACGACGTGACCATGCTGGTCCGCGCGTTGGTCGATGGTGTCCCGGAGCGGATCGACGTTCCCGGGCGGGTGGAGGTGCGCGGCGAGGCGGTGATGCTGCGTTCGACCTTCGTCGCCTACAACACGGCGCATCCGGACAAGCCGCTGATCAATCCGCGCAATGCCGCGGCGGGCACGCTGCGGGCGAAGGATCCGGCCACGGTCTCCGAGCGCCGGCTGCAGTTCTTCGGCTTCGATTTGGATACCTCCGATGGCGGCGCCGCGGTCGATCTCGGGGAGGGGCTGCGGGCGCTGGGCGTCGCGGGCGCGGCGATGCGGCTCTGCGCCGACGCCGAGCAGGCGCAGGCGGCCATCACCGCGATCGAGCAGGGTCGCAATGCGCTGGACTACGACCTCGACGGCGCGGTGTTGCGGCTGGCCGATCGTAATGCCTACGCGGCGGCCGGGATTCGGTCGAATTCCCCGCGTGGCGCGCTGGCGTTCAAGTTCGCCGCTGAGGAGAAGACCACCCTGCTGGCCGACGTGGTCTGGGACGTCGGCAAGACCGGCAAGATCGTCCCGGTCGCGTGGCTGGAGCCGGTGTTCGTCGGCGGCACGACGGTCACGAAGGCGACGCTGGCCAACCAGGAGGTGATCCGCGCCCGCGATATCAAGGTCGGTGACACCGTGCTGGTGCGCCGCGCGGGCGATGTGATCCCGTTCGTGGCGGGCGTGCTCGACGCCGCCAAGCGCACCGGCGAGGAGCGCGAGATCGTGCCGCCCACCGCCTGCCCCTCGTGCGGGCAGCCGGTGACCGAGCAGGGCAATAGCCGAGAGCTGTTCTGCACCAACGTCTCCTGCCCCGCGCAGACGGTGCGGAGGCTGATCCACTGGGCGTCGCGGGCGGCGGCGGATATCGACGCCATCGGCGGGGTGTGGATCGAACGCCTGGCCGAGGCGGGCATCCTGGAGAGCCCGTCGGACTTCTACACGCTGACCAAGGAGCGCCTGCTCGAATTCGACCGCATGGGCGAGGTCTCGGCCGCGCGCATGATCGACTCGATCGATGCCAGCCGTGAGGTCGGCCTGCGCCGCGCGCTGATCGGCCTGGCTATCCCCATGGCCTCCGACGGCACCGCCGCGCGCCTGGCCCGAGCGGGCTTCGGCTCCCTCGAAGAGGTCGCCGACGCGGGCGAGGAAAAGCTTGTGGCGGTAGAGGATATCGGACCGAAGGTCGCCGCCTCCCTGGTCGCGCACCTCACCCGCCTGCGACCGGAACTCGAGCGGCTACGAGCAGCAGGCGTCTCCCTGGACGTGCGCGAGGAAGACCTCCCCCCGGTCATCGCCGCCGGCGCACCCCTGGAAGGCAAGTCGATCGTGATCACCGGCGCCATCAGCGACCCCCGCTCCGGCGAAAAGGTCGCCCGCCCAACCTTCCAACGCCTATGCGAAAAGGCAGGCGCAACAGCAGCATCCTCGGTCTCCGCGAACACCGACCTACTCATCACCGGCGCAGGAGTCGGCGACAGCAAACTGACCAAGGCCGAAAAGCTCGGCGTAGAGGTCATCGACCAGGGCGAGATCTGGAACCTGCTGATCGCCGCCAACATCATCTGAACCGCCGCGCCCCCAGCTGCGACTCCGGCTACGCCCCACCAGCCTGTCGCCTCGCAGTACCCGGCGTGGATCGGACCGCGCTGACCGGAAATGGTTCGGCATTGCCCGAAGTAACGTGAGCGCAGTGTGATTCGTGCTCACCCACGATCCGCCATGTAGCGGCCCATGATACCGGTGGGCTCGCGAGTTGTCGGGCCTCTTCGGAACCAGCCCACCGGACCGGACCGGTGTCGAGCATCCGGCGCGCGCACCAGCGGCAATATGCCCCCCGACTTGCGCCTGAGCACCACGACCAAGAGGTCGCCGACTACAGCAAGTTGATCATGTATCCCGGCGACGCCATCGTGCTCGACAACTCCGTCTCGAAGTTCGACGCCTTGGTGCGCGCCGCTCGGATCTGATCACTTCGAATGCGGTTCTCTCGAGGTTCACGGTGGGTGTGGATGTACGTTCGGAGCATGGGGAGTTCGACTGGCGCGGGGCGTCGAATACACAGGTTTCGCCGCTTGCTCGCGATCTTGGTTGGTGTTGTGGTGGCGGGGCTCGTTGTGGGGTTGTTGCCGAGGTGGTGGTGTGGTCGGGACGCCGATCGGTGGTTCGACGGGGATGCGGGGCGGGTGCATGCGCTTGCTGAGGAGTTGGTGGCGTTCGAGGCTGATGACGATCATCGGCGGGCGAGCGGCGCGGGCGGGGAGCTTGACGGCATGTGGGGGCTGCTTGCCCATCAGATGACGGCGCTGGGACTGGCGCAGGTGTGTTTGGCGCATCCCGAGTGGCGGGATCGCTACGCGCCGATCGTGACTCGCGCGGCAGCGAAGAGTCTGCTGCCCGAGATGCGCGCCGAGTTCACCGCAGCCTGGAAGGGCGAGGACGGGTCGGCGGATCTGAGCAACCCGCACGCGCACGCCTACCTCTCCTATCCCGCTCTCGCGCTCGGGATGGCGCGGCTGGTCGATCCGGCGTTCCCGCCCGGCCTCGCCGCACAGCATGACGCAATGATTTCCGCCTTCCAGCGGCAACTGCTCGCCTCGCCGACGGGGTTGCTGGAAACCCTTCCCGGCGAGGCCTATCCGACCGATGTGGCTGCCGTCGCCGCCGCGATCGCGGTGCACGGCCGCGCGACCGGCATCGACCACTCGGCGGTTCTCGCGCATTGGGCGCAGCAGGTGCGCGCGGTGCAGATCGATCGAGGTACGGGACTTGTGGTGCAGCGCATGGGTGTCGACGGGCAAGCGCACGACGCACCACGCGCCTCGGGAACCGGGCTGGCGGCCTACTTCGCAGGGTTTGCGGATCGGGGGCTCGCCGACAAGTTGGCGACGGGGTTGTTTCACCAGGAGCGCAGCGTCCTCGGCTTCAGTGCGATCCATGAGTACGGCAAAGGCCATGACGGTCCCGGGGATATCGACAGCGGTCCCGTAATTCTCGGAATATCGGTGTCGGCCACCAGCTTTGCGCTCGCCCCGGCCCGCGCCTTCGGTCACCGCGACATATTCACCCGCCTGTTCCGCACCGCCGATCTCGTCGGTCTGCCACTGCGGAGCGGGACCCGCTTGCGCTTCGCGACCAGCGGAGTAGTCGGCAATGCCCTACTGCTCGCATTCCTCACCTCCGGACCGGAGCTGGCACGATGAAACGTCCTGACACCCGTCAACTGCTCGCCTGGTGGCGTCTGGTCCGCATACCGGTGGTCCTGGTCGTGCTGTACCTCGCCCTGCGTCCGGTCTTGGCAGCACTGTCGGAGCGACACGGCTTCGGTTCACCCGACGGCATGGGCCTGGGCTACCTAGCCGTCGCCGCCGCACTGGTAGCGCTGCGCATAACGCTCCTGATCATCGTGCCGGCCATCCTCACCTATCGCCTTGCGGCATGGGCGGTTACGCGCATCCTGTACCGGTTCGCTTCGCCAACCCCGCCCGATGGCGTGGCTAGCTCAACTGTCCACGAGCAAGACGCGTCGAGTAAGACCTGACCCGATTCCCGGTTGGGACATGATCAGATCCTCTGCGCTGGTGGCACACCCGTTCACCGCGTGCAGCCTGTCGGCTACAACCTAACTGCACCACGGGGTGTTCGGCGCGGCACTACTTGATCGACCTCATGGCCAGTTGGAGGGTGGCGAGGACTCCCACTGCGACGACGAGGGGGTAGTGGCCCGAGGATTTGGCGTAGTCGTAGGTCGAGGCGATGAGGAGGATCGCCAGGATTAGGAACAGAAGGTGTCTCACTGGTTGCTCCCTTGACTGGACTCAAGGGTAGGAGATGCTGAATCTCTTGTGCCACAGATGAACTCGCCGGAGGGCAGCACGACGCCAGCAGAGAGGCAGCGGATTGGCGGCGAACGTCCGAGAAGAGCCGAGCCTGGCGCTTTCGACTGGTCTAACTGCTCGGCTTCGGGCGGGAGCGGCGGAGGGCGTCGATGGTGAAGATGGCCAGGGCCAGCCAGATGAGGGCGAAGCCGGCCCAGCGGGAGGCGGGCATGGGTTCGTGGCCTACTGCTACGCCCCAGGTGAGCTGGAGGGCGGGGGTGAGATATTGGAGAATTCCCATGGTGGACAAGGGGACTCGGGGGGCGGCGAGGGCGAAGAAGAGGAGGGGGACGAGGGTTACCGGGCCGGTGATCATGAGTAGGGCGGAGTGGGCGGTGGTGGAGCCGAAGGTGGCGCGGCCGGTCAGGGCGAGGACTACGACGGCGATTATCGCGAAGGGGGCGGCGGAGATGCCTTCGGCGGCCAGGCCGGGGAGGGCCTCGAGGCGGATGACCTTTTTGATCAGGCCGTAGGTCGCGAAGGAGCACGCCAGGATGAGTGCGATCCAGGGTGGGCGGCCGTAGTCGATGGTCAGGACGATGACGGCGGTCGCGCCCAAACCCAGTGCGAGCCACTGCACTCGGCGCAGCCGCTCGCGGAAGATGAGGACGCCGAAGGCAACTGTCACCAGCGGGTTGATGAAGTAGCCCAGGGCGCACTGCACCACCTGCTCGGACATGACGCCGTAGACGTAGACACCCCAGTTGATGGACAGCGCCAGCGATGCCGCCGCGGCCAGTCGCCAGGTGCGGGCGTCGATGCCGCGCAATTCGCGAATCTTGCCGGTCACCAGCAGGAGCAGCATCGAGACGACCAGGGTCCAGAGAATTCGCTCGGCCAGCACCTCGACCGGAGTAGCGAAGGTCAGCAGTCCGAAGAAGGCCGGGAACATGCCCCAGACGAAGAAGGCACTCGCGCCGAATGCCACACCCACTTCCCTGCCGGAACGGCTCCGCCTACCGGTGGCGCGAGAAGTCTCGTCGGCGGCGGCAGCAGGTCTGTCTGACACCGTTCAACGTTAGCCTGCGCAACGACCAGGCGACTATCGGATATCCGCCCTCGAGTTCGTGGCCCGCCCGGGTCTGGACTGCGGCTCCATAAGCCTGCGCCTTGGAGCGGGGGAGCGAAGCGGAGGAGCGGAGGAGGGAAGAACCGGGTAACAGGGCCACGAACCGCCGGAGCGCAGCGGAGGCAAATTGGACACAGCAAACATCTAGGCTGTGAATCATGTCGATCACCGCGCAGGATGAGAAACCCGCGATCGGACTCACCTCGTCAGAGGTTGAGCAGCGCCGTCGCGACGGGCTCACCAATGATGTGCCGGAGCGAGCCAGCCGCTCGGTGCGAGACATCGTGAAGGCCAATATCTTCACGCGCATCAATGCGCTGCTCGGGGTGCTGTTCATTCTGGTGATCGCGACCGGATCGGTGATCGACGGCATGTTCGGCCTGCTGATCATCGCCAACAGCGGAATCGGCATCATCCAGGAGCTGCGCGCCAAGAAGACGCTCGACGAACTCGCGATCGTCGGACAGGCGCAGCCGGTGGTGCGCCGAGAGGGCAGAACGCAGGCGGTCGCTCCGCAGGAGATCGTGCTCGACGACATTATCGAGCTGGGCCCCGGCGACCAGATCGTGGTCGACGGCGAGGCGGTGGAGTGCGAACTGCTCGAGGTCGACGAGTCGCTGCTCACCGGCGAGGCCGACCCCATCGACAAAACCATTGGCGCACAGATCATGTCGGGCAGCTTCGTGGTCTCCGGCAGCGGCGCCTACCGGGCCACCAAGGTCGGCAAGGACGCCTACGCCGCCAAACTCGCCGATGAGGCCAGCAAGTTCACTCTGGTCAAATCCGAACTGCGCAGCGGCATCGACACCATTTTGCGGGTCATCACCTACCTGCTGATTCCGGCGGGCCTGCTGTCCATCTACAACCAGCTGGTCTCCAGCAAGGAGTCCTGGCGGCCCGCGGTCAACGGCATGGTGGCGGCACTGGTGCCGATGGTGCCCGAGGGCCTGGTGCTGATGACCTCCATCGCCTTCGCGGTCGGTGTGGTGCGACTGGGGCGGCGGCAATGCCTGGTGCAGGAGCTGCCCGCCATCGAGGGACTGGCGCGGGTGGATGTGGTGTGCGCGGACAAGACCGGCACCCTCACCGAAAACGGTATGCGGCTGAGCGAGATTCGGCCCATCGGCGATCAAAGCCAGCACCGCGAAGGCGAATTGAAGCAGGTGCTGGCGGCCCTGGCGGGCGGCGATCCGCGGCCGAATGCCAGTGTCGCGGCCATTGCCGAGGCGCTCCCGGACACCCCGGGATGGAAGCAGACCGGGCTCGCACCGTTCTCCTCCGCCAAGAAGTGGAGCGGCGCCTCCTACGGCGAGCACGGCAACTGGCTGCTCGGCGCACCCGATGTGCTGCTGGATCCTGAATCCGAAACCGCCGCTGTCGCACAGGAAATCGGGTCGAAGGGTCTGCGGGTACTGCTGCTGGCGAGCAGTGACCGGCCGGTGGACGCGGCCGATGCGCCCGGCGAGGTGACGCCCGCGGCGCTGGTGGTGCTGGAGCAGCGGGTGCGGCCCGATGCCAAGGAAACCCTCGAGTACTTCGAATCGCAGCATGTCGCCACCAAGGTCATCTCCGGTGACAATGCCGTCTCCGTCGGCGCGGTGGCATCCTCGCTCGGGCTGGCCGGCGGCGACAATCCCGTCGACGCGCGCACCCTGCCGACCGATCAGAACGAGCTCGCCGATGTGCTGGAGAGCAAGACCGTCTTCGGCCGCGTGCGCCCGGATCAGAAGCGCGCCATGGTCTCCGCGCTGCAGTCGCGCGGGCATACCGTCGCCATGACCGGTGACGGCGTGAACGATGTACTCGCGCTGAAGGATGCCGATATCGGCGTCGCCATGGGCTCGGGCAGCCCCGCCACCCGCTCGGTGGCGCAGATCGTGCTGCTGGACAATAGGTTCGCGACACTGCCGTATGTGGTCGGCGAGGGCCGGCGGGTGATCGGCAATATCGAGCGGGTCTCCAATCTGTTCCTCACCAAGACCGTGTACTCGGTGGTGCTGGCGTTCCTGGTCGGCATCGCGGGCATCGGCTCGCAGATCTTCCACTACAAGGCGATCGGATATCCGTTCCTGCCACGGCATGTGACGATCGCGGCGTGGTTCACCATCGGCATTCCGGCGTTCATCCTGTCGCTGGCGCCGAACAATGAACGCGCGCGCACCGGATTCGTCGGCCGCGTCATGCGATTGGCGATTCCGTCCGGTCTGGTGATCGGCGTGATGACCTTCATCTCGTACCTCATCGCCTACAAGGGACCGGACGCCGGGGACACCGCGAAGGTGCAGGCGGGCACCACCGCGCTCATCACCCTGCTGATCATCGCGGTGTGGGTGCTGGCCATTGTGGCGCGGCCGTGGAACTGGTGGAAGCTGCTGCTGGTCGCGGGTTCCGTTGCCGGCTACCTGATTCTGTTCGCGGTGCCGTTCACGCGCCACTTCTTCAAGCTCGATCCGAGCAATATCGCACTCACCACCTCGGCCATTATCTGCGGCGCGATCGGTGTGGTACTGGTGGAGGTGGCGTGGTGGCTCAGCGCCAAGTTCTACGGCGGTGAGGCACACCTGCTGCGCGCATCGGCCCGCGAAAGCGACTGATCCCAGCGGTATTCCGTACTTCGGCGGCGGCGCCCCACACCGGTGCGCCGCCGCCGCTGTCACATCCAAACTGGTCGCATGGTTTGGCTCGCCGGTGAACTACCTTGTCCCGGACCTTCTTTGACCGACGGGGTACCTTGGCCCCCATGGAGGTCCTGCTGCACCAGATCGACGCGTTCGCCGACGCACCGTTCTCGGGCAATCCGGCGGCGGTGATGCCGCTGCTGTCATGGCTGCCGGATGAACTGCTGCAACACCTGGCCGAGGAGAACAATCTCGCCGAGACCGCCTTCTACACTTCGGCGCTACCGCCGGACGCCGGTGCGCCGCCGGATAACTCGCCCGCCTTCCATCTGCGCTGGTTCACTCCGGCCACCGAGGTGTCGCTGTGCGGGCATGCCACCCTCGCGGCCGCGGCGCAGATTCTGGACGATATGCATCCGGGCGCGGATCGTGTGCACTTCTACACCCGCAGTGGCTGGTTGCGTGTCGACCGGGACCGCGATGATCTGGTGCTGGATCTGCCGACGGTGTCCTCGGTGGAAATCGATGTGCGCGGCGAGGTGCCGCGCGCACTCGCCGCGGCATTGGGCGTGCGGCCGCTGCGCGCCTTCGACGGCACCGATGTGGTGCTGGTGGTCACCTCGGAAGCGGAAGTGCGAGAAGTACATCCGAACTTCTCGGCCTTCCCGAAGCTTCATCGCGCCGCCATCGTCACCGCGACCGGTGACGAGGTCGACTTCGTCTCCCGAGTCTTCGCGCCGGGTGTAGGCATCCCCGAGGACCCCGTAACCGGTTCCGCCCATGCACAACTGACGCCGCTGTGGAGTCGTGAGCTCGGGCGCAATGCCATGTCGGCCCGGCAGCTGTCCGCGCGCGGCGGCACGCTGAGATGTACGCTGGCGGGCAGCCGCGTCCGGTTGGCCGGACGCTGCCGCCGCTATCTCGACGGAGTAGTTCGACTGCCCGACTGAGGGTTTCAGCGATCGAGGGTTGTCAGCGATTGACGATGCGTTCGGTGAGGGCCGTCAGATCCTCGGCCCGGTAGCCCGGATAGCCGTGCAGCATGGTCCGCCACTGCTCCGGAACGGCGGACGCGCCCCAGCGCGCACCCAGCAGGCCGCCGGCAATGGCGGCCGTGGTATCGGTATCACCACCGGCGCGCACCGCGAGTTCCAGTGCGGCGGGCAGGGAATCGGTGTGGGTAATGGCCCACCAGGCCGTCTGCAGGGCGTGTACCACCCAGCCGTTCTTCGGGAAGTCCTCGGGCGCACCGGTTTCGGCCTTGTCCAGCAGCGGTCCCCAGAATCCGGCGTCCACCATCGAAAGCGATTGCCGCACACCGTCATAGGTGCCGTACAACACGGCGTGCCGGATGGCCAGGGTCCACAGCTTGCACGCCTGCATGGCCTGCATGTCGTAGTGGGTGAGGGAGCTTACGACGGCCGCGGCCTTACCGCAGTGCGCCTCGTCGTCGAGATAGGCCAGCGCCACGGGGGCGGTACGCATGAGCGATCCGTTACCGGCCTTGAGGCCACCCAGTTCATGCGCGTGTATCTGCATCTGACGGCCGGTAGGGCTGCGCCACTGCAAGACCTGACCGGTCTGCGCGCCGACATCGGCGGGTTTGGAATCCCACCAGGTAATGAATTCGGCGGCCACCGCGTCGAGCCCGGGCTCCTCGTGCAGGTTCACCGACTCCGCGGCCGCACGCGCCACCGCGACGGCCATGGAGGTGTCATCGGTCCACTCCCCCGGCGCCCAGTCGAAGGCCCCGCCGCCCTTCATCTCGATCACGACCTGTGGCCCGGGGTGCGTGAACTCGTAGCCCGCGCCGAGCGCATCGCCCGCCGCCGTGCCCAGCAGCACCCCCGCCGCTCGATCCGCCTGCTCCGCCGTCAGTTCCATCCGAGCTCAGCCCCTCTCGATCCGCACGCCTGAAGACCATCCTCCACGACGTTACGACAGCGCGTAGGAGCCCGCCGCGGGCCCCCGGTGTGTCCGGGGGCCGTCGGCAGCGCTGCTAGACCTCCAACTCCTCCTCGATGCCCTTGAGGCGGTGCCGGGCCATGGCGAGATTGGCGCGGCCGCGGTCCAGGGCGAGATAGAGGAACAGGCCCTTGGACTTACGACCGGTCATCGGCCGGATGATGTGGTACTGGCTGGAGAGCGTGATGAGGATGTCCTCGATCTCCTCATTGATGCCGAGCTGTTCGATGGTGCGCATCTTGGCTCGCACCACCTCGGTATTGCCGGCGGAGGCGACCTGCAGATCCAGGGCCTTGGAGCTGCCGAGCATGCCGAGCGCCATACCGCTGTTGTAGTCGACCACGGCGGCGCCGAGCGCACCGTCGACAACCATCATGTCCTTCAGCGCAATATCCATGTTGGACATGGCCGTTCCTTTCAATCGGTGTTCTTCTTCGGGGCTTTCCTGGCCTCGTCGGCCAGGGCCGTCAATTGGTCTGCGATGGCGCGGGCGACCGGACGCGACTCCAGGTGCAGGCGGCCCACATTCACCTCCGGGCCCGCCAGCACCGTCAGCGAGGCCGTCCAGCCGGCCGCGTAGATCACCACGTATCCGCCGGAGCCGTGCACCACGACCTCGTGGAAGCCGCCGCCGTGTGCGGTGGTGGCCAGCCGGTGCGACAGCGACAGTTGCGACGCGGTGAGCGCGGCCATGCCACTGGGCTCGATATGAGCCGGTAGATCGTGCGCGATCAGCAGTCCGTCGGTGGATGCGACCAGAGCGCCGGTCAGTCGGGGGATGCTGTCCCGCAACGATTTCAGCTGCGCCAGTAGCATCGTGTTCGGTTCGGGTCCGGACATCGCCACCTTTGTCGACCTTCTTCCCATCAGTTCGCCGAGCCGCTTCTTTCGCGCGCTCACACCAGCTCCTCCAAGGCCGCCTCCCGCTCCGTCCGCCGAGCCGTTTCCTTTGTGAAATCGGCCTTCGTGAAATCGGCTCTCGCGCGCTCACGCCAGCTCCTCCAGTGCCGTCCGGACCCGGACGAGCACCTCGCGGTCGATGGGTTTCCAGCGGTCCGGAGCGGAAGTCATGGCAGCCGTACGCACGCGGCGGCGCGGGAGCGGCGCCGGCGGCAGAGCCACCCGCCGCTCGGTCTGCGCGTCTGCGGGCGACTGGATCTGCACTGCCGTAGGCGGCCGGATCTGCACTGCCGTCGGTGGCTCGAGCTGCCACTGCGGAGGCAGCTGGATCTGTACTCGGGCAGGCCGTTCGGGTTCGGCCTGCGGCACGACCGGGGCCTCGATGAGCCCCGCCGCGGTCAGCTCACGGACCGCTGTGAGGCAGCCGAATGTGGTGCGGCCCAGCTCATCAGCGATACCGGTAATGCTGCGCTGCGCATCGGCGGCGGCCAGCACCTCGGCCTGACTACCGGTGAGCACCACCCGCCGCCGTCGTATCCGGCGGGCCGGGATCACCGGCGCGCGGTCGATGAGCGTGATGGGCCACGGGCCCGCCTGCGGATCGCCGCGGCGGGCGCACTCCGCGACCAGCGCGCGGGGCGCGATGCGGCAGACCGGGGCCAGCCAGTGCGGCGGCGCGGGCCGGAATTCCGGGACCACGGGTGAGGACAGCAGGAAGTAGGCGGCGTCGAAAATCGAGAGCACGGCCAGGGTTTCGAATTGCGGACGAGCCAGCAGCGGGCCGGGGTCACCGGCGGCGGCGAGCTGCCACTGTTCGGCGGTCGCCACACCCGCCTCGACCACCAGCCGATCGAGTCCAGTAGTCCGCCGGCAATCGGCGCAGGCGATAGCGCCTTCGGCGAAGTGAAACGCGCCATCCCCTGCGCGCAGTACTCCGGTCGAGCCTTCGTCTTCCAATCTCCGCAATTCACTTGCGACTTCAGCGCTCATGCCCGCCCTCGCCCAATTCTGCGAGTATTCCCCGCAGCCGGAATCGAGCCATACCGAGATTGCCGGTCTCATCATCGAAGAGCACATGCACGAACAACCGGCCGTCGAAGTCGCCCTTGATCAAATTCAGCAGGTGGTACCCGCCGGTCCCGCAGACGATGATCTCGGAGATGTCATCGTCCTCGCGGCCACTGGCCAGCGCCGGACATCCGAGCACCGCCCGCACCACATCGGTGCTAGCTGCGGCGTCTTCGTGTTGATCGAGTGGATCCTGCCGTCCCGCACCGGCAATCGCCAAGCCGCTTGCACCATCCACCAGCGTCACACTGCGCGCACCGGGGATATCCATGATGCGCTGCAGGCAGCCGTCAATACCGATCACCGCGCCACCGCTTTATCTAATAAGCCTTTACGAATTCAAGACGCTACACATGCCTGTCACCCGATGTACCCAGAATGCGCGAGAATTCAGGGGCATACAGCATTTCCCCCGGCTACCGGCCAAGAATACCTTTCGGTATTCAATACCTTTTGGTACAAACAACTTTCGGAATGCAATACTCACCGATAAAAGATAGCCAGAATGGTCGTCCCAGCAAACCTGATGCGGGGCAATAGCCGAGACCGCGCGGACTCAGTTGTCCGGCACCGGACCGTCATCGGCGCCGAAGTCGGCGAGGTCCTGCTGCTCGGGCAGCAGCGGCGCCAGCGCGAAGACGCCGGCGGACGCATCGGCGGGCAGGGCCTCGATCGCGCGAACTCCGGGCAGGGCGGCCAGGTTTCGCAGCTGCGGCAGCGTGGCTTGAACCACCAGGCCGACCAGACAGGGGCAATTCGCGGACAGGCGCGCGTAGGTCACCTGCTGGACGCGCTTGGAACGGTCGTCATCGGCGCGCATGGCCCAGACATTGTCTGCCGCCGCCCGCTGCGAGGCCACGGCGACCGGTCCGCCTGCGGGGAGTGGGATCTGCACGATCAGCGTCATCACCCGGTCGATCGGCACGTGGTAGAGCGCCTCGGAAACGCGCAGGTGGCCGCTGAATTCCGGGATGCGGTCCGAGCTGATGCCCGCAGTGAAGGAGATCAACGCCCAGTGCGCATCGGTATCGCCGGCCGCCAGGGTGTTTCGCGCACGCGTCAGGTACTCGGCCACCGGCTCACCGTTCTCCGGACCGAGACGGTCGGAGGAGATGACGGCCGGGCGGGGTGGGATCGCCCAGCCGAGCAGCACGATCAAGACCGCGAAAGCCGCTGCCGCGACCACGAATCCGATACGCCGCCGCCGAGCGGCAGCACCCACACGAGTGGAGTCGGCCGCATCATCCAGCCCACGCCCAGCTTCAGGGCCCAGCCCGAGCCCAGCGTCGGTATCCAGCCCGCGTTCAGCGTCGGTATCCAGCCCGCGTTCAGCGTCGGCATCCAGCCCGAGCCCAGCGTCGGTATCCAGCCCGCGTTCAGCGTCGGCATCCAGCCCGAGCCCAGCGTCGGCATCCAACCGGGGCTCCTGCGCCGGGGCCCGGCCGGGCTCGTGCTCACGGGCCGGACCCGGCTCGTGTTCGGGGGCCGGATCGCGCTCCGCCGCAGTGTCCTGCACGCGCTCCTCCTCGTACCGCGGCCGACGTCCCACTCCGTATTACAGCCCGCGAACTAGGCGCGCAGAACTGCCAGCGCGTGCGCGAGGTCGGCGGGGTACTCGCTGGTGATCTCGATCCAGCGGCCGTCGGCGGGATGGTTGAAGCCGAGCTGTTTGGCGTGCAGCCACTGCCGTTCCAGGCCCAGGCGTTCCGCGATGGTCGGGTCCGCGCCATAGGTGAGGTCACCGCAGCAGGGATGCCGGACGGCGGAGAAGTGCACGCGAATCTGGTGTGTGCGACCGGTTTCCAGGTGCACGTCGAGCAGGCTCGCGGACTGGAAGGCCTCGATGGTGTCGTAATGGGTGACACTGGGGCGGCCGTCCGCGGTGACCGCGAACTTCCAGGCGTTACCGCGGGCCCGGCCGATCGGCGCATCGATGGTGCCGCTGCTCGGATCCGGATGCCCCTGCACCAGAGCGTGATAGCGCTTGTCCACGGTGCGCTCCTTGAAGGCGCGCTTGAGCACCGTGTACGCACGCTCGGACTGCGCGACCACCATGACACCGGAGGTACCGACGTCCAGGCGGTGCACAATGCCCTGGCGTTCGTGGGCGCCGGAGGTGGAGATGCGGTAGCCCATGGCGACGAGCCCGCCGACCACGGTGGGGCCGGTCCAGCCGACGCCGGTGTGCGCGGCCACGCCGACCGGCTTGTCCACGGCCACGATGTCGTCATCGGCGTAGAGGATATTCATACCGTCGACGGGAGTCGCCTCGATGGCGAGTTCCCGCTTGGGCTCGGGGAATTCGACCTCGAGCCAGGAGCCCGCGTTCAGCCGATCGGATTTGCCTGCCGCTACCCCGTCGAGCTGTACCGAGCCGTCCTCGGTCATGGCGACCACCGCCGTGCGCGACAGGCCGAGCAGCCGGGACAGTCCGGAATCGACACGCATTCCGTCCAGTCCATCCGGCACCGGCATACTGCGGGTTTCCCTCATACGCTTTTCTCCTCCGCGTTGTCGTCCTCCAAGTGCCGCTGCATGCGCGTGCCGTCCGGTTCGAAACCGAAGACCGTCAACGCCACCAGCAGGGCCGCGCCGCAGACGATCGACGAGTCGGCGATATTGAACACCGGCCACCAGCCGACGGCCACAAAATCCACCACATGCCCCTGCAGCGGGCCCGGTGCCCGGAACAACCGGTCGATCAGATTGCCGAGCGCACCGCCGAGCACCAGACCCAGGCCGATGGCCCACGGCAGCGAGCGCATGGTGCGGCCGATCCGGATCACACCGACCACCACCGCAGCGGCCACCAGCGTGAGCAGCCAGGTCATACCGGTCGCCATCGAGAACGCGGCGCCCGGATTGCGCACCAGCGCCAGGCGCACCGAATCGCCGATCAGATAGATCGGGTGACCCGGGGTCAGCTTCGCGACCACAATCGTCTTGGTCAGCAGATCCAATCCGAGCGCCACCACCGCGACGAGCAGTAGGGTGCGCAGACGTAGCGGTCGAGCGGTCGCCTCCGGCTCGGACGCGGCGACCGGATCAGCTGCGGCGACCGGCTCCTCGGGGGTGCCGGCGGGTGCGCTGTCGGCGGGCGACTCGTCTGGTTCCTCTATGCCGGATTCGCGCGGCCGGTCGGTACTCACGGGTCACATCATTCCCTATGACGATCGAGCGCCCGATGGCCGGACGGCGCGGCCGCTTCCCAAGCTGATTATCAGGAAGTGGTCGTAACCTGTTCGACGTGACGGTGTTGTCTTCATCCCCCAGCTCGGCGAACGCCACCGCACCCTGTTCCGGCTCACCCGGCCGGCCCCGGCCGGGACTGCGCAGCACTCGATCCGGAGTCCTGCTGCTCGTACTCGCGGTGACACTTTCCGCCTTCGGAGTCGGCTGCAGCGATCGGACGGAAAGCGCCGCCGAGTCCGACAGCGCGGAACCGCTCGGCATCGGCAAAGAGGTCACCATGCCCATCGCGGCGGTGACCACCACCATCGTCGATCCGGGCGTCGAACCGCGCTCCGCACTGCGGCCCGCTCTCGAACCGGGCACCACCCAGCAGGTGACGCTGCGTACCGACCATCACATCGAACAGCAGATCAATGCGCAGGCGGTGCGTGATTTCTCACCGCCCGCCGTGACCATTCCGCTCACCGCGCAGGCGGGCAGCGACGGTGTGGAACTGACCCTCGGCACTGTCACCTCGCCCGATCCGGCGCTGGCCAAGGCACTGCTGCCCGCGGACGGGTCGCATGCCGGTTTCGATATCAGTGACGTGGGCGCGATCACCGCGCTGCGGCTCGCACCCAAGCCCGCCACCTCCGATGCCGCGCGCGCGGCGCTGGAGCAGGCGTTCTATCAGGCCGTCTATCAGTCCATCGCCTTCCCGGACGATCCGGTCGGAGTGGGCGCGGTGTGGACGGTGCGCCAGCAGGTTTCCGGCAGTGTGCCGCTCGAACAGGTGACCACCGCGACGCTCACGCACCGCGACGGCAATCTGCTCACCATCGAGCTGGATGTGGTGCAGACGCCGGAAACGACGGTGTGGCGACTGCCCAATCAGGCGGGGCAGCTGGAGATCATCGACTACCTCATGCACGGCACCGGAACCATCGGGGTGGATCTCGGTCTGCCGCTGCCCGTTTCGGGACAGGTCGAAGTCGGCGGCAATCAGACCTACCGGGATCCGAACAGCTCCGTGACGCTGAGCCAGACGCTGCGCACCCAGGTGCAGTGGGGATCCTGACACGCGTGGCGGCGGCGACCACCGCGCGACCTGCCGGGCTGCCCGGGCATGATGTCGCCGTGACCGCATCCACCACTACACCCCGGCGGCGGCGCGGGCGGACCGCGCTGCTGTTGCTGCTCGGTACCGTTGCCGTATCCGCCTGTGGTTCGCATGATTCCGCCGCGCCCGCGCTGCCTACGCTGGGGCCGACCGTGCAGCCCAAGGCGACGAACGCCCCGGCGGTACCGGATGTGATCACGCTGCGCGCCCAGCTGCTCGATGTACCGCAGCTGCCCAGCGGGTACTCCTCGCTCGGTGATCCCGCACCGGGGAGCACCACCGGCGCGGGTGCGCGCACCACTCCCGCGCAGTGCGCGAAAGTGCTGGCGCCCATTGCCGAACAGGCGCCGAACGCCGTCACCCGGGCGGCCGCGCAGTACGGCGGACCGGACTTCGACAGTATCGATATCGATTCCGCGGCCTATGCGAATGACGGTGCGGCGCAGGCCTTCTCGACGGCGCAGGCGCTGCTGCGGCAGTGCGGAACGTATTCCAGCACCGATACCGACGGGTCCAAGGTCCAATTCCAGGTCGGCGGGCTGGATCAGCCGACTGCCGGGGACGGGTCGTTCGGGTTCCGGGTGCACACCACCAGTCAGGGGCTGACGCTGTACACGGCGGTGAGCATCACCGTGGTGGGGTCCACCGTCGTCCAGCTCGCCATGTCCGGCACGAATGAGCCTGATCCACAACAACTCAGCGCGCTGACCGACGCACAGGTGCACAAGCTGCGCGGCGACGCCGGACCGTAACGTCCGTAACAGACTGCGCCCGCTTCGAGATCGAAACGTCCACATGCGACCGTGCCCCGCCGTCCAGATAACGACCGCGCCCCCGCCTCGAATTCGAAGCGGGGGCGCGGCGTTTCCGGCTACTGCCAGCCGGTCACATTGATCGGACCGGGACTCGACAGGGCCGAGTGGGTTTCCGGGGTGACCACCGGGAGCGCGCGGATGGCGGTGTCGTCGATCCGCGAGAACTGCTGCAGCTCACCCCAATCCCGGCGCCAGTCCTGGTTCAGGTACGTCGCGAGGGTGTGCGGGCGCAGCAGCATGGAGCTCCAGCCCAGCGGGCCGCCGCCCTCATGACTCTCCCACGCGTTCGTATCCTTCGCACCGCCGCGATCGGGCAGGATCCGGTAGCTCGGAACCTCGGCGATCCCGTCCTTGTGGTCGAACGGCCGCTGGCACGGGAATTGCAGGCCGACAGCCCAATCCAGCAGCACCGGCTGCTTGGCACCGATCAGATCCTCGAGCACGCGGGTCTGCGGGACGCGCGGCGGGGTCAGGGCGACCCACTGCTTCGGATCACGGTCACGATCGGTGGCGACCAGGCGGACCACCGTGGCATCGGCCGGGATATCGGTGAACGGCACCCGCAGATTGCGCCAGGTCGGCGACGGGCCGATATCGATCGGCGTGACCCTGCCCTGCGGCTGCGCCTCGCCCGCGGGATCGGCTGTGCCGTATTCGATCTCGACAGACTGGCCGGGGGTCACTACTCCGTCCTTGTCGACGGAACGAATGCGGCCGGCGGCGGCCATGGAGATGATGCCGCCGCGATGGGCGCTATCGGGCAACCGGTACCAGCCGGTGGTGAGGGACGCGATCGATTCGGCGGTCCCGCTGCTGCCCAGGACCGGGACCCTGGCCGGATCCAGTCCGAAAGGCAGTGCGGTGGTGGTGGTTCCGGATTCGCCGGTGGTGGACTTATTGTTCAGCGCGGTCGTGATGGCACTGGAGTCGACCTCGTCGTCGGCGGTCAGATCGCTGGAGACACCGGTCGGCGTGAAGCCCTTCGCGTCAGCGGAGAAGGTACCGAACGCGTCGCCGGTGAGCGGCTGGAGCAGACCTGCGTTCGGGTCGGTCTCGACCAGAACGTCCCGGGCAAGGCCGCACGGTTCACCCAGTACCGCAGCGACATTGGAGCGGGCCAGCGAGAAGGCCGGGTACTGCGAAGCCGCCGCCTTCGCGAACGAGGCCACCTCGAACAGCACCATGAAAGCCGCTACCACGGTCAAAGGCGGGACAGCCGTCAGCCGCCAAGCCTGCCGGGAAACACGGTGCGGGGCGGTCGCGGGATCGGGGGCCCGCACATGCCACCATCCGGCCAGGGCGAGCAGGGCCAGCGCGGCGAGCAGGAAGATCTTGTTCAGGCCGATGCCCGCGATCACCACCGGCTTGTCGTTCCAGGAAATGCCGTAATTGGAGACGTACCACCAGCCGTTGATACTCGAGAAGGTGATCGCCATCGCGAAGGCCACCACCGAGGCGAAAAGCGCACGGTTACGGGGCGAGCGCATGACCTTCGGGCCCAGCGCCACCGCCGCCAGCACTCCGACCACACCGGCCAGCCCGGCGTAGATGCCGTTGTGGTGCGTCCACTTGGTGGGTGTGGTCATCATCAGCAGAATCACGCCGATCGTGCTGCCGAGCACGCGTCGTGCCGGACCGGAGGCGACGGTGGGAATCCGGCCGCCCTTGCGCAGCAATACGAGTGCGACGGCCGCCAGACCCAGCCAGAGCATGAACATGCCGAAGCGGCGGGCCACCGAACCGTCGATGGTGTCCATGAACAGATACTGGTAGCGCAGGTATTCGTCCGGCCACTTCACATCCGGGCCGACGATGGAGTGCACCCGCTGCATCTCGAACATGGACGAGAGCGGCTGCACGCCGAACATGGCGACCAGCACCACTGTTCCGGCGGCGACCAGCGGGGCCGACAGGGTGAGATACGCGACGGAGCGGGCACGTATTACGGCGAACACTCCGGCGTTCTCGGCTGTCGGCTTGCTCAGTGCGGCGGCCCGGGTATCGAGCACTCGCCACACCGGGCGGATGCCGGCCAGCAGCGGTGCGAAACAGATCACACCCGACGGGCCGACGGTACAGGCGAAGGCGCCGATGGCAATGGCCACGCCGTAGGGCAGCAGTCGCCGGGTCGCGATCGCGCGCTCCACCGAGACCCAGGTCAGCAGGACTGCCAGACCCACCATCGCCTCGGGGCGCAGGCCGTTGTTGTACGGCATCCAGACCGCCAGGAAGCCCAGGGCACCCGTCCACACCGCGACACGATTGCGGCTGATGCGCGCGCCCAGGCGGGGAATGACCTCTTTGCTGATCGCCAGCCAGCAGACGAAACCGGCCAGCAGCGCGGGTAGTCGTACGAACGGGCTCGCGACGCTGATCTCGGCCAGGCGGCCGATCAGGTCGTAATACGGTGTGCCGACCGGGTTCTCGGGGACGCCGAAATAGGCGAAGTAGTTGGCCATATAGCCGGCGCCTATGGACGTGCGGGCCATGCCGAACTGGTAGCCGTCATCGGAGGTGGTGGATCCGATGAAATGCCACAGCACCAGGGTGCCCAGCACCGTGGCGTCCGCGGCGGTGAAGCTCCACCAGCGCTGCGGCAGGAAGCGGCGGGCGCGGCGGCCGTCGCGGCGATCCAGGCGATAGAGGGCGAACAGTGCGAGCAGCGTGCCCAGCACCGCCGTCCACATGGCTGTGCGCTTCACCAGGGTCGGATGCGCCGAGAAACGACTGTCCACCTGCGCGGTGACCGCGGCGCCGTCCGGTGCGGTCAGATCGCTGAAAATGCCGACCAGCTGCGGGCGGTAGTCACCGGTGAGCGTGACCGGGGTCACGCTGGAACCGGTGAGAGCCAGTGTGGCCTTGGCCATTTCGGTGTGCACGGTGAGTGCGCACCCGGCCGGGAGCTCGTCCACCGGAACACTCAGCAGCGACTGGTTGTGCAGTACCGCTTCGAGTTTGCTGGGCGTGGTCGTTCCGTCGGCAGCGGTGGTGACCGCGGTCACTCGCGCGACAAAACCGTATCGCTCCAGATTGGGGGCGCCATTGGGACCGGTCGCGATCAAGGTCCCACCGTGCGAACCGAGCTGCGCCACAGCCGAACACGGAATGGTGGCGTCGAAAGTCAAGGGCGCGTACGAGACCAGCGGGGCCTCCATGCTGCGCGCCGAATCACCTTGCGGCCAAGAGAGTGTCGCGGCATCCACCCGCACCGGCAACAGTGGCACGGCCACCGCGCACAACACTGCGATCAGACCTGCGATCAGGGCAAGCGGCCGTTCCCATCCCCCGGGTCTGCCTCGCACGGTTTCGGGTCCAGCTCGTCCGGCGGAATCCTGCCCCGCCTTCTCCATCACGTCGGTCACGATCGCCGATCCTAAGCGGCGCCCCGCGCCTTCCGCGCCACGGTCACCGAACCACCCAAACCGCCCAGGTCACGGCCGGGGTCCGATTACTCGCCTACGCAAAACGGGCCCGGCACTCCAGTGGAGTGCCGGGCCCGTCCGGGAAGATTTAGGTGCAGGCCGGGGAGGTCTGGTTCGCGAGGGACAGCGTGTTGCAGATCCACTCCTTCTGGACCTTCCACACTCCGTCTTCGGCCACGAACGGCACCACCATCTGCTGCGGCGCACCACCGTTGATCGACGCCTGGGCGTCGGCGGTGATGGTGCCGTTGCCGAGATCGGTCACATTGGTGACGGTGATGGTGGCGTTGTTCTGCTTGTAGGCGTCGGCCAACCGGTTCGGGAGGCTCGGGTCCGCCGCCACGCCCTGCATCATGTTCAGCTTCTCGGAATCCGGGATGGACGGATCGAGCGCCTTCTGCAGCTGCGCGTTGAGGTCCGCCGCGGTCGGAGTCGCCGGATAGTTCTGGGCGGCCGTCGTGCTCGCGGCGGAGGTGGTGTGGGTGGTCTTGGTCCCCGGCTTGTCACCACTGCCACATGCCGACAGCCCGAGTACGGTCACGACTGCCAGCGTGGCGACCGCGATGCGTCCAGTCTTCTGAAGCTTCAACTGCTCGTCCTTTGCGTTCGAGTAGGTCCGTTCGACAACGTGACAGCCGCAGCCGACCGGCGACGCTGCACGACGACACAGAGGCTACCAACGACATCCGTGAGAAGCCGCCTCCGAACACGCTGCAAGGGCACTTTCAGTCCGAATCCTCATAGTTGACGCATTCGCCCCTTATTTCCGGGTCGAAAAGCGTTGGTAAGCCTCAGTGCACGCTGTCGAGCGACTCAGCGCAGACTGTCGAGCGGATCAGCGCAGACTGTCGAGCGGATCAGCGCGGGTCAGCGCCGAATCGGTGGCCGCGAAGGTGCGCGCCGGACCTGCTCCGGTGGAGCGGGTCTCAAAGCGGACCGTCACCACCCCGTGCCCCGCACCCTGCACCCAGCCGTGGCCGAATTCGGTATGCGCCACATCCAATCCTGGATACCAGCTCGCGGTGCCGTAGGAACGAGCCGCGGGCGGCACCACCGGCTCCGGTGCGACAGCCAGTCCGAGCGTGGGCTCCTCGGACACCGATTCGGCGATGGTGTCGACGGCCTGATCCAACTCCGGGAACAGCGATTCCTGCCGAATCTCCGACAATCCGGCAAAACCCACACCCACGAGGCGGATAGACCCCAATTCCGCCGGGTCGATGGCCGAGCGCTGCGCCGCCGCGGTGAGCGTGGCCAGTTCCTCGGTGGCATACGGCAGCGTGGACGAACGGGTCACAATGCTCATATCCGCCTTCTTCAGCTTGAGCACCACCGTGCGGGCGGCGCGGCCGTCCGCGATGAGCCGCCGGTGCGCGGACACCGCCATGGCCTCGATGGCCGGGCGTAGCTGAGCCAGCGTGACGATATCGGTCTCATAGGTGGTCTCGGCGCTGATCTGTTTGGCCTCCGCGCGCTCGGCAACGGGCCGATCGTCGATGCCGCGCGCCAGCCGGTGCAGCGCAATACCCACGGCGCTACCGAGAATCGAGGCCGCCTCCATCTCGGGCAGTGCCGCGAATGCCCCGACGGTCTCGATTCCCATTGAGCGCAAACGACTTTCGGCGACCGGGCCGATGCCCCAGAGCCGCCGCACGGGTAGCGCGGCCAGAAACTGCAGCTGCTCGGCGGGCGAGACCACCCGCACCCCATCGGGTTTCGCCATATCGGAGGCGATCTTGGCGAGCTGCTTGCCACTGCCCGCACCCACCGAGGCCACCAGTCCGGTGCGTTCGCGCACCAGGGCGCGCAGCTCCTCGCAGAATTCGAGTACCTCGGCGGACGTGGCCCCGGCCAGCTCGGCGGGCTCCCCGAACGCCTCGTCGAACGAGAGCGTCTCCAGCACCGGGATACGCGACCGCAGCGCCTCGAACACCAGACCGCTGAGTTCCGCGTAGACGACTCCGCGCGGCGGCACCACGACCCCGTTCACACCCACCAGACGGCGAGCCTGATGCATGGGCATGGCCGAGCGCGCCCCGAACACCCGCGCCTCATAACTGGCGCCCGCCACCACCCCGCGGCCGCCCATTCCGCCGACGAGCACCGGCCGTCCGCGCAGGGTCGGCCTGGTCAGCTGTTCGACCGAGGCGTAAAACGCGTCCATATCCATGTGCAGCACCCACCGCCGGCCCCGGCGGGCATCGGCATTCGCCCGGTCAGTGGCCTGGTTTGTCAAGGGCACAGTCGGACGCTGACTGTTGACTGAGAGGCTGCTGCCGGTCTGCTGCGAAACCGGCTCCCCCGCCGATAACCCGCCACCGACCCGACTCACCGCCGATGGCCCACTGTGACCAGGCACAATGCGCTCGTCTGCGGAATAGGCAGCGGTGTTCACGATCCGGAATCTACGCGTCACTACCGACAAGTTCGGACATCGCCGTGTGTGATGATCGGACTATGACGATTCGCAAGGCCGTGATTCCGGCCGCCGGCATCGGTTCCCGCCTGCTGCCACTGACCAAAGCGATTCCGAAGGAGATGCTCCCGGTCGGCGACAAGCCGGTCATCGAGCACACCGTCCGCGAGCTGGTGGCCTCCGGGATCACCGATATCACCATTGTGGTGAGCAACGGAAAGTCATTGATCCAGGACCACTTCCGGCCCAACCCGCAACTGGTGGCGCAATTGCGCGCCGATGGCAAGGCCGCCTACGCCGATGTGGTCGAGGAGGTCGGCGAGCTGAGCCGCCGCGGTCACATCACCTATCTGGACCAGCACGGCCCGTACGGCAACGGCACTCCCGTGCTGAATGCCGCCCGCAATCTGGGCGACGAACCGATGCTGGTGCTGTGGCCGGACGATGTCTTCGTCGCCACGGTGCCGCGCGCGCAGCAGTTGATCAACGCCTACGAGAAGACCGGCGCCCCGGTGCTGGCGCTCATGCCCATGGACCCGTCCGACTCGCAGCGCTACGGCGTTCCGGTGGTCGAGGAGACCGCGGGCGACGGACTCATGCGCATCAGCGGATTGAAGGAGAAGCCGAAGCCCGCGGATGCGCCGTCACAGTTCGCCGCCGTCGGCGGCTATGTGGTGACGCCCGGCATCATCGCGGAACTGCGCTCCCAGGTGGACAACTGGTACACCCACCGCACCGGCGAGGTGTACCTGACCGATGCCATCAATATCTTCGCCGCCTCGAACCCGGTCTACGGCCAGGTGATTCAGGGCCACTGGTACGACACCGGCAACCCGGCCGACTACCTGGTGGCCCAGTTCGCCTCCGCGCTGGCGCATCCCGAGTACGGCCCGCTGCTGCGGCAACTCGTCGCGGAGTAGCTCCACCAGCAGAAAGTCACAAATGCGCCAAAACGGCGCCAGCACGCCAAGATCTATTTCGTCAAAACCCGAAACATAGGGGCAACATTCGGCGATCATCCGTGCGGGAGATACGGCTAGTACGGGAGTTCGGTTTTGCTTTGCGGATATGGCACACGGGCGATGGCGCTCGCAGCCACAGCCCTCTCTTTCATCGCTTCACTCACGGCCCTGACGGCAACGGGCACGGCGCTCGCGGCACCACCCGACCCGATCACCAGTACCGCAACCCTCGCCGGCACACCGGTTTCCGATGACGGTTCCAAGATCTCAGCCTTCGAGGTGCGCGATAAGCACAACCTCACGCTGCACGTGCACTCCGCGGCCATGAACGACGACGTCACCGTCGACATACAGCGACCGGCCGACGCCTCCGTGGCCCGGCCGGTGCTGTACCTGCTCAATGGCGCGGGCGGCGGCGAGGATACGGCCACCTGGAAGCGCAATACCAATGCCACGCAGTTCTTCTCCGACAAGAACGTGAACGTGGTCATGCCCATCGGCGGCGCGTTCAGCTACTACACCGACTGGCGCGCAGTCGATCCCAAACTCGGTCTCAATATGTGGAAGACCTTTCTCACCGAGGAGCTACCGCCGCTCATCGACGGCGCCTTGAACACCAACGGATTACGCGCCATCGTCGGCATGTCCATGTCGGGCACCTCGGTGCTGCAGCTGCCGATCGCCAAGCCCGGGCTGTACAGGGCGGTCGCCTCGTACAGCGGCTGCGCGCAGATCAGCGATCCGATCGGGCGCAATTTCGCCCAGCTGGTGGTCTCCATCGGCGGCGGCAATCCGGTCAATATGTATGGGCCGGTGGATGATCCGGAGTGGGCCGAGAACGACCCGTACCTGCACGCCGACGCACTGCGCGGCCTCGACCTCTACATTTCCAACGGCAGCGGGCTGCCCGGGCGGCACGACAATGTCGCCGATACCCGCAGCCTGGGCCCGGCCGACGGCGGCATCATGCAGCAGCTGCTGGTCGGCGGCATTCTGGAGGCGGCCAGCGACTGGTGCGCACGGAATCTGCAGACCAAGTTGACGCAGTTGAACATTCCCGCCACCTTCGATATCAATCAGGCGGGCACCCATTCGTGGGGCTACTGGGAGGACGCACTGCGCGCCTCGTGGCCGGTGCTCGCCAAGGGCCTCGAGTTGTAATCCCCTACGGCAGCGGGACTATCACCACCCGATTGTCCCGCATCGCAGGAATCCAGAGATTGCGCCCGGCAGGGTCGACGGCGAAATCAGCAGGCCCGTGCAGACTCTCGGGCAGATTCACCACCGTGACCTCGATGCCGTCCGGGCGGTAGATCGTCACCCTGCCGGGCTGATCGCCCTGCCCGGACGCCCAATCGGAGACGACCAGATTTCCGTTGGGCAGCACCGAGATTCCGTCGAGCACCCCGTGCACGGCGCCCACCCGCTGCGGTATGGCCGGATGCTGCGTCAGATCTATCCGCCAGAGGTCACCGCCGGTGAAGGACACACCCTCGCCGACGACGTAGGCGACCTGCCCGGTCCGGTCGAGGGTGATTCCGGTGGCGCCCGGAATTCCGGTGGCCACCGGCTCGAACGTTCCGGCATCCAGGTCGAGCCGGTCCACCGCGCCGCGCAGGGTGTCGGTGATCAGCAGTGTGCGCGGATCCTGCAGCGCCATATCGTCGAGCAGCGCGGGTGCATTGTCACCGAGGCGGGCTTCGAAGACCTGCCCGTGGGTGTCCATATCGAAGCCGACCACTCGATCGATATCCGCGACGAAGACCCGATTGTCGGTGTACGCCAGCCCCTTCGGTGCGTTCAGCGGCGGATCGCCGGGGCGTGGCATGGCATGGCGAGCCGTCACCGTGCCGACCGAGTTCAGTTCGGTGAGATAACCGTCGCCGTCCTGGGTGGGCTCCCGGTCGGCCCCGATATTGGAGATAAACCACCGGTCCCCCGCGAACAGCACGCTCTCCGGAGACGAGAAGCCCTCGAGTGAACCGGGTTTCGGGACGATGCCGGGTGCGTGAGCAGCGACGGGACCGGCGGTGCGGATGGTGCCGCCGTCCCACGTACCGCATCCGGTGGCGGCCACCAGCAGCAGTACGCCGACTCCGGTCGCTACTATCCTGCGACCACTCTCGGCTGCGAAACCGTTCGACCCATGGGACATGATGCCCACCCTCCGACGGGAGGTCCCGCCGACCTGCGGGACCGGCTCAGTGTAGCCAGCAACCGTCGCGCGAATGAGCGAAATCGATTGAACTCCAGCCTGTTTCAGTACACGTCAACTACTCGTCGGCGGCGTTGTACCGGACCAAATAGTCCGCCATGCGAGCAATGTCGGCATCGTCCCAATCGCGCAGACGTTCCGCGAAGGCCTCGGCCCGGCGGCGCGCAGCGGCTCCAGCAACCCGCCGGCCGCCGCGATCGCCTGCAGCACATGATTGCGCCGATCGGCCGGATCGATCTCCTTGGTGAGATAGCCGAGATGTTCCAGGGCCGCCACCTGCCGGCTCACCGTGGACTTGTCGAGGTGGAAGTGCCCGGCCAGATCGCTGGCCAGGCAACCGCGGACACGGGCGGCAATGCGCTCGACGTCATTACCGTGCCCAGCCGGGACGCGGCCATCACCCAGCTGCGCAATCGCGATCTCGCGGGCGCTTACGTCCCCGACGCCCAGCAATCCGAGGTACTGGTCGCCAAGGCCGGATCCGACACCACCGCCATGGCCGCCGAGGCGGTCTTCGGACAGGTCGCCGCGAAACAGGGTGTGCCGATGACGGTCACCGATATCACCACCGCCGCCTCCGGCGATCCCACCGGTCAGGGCATCTTCTTCCCGAGAAGCGCCAGGCAGCGAGCGCACCCCGGCACGAGGCGGTCGCCGAACCCGTCGCCGAGGCCGAGGAGGAGATGGAGGAGACCGTCGGCGTCTGACGGGTCAGCCGTGGGTTACCAACTGTGCCAATGCAATTCGAATACCTGCCTGCACCGTTTCGTTGTCGCCCAGGCCCCCACTGAGGGCCACTCCGTCCCGAGTCAGCAGTAGTGCGCGCGCCGCACGGTCCGGATCATCGTGACCGGCGGCGCGCAGCCGCGTGGCCATGAGGTCACGGAACCAGCCGCGGTAATCGTCGACGACCTTGCGCACGGCATGCTCGGGATTCGGAAACTCCACGGCCGCATTGAGAAACGGGCAGCCCCGGAAGCCGGGGCCGCAGCTGAGCTCGCCGAGCCGTTCGAAAATGGTGACGATTCCGTCGGCACCCTGGCCGGGCACCGACTCCAGAACGTCGCGCTGCCGGTCGTATTCGCGCACCAGATACGCGACGACCAGGTCTTCCTTGGTCTTGAAGTGGCGATAGAAGGTGGCCTTGGCGATTCCGGCCTCCGCGATGATCCGGTCGATACCCACGGTGTGGATGCCCTCGGCATAGAACAGCCGAGTGGCCGTATCGAGGAGACGTTCGCGGGCTTCGCTCATATCCTTGA
Organism: Nocardia sp.; assembly: GCF_025465275.1. Classification (GTDB taxonomy): domain Bacteria; phylum Actinomycetota; class Actinomycetes; order Mycobacteriales; family Mycobacteriaceae; genus Nocardia. The sequence continues at coordinate 2,788 of NZ_JAODNK010000133.1, read as the reverse complement.
CTCTAGCAGACAGATCTGTCTACTCTTAGGTTCGGAAGTACAGACAAGTCTGTCTAGGAGGACGCAATGCCTGCTCTTTACACCGCGGTAGCCACCTCGGTCGGCCGCGACGGCCGTTCGCTCAGCGATGACGGCGTGCTCGACCTGAAGCTGGCCCGGCCGAAGGCCATGGGCGGCGTCGGCGACGGCACCAATCCCGAGCAACTCTTCGCCGCCGGCTACTCCGCCTGCTTCGCCAGCGCGCTCCAGGTGGTCGCCAAGCGCAAGAACATCGAGGCCAGCGAGGCCGCGGTCACCGCCGAGGTCACCCTGAACACCCAGGAGGGCGGCGGTTTCGGGCTCTCGGTCGTGCTGCGCGTCGAACTCCCCGAGCACCTGCAGAACGAGCAGGGCCGTGAGCTCGTTGAAGCCGCGCACCAGGTCTGCCCGTACTCCAACGCCACCCGGGGCAATATCCCGGTGGAACTGGTTGTGGAGTAACAGGATTCAGTAGAACCGGCGGATGGTGTAGATGTCGAACTGCGCCAGCGGGGTCAGGCCGACCGGCACACCCCAGTCGTAGGCATTGAGCACATTGCCACCGCCGGCATAGATGCCCACATGCGAGGCGTCGTCGTTCAGAATGATCACATCACCGGGCTGCAGCGCGCCGAAGGGGACCGCCAGGCCCACTTCGGCCTGCTGCCAGGTGGTGCGCGGCATATCGATGCCGACGCTACGGAACGCCCACTGCACCAGACCGGAGCAATCCCAGGCATCCGGGCCGACCCCACCCCACAGGTAGGGCTTCCCGGTCTGGGTTTGCGCCAGACTCAGCGCGATCATGGCGCGCGGGCTGGCCATCGGCATTTGCGCGGAGCCACTGGCACTTCCGGAGGCGGAGCCGCTCGCACTCCCGGACGCCGAACCCGAGGCCGCCGAACCGGTGTCGGCGTATGCCGTGCCCGCCCAGAGCGCCCCCGCCAGTAGTAGAGCCGCCGCTGTCGTCAGATACGACGCGAACCGTCGTAGCAGCCTTCGTGTCATGCACTCGCCCTTCAGCTCAACGGCGCCGACCGGGCAAAGACACATAGCTCTAGCAACCATTCCGCATTCAGAACGATCACCAGGGAGACTGCACACGATCTCCGTAGCCGGTACTGCATGTCGTGACGTTCAGCGCTTTTCGTCTGGAACTAGCGAAACAACTCGAAATGGCGGTAAAGCTTTACGTTAGCTCTACAGTTGCTGTTTTATCCCATCCGAAACACGCTTCACAAGGGCTTCGCCACGGGCGAGTCTCGAGACCCACGTCACTCCCCCCGCTGCCGAGAGCCCGGATTCAGCGCTCGTCGCGGGCTGCGAAGACCTCCCGAGCGGCGGTTATACCGTTGAGCGCGGCCGGGAATCCGGCGTAGCCCGCCATCTGCGTAATGGCCTCCACGGCCTCCTCGCGGGTGCCGCCGACATTCAGCAGGCCGTGCAGGTGGACACGCAGCTGGGGCGCCGCGGTGCCCATGGCGGTACAGGCGGCGACGGTCGCGAGTTCGCGGGTCTTCAGGTCCAGGCCGGGGCGCGAGTAGACGTCGGCGAAGGCGAATTCGACGAGGTAGCGCGCCAGATCGGGCGCGGTATTCGCAAGGGTTTCGAAGATGTGATCGGCGGCGTCGCCGTCGACCTCGGCGAGTGTGACCAGTCCGCGCTCGTAGCGCTGCTGGGTGGTCTCCTCGGGCCGAATCTCACTATTGCCCACGGGACTTCCGACCTCGGGGCGATCGGCGAAGGCGGCGCGGGCGATGGCCAGTCCGTTCAATGCAGCCGGGAAACCGGCGTACACACCGATGTGGACGATGGTCTCCACGACCTCGGCCGGAGTGACACCGACGGTCAGCGCGCCGTCGATGTGGAAGCGCAGCTGCGGGGCGGCCGTGCCGAGTGCGGTCAGGGCGGCGATATTGATGATCTGCCGCTGCGGCAGGGTCAGGCCCGGCCGCGTGTAGATGTCGCCGTAGCCGAATTCGACAACATAGCGGCCCAGATCGGGAGCGATATCCGCGAGGCTGTTCACCACGGCGCGACCGGTCGGGCCACCGACCTGATCCAGCACCGTGAGACCGCGGTCGTAGCGGGTATCGGAGGTGTCGGGAGTGGCGTTCATGTGTGGACTTCCTTCGAGCGAGGAGCGAGACGGTCCGTCTCGTCTCATGACGCTAAGCGGCCACAGTACCTCCTGTCAAGACGAGACGTTCCGTCTCGTAGTGCGCTACGCTGAGAACGTGACTCCACCGAATCCAGAACTCCGCAATCCGCGCTCACACCGGGCGATCCTGGATTCGACTTTCGAGCTGGCCGTCAGCAAGGGCTACGGCAAGCTGACCGTGGAGGCCATTGCCACCGCGGCCGGGGTGGGCAAGCAGACCATCTACCGGTGGTGGCCGTCCAAGGGCGCCATCGCGCTGGACGCGATCAACGAGCGGATGGGCCACCTCACCGACTTCCCCGATACCGGGGATATCGAGGCGGACCTGCGCAGTCAGACCACCGCACTGGCCGGACTGCTCAGCAGCGATATCGGCATCGTCTACCGCGGGGTCATCGCCGAGGCGCAGAGTGATCCGCAACTGGCGGCGAATGTGCGCGAGGCGATTGTCGGGCCCCGGTCCAAGCTGTGCCGGGATCGGCTCGAAAGGGCCGTCACCGCAGGACAACTCCGCGGTGACATCCCGACGCGCGCCATGGTCCAGCTGCTGTACGGGCCGCTGTACTACCGGTTCCTGCTCGGCACCGACGAGGTGCAGGACGCGCCGGA
>NZ_JAODNK010000131.1 GCF_025465275.1 Nocardia sp. | reverse complement strand
CATCACCGTCGCTGTAGTCATAGGTCGTCATCAAAATGCCGTAGTCACAGGCAGCTTTGATCGCGGCGTCACGCGAGGCGTCTGTCTGAGTGACCCCGGGAAAGACCCCACCGGGACCCGCGCCCGCACCGATGGTGAATCGCAAGGCCCCACTGCCGAGTCCGACCCCGATCCCGGCGACAACGATCGCGGCCACGATCCCAGCCACGATGAGCCGTTTTCGGCCCCGGCGACGCGGCCGAGGTGCCGCAGCAGGTGCGTCGTACACACCGTGCGACGATCCCGGACCGTCTTGCCGGAACCCTCCTGGAGCCAACTGCGTGACCGCCGGGCCGTACTGCAGTGCCGCACCAATGTGCTGGGTCGCGGCCTGCCCGTACTCCCCTGCCGCCGGGTACTGCGTCGTTCCTGCTGCCTCGATTACAGGAATCCTCGGTGCCGACACCGGCGGGGTCCAGGGCGCATCACCGTGATTCGTCGCGGTCAGCGCCCGGCTTGCAGCTGCTGCCAATTCCCCGCAGCTGGCGTACCGCTGCGCGCGATCCTTGGCCAGCGCGCGGGCGATCACCTCGTCGAATGCAGCCGGTACCGCCGGATTCTGTTCGCTGGGGCGAGGTATCTGCCCATTGAGGTGTCCGTTGATCAGCTGCGCGGTGGTTGGCCCGGGGTAGGGCAGCTCGCCGGTCAGCATGTGGAACAGCGTGCAGCCGAGCGCGTATACGTCGGCGCGGTGGTCCATGTCCGTACGCAGTTCGAACTGTTCGGGCGAGGCGTATTGGAAGCTGGCGTACATCTCGCCGGTACGGGTGAGTGCGCTGGTTTGGTCGAGGGCCTTCGCGATTCCGAAGTCTGCCAGGAATACTCGCTGTTCAGGACCCCAGGCCAGCAAGATATTGGCGGGCTTCACATCTCGGTGCAGTACGCCGGCGCGGTGCGCGTGGTCCAGCGCCCGCGCGGTTTCGCCGAGGATCCGCACCGCATGGTCGGGGCGCATCGGTCCGTCGCGCAGTGCCGCCGCGACATCCGTGCCCTCGATGTACTGCATGGCCATCCACAGCCGGTCCTCGTCGCGGCCACGCGCGTACACGGCGACGATATTCGGATGTGCCAGTCGCGCGGCGGTATCCGCTTCGCGCAGGAATCGGGCGCGGACCTCGGGGTCGTCGGCTACGGCAGGGCTGAGCAGCTTCAATGCCACCGAGCGCGGCAGGTCTCGATCGCGGGCCAGGTAGACCTCGCCCATTCCGCCGACTCCGAGCAACCGCTCGATCACATAGCCCGCGAATGTCTGCCCCTGCGCGAGCGTCCTCGCCACGACCTCACTACCTCCGACTGCTACATGCTGCCGATCACCGTAACGCACAATCGAATGGACAGCGGTGCCTGCCCGGGCTCTGGAGGAGGCGCTACAGCGGCTTGCAACCCCGGAAACCGAAGGGTCCGTTGGTTGCTAATCGATAGCTCGCCGGGTCGAGTCTATTGACATACACTTGCGCTGCAAGGGCGTTCGGGCCGCAACCGTGGTCCGTGTGGGTGACAAACCCGGGGGTGAGGGTTGTTGGCTGAGCCGCTGCGGGTGCATATGACCGGGTCCGAGTGGTTTTCCGCAGCACCTGGTGGGCTCAATCGGTATTTCACCGATCTCTACTCCGCACTGGCGCGGATTCCGGAAATGTCGGTTACCGCAAGAGCTTTCGGTGCTGCGCCTATTGGCGCGGGCTCATGGGGGCCGACCGGTCGGTCCACTGGGTGGCGGGTGCGGACTTCTTATCTGGATCGCGGGGAGTTGAAGCGGGGAACGGTGCTTGATCGACATTTCGCCCTGTATGGGGCATCGCCCCTGGGGCGGAATCCGCTGGTCGTACACTTCCATGGACCATGGTCGGCCGAGAGCCGGATGGCCGGGGAAGGCGATCGGTCGGTGCGGGCCAAATACCTGGTCGAGCGGCTGCGGTACGCACGCGCGGATCGATTCATTGTACTGTCCAACCACTTTCGTCGATTACTCATCGACGACTACCGCGCGGCCGAGGACAAAGTGCTGGTCATTCCACCGGGGGCCGACCTCGGGCGGTTCCCGCCGCCACAAGCCTCGCCGCCCACCGGCATGGTGCTCTGCGTGCGGCGGCTGGAACGGCGCATGGGTATCGACGTACTCATCCGGGGTTGGCCCGATGTTGTCGCCGCGCATCCCGAAGCAAGACTGGTGATCGTCGGAACCGGTACTGCCGAAAGGGAATTGCGGGATTCGGCAGCTGGAGACAGCTCGATTGTCTTCACCGGACCAGTCACCGACGAGCAACTCACCGCGCTCTATCTCGAGGCCGATCTCACCGTGGTGCCGTCGCTCGCGCTCGAAGGATTCGGGCTCATTGCCCTGGAATCCCTTGCGGCAGGACGGGCTCCGGTGGTGTCCGACTGCGGCGGACTACCGGACTCGGTACGTGACCTCGATGCCACGCTCATTGTGCCGCCCGGCGATGCCGAAGCCCTGAGCGCCCGCATCGCCGACGCACTGTCGGGTATCAGGCCGGATCCGGAAAAGTGCCGGGCCCATGCCGAGACCTTCTCCTGGGACGTCGCCGCGCACCGCCATCGGGATGTCTACGCCGAGCTGGCTGGGTGATCGTGTGAAGGCCGCATTCCTCGCGCATACCGCGGCTCCCTCCGGAGCCGAGCTCGCCACCTTGCGTCTGGTTGCGGCCATGCCCCCGGGCCACACCGCGGTGATCTACACCGAGGACGGGCCCATGGTGCGGCGCATGCAACAGCGCGGGATCGAAACCCGGCTGGTGCGCAATGATTTCGATTCCCGAGCGATGACTATCCAGAAGGCCGGTGTCCGCAGTCTGCTCAGCGGCTGTGCGGGACTGGTTCGACTGGGCTGGGCGCTGGGCGCCACGGTCCGCGAACTGGAGGCGACAGTGGTGGTCGCAGGTAGCACCAAAGCGCTGCTCATGGGCGCGGTGGCGGCGCGGCGCGCACGCGTGCCGCTGATCTGGCATGTGCACGACCGGATTTCGGCGGACTACTTCGGGCGCTGGCTGGCGCCGGCCATTCGACTGCTGGGCTGGCTGGTGGCATGCGGCTGCATCGCCAATAGCCGGGGCACCCTCGCCTCGCTCTACACCTGGCGGCGGCGGGCACTGGTCGCCTATCCCGGAGTCGAATTCGACAACCCGGAGTTCGCCGATCTCGTGCAGGGCACCGCGGCGGTCACCCGCGCCGAGCAGCGCCCGGCCACCGAAACCGTCATCACCGTGGTCGGCCGCCTCGCACCGTGGAAAGGCCAGGACCACTTCCTGCGCGCCCTGGCGGACGTGCGAATCCTGCCGCGCGAGGTGTTTCTGGTCGGGGGCACCTTCTTCGACGAAGAGTCCTACCGCGCCGAGCTCGAAGTGCACGCGACCGCACTGGACCTGCCCGTCACCTTCACCGGCCACGTCGAAGATCCGGAACCGTATCTGCGGCACGCGGATATCCTCGTGCACTGCTCGGTGCTGCCCGAGCCCTTCGGCCAGGTGGTCGTGGAGGGCATGCGCGCAGGTTGCGCCGTCATCGCCACCCGGCCCGGCGGTCCCGAGGAAATCGTGGACCCGGGCGTGAACGGCCTGCTCGTGGATGCGGGCGACCGCGCCCAGCTGACGCATGCGCTCGACGTCCTCATCGCCGATCAGGAACTGCGCGCCAAACTCGCGGAGGCCGCTCGCTTTCGCGCCCGAGATTTCGACATCGCCGAATCCGCCCGCGCCGTCACGGATTTCCTGACCGAGCTACCCGGAACCCGGTGGCGCCATGGATGACCAACCCGAACCCCCGCCTGGCTACGACCCACCCACCACACCGCTCTACACCCTCTCCAGACTCCGGCAGCGCCGCATTCTGCGCCACAGCCTGGCCACCGACGACGACCAGGCGCCCGGCCAATCCGCCACCGCGGAACCCGTACCGCCCGGTCAATCGAGCGTGGACCCCCGCCGCGGCGCCTTTCCCGGAGTCCCTGGAACGCCCCGCGCCGCTTCAGGTTTCGCGGGACAGCGCAACGGCTGGGCACCGTACGCCGGACCGCCTGCGCCCGCCGAACCCCTGGCGGACGCTACGTACTCCGGCGATAGTTCGGTGCCCCGCCGAAGCGTTCAGCCCAGCGCGCCGACGGCGAACGGTGCGTACTCCGGCGGCAACTCCGCGCCCAGCCAAGGCATTCAGCCCGGCGACCCCACGGCGAACAGTGCATACTCCGGCGGCAACTCCGCGCCCAGCCAAGGCATTCAGCCCAGTGAGCCCACGGCGAACAGTGCATACTCCGGCGGCAACTCCGCGCCCAGCCAAGGCATTCAGCCCAGTGAGCCCACGGCGAACAGTGCGTACTCCCCCGCCAACTCCGCGCCCAGCCAAGGCATTCAGCCCAGTGAGCCCACGGCGAACAGTGCGTACTCTCCCCGCAACTCCGTACCTGGCCAGGGCCTTCAGCCAAGCAGGCCACCCGCGAACGGCACCACCCAGGACCCGGGTGCGCACGCACCGGAGGAAGGGGCCGGACGTTCCGCTGCGAAGACCGGGCCGGACACCGAGCAATTGTTCATGACCGCAGTGGCTCTCGTGGACGGCGCGGCCGCCGCCAGCGCCGCGGTCGCCGGCCCCTCCGAGCCCGAACCCGCGCCGCTGCGGGATGCGACCGGTGCGTATGCGCCGTCGGCGGTGCAGGTCGAGCCGCCCGGTGCGGAGACACCGCAGCGTTCGGGTCATGGGAGACACCGCAAACCGCCTCGGCACGGGCTCGGGAGTATCGGCAGCATTCTGCGTGATATCGGGCTGGTGACGTTCGGCAAGTACGGGCAGTACGTCATCACGCTGGTGACGGTGCCGCTGCTGGCGCGCACACTGGGGCCGCACGGCACCGGTCTGCTGGCCATCGGCATGTCGTCGTATTTCATCGGGTCGCTCATGGTGGACCTCGGGATCACCTCATTTCTGGCCGCGCGGGTACATGACGAGGTGTCCAGTCGCGACGAGGTGAACCGCATGCGCGGAACGTATCTCGTAGTGCGCGGCACCACCCTCGGCGTGCTCGGCATCGCGCTGCTGGCGAGTCTGGCGATCGGAGTGCCGCCGCAGCTGCATATGGCGCTGCTCGGGTTGTTCGCCGGTGGGTTCTGGTCGTTCTCGGAGGACTGGCTGCTCATCGGTCAGGGCCGGTTCGGGCGGTCGACCATGTACCAGGGCATCGGGCGGATCGGATATCTGGTCCTGCTGGTGGTGCTGCTCCCCCGCTTCCCGAATGCGTCGCTGGCCGTCATCTGCCTGCTCGTCTCGTCGATCGCCCCGGTGGCGCTGACCTGGTGGGATTCCTTGCGCACCTACGGTCCTCCGCTGCGACCGCACGGTCTGAAGGCCATGCTGCGAATGGCCGCGCCGATCTTCACCTCACGGCTGCTGGTGACCGGATACGGGCAGGGCTCGGCGGCGGTGTACGGCGCGGTCCTGTCGGCGGCGTCGCTGGGTCTCTACTCCGCAGGCGACCGACTGGTCCGTGCGATCCAGTCGACCCTGGACCCCATCGGCTTCGCGCTGCTGCCCCGCATGGCCCGGCGCAGCACGCATGAATCCTTCTGGCGCAATTCGATTCAAGCGCTCGCGGCCTGCGTCTTCGCCGCCTGCCTCGCGGTGGTCGCGGTGTGGGTGATGGCGCCAGTACTCATCCACCTGATCTACACCGATGATTTCAACGGCGCGATCCCGATGCTGCGCGTCGAGGTGCTCATCCTTCCCGCCACCACCATCTCGTCCTATGTGACAACCGCGATCCTGCCGGTGAAACAGGACACACTCGGGGTGCTCGTCGGCGCGATCATCGGCACCTGTGTTGCCCTGGTAGCGCTCACCGCTGCGGCCCGCACCCAGTCGGTGTGGACGCTCGTGTACGGCACGGTATCGGCGGAAATCAGTGTCGCAGTGTGGTACATCATCCGCATGCGGTGGCTCATCGTCCGGGAACGGGCGGTGCGCAGCGGGGCGCTCCAAGCGGCCGCCGTATTGCTGCGCAAAGGGGAGTTGGCGTGAAGTTACTGTTCGTCGGCGACGATTGGGTAGGGAGCAATGCGCGCTCGCTGGCCGACGGGTTCCGGCAGGCGGGGCACGAGGTGGTGGTGATCGATACCACCGCGGTCACCCTTCCGGCGCGTTTGTCGCCGCCGTGGGTGTACTCGAAGATCGCACACCGGCGCGCGCCCTGGAATGTGGAGGCCATCCACCACCAGATCGAGTCCGCCGCAGCGGATTTCAAGCCCGATGTGCTGTTCGCGTTCAAGTCCGTCCACCTGGACCAGCACCGACTGCTGGACACCCCCGCCGCGCAGCACGTGCACTACAGCCCCGATGACGTCTCCAATCCGTACAACACCAGTCCGGAGTATCTGGCCTGCGAATCGCAGTGGGACCTCATCGTCACCACCAAATGGCACAATGTGCCCGAGCTACGGGCCCGGGGTGCGCGCGCCGTGAAATTCGTTCGCAGCGCCTACGATCCAGCCTGGCATCACCCCTGCGCACAGCGCGGGGCGCGGCGTTTCCTGCTCGGTTTCATCGGTGCGGTGCGCCCGGACCGCCAGCACCTGCTGGTCTCTCTCGCCCAGGAATACCAGGGCGACATGCTCTTACGCGGTCCCGGCTGGCGGCGCATCGCCGCGCTCCGGCAGACCACCGCACAGGTCGGCGGCCCCGCCTACGGTGAGCACTTCTCCACCGCAGTCGCCTCGGTCGGTGCCAATCTGGTGCTGCTGAATTCCGACAACCGCGACACCCACACCTGCCGCACCTTCGAAGTTCCCGCTGCCGGTGGGCTTTTCGTCGGCGAGCGCACCGACGAGCACGCCGAACTGCTGCAGGACGAGGCCGAATGCTTCCTGTTCTCCGGCCCGACCGAATTGCGCGAGATCCTCACGCGCTGCGCCCGCTACCCGGATCAGGTCGCCAAGGTCGCCGAGGCGGGCTACCGCCGCATAGTCACCGGCGGGCACAGCTACCTCGACCGCGCGCGCGAGATCGTCGACACCCTGGAATGAGTAACAGTGGGCCACCCGGTGCGGACATACGGGTGATGGAGAAAAGCTGATGGCCCTCGCGCAATTCCAAGTTCTACTTGTCGCCGGTGCATTGGCGACCATGGTCGTTGCCGCCATGTACCTCCCGGGCGTAGCTCGGGTGTTCCTGATCGCACAGAGTGCGCACTGGTCGCTTTCCTATGTCGCACGCCCGGCGGTCCTGCTGTGGGTGCAGCCGCAACCGAACTTCGGCGACAATGTGCCCGATCCACGACTGGCCGATTACGGCTACGACCAGGGCATTGCCCTGGTGCTGAAGCCGGTGGTGTTCGGGCTGTGGGTGTACGCGGGATTGGTCGTCGCCTATGCGGTGTGGACCAGACTGCGACCCGCCGCTGCGAGCGGTGTCAGCGAGAAAATGGGCGGCGCCGCATATTTCGCGGGCAATCCGGTCTTCACGCAGACCCTTTTCCTCCTGTACGGCATCGGCACCCTGGGCCGGCTGGCCGCCATCGCCAGCGGCAGCACCGGCAGCGCCGGCGAACTGGAGAGCCCCAATCCGATCCTGAACCTGGTCTCCATTCTGGCGACCCTGGGCGCGATCGGGTCGATCGTCTTCTTCCGCAGCAGCAGCGCCCGCACCACCGCTCTGGTGGTCGGCGCGCTCACCTGCGGTGAACTGCTCTGGACCGCAACGGTGCAATCCAAGACGCCCATCATGGGTGCGGCGCTGGCCATTGCCGTCCGCTTCGCCATGACCGGCTGGACGCGCGCCAAAGTGGCCGGGGTGCTGAGCATTACGGGCATCGCGGTCGGCGCCTTCGGCTGGCTGCAATCCCTCAAGACCACTGCGTCCGCCAAATCCCAAGCGGCGCTCGTCGATTCGCAGTATCCGGCGGTAGTGAAACCCTTCCTGAGCATTCTGCGGCGCTTCGATCTGCTGGAGGCCGCCACCGATGCCTGGTATGTCGGGCCGCACTCCTGGCTGACGCCGGGGCAGGTGGTCCAGCACGCCCTGCAGAGCCTCGTCCCCACCCAGTTGCTGGGCGCGGAGAAGTTCCGATCCGGCGCGGCCTGGGCGGAGCAGGTGCGCGGCAGCTCGGTGGATATGTCGACGGTGCAGGTATCGCTGGCCGAAGGCAATATCAGCGAGGGCTACGTACTGGGCGGTTATGCCGGTGTGGCGCTGGGGGTGACGTTCACCTTCGTAATGCTGATCGTCTGGATCCACTCCCTCTACAGCCGCTATATCGCCATGGCCGTGCTGGGGCTGGCACTGATCGAGGTGCCGGTGCTGTTCGAGCGCGGCATTCTCGGCACCGTCGAAACGCTAGGCAAAAATCTACAAGCCGTCGTGCTGGCCTGGCTGGCATATCTGGTCGTCGGTGAATACCGAAGACGGGTGGACGAAATTACGAGGGCACCGATCCCACCCGGGGAAACGAGGACAGCGCAATGGGTTTGATGGACTACTGGCACCTGGTGCGGCGGCGGTGGCCGATCATCGTGGTCGCGGTACTGGTGTGCGGCGCGGGCTCGTTCGCCTACGCGGGGACGCTGCCGACGGTCTACACGGCATCGAGTTCGGTGTACGTGTCCATGGCGACCGGCACCTCGGTCAATGATTCGTATCAGGGCGGGCTGGCCGCCGAACAGCGGGTGCGCTCGTATGTGGATCTGGCCAACAGCGTCACGGTCGCCACCTACGTGAAAGATCAACTGGGCCTGACCGCTTCGGTGAGCGACCTGCGCGGCCGCATTACCGCGGCCTCGCCGCCGGCCACCACCATCATCGTCATCTCGGCGACCGACTCCACCGCGAACGGTGCGCGCACGATCACCGATGAGGTGGTCTCGCAGTTCCGGGCGCTGGTCTCCAAGCTCGAGCTGATTCAGACCGATGCGGCTCCGGCGGCACGCGTCGATGTGATCGACAAGGCGCAGACGCCGACCTCACCGACCAGCCCGCAGAAGAAGCGGCTGTACCTGCTCGGCATCCTCGCCGGACTCGCGCTGGGACTGGGCGGGGCATTCGTCCGCGACCGGCTCGACAAGCGGCTGCACACCTCCTCGGATCTGGAAGGCATTCTGCCGGTGCCGATTCTGGGCATCATCGATGACGGCCGGCCCGGTGCGGCGGGGGAACTGCGGCGGCTGCGCACCCGGCTCACCGAGGACCCGGAGCGCACCACCATTCTGCTGACCTCGCTGTCCCCGCATTCGGAGCCGGACGTGGCGATCGGGCTGGGCCGCGCCTTCGCCGATACCGGCGCGAGCGTGGTGCTGGTGGATGCCGACACCTCCGGACAGGGCTCGAGCAAGCTGGTTCCGGTGAATGCCGCACCGGGACTATCGGAATTGCTGCGCAGCAGCTCCTCACCGGTGGGGGCGGTGACCCATTGGCCGGAGGTGGGAATCAGCGTGCTGGCCCTGGGCGGACTCGATTTCCGCACCCCGGATCTGCTCGATTCCGATCGCTTCGGCGACATCATGTCCAAGCTGCGCAGCGAGTTCGACTACATCCTGGTCGAAGCCGCGCCGGTGAGTACCGCGGCCGACGCCATCGCCCTGGCGCGCCGCTGCGATGCCACCATCGGGATCATCGAACTCGGCCACACCACCTCGAGCCAGGTGCGGGGCTCGCTGGCCACCTTCGGGCACGATAATCAGCGGCTCATCGGAGCGGTGGTGTTCTCGCGGCCGCGCCATGCCTTCCGGGAGCTGCTCCAGCGCCCGCTGGCCCTGGTGAAACGGTGATCGAGGAGCACAGGGGGCTCGAAGACGAGCGCACGCCGGGCGACTCAGGGGTGCGCCGCAGGCGACTGCTGGCCGCCGGCCTGGGGGCGGCAGCACTGCTGCCGGTGGCGGCGGCCTGCGCCAAGGACGACTCCCCCGATAGCGAATTCCGGTCGCCGCATGTCACCGATGCGCCCTCGGCGCGGAATGTGAAGGATTTCGGCGCGGTCGGCGACGGCAAAGCGGACGACACCGCCGCGCTCGCGGCCGCCGCGGCGGTGAGCGGCAAACCTCTTGTGCTCTACCTTCCGGCCGGGCAATACGTGGTGAAAAGCTTTCCGGCACTGCCGGATTACGCCACGGTGCTCGGCGACGGCGGCGATGTCACCACCATTGTCTACGAGGGCGACGACACGCTCGTGTCACTGCAGCGCAAACAGCGGGTTCGGTTCTCCCGCATGGGTTTCTACCTCTCCGGCGCGAAGTCGACAGCGGTGCGACTCTCGGAGTGCTTCCGCTGCACCTTCGATTCGGTGGTGCTGCGCGGCAACCACCTCAGCGAGAACGCGCCCCGCTACTTCGACCAGCGCGGGGTGGTGCTCGACCAGAACACCGGCGGCACCGCCATCATCAACTGCGATATCAACAACTTCGGCTACGGCCTCGTCACCTCGTGCATTCAGAACTACGTGACCTCATCGAAGCTGACCAATAATCACATCGGCGTACTCGGCACCGGCGGCGATCACAATGCCGGATTGGCCTTCGCCAACGTGGAATTCGTCTCCGACAACGATCCGCGCACCACCGACAAACACCTGGTGGTGGACGGCCCCGCCAATGACTGGTGGCTCACCAACGTCTGGTTCGAAGGGGCCGATACCGCCCTGTCCATCGGCGCGAAGAGCGGCGGGCCCGCCCAGTTCGGCATGGTGAACTGCAAGGTGGCGGCCCGCAAGGTCTGCCTCGATCTGATCTACTGCCGGCAGCCGTATCTGGCGAATGTGCAGTTCGATCCGGATCTGGACGCGCCGCCGGTGGAGATTCGCATCGATGCGGCGGGCGCGCCGGAGGGCACGGCCATCAATCTCATCTCCGGATCCTTCGAGGATGTCGACCCGCATTCCTTTCCGGACGGCTGGCACGTCATCGGGCGCGGGCGCATTCACGGGGCGCGCTTCTCCGGCACCATGGTGGCGCAGGCAAGTCAGCTCGGCGCCGACATCTTCCAGGCGCAGGATCCTGGCGGCAGCGTCGTCTCGGCTCTATTGCCCAGTGGCGCTTATCTTTCCGATCGCAGTGATGGGGGCATCGTGATGAAGGATTCGGCGGGTGCGTATTGGCGGCTGTCGGTGGGGACCGACGGCGCGGTCAAGACCTCGTCACTGGGCAAGCAGCGGCCGACCGCATGAACACCGGGCTCGGCCGGGTCCGGCTGGGACCGGCACACCTGCACGGCAGCACGGTGGTCCTGCGACCGCCGCGCTTCACCGACTTCACGATGTGGCGGCAGCTGCGGTTGCGCGATCAGGCCTTCATCGAGCCCTTCTGGCATACCTCGCCGCTGGCCTGGGAGCAGCGGCACACCGAGACGCTTTGGGTGCGTGAGTGTTTGGAGGCCGCAACCGCCGCGCGCATCGGGAAGCGACTGGCCACCGTCATCGAGATCGACGGACGATTCGCCGGGCAGGTGGAGATCGGCGGCATCGATCATCGGTCCCGGCAGGGCGAGATGGGAATCTGGATCGACTCGGAGCTGGCGCGGCACGGATTCGGCGGTGTGGCAGTGGCTTCGATTCTCGACTTCGGTTTCGAGGTCCTCGGACTGGAGCGGATCACCGCGCCCATCTCGCCCGGCAATCGGGCGGCCACCCAGGGCGCGGCGCAGATCTGGTTCACCAGGGAAGCCCGGATGGTGCTGCACTTCGATGTCGGCGGTACGCGCACCGACCATGATCTGTGGGCCATGACGCGGGCCGATATTCCGCCCAAGGGATTCACCGAGACCTGGATCGAATGGGTCCTGGCAAGCCGCAGCGGGCCGGTGCCCCCGGGTGATCCGACGCCGGAGCGGATGCCGGCCGCGGCAACGATCGCCCTGGTGTCGGCGCGCTATCGCGCCGGGCAGCTGTGGCGGTCCGTGCGGCGGCTGTGGCCCGCGGACGCGCTCACGCTGCCGGTACCGGGCGTCGACGGCACGGTGCTGCGCACGCTCCGGCCCGCCGACGGCGCCGCCTGGCGTGCGGCGCGGCGTAACGCCGTGGCCGCCGGAAGCGAATTCCCCAGCAGTAGTGGATATCTCGGTTGGTGGCGAGAATTCATCCGCGGTACCGCGGGTGTGCGCGCACCGAATGGTCTGCTACTCGTCATCGATGTGGATGGCGGCTATGCCGGGGAAGCCCGGCTGCTCGATCTCGATCTGTTCGATCGCCGAGCCCGGATCCAAGTCTGGGCCGATCCGGCCCGCGCCGACGACGACGCGCGGTCGGCGGCGCTGCGCGCACTGCTGGACTACGCGTTCCACGATCTCGGTCTGTTCCGGGTGGCGACGGAGGTCGAATCGGGGGATACCGCATCGGCCGCGGTCACCGCACGCGCGGGACTGCTCAAGGAGGGAACCATGCGCGGATTCGTCGGACGCTCCGGACACCGCACCGATCACGACCTGTGGGCCGTGACGACCGGGGGTGCGCCGCATGCGTGATTTCAGCCAGAGCAATGAGGTTCAGGCCCGGCTGCACGAACTGGTTCCGGGCGGGGCGCATACCTATGCGCGCGGCGCCGACCAGTATCCGGAGTCCATGGCGCCGATTCTGGTGCGCGGCGCGGGTGCCCGGGTCTGGGACTGCGACGGGAACGAGTATGTCGAGTACGGGATGGGGCTGCGCTCGGTCACGCTCGGCCACGGGTACGCACCGGTGGTCGAGGCGGTGGCACGCACCATTGCCGACGGGGTCAATTTCTCCCGGCCGACCGAGCTGGAACTGCTTGCCGCACAGGACTTCCTGAGCCTGGCGCCCGGCGCGGATATGGTGAAGTTCGCCAAGAACGGCTCCGATACCACCACTGCCGCCGTGCGGCTGGCGCGCGCGGCCACCGGACGGGAGACGGTGGCGATCTGCGATCAGCCGTTCTTCTCCGTGGACGACTGGTTCATCGGCACCACCGAGATGAATGCGGGCATCCCCGGATCCCCCACGGTGACCTTCGATTTCAACGATCTTGCCTCATTGGAAACGGCGCTGACAGCACACGAGATCGCCTGTGTCGTCCTGGAGCAGGCCACGGCGCTGGCCGAACCCGCACCGGGCTTCCTGGAAGGCGTACGAGCACTGTGTGATCGGCACGGGGCGCTGCTCATCTTCGATGAGATGATCACCGGGTTCCGCTGGTCTTCCGGTGGCGCACAACAGCTCTACGGCGTGCGCCCCGATCTGTCCTGCTGGGGCAAGGCCATGGGCAATGGCTTTCCGCTCTCGGCGCTGGCCGGTAAGCGCGAGTACATGGAGCTGGGCGGGCTGCGGACCGACGCCGATCGGGTCTTCCTGCTCTCGACCACCCATGGGCCCGAAACCGGCTCTCTCGCAGCGTTTCGGGCGGTCGTGGAGGCCTACCGGACCACGGACCCGATCGGGCGGATGGAATACGCGGGTCGGCGGCTCGCAGACGGGGTCAATGCCATCGCGGCGGATCTCGGTATCGCCGAACACCTCCGGGTCCTGGGCCGCCCCTCCTGCCTGGTCTTCCACACCAAGGATCCGGAAGGTCGACCGTCCCAGCCCTACCGGACACTGTTCCTTCAGGAACTCCTGGAGCGGGGCGTGCTGGGGCAGTCCTTCGTCCTGTCCGCCGCACATACCGACGCCGATATCGACCACACCATCGACGCGTGCGCGGAAGCCGCCACCCTCTACCGCAAAGCCCTCGAACACGGCACCGTCGACGGCTTCCTCAACGGCCGCCCGGTGGCTCCCGCCCTGCGCCGCAACGCTTTCCCTCGCCGCCTGCCCGACCTGTGAGAGGTACACCGATGAATGCGCCGCGCATTGCGATCGTCCACGAGCGGTTCACCGAGTACGGCGGGTCGGAGGCGGTGGTCGCGGAATTCATGAAGACCTGGCCGGGTGCGCCGGTCTTCGCGCCGATCGTCGACGAACCCTGCACGCTGGCACTGCTGGCGGCGGCGAGCATGCGGTCCGAGGAACCGACCGGCACCGCTGAAGATTCTGCGGGCAAACGCTTTTCGGCCACCAGTGGTGAGCCCACCGGGGCCGATCAGCCGATCGGGACGTTGCACCACACCTGGCTGTCGCGGGCGTACGCGGCGACCGGGCGGAGATCGCACGCGCCACTACTGCCCTTCGTACCCCGGGTGCTGCGCGGACTCCCACTGGCCGAGAACTATGACGCCGTGGTGGTGAGTCATCATGCCTTCGCCACCCAGGCTGCGTTCGCGACCACCGCTCCGGTCGTGGCCTATGTGCACAGCCCGGCACGATGGGCGTGGGACAAGGCATTCCGGGCGCAAGAAGGCGGCGGTCCGGCCGGACAGCTGGCCTTGACGGCACTGGGCGCGCTGGCCCGGCATCATGAACTGCGGGCCGCGCCCCGGCTGGCGCATGTGGTGGCCAACTCGCAGGCGGTGGCCGAGCGCGTGCGGGATTGGTGGGGTATTCCGGCATCGGTGGTGAATCCGCCGGTCCGCGTGGAGCGCTTCTCGCCGGACCCCACCATCGAACGCGAGGACTTCTTCCTGTTCGCCGGGCGACTGGTCCCCTACAAGCGGCCGGATCTCGCCATTCTCGCCGCGCAGCGGGCCGGAGTGCGGCTGGTCATTCTGGGAGACGGGCGCTTTCGCCGCCAATTGGAAACCCTGGCCGGTCCCGAGACCACCTTCCTCGGTCCGGCCTCCGATGAGGTACTCCTCGATATGTACCGCCGCTGCCGCGCGCTGCTCATGCCGGGCGTGGAGGACTTCGGCATCGTCCCGGTGGAGGCCATGGCCTGCGGCGCACCGGTCCTCGCGGTGGGCGAGGGCGGGGCGCTGGACACGGTGATTCCCGGCGTCTCCGGCGAGCACATCGCACACGGCACGGACGAGCAGGTGATCGCCGGATTCGCCCGTGCCATGGGCGGTTTCGACCCCGGCGCCTACAACCGGGAGACCATCCGCAAGCACGCCGCGACCTTCGCCCCGGAGGAATTCCGCACGCGAATCGCCGAAGTTGTGTCACGCATCAGTCGCTGAAAGACTATTTGTGGGTTGCGAAGCAATTCATGAATGACGGGTGAGGCTGTGGGTGAAGGCGATGGCGCTGGCGGCGCTCTCGTGACGGGTGGTGCGGGCGATATCGGCCGCGAGGTGGTGCGGCGACTGGCGGCGACCGGGCGCGAGGTGATCATCGCCGATGTCGACCTGGAGTCCGCACTGAAGCTGGCTGCCGAAGTCGGGCCCAAAGCCAGTGCGCTGCACCTGGATCTGCTCAGTGACGACAGTATCGAGGCCGCCGCGCATGCGGTGCGCGGCGGCATCTCGGCGCTGGTGCAGTGTGCGGGCGCGGCGATCGTGGAGCCGTTCCTGGACAGCACCGTCGCGCACTGGGACCTCATGCACCAGGTGAACCTGCGCGGCCCCATGCAGCTCACCCAGCACCTGCTACCCGCCCTCCAGGAAGCACCCGGGGCGCGCATAGTTTTCGTCTCCTCGGACGGCGCGCGCGCCGGCGCCGCGGGCGAATCCGCCTATGCCGCCTCGAAATCGGGACTTTTCGGTTTCGCCAAATCACTGGCTCGCGAGGTCGCCCGGCACGAGGTGACGGTCAATGTGGTGTGTCCGGGCCCCATCGAGGGCCGCATGGTCACCCGCACCATGGCGCAGCATCGCGGCAAGCTCGAAGCCCTCCAGAAGGCCATTCCGATGAAACGCCTGGGCCGGCCCGATGAGGTCGCGGCCCTCATCGCCTGGCTGGCGAGCCCGGAAGCCAGTTACCTCACCGGCCAGCTGATCAGCGTCAGCGGCGGCATCACCATGCAGTGAAGGAGACGCCACCATGCCCACCCTCCCCATAGTCGACGCCCACCTGCACCTCTGGGACACGACGGTCAATCCCTGGTACCCGCAGCTACGCGACTTCGGCGCCGCCGCAGGCCAACCCGACCTGGGCCGCCGATTCCTGCTGCCCGACTACGACCGCGCCGCGGGCACCGACATCGCGGGCCTGGTGCACGTCTCCGCGACCTCGGCGCCGCAGGCCTATCTCGCCGAGACCCGCTGGATCGAGGAGATCGCGACCGGGGACCACCGGCCGTTCGCGCTCGTGGCCACGGTGGACCCCACGCTCCCGGCAGGCGAGCTACTGGACCATCTCGAACAGCAGTCCCGGAGCCCGCATTTCCGCGGCATCCGGGTCTTCCAGGGCCTGTCCCCGGCCACGCCCGCCGCCGAGACCATCGCCCACTGGCTGCAGGACCGCGATGCGGTGTTCGATCTGGTCACCCGCCCGGACGACATGCTCGACTGGATCGACTTCCTGGCCGGGTACCCGAACCTGCGGGTGGTCCTCGAACACCTCGGGCTGCCCAGGAGCACCGCCCCCGACGACCGCACCGCCTGGCACAATGCGCTCTCCTTGGCCGCCAAGGAAACCCAGTGGCTGTGCAAGGTCTCCGGCCTGGGCCTGATCTGCCCCGACCTGAGCTGGGAATCGCTGGGCTTCTGGCTCGAGAGCAGCGTCCACCTCTGGGGCTGGCGCCGCCTCATGTTCGGCTCGAATATGCCCGTAGAGACCATCGCGGGCAGCTACCCGGACCTCTTGGCCACCGTCGACCATATGGTCACCACCGACGCCACCGATCAGGAAGCCGAATTCTTCTACCGCACAAACGCATCCGACACCTATGGGCTCACGCTCTAGGTCTGCCCCAGTCGTTCGACCGCGGCAGCCACGCGCGCAATCGAGAGGTGCTCGGGTTGCGGCAGCTGGGAGACGCGACGGCCGCCGGTCAGTTTGTAGTCCGCACCGACGAGTTCGTACATGCTGATGAAACCGTCGAGATCGTCGGAATCCTGGTCGCCGCGCACGATCCAGTAGGTGGGAATGCCGAGCATGGCGTAGACCCGCAGTTTGTCTATTGCCGCGCCGACCTGACTCTCCTCGTGGACGGCCTGCACGACGGCGAACAGGTCGGCGGGATCGTGCACGGTGCTGTTCTTTGCCGGGCAGTGGCCGGGGCGGAAGACCACGCCGTCGGCGACAAAATTGTGGAAACCGATGTCATCGTGGGCGAAGCCGCTGGCAGCGACGTACTGATCGCCGGCGATCTCGTAGCCGAGGTTGTTCCAGAACTCGAGCACGCTGAACACGATTCGGGAGTACCAGAACGTGACCGGCATGAGTGTCAGCTCCAATCGCCTGCTCTTTCCTGACGAGACCGAAACACCATAACGTCAGATCAGGCATATAAGACACGCACGGATCCGTGTACCGCTCAGCCGGGCGTTTCGGGCAAATAGAGCACCCCGGCAACTCGGCATCCCGCGGGCAATCAAGTGACGGGCCACACAGGACAATTGACCAGTTGCCTCCGAATAACCAACTGCATCCGACGGTTACACCAAACCCGTTGTTACACACAAACACTCGAATTGCTACCGGGTGACCAGTCCCACATGCCCGAAATCCCCGTTTCGGTTGAAGGCGTTATGAGCGACCCGTAAAGTTACTCACCAGTTAGGCACGATGGTGTTCCTACCTCGGCCCGACATTCTGCTAAGGGGCCGTCTCTATTCATCGTCCACATCCACCGACGCATGTCGGACGAACAACGTTGAGCACCAACATGTTCGTACATTAAGGAGGGGACGATGGTTGCCTACATCGTCACGGGCGGTACCGGGTTCCTGGGCCGTCGCGTCGTCGCCGGGCTGCTGGACCGCGACCCGCACGCTGTTGTCCATGCGCTGGTTCGTGAGGCGTCGGTCGCCAAACTGCGCGAGATGTCCATCGGCTGGGGTGCCGAGGATCGGGTGTTCCCACTGGTCGGTGACCTCACCGCACCTGGGCTCGGACTGCGCGACAGCATTACCGGCGAGTTGGACGCACCCAGCGCCGACCACGTCATCCATCTGGGCGCCGTCTACGATATGACCGCCGACGAGGACAGCACCTACGCCGCCAATGTGCAGGGGACGCGCGCCGTAGTAGAGCTGGCCACCGAGATCGGTGCGGTCCTGCACCACGTTTCCTCGGTCGCCGTCGCCGGTGATCACAAGGGCAAGTTCTTCGAGGACGACTTCGATCTCGGCCAGCGTCTCGATTCGCCTTATCACCGCACCAAATTCGAAGCCGAGAAACTCGTGCGCGAAAGCCGTGGCCTGCGCTGGCGGGTATACCGCCCGGCCATTGTGGTCGGCGATTCCCGCACCGGCGAGATGGACAAGATCGACGGGCCGTACTACTTCTTCCCCGCCATTGCCGGACTGGCCGCACTGCCGTCGGAACTGCCGATGCCGCTGCCCGATCTGGGTGCGACGAATATCGTTCCGGTCGACTATGTGGCGGCCGCCATGGTCGAACTCGTCAACAAGCCGGGATTGATCGGCCGCACCTTCCATCTCACCAATCCGGAGCCGCAGCCGTTCGGCCAGATCTACGCCGCCCTGGCCCGCGCCGCCGGCGCGCCTACCGGTTTCGGCACGCTCCCGGGCAGCCACGCCGCCCTGCACGCCCTCGGTGGACTGCCCGGCGTGCCCGCGGTGCGCGATTTCGTGCTGGAGCGCTTCGGCATTCCCGCCGAGGTCGCCCCGCACACCGCCTTCGAGTCGGCGTTCTCCTCCGACTTCACCCGGGCGCAGCTGCGCGGCACCGGCATCGAGGTGCCGAAGTTCGATACCTACGCCGCCAAGCTGTGGAGCTATTGGGAGGCCCACCTCGACCCCGATCGCGCTCGCCGCGGTGGCAAGGAGCCGCTGCGGGGCCGGATCGTGCTGGTCACCGGTGCGTCCTCCGGCATCGGCCTGGCCACCGCGCACGCGGTCGCCAAGCGCGGTGCGACCGTACTCATGGTGGCTCGCACACCCGAGGACATCGACGCCGCCGCCGTAGCGGTGCGCGCCGAAAGCGGTGCGGCCCAGGCCTACATCTGCGATATCACCGATGAGAAGTCGGTGGAGCTGCTCGTCAAGCAGGTGCTCGCCGACCACCGTCACGTCGATTTCGTGGTAAACAATGCGGGCCGCTCCATCCGTCGGTCGGTGCTCAATTCCACCGATCGCATGCACGATTTCGAGCGCACCATGGCCGTCAACTACTTCGGTGCGGTGCGGTTGATCCTGGCCCTGCTGCCGTCCATGCGGGAGCGCCGCTTCGGGCACTTCGTCAATATCTCCTCCATCGCGGTGCAGACGAAGGTGCCGCGCTTCGCCGCCTATGTGGCTAGCAAGTCGGCGCTGGACAACTTCAGTGAGATCGCCGCGGTCGAGAATGCCGATGCCGGAATCACGTTCACCTCGGTACGGATGCCGCTGGTGCGCACGCCCATGATCGCGCCGACGGACCTGTACAAGTCCATCCCGGTGCATTCACCCGATCAGGCCGCCGACATCGTGGTGCGGGCGCTGGAGCACCGGCCCAGCCGAATCGATACGCCCATCGGCACTTTCGCCCAGCTGGTGGACATGGTCATGCCGTCGGTGAAGCGCGCCATCCTCTCGGAGGGCTTCCACATGTTCGGGGACTCCAAGGCCACCAAGCCGGTGCGCGACGGTGACGCGGCGCCCGTCGCGAAGAAGGAGTCCCGCAGCCCGCTGCTGGCCCTGGCGCCGATCGTGCAACCGCTGATGGGCCTGCCCGCTCCGGCGGCCCGCATTGCCAACCGGATTCCGGGACTGAACTGGTAATCTCTTCCTGTTCAACAGTATTCGGCCCGGTGAGAAGTTCTCACCGGGCCGAATCGTCGGGGAGCCCCTCCCCTGGTTCTTCTCAGACGTGGTTCGCCGCGAAGTTCACCGCGCCGACGAAGCTGCTCCCGTAGGCGACGTGGGCATTGGCATCAACACCCGCTCCGCAGATGGGATCGCCTCCGGTGCACCAGTCTCCGGTGCGAGACAGGTACGCGCCGGGCACATTCCAGCCGATGGCCCGCATGGGATCACCGAACAGCAATACGGCCGCGACGCGGTCGCCGAGGTCACCGGGCAGCTGCACCCGGCCGGGGTACCAGGACACCGCGCCGGTGCCCAGTGCCGCGTGCACGACCGCCGCACCCTGTGAGTACCCCACCAGGATGAACCGCTGCGCCGGGCAGGCCGCCGCCTGAGCGGCCAAGTGCCCCACCAGATCCGCCGAGCCCGCGCCCAGATTGAAGCTGTAGTCCGCCGGGTAATTCACGGCGTAGGCACTCGTGCTCACGGGCAACCGGTCCTGCAGCATTCCGTATAGCGGATCGCCGACCGCGTCGCCGAGCCACCCGGGTTCACCCGTGCCCCGCGCCACGACCACATCCACGTCGGTACATGCGTCCGCGTGGGCCCGGGGTAGTGGGAAGAACACACTCGCCACCAGCAATATGGCGGCGAGAACCCAAGCTATACGCCACTTTCCAGTCAGCACAACCCTTCGGTCGCCCATTGTTCTCACCCTCTCACGCCGTTGTGAGAGGCCCGGTGACTCTTGTCAGTGACAAGTGACGATCCGCCGGGCCATGTGACCCAAGGTAGGGAGAAGCTGAGAGTGCGGCAACGAGTCCTATCGGAGAGATACCCAATTGGTGCCCATCCGTATCACTACGAAACTTGTTATCTACAAGCTACTTTGAGGCAACGAACCGGACACGGATCGGTCCGCCGGGGTACCGCAATCGGGGCGCAAAGTAGAACGAGTTCTCATAGGGTGTTGGTATGGAACGACTTACCGGACTCGATGCGAGCTTCCTCTATCTCGAAACGGATACCCAACTCCTGCATGTCTGCGCACTGCTGATACTCGATCCCACCGCGGAGGGAGGTGAATTCGACTACGACACCTTCAAATCCGAACTCGGCCGGCGGCTGTACCTCATTCCCGCCATGACCCGCCGTCTGCACAATGTGCCGTTCAACCTCGATCATCCGGTGTGGGTGCGCGATCCCCACTTCGATCTGGACTACCACGTCCGCCGGGTGGGCCTGCCCGCACCGGGCGGCCGCCGGGGACTGGCCGAGATCACCGGCGATATCGCAGGTAGACAATTGGACCGCAGTCGCCCGCTGTGGGAGATGTGGGTGGTGGAGGGCCTGCCCGACAATAAGGTCGCCGTGCTGTCCAAGTACCACCATGCGATCGTCGACGGCATTACCGGCACCAATATGATGATGCACCTCTGCGATATCGAACCGGGTGTCACCTACACCCCGCCGGTCGAAATCCCTGCCGCCGAAGCAGAACCGAACGATGTACTGCTGGCCGCCGAAGGCCTCGCCAAGTTCCCGGGCAAGCTCGGCATATTCGGCATGGTGCCGCAGACCGTCGGAATTCTGACCGGGTTGGTGCAGCGCCGGCGCGGCAGCAACGAGAGCCGCGGCATGGCGCTGCCGTTCACCGCGCCGCGAACCCCGTTCAATCGCGCAATCACCCCGCATCGCTCGGTGTCCTTCATGCAATCGGACCTGGCCGATATCAAGGAGATAAAGACCGCGTTCGGCGTCAAGGTCAACGATGTGGTGCTCGCCGTGGTCGGCGGGGCGCTGCGCAGTTATCTCGAACTGCACAACGAGCTGCCCGACACCTCGCTCATCGCCTCGGTTCCGGTGTCGGTACACGAAACCTCCCGGCACGAGGCGGGCACCAATAAGGTCTCCACCATTTTCGCGCGCCTCTACACCGATCTCGCCGATCCGGTCGAGCGCCTGGAGGCGATCGCCGCGGACAATCGCGGGGCCAAGGAGGAACACGATCTGATCGGCGCCGATTTCCTACAGGATTGGGCGAAGTACGCCCCGCCCAACACCTTTCAGCTGGCGGCGCGCGCCTATTCCTCACTGAAACTGGCCGAGCACCATCCGGTTGTGCACAATCTGGTGGTCTCGAATGTGCCCGGGCCCAATTTCCCCATGTACTTCCTGGGCGTGCGGGTGTCTTCGATGTATCCGTTCGGGCCGGTGTTCCACGGCGCCGGGCTCACCGCCACCGTGATCTCCAACAATGGCAATCTGGATTTCGGATTCATCGCCGCCAAGGAACTGGTGCCCGATATCGAGAAGCTCGCCGACGCCGTCCCCGAGGTGGTCACCGAGCTACTCAAGGCAGCGAGCGAAAAACGCTGAATCCCAGCGCTTATCGCCGTTCGACCACAGATTGACAGGCCTCGAGGAACACCGGGACAAAGACGTCCGCCTCGAGTGCACAGGCCGCATGGCCGGCCTTCGCGAGGAAGATCTCCGCTCCCGGAATCATTTTCGCCATCTCCAATTGCCGATAGACGGGGAGTGCCCGATCTCGGGTGGTGATCACCACCGCCGCCGGCACCTTGAGCGTCGAGAGCCATTCCGTCGCATCGAAATTACCGAGCACCGCCAGGGCCTGCGCCAGCGCCCAGCCGCTCGTGCTGCGCATTTCCGCCATGGCCCAGCGATCCATCCGGCCCACCGGCCAGGACGCCTCCGGCAGTACCGGGAGCTTCTGCTTGTGCAATTCGGTTCGGCGCGTGGCCGTTTCGGCGAACGAGGCCGCCAGCAGGCCCCAGGCTTTGTGGAAGGCACGCTCGCGGCGGGTCTCCTGGAAGCGGTAGGTGGTGGCGGCCAGCACTATTCCGCCGACCTTGTCCGGATGCCGGTGTGCGGCCAACTGTGCGATGACGCCGCCCATGGAGTAACCGGCCAGCACCGGGCGGTCCAGCCCGAGCACCTCGGCCACCGCGATCGCGTCGTCGGCCAGATCATCGAGATCGAAACGCTCGGAACGGATTCCGTGGCCGTGCCAGCGCTGATCGAAGAGCACCACCCGGTAGAGCTCATTGAGCTCGCGCAGGGAGGCGAACCAATTGAGCATGGCGGTGGTGGCCATGCCGTGCAGCAGCAGGATGGTCGGCGAATCCGCCGCCGGGCCCGCCAGGTCCACCACATAGGTGCTGCCGCGTCCGGGCAGCTCGACCATCGAGCCCTGCGGAACCTCCGTCAACCGCGAAATGCGCGGTGACAGACGGCGGTTGCGCCGGCGCTCGCCGGACTGGGTCACCTCGGAATATTCCAAGCTGGGTTTCGTCATCGAATGCCTCCCGGGAAGCCGCATCAACGGTCAAAAATGAAACACGTTTCAGTTGATGATGCCATAATCCCGGAGCGATGTCGGAGTACGTCGTGTCACGAATTGCAGTGCGATGGGGCCGGGACCACAGTCGTGACGACCACCGGTGGCGGCGGCACGGCCACCGTGGTGACCGGTGGCGGATCCGGGTCGTAGAGCCGAATTCCGGTGTAGCGCAATTGACCCGGAGTAATGGTGATGCCGGGAACCTCCACGGTGTGGCCGTAGATATCGGTGACCCGGGCGGTGAACGGGCCCGGACCGGCGGCCGAAATGGTCCAGTAGTTGTCGTAACCGCGGTGCAGCGGCTTCCAGTCGCCGCCCGCATCCGCGTGCAAGTCGACCGCACGCAGCGGATTGCCGCCGCCGGAGAAGAGCACCCCGATCCAGGCCGCCGATGCGCCCTGCTGCACCCGGTAGAACAGTTCCGGTGCGGGATTCGGGTCGATCACCTGGCTGATTTTGATCTGCGCCACACCGTCGGAGCTATTGGCGATGGCCTCGAAGGCGGCTCGGCTCAGATCGTATTGATGCGGCGCGCAACCCGGGCAGCGGTCCACGATCTGCGCGCGCACGCTGCCGAGGGGGCCGTCAATATTGACATAGGTGCCGCAGGGCGAGGAGTCGGCGTACTCAATGGTCGGTACGCCCACGTAGTAGCCGTCCAGGGGCAGATCCGGCAGTGAGCACGCCACACCGGGACTGAACGCGTAGAAGCGAGCCTGCGCCGCTTCTGGCTGCGGGGGCGGCGGCGGGGACGGAAGCTGCTGCGTGGTAACCAAACTGGGAGTCGTCGGTGCGGGCTCCGTGATCACGGTGGTGATCGGCGCGGCCGAACGGCAGGCCACGGGCTCGGGACGCATCACCCATGTTATTGTCCCCACCACCACCGCCGCCGCGAGTGCCGTCCACAACCAGGGTCTGCTCGAACGAACCACTTCGTATCCTGTGCGGTGCATGGCCGCTCCCCAACCTCCGAATTGTGTTTGCTGCAACGATGCTGAGCCCCTTCAGGAAAGCAGTAGCGCCGGTCACGCCGGGGTCGAATCGGAAACTCGGAGTGAAAAACTCGGCGAGTCGCCGGTGTGTCATGGATCTAGAACGGACAACCGCCCCACTCCGTATCCCCTGGCGTACACCGACTTCAGGAGCACCCCTCATGCCCGACCTTGTGCCGTTCTACAAGCAAGTCCAATCGCACTACGACGTCTCCGACGACTTTTATGCGCTGTTCCTCGACCCCTCCATGACCTACAGCTGCGCCTACTTCCCCGATGCCACCATGAGCCTGCAGGAGGCGCAGCTCGCCAAGATCGATCTCGCGCTCGGGAAGCTGCGGCTGCAGCCGGGTATGACGCTGCTCGATATCGGATGCGGTTGGGGCGCAACGATGATTCGCGCCGCGCAGCACTACGGGGTGCGGGTGATCGGACTGACCTTGAGCCGCAATCAAGTCGACTACACCCGGGCCCGGCTCGCGGAGCTCGGCATCACCGATGCCGAAGTGCGCCTGCAGGGTTGGGAAGAGTTCCGCGGCAAGGCCGATCGGATCGTGAGCATCGGGGCCTTCGAACATTTCCGCAAAGAACGCTATCCGGAGTTCTTCGCCCGCTGCCATGCCATGATGCCGGCTGACGGGCGGCTGCTGTTGCACACCATTATCGGGCGCACGCTGGCGGAACTGCGCGCGCTGAACATCCCCGTCACCCGCGACGATGCCCGGTTCCACATCTTCATGAAGCGCGAGATCTTCCCGGGCGGGCAGCTCCCCCAGCTGTCCACGGTGACCGGTCTCGCCGGGGCAGCGGGATTCCATACCCAGCGCATCCATTCGCTGCAGGCGCACTACGCGCACACTCTCGACCTGTGGGCCGAGTCGCTGCAAGCCCATCGCGCCGAGGCGGTCCGACTCACCTCCGAGGAGGTCTATGACCGCTACATCAAATACCTGACCGGCTGTGCCCACTACTTTCACGCCGGGCACCTGGACATCATGCAATTCACCCTGGTGAAGTAGCCCGAGCCCGGCACGATTCTGCGCCACAATGGAGTGATGACGGGTTGGACTAGGGACCGTCGGTACGCCTACTGGTCAGCGACCATTTTCATCTGCGCTGAAGGCGTGGTCGGCGGGATCTGGGATATCGCACGGATCCACTACGTGCGGGATCTGGTCACGCATCTGGGTTATCCGACGTATTTCCTGGTTCTGCTGGGTGTGTGGAAGGTACTGGGTGCGGTGGTGCTGCTCGCGCCGCGTGTGCCGCTGGTCAAGGAGTGGGCCTATGCCGGGACCTTCTTCGTCTACACCGGGGCGATGGTCTCCCATCTGACCACCGGGTATGCGCTCAGTGAGCTGTGGATCCTTTCGGTGCTGACGGTGCTCACGGTGCTGTCCTGGGCGCTGCGGCCGGACAACCGCCGACTGCGCGGAGTGCAGCCGGTCACCTCGGGTTGACCTCAACCTGAGTCGAGGTACGAGAGTTGTGGGTATGAACGCAATCTCGAGTCCGGCAACGACTTCGACCGGCATCGCACTGTCCGACCTGCCGTCGGCTCCCCGTCCCCTCGATGACGCGGCGATCGATGAGATTGCGCGTTCCCTGGCGCAGGCGACCGTGGTGGGGATCGGTGAATCGACGCGGTTCGCGCAGGAGACCTTCGAGGTGCGGGATCGGCTCTTCCGGATTCTGGTGGAGCAGTACGGTTTCCGCGCGGTGGCCTTGCAGGACAGCGCTGATGTCGCCGCCGTTCTCGACCACTACGTGTTGACCGGTGAGGGTACGGCGCAGGCCGCGCTCGATACCGCGTGGCGGCCGTGGCGGACCGGTGAGACGGCCGCGGCGCTGGAGTGGATTCGCGACTTCAATCGCGATCACGGCGACGATCCGGTCCGGATCATTGCCGTCAAGCCCACGCAGGCCAATTCCGCGGATTACGACGCGGTGCTGGAAGCCGTGCGGCGCAGTGCTCCGAATCGGCTGGCCGAAATCTCCGCACATCTCGAACCGATCCGGAGTGCGCACACCACCGATGAGCATGTGCAGCGCGCACGCGGGATCCACCCGGGTCGGGCCTTCCAAGAAGATGCCCGCGACGCGGCGACGGTGCTGAATTCACTGCCCGAGGTGCCGGAGGATGTCCGGTCCCGGATGCGGCTGATTGTCGAATTCCATGAGCGCAGTGTGGCCGGGCGCGGGTCGTTTGTCGGCGATGACGACCTATGGGGCGCTGCGATCATCGACCAGCAGACGCGGACCGGGCAGCGGATTGTGTACTGGGACGGCATCGCCCACAGCGCCGCCATCGCCACCGGCTCCGGTGAGCACCCCACGGCCGGCAGTGTGCTGCGGCAGCATTACGGCGCGAAGTACGCCTCGGTGGCCATCGGATTCCACCACGGGAACCTCGGTATCACCGATGTCCCCGCTCCGCCTTCGGATTTCCTCGACGCACTGCTGGGTTCGGTGGATCTCCCGGTGCACTGGGTGGATCTGCGCGGCCACCGCGGTTCGCTCGGCCCGCTCAAAATGCGCGTGATCAGCGGGGTGTACGACTCGTCGAACGATGCGGCGGCACACATGGTGTTCGCCGATCTGCCGTCCGCATTCGACATCGTGATCCACGTCCGCGAGGCTTCGCCGCTGCA
Organism: Nocardia sp.; assembly: GCF_025465275.1. Taxonomy (GTDB): domain Bacteria; phylum Actinomycetota; class Actinomycetes; order Mycobacteriales; family Mycobacteriaceae; genus Nocardia. Next base: position 109,702 of record NZ_JAODNK010000131.1, on the reverse strand, counting down.
CTGGCTGGCGTGATCACATCCACGAAATCCGGTGCTCCACACCCGCACACCAGACACGCGTGATGGCACGGGTGGCGGAGATGTCGGCCAGCGGATCGCCGTCGACGAGGACCAGATCGGCGCGGGCGCCCGGCATGATCACGCCCCGGTCGGTCAATCCGAAATGCTTGGCGGGCAGGCTGGTTGCCGCACGTAGGGCCTCGGCCGGGGTCAGACCGGCGGCCACCAGCAATTCGAGTTCACGGTGCAGGGCGGCGCCGTGCTCGGGCTGGAACGGCACCCCGACCTGGTCATTGGAATCGCTGCCCGCCAGCACCGGCACACCCGCGGCATGCAGTGCACCGACCGTCGCGAGGCAGTGCTCGATCCCGCCGATGCCGAGCGCATTGGCGATGCCCTCCATCATGACGATGGTGGGCACCGCGATACCGCCCTGTTCAGCCATGCGCCGCACGTCAGGCGCGGATACTTCGGCCTCTCGCGGCACGTGGGTGAGGATATCCGCGCCGATGTCCAAGCCGGTGAGATAGGCGCCGACCGACGCCGCGTGCGCCACAACCTGCAGGCCCCGCGCATGCGCCGCCTGCACCACCGCGGCGGCCACTTCCGGATCGGGTCCCCCGCCGCCCGGCGCCTCCAGCACGATCTTCACGTAATCCGACCCGGCCGCGGCCCGCTCGGCCACCATGCGTTCGGCCTGATCCGCAGCCGTGATGACCGCGGCGTCAGACATGCCGGGCACCCTGGCATGCATACCGCCCGGACCGATCAGCGGAGTGCCGGCGCTGCGAATATCGCTCGCGCCGGACTCTTTTCGCAGGGCCTCCAGCCGTTCCGGCGGCCACGTCGCCATATCGAGTCCGGTGGTCACGCCGTAGTCGGCCAGCTTCGCCAGCGTCTCCGGCCCGCGCAGATGGATATGCGCGTCGATGAACCCCGGCAGCAGAATCGCGCCACCCGCATCGATCCGCTCCGCCCCGGTCGGATCGGTGCCGATTACCGCGCCGTCGATCACCACGGTTGTCGGCTCGCCGACCTGATGACCATCGAAAACGCGAACACCGGTCAATGCGATCTTCGCCGACCCGCCCTCTGACACAACAGGATTCACGCCAACCTCCACTGCCCGGTATCCTCCGCGGCATTCGAATGCCGCCCCCGTTCAGCCTATCGGCGGGGGTCGATTCGGTCATGAGCGCGTAGCGCGGCACCGAAATCCCTGCAAACCGCGAGATGGGCTGCGCGAAATTGCGAGGGGAGCCGGGAGACGTCACCTGGGGCGGGGTCCCTCGGTGATGCCCCAGGTCTCCGCGAGGCGGCCGTGGTCGATGCGGAAGATCTCGATGAGCGTCGGCGGGGAGTCGCCGGGCGGGGTCCCTGTTCCGTGGACGGATGAGCGGATTGCGACCTTGTCGCCGTCGACCAGGATGTCTTCGGCGACAACGCGCATGGTGGGGTATTGGGCGACGACCTTGTGCCAGGCGTCTTTGCCTGCCTCGAAACCGGTGGCGCCGAGTGGGTGGTTGCGGAAATCGGGGGTGAACAGGTCTGCGGCTTGGTCGAATTGGCGGGTGTTGAAGCATTCCTGCATCCGCTGCACCAGGCCGGCATTGTCGAATGTGGTCATCGACGTCATCTCCTTTGCGGACCAGAGCGTGGTGACCGACCTCAGATAAGCGGTGCGCCGCCCCGGTTACTGTAGAAGTATACGGTGCGTCGCCCCGGTTATGCTTGGTGATATGCCGGACCCGCCATCCAAACATGTGCCAGCGCAGTCATTACGAGCCGACGCGCGCCGCAATCGGGAGCAGGTGCTGCGGACCGCGCAGCGGTTGTTCGCGACGGACGGCCTCGGTGTCTCGCTCGACGAAATCGCCCGCCGCGCCGGGGTCGGTCCCGGTACCGTCCACCGGCACTTCCCCTCGAAGGAAGCGCTGTACCTGGCCGTCGCGATCGATCAACTCGAACAATTGGTCGCCGAGGCAAAGGTGCTCGCCGAAACCGCGGATCCCGCAGTTGCGCTATTCACGATGTTGTCCCGGATGATGGCTTCGGGCGCCGAGAACGAGACTGTGAAGAGTGCTCTCGTGGCCGCTGAATACGATTTGCGCACCGCCGCACCGGAAGTGGCCGCAGACCTCACACGCGAGGTCGCCGGTCTACTCGATCGCGCGCACTCGGTCGGTGCCGTGCGCCACGACATCAGCGTCGAAGAGCTGATGGCCCTGGTCGCCGGTGCCTTCGCCGCGATCCGGCACGCCAAGGCCGAGGCCAGCAAGAAACGTTCGGCACACATCGCGCAGATCATCCTCGACGGGATACGACCTGTGAATCCTCCGGACTAGGGCTCGGCGCTCAAGGCTGAGGACAGGAAAGTGATGAGTTGGAGGCGAACTCGTTCCTGGGTGAGGCCGTCTTCGCCTGCGCGGAGGGCGGAGAAGAGGGCTGAGACGAGGACGGAGAGGAGGACTTCGCCGGCTATGTCTACGTCCAGGTGGGGGTCGAGGAAGCCCTGTTTTATGCCTCGGCTCACCTGCTGGACGGCTTGGACGCCGTAGAGGCGGGCGTTGTGGAGGCAGCGTTCTATGACGCCGTCGTCTATCGAAGAGGCTTCCAGGAGTAGGAAATTCACCAGGCCGGGTTCGGAGGCGACCAGGTCGTAGCCACGGTCGATGACGCGGGCGTAGCGGGCGCAGAAGGCTTCCATAGAGACCGGGTCGGCGTCGGCTTCGGGGCCGAGCAGGCGTTCGCGGATGTGGTCGAAGCAGTGGTCGATGACGGCGTCGAGGATGTCGCGCTTATTGTCGAAGTAGTTGTAGAAGGTGCCGTGGCTTACGCCTGCCGCGGCGGCGATATCGTCCACGCCGATGGTGCGGAAGCCGCGCGTCATGACTAGAAGGTATGCGGCGCTGACCAATTCGGCGCGGCGCAGCTCTGCGCGGGCAGCCCGCCGAGCGGTCCTCACGGGATCACTCACGAAGCGACGCTCCTTGCACGCAGTGCCTTTTTCAACAAATGCAGCACGACTGTAGTACTGCGTGCACGCAGCTGCGGATCCGACGTGCCGAGCAGCTCCCGAGCCAGGCCGGGACCCACCAGCGTCAGAATCGTGTGCGAGAGCACCTCCGGATCTGCGTCGGCACGAATCCAGCCGTCCGCCACGCCGCGCGCGAGCTCGACGGCGATCAATGAAGCGGCCATGGCCTCGAAACCCAGCAGCCGTTGTGCCAGTTCCGGATCGATGGCACCGGCCTCCACGAAGAACAGCCGCAGCAGCTGCGGTTCCCGCTCGATCAGCTCATAGAACCGCTCCGCCGCCGCCCGCACCGATTCCAGTAGCTCATCGATACTGCCGGAGGCACCGAAGAACACCGGAATCTGCACCGAGTCCATAATCTTCTCGACGCCGAAATCGATGACGTGGTCCAGGATTTCGCGCTTACTGCCGAAGTACCGATATACCGTGCCCTGTCCGATCCCGGCCCGCGCGGCCACCTCCGAAATGGCGGTGGCCTCGTATCCGTGAGCGGTGAACACCTCGTAGGCGGCTTCGATGATCTGCCGGCGCCGCCGCAGCGGAAGCTCGTGCTGCGGCGGCCGGCCTGTGCGCGGGGCTATTTCGCGGCCCCGTCCTTCGGGCCGCCGTCCTTCGCATCCCCATCCTTCGGGCCGTAGTCGACGACCACCCAGTCGCCGCCGCTCTTGGCGACGGTGACCAGCAGCAGGTTCGGCACGGTCGCCGGATCCGTCTGCTGAATGTTCTGGGTGCGCTGGGTGGCGTACACGGTGACCGCGTACTGATCGTTGCCCTTGGCTTCCACCGAGGTGCCCACGACCTTGCCGGTAGCCACGACCTGAGCACCGGTCATGATCTTGGACAGGGTGTCATGCACCTGGGTGTACTTGTTGCGCAGGGGATCCGAGGCACCGCGCTGCACGCCGTCGAAGAAGGCGGGCAGATTCTTGTAGTCGTAGTTCAGGGACCGCACGGTGTAATCGCCGGCCACCTCGGCGGCTCGATCACGATCGGAATTGCTGGTGCGCAAGGCATTCAGATCACCGGCGGAATTGTGCCAGAAGACGCCGAGCACCACGGCGGCGACCGCGAACAATGCGGCGGCAGCCACGGCGATCGGATACGCGCGCTCCCGCAATTCTTTGAGCCGCAGTGGTTTCGGTTCGGCCGGCGGCTCGGTCTCGACTGGATCCGGGACGGGCGGTGCGTCCACTGCGGGCTGATCTTCCTCGACCGAAGACTTCTCCAGCACAACCGATTCCGGCTTCTCTTCGATATCACTCACAATTGCCTTCTCTCTAACGAGGAAATTCGACGCCGACGTGGGCTGCGCCATCGCCGGGGAACACTGTGGCCAGTAGATCGACGATCGATCCGGCATCCACGCGCAGCGGCTTGATCGCGCTGGTGGAGGGCTTCAGTGCGGTAGCGATGAACCCGAGGTCGGGGCCCATTTCGGACAGATATTGGTCGATCTTGGTGACCAGCGGCCCGAGCGGATCGTCGAAAATGTGTTCACCGGCGTAGGAGTAGTTCTGGAAGGCGCCGATAATGTGCAGCAGTTCCGGTAGCGCCGAATCGATATCGCCGGCGGCGGCGCTCAGCGTCGGCGCATGGCCGTCCAGGCGGTCGCCGAGTGTCTGCACGTTGGAGTACAGGCGGGCAATCTCAGCGCGCTTGTCGTGCAAGAGATTCGCGGTGCCGATGAGCGCCTGGGTCAGATTGGCGACGTCGGCGTCCCGGCCCTCGAATCCGGCGGCCACGGTGGTCGCCAGATGCTGCAGTCGCGCCGGATCCAATTGCGCCGTCAGCGCATCCATCTTGGCGAGCGCATCACCGACGGTGGTGGCGGTCTTGACCTGACGGTTCGGCACAATGCTGCCATCATGCAGGAACGGCCCCGCGGTTCCCGTCGGCCGGAAATCGAGGAACTGCTCCCCCGCCGCCGACAGATTGGCGATCTGCACCTGACTGTCCACCGGAATCCGGTACTTCGCATCATATTCGAGCGTCACCGACAACCCGTGAATCGTGGCGCCGATATCGCGAACCCGCCCGATGGGCATACCGCGCAGCGTCACCTGGGAGGTCTTCATCAGCCCGCCGGAGGAATCCAAAACCACTGTGACGGTGTTGTTCTGACGACGCGGATCCAGATTGAGCACGCCGACGGCCATATAGCTGCCGCAGATCAGCGTCAGTATGGTCAGCAGCACCAGCGAGACCGGCCCGGAGAGTGAGAGTTTCATGGCACCATCCCGAGGGAGCGCAGGGTCGTGACGAGCTGATCGGCCTGCGCATCGGTCGATACCTTCTGCACCGCCACATCCGGTGAGTTCAGGAAGGGAATCAGCTTGTCCCGCAGCAGGGTGTGGAAGGTATCGAGGTTCGCGGCCAGCGTGATATCGGAATTCCCGAAGGTCACCGCGGTGGGCGCGAGAATCGAGACGATGGAACGGAAGTCGCCGACATGCGGCAGCAGCAGATCCCCCGCATTCTGCGCCAGCGTGCCACCGCTGATGATCAGCTTGATCACATTGAACAGCACATCCGACAGACCGGCCGCGCGCGAGGGACCCAGGGTGAGGATGCGGTCCACCGACTGGCGGCCGTCCGCGAGCTTGGTCGTAATCTGTTGTGCCGAAGCCAGAATGCGATCGATATCGGCGGTGTGCGACGCCATATCACTGAGCGCGGCCCGCCCGGCATTATTGATCCGGTCCAGCTCGGCCGGATCGGACGGGAACGCCGCATTGACGTCGGTCACCAGCTTCTGCAGATCCGTCCACCGGCCGCCGGTAATGATATTCGACAGCGCCCGCAGAATGTCCTCCACATTGGTGGCGGGCACGGTCTGCGACATCGGGATGACATCGCCATTGTGCAGGAAGCCGCTGTCCGCGTTCTTCGGCGCCTCCAGGGCGATATGGATATCGCCGAGGATGGTGCTCTGCCGCAGTTCCGCCGTGGTGGTCTTCGGCAGCTTGGCATCGGTATGCAGCTTCACCGTCGCGACGGCGGTATTGCCGATCAGATCGATGTGGTCGAGCATGCCGATCTCGACCCCGTCGGCGATCACCTTGGCGCGGTCCGGCAGATTCAGCACCGACCCGAATTCGATTCGGACGGTGTAGGTGTCACCACTCGGATAGGTCCCCGGAATGGGGATATCGGTGGCCCGCACATCGCACCCGCTGAGCAGCAGGGTCGCGGCGGTCAGCGCCGGCACCAGCCGCAGCAGTACCCGCTTCATCGGGCACCCGCCTGCGGTAGTTGCGCGGCCAGCGGCGGCAACTGCGCGAGCAGGCTGCCGATATCGCCCTGATGCTGCTGCAGAAAGTCGTGCGCCTGCGGCAGATACTGATCCAGCAGTGCGTAGACCTGCTTATCGTATTTACCCACATTGCGCGCCAGCACCGGCAGGAACTCCACGGCAATGTCCACGGCCCCGGCGAATTCGGTGGAGAACTCCCCGATCAGCTGCAACCCCGCCCGCAGATTGTCCAGCACCAGTTGCATATCCGGCCAATTGCTCACGAACATGGTGGTGAGCTGATCCAGATTGTCCACCAGCCGCCGGAACACCACATCCCGCTGGGATGGATCCCCGACCACCGCGGACAGCCGCTGCAACAGCGCATTCCACTGCGGACCGGTACCGTCGATCGCCTTGTCGGCGGCGGTCAGGGTGTCATTGATCAGCGTGTCACTGCCCTGCCCCGGCCCGGTCAGATCCCCGGCCAGCTTGCCCATGGAATCGAGCGCCTCGCTGATGCCGATGGGCGTCTTGGTGTGGTCCAGCGCTATGCATTTCGCAGTATCGAAGCGCGCACCGCCGGTGTACGGCTTGGTCAACTCCACATGCCGGTCGGTCACAATCGAGCTGGACATGGTGACGGCCTCGATATCGGCGGGCAATTTCACCTTGTCGCCGACCTTCATGGTGACCCGCATACGATCGCCGAGCGATTCGATCTTCGAGACCGTACCGACGTCGACGCCGAGCATGGTCACACTATTGCCCTTGTAGAGGCCGATGGTATCGGTGAACTCCGCGCAGACGTCCTGCTCGGAATCCCGCACCGTGCTCGCCCAGGTCACTCCTGCCGCCACGGTGGCAATCACCACGACCGCGACCCCGATTCCGAGTACGGCTCTACCCCGCGCTTTGCGAATCCACTGCATCAGCACGCCTTGCCTTCGTAGGGAATGCACACCTGCACACCGTCGGCCGGCTGATCCGCCTTCACCTGGGTGCCCAGCATGCCGTTGAGTTTGGCGATCACATCGCGCATCCCGTTCACGACGATGTCGATCCGATTCGGATCCTCCATGATTTTCGAGAACAGCTGCTCGAACTGCGTGACCGACGGCTCGATACTGTCGCCGTAGGCCATGATCGGGCGGTGCAGCACCACGAGCAGCCGCTTGACCAGGTTGAACATGCTGACGATGTCTTCCTTGCGATTGCCGAGCGAATCGGCCACGCCGCCGAGCTGGCGGACGAAGTCGGCCAGTAGCGCCTTGTCGTCGGCAATGGCGCCGATGTATTCGTCCGATATCTGCAGCGTCGTATTCAATTGCTGTGTTCGGTCGGCCAGCACACCGGTCAGTTCGTTGGCATTGCCGACCAGGCTGCGCAGCGCGTCCGGCTGCCCGGCCAGCGCCTTGTCGAGCTGACCCAGTGTGCTGCGCATGGTGGTGGCATCCACCTTGCTGAAGATGGGTGTGCCCTTGTCGAGAATGTCGCTGAGCTCGAACGGCGTCCCGGTGCGGTCGGGCGGAATGTGCTTGCGCCCCAGGTCTTTATCGCCGGTCGGCGCCAGCGCCAGATAGTGGCCGCCGATGGGGGTCAGCATCTTGACCTCCACCGCCGCCCGATCACCCACGTGCACATCGGATTTCACATTGAAGCTGACCTCGACATGATCGCCGACCAGATCAACCGATCGGATCTTGCCGACATTGATGCCCGCCACCCGGACCTCGTCACCGGAGCGCGCCCCACCGGAGATCTTGAAATCGGCGATATAGGTCCGTTGCCCGAACGGCACGACATACAGCAGCCCTGCCGCCAGCAGGAGCACCACGCATACCGAGACTCCCGCTATGCCCCAGCGCAATTGGGTCGGCTGGTCCCCGCGGCCGGTGAGCACCTCACGAATGAGCTCACTGAAATACTTCACGAGCGTTTTCAATTGCACACCACCAGGTTCTGGTTGGCGAGGACGACGCCCGCGATACCGGATACCGCCGCCTCCCCGTGCGAACAGGTAATCCGCGGCTTCACGCCATTGCCCGGCACCGCTTGGTTCAGGCCGGTGACAACCTGCGGAGTGATCGCGAGCAGCTGCGTGAGCTGGTCGGTCTGCGGCACCAGGCGGCGCAGCATGCCGTCTATCGGACCGTAAGCCTGGTCGTAGGCGTCACGTCCCTGTTCCAGCAGCGGAACAATAGGTACGAGAACAGCTTTCGCGGTATCGATGGCGCTGAGCATGACCTGGTTCTTGCTGGTGAACTCCCGGAGAATGTCCGCGAGCTGCTCCACCAGATCGCCGACGGCCTTCGACTTGCCGCCGATCTCATCGGAGACCAGGCCCAGATTGCGGACCAGCAGCACGATCACGGCCTCGCTATTGCGGGCATGCTTGGTGAGCGTATCCAGATCCGACAGCACCGGCCCGATGCCGGAGCCGTCGCCCTGGATCACCCGCAGCAGATTGTCGCCGAATTGGTTGAGCTGCGCGGGATCCAAGGTGTCGAAGAGCGGTTTGAAGCCGTTGAACAGCTTGGAGACATCGAAGCTCGGAATGGTGCGCTGCGCCGGAATCGTGGTTCCCGGAGCAAGTTTCGCGCCACCCGTACCGTCGGTGAGCAGTTCGACGTACCGCTGCCCGATGAGGTTCTGGTAGCGCACCGCCGCCTTGGTGTTGTCGTAGATCGGCCGGTCGGTGTTCACGGTGAAGTGCACACGCGCCTGCGCGCCGTCCAGCGCGACAGTCTCCACCTTGCCGACCGCAACCCCCGACATGCGCACCGAATCACCGGCGAACAGGCCCGACACATCGGTGAATATGGCGTCGTAGCCGACCTTGTCGCCCGGGATCGGGGTGCGCAGCGCGGTCACGATGAACACCGAGCACGCGGAGACGATGAGCAGGAAGATCACAAGTTTGACGGATGACTTGACGACATCGTTCATTTCGCCACTCCCCCGAGTGAATCAGCCAGGTACGGCATGGTTTTCACGATCAGATCGAGCTGCATCTGCACCCGGCCGTCCACCACCGGGAAGGCTCCGTCCATGGCGCGCAGCAGATTCGGAATTCGGTTGTAGGCCGGGGCGACGGTGCCCAGCGACACGCTGATCGGCACCGCCAGATCCAGCACGCCGCTCAGCACCTTCTCCAGCTGGGGATTATTGTGCTGCAGCAGATTCGAGATCCCAGTCAGCACAGCCTGATCGATACCGTCGGTGGCCTTGTTGGTGCGATCCTGATTCGCCGGATCACCGAAGTACGCGGCCTGTTCGAGCACGCCCAGCACGGCATGCCCGGCCGACGGAGTCAGATCCGCGAACGCGCCGGTCATATCCGCGCCGATGCCGAGATAGTGCCCGACCGGAGCCTGCTGCCCATCGGCCAGCATGCGCGCGGTATCGAAGAACGACTGCAATACCGGCTCCAGGCCGTTCGCATTGTCGAGCAGAAGATCGAAAAGCCTATGCACGGTGGCGGAGTCGAGCACCTGGGTGAGCCGGGCCGCACGCCGGAAGACCCCGGCGACGGTCGCATTGGTCGCGTTCTCGCCGATCTGCAGGGTGGCATTCTCGCGCAGCGGCGCACTGCCGCTCCCTGCCACCAGCTCGATCGCACTGGAGCCGAACACATTCGACGAGGTGAAGCGCGCCGTGACACCCTCGGTGAGTGCGGCCGCCTGCTTACGGTCGATCTGCACCTCGATGCGCTGCTGGCCGTAACCCACGGTATTCACCTCGCGCACGGTGCCGATGGCGTACCCGCGGAACTTCACCTCCGCACCGGGCGTCAGCCCCTCGCCGAGCGTCGCGGCATCGATGGTCAGATCGAAGCGGTCGGCGAACGACCCACGCGCATAAGAACTTACGACCATGGTCACCGCGACGATGAGTATGGCGATCAATAAACCCCGCAGCCGCAACGCCCACGGTCCGGCACTACGCCCGGAATGATCCTTGAACATATTCACGAGTCACCCCGAAATCTTGATGCCGACATCGAAGCCCCAGATCACGATGGTGAGGATCATGTCCAGAATGACCACCAGCACCAGACTGGCGCGAATGGCGCGGCCCGAGGCGCGGCCCACGCCCTCGGGTCCGCCGGTGGCGTAGAAGCCCTGGTAGCCGTGGATGAGAATGATGGTGATCACGAAGATCGTCGCTTTGAGCAGCGAGGCAAGCACATCGCTCGGTTGCAGGAAGGCGTCGAAGTAGTGGTAGTAGGTGCCCGACGACTGCCCGTGCAGCACATTCACCACGGTCGCGCAGGACAGATACGACAGAATGAGCGTCAGCAGGTGCAACGGCACGATCGTGATGACACCGGCGATCACGCGGGTGGTGACCACGAAGGGCATGGGCCGAATGCCGATGGCCTCCAGCGCATCGATCTCCTCGGAGATGCGCATGGATCCGATCTCGGCCGTCATCCGGCAGCCGGCCTGCGCGGCAAATCCGATGGCCGCCACCATGGGCGCCATTTCCCGGGTGTTCGCGTAGGCGGAGACAAACCCGGTGAGCGGGCCCATGCCGACCATGTTCAGCGCGGTGAAACCCTCCACCCCGATGGAGCCGCCGACCGCGATGCCGAGGAAGGCCAGCACCGCCACGGTGCCGCCGCCGACGATGATCGCCCCGGAGCCCCAGGTGATATCGGAGAGAATGAGCATGGTCTGGCGGCGGTACACGCGCAGCGTATGCGGGATGGCGGTCAGGACCTCGTAGACGAAAGTCGCTTGGTGGCCGAGGGATTCGAAGACTCCCAGCGGCGCCTGCGCGCCGCGTTCGACCATGTGACCGGCCGCGCCGAGCGGCTGATAGCGTGCGGGAACCTGGGTCATCAGCCCACCTGCGTCGGTAGGAACATCGAAACCAGCTGGGTGATAACCAGATTCACACCGAAGGCGGCGATCACGCCGATTACCACGGCGGCGTTCACCGCATTGGCGACACCCTTGGGGCCGTTCATGGCTTCCAAGCCGCGCTGGCAGGACACGATCAGCACGATCACACCGAACAGGACGGCCTTCAGGATCGCCACGCCGAGATCGCTCATCTTGGCGAAGGCCGCAAAGGCCGACAGGTAACTGCCGGGTGTGACGCCTTGAAAGCCGACGGCGATCACATAACCCGTGAACACGCCCATGAAGATGATCAGCATGCAGAGCAGGGGCGTGAGCACGAGCATGGCCGCCAGCCGCGGGGCGACCAGCCGGCGCACCGGGTCGATGCCCATGGTGCGCAATGCATCCACCTCATCGCGAATGGTGCGGGCGCCGAGATCGGCGGCAATGGCCGATCCGGCCGCACCGCCGAGCAGCAGCGCGGTCACCATGGGCGCGCCCTGCCGGATGACGCCCAGACCGCCGGCCGCGCCGGAGACGGAACTCGCGCCGACCTGCTGGGTGAGGCTGCCTACCTGCACCGCGACAATGACGCCGAACGGAATCGATACCAGCACAGCGGGAATCGCGGTCACGCTGACTATGAACCAACCCTGCTGCAGGGTGTCACGCCACGGATGTTTCAGGGCCACGATGTCGGTGACCAGGTAGCGGAATGCCGCCACCGCTAGTTGAATGGTGCGCCCGAACGTGCGCAACCCGGAAAGAACGAACTCGACTGCCTGCCTAACGAACGGCTCCGGCCCCCGAATGGCCTTGTCGACCAATGCCTACCACCCCACTGCCACTGCTGGTCTGTGCCGACCGGTCCCCTTGTTCGACCGCTGCCGACTGACCGAGACAGTAATACAGCTTTCGGACTGACGTGTCAGTCTTCACTGGTTTCATTCGAATGCTTGACCAAGGGCCCAGGTCTCGGGCAAAATGTTCGACCCAGACACTAATAGCTGTTCACTAATACGGCTTCGAGCAATGGCTTGGCAAACGAGAACGCCGTTGAATCAATTTGAATTGATTCAACGGCATTTCACTTTTGCGAGCAATTAGCCTCGTGCACCGATCAGTTCGCGCGCCGCACGAATATCAGCGGGACGGCCGATGGCCACCGCGCCGGTCATCCGGCCGCCGCGCCTGCCCAGTACCGCGATATCGGGAGTACCCGGCACACCCCGCACCTCGAGTTCGTCCCCCGGCCGAATCCGGCCCGCGAACTGGAGATTCAAGCCGTACTGCGTGGACCAGCCCCATGGCACCTGCGCACGGTCGGGTGGCACTCCGAGCATTGCCTTCGCCGCCGCCGCGCCCTGGGCCTGCGCGCTGTTCCAATGCTCTTCCCGCACATACGCATCGAGTTCGGGATCCAGTCGTGCGGCCGCGTCACCGGCGGCGAAGATGCCGGGAATCGAGGTGCGATAGTCCTCGTCGACGAGAATGCCGTCTGCCACCGCTATTCCGGCCGCGTCGGCGAGCGCGGTATCGGGGATCGCGCCGATGGCGACCAGCGCCGCACCGGCGGTCCATCGACGACCGTCTGCGGCGGTCGCGATCACCCCACCGGCGGCATCCTCGATATCGGTCAGCACGACATCGGTGTGGATCTCGACCGCATTGTCCGCGTGCAGCTTTCGGAAGAACTCGCCGATGGTCTCGGGTGCGACCCGGTCCAGCGGCGTGGGTCCGGCGTGCACCACGGTCACCTGCGCGCCGAGAGCGGCCGCCGTCGCGGCGACCTCGCATCCGATGAGTCCGGCGCCGACTATGAGCAGTGATCCGTCATCGATAGCCGCGCGCACCGGCGCGATATCGTCCCGCCCACGTAGCGTGTGTGCGCCCAGCCCGACGCCCGGCAGGCGACGCGGGCGAGCTCCGGTGGCGAGAAGCAGTGCGTCGTAAGCGATCTCGGAATCATCGGTCAAATGCACCCGGGTGCGTTTGGCATCGATCGCGCGGGCGGCTGTTCCGGTGCGCAGGTCGATATCATTCGATGACCAGAAGTCCGCCGCCTCCAACAGCATTCGCCGTTCGACCGCGGTCCCGGCCAGCAGTTCCTTCGAGACCATCGGCCGCCGGTATGGCAGACTGCTTTCCGCGCCCAGCAGCACGATCTCGCCGGAATAGCCGGAGCTGCGCAAGGTCTTGGCCGCGGTGGCGCCGGCCACGCCGGCGCCCACGATCACGATTCGCCGCGTCACGAGCGACTGACCTCGACCATGTCGAAATCCGCCTTGGCCGCACCACAATCCGGGCAGGACCAGTCCTCGGGGATATCGGCCCAGCGGGTACCGGGGGCGATATCGTCCTCGGGCCAGCCGAGCGCCTCGTCATATTCGAAACCGCAGACCAGACAGCGGAAGAGCCTGTAGTCAGTGGTCATGATCGCGTCCTGTCTGCACGGAGCCTGTGGAGGCCGAGGTGGGTTCGAAGTCGATCTTTTCCCGGACGCCGCAGTCGGGGCAGCACCAGTCGTCGGGGATCGCGGACCACGGGGTGCCCGCCGGAAACCCTTCTCGCGGTGCGCCTTCGGCCTCGTCGTAGCGGTAATCGCAGACCGGGCAGCGATAGGCGCTCATCATCGGGCTCCATACCGTGTCAGCACGCGGTCACGCTTGCTCGGCTGGATATTCACCCGGGTGATATCGCCCTCGTAGTGACCGAGCACCCGCTTGTCCATCACCTTGCGCCACAGTGGCGGAAAGTAAGCCAGGCCGATCATGGAGGCGTAACCGCTGGGCAGGTTCGGCGCGCCGTCCATACTGCGCAGCGTCTGATACCGCCGGGTCGGGTTCGCGTGATGATCGCTGTGCCGTTGCAGGTGGTACAGAAAGATATTCGTGACGATGTGGTCGGAGTTCCAGCTGTGCTCGGGGGTGCAGCGCTCGTAGCGACCACCGGCGGTGCGCTGACGCAGCAGGCCGTAGTGCTCGAGGTAGTTCACCGTCTCCAGCAGCGCGAAGCCGTAGATCGCCTGCAGGACCAGGAACGGCAGCACGATCGGGCCGAAGACCGCCGCGAGCGCACCCCACAGCACCACCGACATGAGCCAGGCATTGAGCACGTCATTGTGGATCGTCCACGGCCGCTTATCCAGTCGCCGCAGGCGTGCCGCCTCCAGCTCCCACGAGGAGCGCAGGCTCCCCCACACGCTGCGCGGCAGGAAGGTCCAGAAGGATTCGCCGAAGCGGGAACTGGCCGGATCCTCCGGCGTCGCGACGCGCACATGGTGGCCGCGATTGTGCTCGATAAAGAAGTGGCCGTAGAACGTCTGAGCGAGGGTGATCTTCGACAGCCAGCGCTCCAGTTCGTCCTTCTTGTGGCCGAGTTCGTGCGCGGTATTGATACCGACGCCGCCGACCACGCCGATGCTCAGTGCCAGGCCGATCTTCGACATCAGGCCCAGGCCGCCGTCGATGCCGAGCCAGGACAGGTCGGCGGCCGTCCAGAGGTAGCAGGCGAATCCGAGGCTCAGCAGCTGGAACGGGATGTAGGCGTAGGTGCAGTACCGGTAGTAGCGGTCGTTCTCCAGCCACTCCATCACCTCGTCCGGCGGATTCTGGCCGTCCGGGCCGAAGAAGCGATCCAGCAGCGGCAGCAGCACGTAGACCAGGAGTGGGCCGATCCACCACCACACCGGTGCGACGGCCTGCCAGCCCAACTCGCCGAAGGCCCAGACCAGGCCGGCGGCCAGGAAGAGGGCGGTCGGGGCGACCAGGCCGAAAAGCCACAGGTAGCGCTTGCGGTCACGCCACTGCGGCGGCGGGGCTACGGGTGCCGGCTCACTGATTCGAGACGTCGTCATTGTCAATCTCCTTGCATTTACACTTCTTGACGAAGTGTATTCAGTAGATACACTTCAACAGAGAATGTCAACGGTCGAGACGAAAGAAGAGCTCATGTACGATCGGATCGTGGCTGAAGCGCCGAATTTCCAGACCGAGATGCGCCAACTCCTGCGCGAACGGATCATCGACACCGCCCGCCGGATTGTGTGCGCCGAAGGGTGGGGTGCGGTGAATATGTCCCGCCTGGCCAAGGAGGTGGGCGTCAGCCGCCCGGTTATGTACAAGGAGTTCGGCAATAAGCACGAACTCGCCGAGGTCGTCATCCGCCAGGAGGTCGACACCTTCCTGGTCGGCATTGCCGACAGCCTCGCCGTCCACCCGGACGATGTGGTGGCCGGCCTGCGTCAGGCCGTCGAATTCACCCTGCGCACCGGCGCGGACAACACCTTGCTCAAGGCCGTGCTCGCTGGTCGAACCGCACCGGACACCGCACTGCTCCCGGTCCTGATGACCGAACCCGAACCGGTACTCGGACGCGCGATCGAGGCGGTCGCCGCCATGATCCGCGCCCAATACGAACTCGCGTCACTCCCCGACACCGAGTTGGCCGCCCTGACGGAAACCCTTGTCCGCCTGGCCCTGAGCCATCTGTTCCAGCCGACCGGCTCGATCGAGCGAGCCGTGGACCAGATCGGCGCGGTCATCGCAAGCACCATCGCCCCGGCCCTCACCGGCGACTAGCGCGGCGTCCATCACTACTCCGGCAGAACCGAACAGCACGCCTCCACGCCGAACAACATCTATGAGTGCTGTCCTATCCCGACACGTGCTGCGCGGTTCTTGACACAGGCTGTTGGGTTCTTAGCTGACGAAGGTCTGTGGACGCCGCGTTAGTGCTGCGGCGCGTTCGACGGGTTCTGCTGTTCCAGTAGCAGCTGCTCGTATCGGATTTCCTTGTCCGAGAGCATGGCTCGCGCCTGTTGTAGTCGCTCGATGTCCGCATCCAGCAGCGCTTGATACTGCCGGATCAGTGCCAGCCGCTGCGCCAGCGTCGCCAGGCCCTGCTGGGCCATATCGGCGAAACGCTTCACCTCCGCGATCGGCATTCCGGTATCGCGCAGGCATTGCAGCAGCCGCACCCACAGCACCGCCTGCTCCGAATAGCGGCGGTGCCCTTGGGAATTGCGTGCGACGACGTCCCCGAGCAGTCCCTCGGACTCGTAGTAACGCAAGGTGTGGGCGCTGATGCCCAGTCGGTCGGCAACCTGGCCGACGGTGAGTGCTTCAGTCATTCATGGCCTGGAGGGTCTGGTAGGTCTCGTCGCTGAAGACATACGTCTCCGGATCTGCGAGGGGGCTGGCCCGTCTATTCTCCTCCAGCCCGTCCAGTACGCGCAGCTGCGCCGCGCTGAGCTCGAAATCGAAGAGGGCCGCATTCTCCCGCAGACGGCCCGGATTCGTGGATCGCGGGATGACGATCAATCCGTGCTGCACGTGCCAGCGCAGGATCACCTGCGCCGCAGTCCTTCCGGCCGCCTCGGCGACACTGCGAATCACCGGATGATCCAGCAGCTCCCCACCCTGCATTAGCGGGCTCCACGATTCGACCGCAATCCCCTGTGCCGCACAGTATTTCCGCAGGTCGATCTGAGTGAGACGCGGATGCAACTCGATCTGGTTCACCGCAGGCACCACCTCGGCGTCCCTGATCAGCCGATCCAGCCGCGCCGCTGAGTAATTCGACACCCCGATCGCACGCACCAGACCGTCCGCGTACAGATCCTGCAATGCCCGCCACGTCTCACCGCTCACGGCATCGAATGGCCAGTGCACCAGGTACAGGTCGAGGAACTCGACCCCGAGCCGGTCCAGACTGGCATGGCAGCTCTCGACGGTATGCCGATATCCCTCGCGATCCACCAGCTTGGTCGTCAGGAAAACTTCCGACCGCGCCAGCCCCGAGCTCCGCACCGCACGCCCGACACCCCGCTCATTCCCGTACGCGGCCGCAGTGTCCACCGCGCGATACCCCACCGCCAGCGCCTCCGATACCACCAGTTCGGCGACCCCCTCCGCCAATTGCCATGTCCCGACACCGAGTACCGGCATCTCGACCCCATTGTTCAACGTGACCATCGGCTGCATGGCACTCTCCTTTCGACACAGCCGACGCTAGGGCTTCGAGTGCACTCGAACGCAAGGGCGTTCAGCGTTCGTCAGGCGGTGAAGCCGTCCATCATGGACAGGACTCGGAGCATGACTTCATCTGCGCCGCCGCCGATGCTGAGCAGGCGGCTGTCTCGGAAGGCTCGGGCGGTCCAGGTTTCCTCCATGTAGCCCATGCCGCCGTGGATCTGGAGGCACCAGTCGACGACCTGGCGGGTGAGGCGGCCGGCTTCGAGTTTGGCGATGGTGGCCATGCGGGTGACGTCGGTGCCGGACATGTATTGCTCGGCAATGGATTCGGTGTAGACGCGCAGCATGTCCACCCGGGCGGCGAGTTCGGCGTAGGTGTACTGCAGGTATTGGTTCGCGGTCAGGGGCTGGCCGAACAGTTTTCGCTGGCGGGCATAGTCGCGGGTGAGCTCCAGTTGCAGGGCGCAGCTGATCGGCGCGCCGTAGGAACCGAACATGCGCTCCATGACGAACTGCGACATCTGCTGCTGGAAACCGCGGCCGATCGCACCGATGGTGTTGCGCACCGGAACTCGCACGTCGTCGAAAGTGAGCAGGCCGGTATCGGAGGCGCGCATCCCCAGCTTGTCGAGCTTCTTGGCGACGCTGAATCCGGGAGTGGCGGTAGGCACGATGATCTGGCTCATGCCGCGGTAGCCGCCCTCGTCGGAGGTGCGTACCAAGGTGCAGAGCCAGTCGGCCTGTACGGAATTGGTGATGAACATCTTCGAGCCGTTGATCACCCAGTCGTCGCCGTCACGACGAGCGTGGGTGCGGATGCCCGCGACGTCGGACCCTGCTTCCGGTTCGGTGACCGCGACGCCGCAGACCATTTCCCCGCGCATGGCCGGAGCCAGATACTCGAGCTTGAGCTCGTCACTGCCGTGTTCGTGCAGTGACGGCGTCGCCATAGCGACCTGCACACCGAACGCCATGGGGAACGACCCGTGCGCGACGCGGCCCATCTCCTGGCACAGCACCATCGTGAACAGGTGATCCGCCCCCTGGCCGCCGTACGCCGGGTCGTACTCGAGCCCCAACATCCCGAGCTTCGCCATATCGGCGAAAATCTCGTGCAGCGGCATCATCTCGGCACGTTCCCACTCGTCGACGTGCGGATTGATGTTCTGCTCGACGTAACGGCGGACCGTGGCCCGAAACTGCTGGTGCTCGCTGCTGTAGATCACGCCGCGCTCCTTCGTCGATAGAACGAGAGTAACGCTGCGGCACTACCTCAATGTATCGATCCAGCGACGGGTATCGGCGGGGTCGATGACATCGTCCAGTTCGAGGACGGTGGCGGCGGTCAGGGCCTTGCCGTTGGCGTAGGCCAGTTTGACCAGGTTGTCGAAGGCGGTTTGGCGTTCGATCGGGTTTTCGAGGGCGGCGAGTTCCTTGGCGAAGCCCAGGCGGACTGCGCCTTCCAGGCCCATGCCGCCGATTTCACCGGTGGGCCAGGCGACTACGAAACGCGGGGCGCGGAAGGAGCCTGCTGCCATGGCTTGTGCGCCGAGGCCGTAGCCCTTACGCAGGATGATGGTGCCCCATGGCACAGACAGGGCCGCCGCATCGATGAACAGGCGGCTGAACTTCGTGACTGTGGCTTGGGTTTCGGCTTCCGGGCCCACCATGAAACCTGGAGTGTCACAGAGTGATACGACCGGCAGGCCGTGGGCGTCGCACAGGCGCAGGAAGGCGCTGAGTTTGTCGGCGGCGGGGGCGTCGATGGCGCCGCCCAGATGGTGGCAGTCATTGGCGATGAGGCCGAAGGCGCGGCCCTGTACGCGGATCAGGGCGGTGACGACACCGATGCCCCAGTCACGGCGCAGTTCCAGGACCGAGCCGGTGTCTGCGACGGATTCGATGGCAGCGCGAATATCGAAGGCGCGCAGGCGGTCCTCAGGCACCACGTGACGGGACAGGCGCGGATCCGGTGCGGCCCAATCGGACTCGATGCCTTGGAAGTATGCGAGATATCGGCGTGCGACGGCCACCGCTTCCGCCTCGTCGGCGGCGACGATGTGCACCACGCCATTTCGGCGCTGCACGTCGATCGGGCCGATGTCCTCGGGCGCGTAGACACCCAGTCCGCCGCCCTCGATCATGGCCGGACCGCCCATGCCGATATTCGCATCGGGGGTGGCGATCACGACATCGCACATACCCAGCAGCGCGGCATTGCCGGCGAAGCAGCGACCGGACACGATGCCGATCAACGGAACCCGGCCGGAGAGCGCGCCCATGGCACGGAAGGTGGTGACATCGAGGCCGGAGATGCCCGCATAGTCGGTGTCACCCGGACGGCCACCGCCGCCCTCGGTGAAGAAGATCACCGGAAGTTCCTGGGCGGCGGCCAGTTCCAGCATGCGGTCGGTCTTGGCGTGATTGCGCATGCCCTGGGTGCCCGCGAGCACCGTGTAGTCGTAGGACATGACGACGACCCGGGTCGCCTCCGCGCCGAAGTGATCGGCATTGACGGTAGCTACGCCGCCGATCAGACCGTCGGCAGGGGTGTTCGCGATCAAGTCTTCCGGGCTGCGGCGCAGGCGCTGGGCCGCGACTGCCAGCGCGCCGTACTCGACGAAGCTGTCGTCATCGACCAGATCGGCAATGTTCTGCCGTGCGGTGCGGCGGCCCAGGCGGTGTCGTTTGGCGACCGCCTGCGAACGGGACTCGTCGAGTCCGATTCGGTGCCGATCTCGCACCTCGGCGAGATCGGGGCGAATCGAATCCAGGTCGACCGCTTCGCATTCCGCAGCTTCACCCTCGTGATCGGCCTCCACCCAGATGAGCAGGGGCGCGTGCGGATCGATCACATCGCCCGGTTCGACGAGCGGACGCAACACTCGCAGCGGCTGCTCGGCACGCACCACGTGCTGCATTTTCATTGCCTCGAGTACCGCGACCTCGGCGCCGGCGGCCACTAGTGTGCCCGGCTCCACCACGGTGACCACGGTGCCGCCCATCGGTGAGCGCAGCGCCTGCTCGCCCTCGGCCAGATCGGCTGCAGCCTCTTGCCCGGGCTGATCGAGATCCGCGACACGCATAGGGGCCGGAGCGTAATCGGCTGCGCGGGAAACTAATTCGCTCATTCGCTGTTCGAACCAGGAGGTCGACACCGGACCTGCGGTGGCCAGTTCATCGAGCACCGCCCGCTGCACCGCGAGATTGGTTTCGATGCCGACGATCACCGTCTCGGCCAATGCGTCGGTCGCGCGCCGCAGGGCGGCCGGATACGACGATCCGCGCGTAATGACCTTCGCCAGCAGGGAATCGAACTTGGCGTCCTGCCGCATACCGCTGAAGGCGGCGGTATCCACTCGCACACCCACACCGGTCGGGGCGGCGAACTGGGCGATGATTCCGGTGCTGGGCAGCACATCCCCACCCGCCGTGACGATTTCGGCATTCACCCGCGCCTGCACCGCATACCCGCGCGGGGCAGTCGCCGCCAGGTCCAGATCATCGAGAGTGCGGCCCTGCGCCAATGCGAATTGGATCGCCACCAGATCCAGCCCGCTAACCTCCTCGGTGACCGTATGTTCCACCTGCAGCCGCGGATTCACCTCGAGGAACCAGGAATCCACGCCGCTGAGCAGAAATTCGACCGTGATCACCCCGCGGCATCCCACCGACTCGGCCAGCCGGACCGCCTGCTCGTGCAGCCGTTCCCGCAGTGCCACATCAAGATTCGGCGCAGGCGCGATCTCCACCAACTTCTGCTGCCGCCGCTGCACACTGCAGTCCCGATCCCCCACCGCCACCGCGCGCACCCCATCCGCGACGATCTGCACCTCGATATGCCGAGCCTCGGCCACCAGCGCCTCGGCGTACACGGCATCATCACCGAACCCCGCCAACGCCTCCGACCGACAGCGCTCGAACGCCTCCGCCACCTGCGCAGGATCCCGCACCACACGCATACCGCGCCCGCCACCACCCGCTGCGGCTTTCACCATGACCCCGCCGGAATGCGCGGCCAACAGCTCCCCGATCTCCTCAGGCGTAGCCACACTCCCCGTCGCCGGCAATACCGGCACTCCTGCCCGCTCAGCCGCCGCCCGCGCCGCCACCTTATCCCCGAACAACCGCAGCACCTCCACCTGCGGCCCGACAAACACCAGCCCCGCCGCCGCACAAGCTTCCGCGAACTCCGCACTCTCACTGAGGAACCCATACCCCGGATGCACGAGCGCACCCTCCCCCGCCTTGCGGGCCGCCCCCACCACCTCAGCGATATCGAGGTAGGCCGCGGCCCCACTCCCCGCCAGCCGCACCGCATCATCGGCCAACCGCACCACCAAGGCCCCCGCCTCAGCGCCGGTGTACACCGCCAGCGTGGCGAACCCGTTCTCCCGCGCAGTCCGCACCACTCGGACGGCCACTTCCCCACGGTTCACCACAACGATGTGCATCCCGCCAGTTTTACCCATGAAGTGAGCGATGGCGCGCCGATCAGCTATTCGACTTCCAAGTGACTGGCATGAGAGTAGGCTATAACCATACGGAGGTGACAGTTATGGCCAGAACGACTGCCCGGGTTCCCACGGAATTGCTCCAGCGCCCGTTACGAGTGCTCCGTCCGCGCGATGCCGTTGGCGTCTACGCACATCCCCGGCCCGAATTTGCCCGCCTCGCCAATAGCGGTGCGCTGCACCGCGTCGCCACCGGCTACTACGCCATCGTCCCTGACGACCGCGTCGGGCAGTCATGGATACCGGAACTCGAACCCACAGCTCTCGGTATCGCCGCCGCAGACGAGGGCATCGATACCGTGGCACTGATGGGGTTGTCTGCTGCCCGTGTCTACGGCACCGTACCGAGAGCACTGGGCGTCGCGGTTGTGGCCGCCGGCCGACACCGAGCCGCGGTACAGCTGAGCGACCGCGCCGCCACTGCGATCTATGTTCGTCGCGATGTCCGGAGCCTGGACATCCAGCGGCATCGATGGGAACTCGGCGCCGGCTGGATCACCACCGTTGAGCAAACGATCATCGACCTCGCTGCACGTCCGGAACTCGGCGGGCTTCCCGACGAAGCGAGAGGTGCAGCCTTCGCCCTGCTACCACACGCCGATCGCGAACTACTAGCCGAGCTCGCCACCCGACAGCGCCGCAAACCTACACTCGACCGTCTACTCGAGGCTGCCTGAAATGCTGACCGACCACGACGAACAAGCAGTAGCCAACCAGTTCGGTGTCGCGCGAGCCCAGGTACACCGCGACCACCTCATCTCCCACGTGCTCGGCGCCATCAGTAAGCATTTCGCCGACAGCATCCTCTTCTTCGGCGGAACAGCCCTGTCGCGCACCGTACTTCCCGCCGGTCGCCTGTCGGAAGACATCGACCTCATTGCACTCGGAAACCGACGGACAACCGCACAGACACTGGAACATGTAGTAGCAAAGGAACTTCGGCGCGAGTACCCAGGTCTGCGTTGGCTGCCCTCGTTGACCAACGTCCGTGATACCGAGCCGGCGGTACTCACCACTCTCGACAACATCTCGGTGCGTATCCAACTGCTCAACAGCACCGGGTACCCCCCATGGCCGACCGAGCACCGCACCATTGTCCAGCGCTACTCCGATGCCCCACCCGCACAACTCCTCGTCCCGACACCTGCCGCATTCTCCGCATGGAAAACCGCCGCCTGGGCCGGCCGCTCCGCATCGCGAGACCTGTTCGACCTCAAGCTGTTAGCCGATGCCGGAGCCATCGATACCGAAGCCGCCGAACTCTTCCGCCGCTACGGTCCCACCAACCGATACCCATCAGCAACGTTGTTCACCGTCGCCCCGGATGAACAAAAATGGCAACGCGAACTGGCCGCCCAAACCCGACTCGAGATCAGCGCAGCCGAAGCACTCCGAGTTGTCCGCGAAGCATGGACCAACGTCTGAGAGTCGATGCGCACCACGACCATCACCACCCGATTGGTCAGAAACCGCTGCGGCGCGGCAAGTTCTGAAGGTGTTGTCCGGCGACCACTGCGCGCTCAGCAGCAGCAGGCGGCGGGGCAATCGTGACACCGGCACCGGTCAGGATGCTCAAGTCAAGTCGCCAGACCCGTGCGGAGCGCCGATTCCATGTCCTGAACGCATCAGCAATATGCTGCTGCGCTTCATCGGCCGTCATACCAGTCACTTTCATCAGATGCGCGAGCGCGTGAGATTCGCGGCCGTTGATCTGAGCAAACCCGAAGTGCGTGGTTTGGTGACAGTCCGTGCACAGCAGAATTATTCGACGCAGGCTCTGCACACCGGTGGTGTCGTCATAGGCCCATCGCTCGTGCGCCTCGAGCCAGCGACGAGTTGCGCTGTCCTTGCCGCGACCGCAGATCTCGCATCGATGGCCGGCTCGATTGTTGACCATCCTTCGAAGACGTTCCCAATCCTTCGTGTCCACGCAGGACCGAACATTCGTGAACCAGCAAGAATCGGGCACGAGGTCGACAAAAAGCCCAGAGCCGAGGGAACGGTCTTCGCCCGGCAGCAGTTCCGGAACATTCGGCCGGACCGTTCCGGGCCGACCATCAGGGTGCTGGCGTACCCACGCCAACCCACCCAGATCGAGACCATGCCGAGCCCTGGTGACCGCGACATAGGCGAGTCGCGCATCGGCTTCACCGATCGGAGCAGGGCGAGTTCCGTCGGGGTTCTCTGGCTCAGTGAAGTCGTCGGCAATGCGGACGGTGTCCCACTCGCGCCCTTTCGCCTTGTGGGCGGTCGAGACTGTCACTTCGGCAACACTCTCACTGCTGAGCCTTCCGACCGCATCCAGAACGACATCCACGCCGTGGTCGTCGATCAACGCCACCAACGGGGCCAGATCGGCTCCAGCAGGGTCGTTTTCAGCGTAATCCTGCAGTTCACCCCACGAAGCGAACAGGCAGAGCTCTGGATGGTTGCTCCTACGACCGGCCATAAGGTCGCGAGCGGCCTCCGCCAATTGAGCCAGGGATCGACCACCACCGACAAGTGCCACTTTTCGGCCGTCCGCCAGCTGCGACATCACCTCCAGCATTGCTCCGACATTGGTGCGGCACAGCACTGCGTCGGCTTTGACTATGGTGCGGATTTCGCTAGTCACACGCTCATCACCGGTCAGCCGGATCGGCGCGTCCACAATGGTCAGCCATCGGTTCGCTTCCTCAGCCACGGCTGCGCCGAATCGAAAGGACTGAGTCAGCCCCAGATGGCTGCCATCGAACCCGAACATCACATCTTGCGCCCCACGCCACCCGTAGATCGCCTGCGCCGAGTCGCCCACCAGCACCAATTGAGAATCCGCCCGCTGCGCATTGAAGACCTGTTCCACAACGGGATTGGTGTCCTGTGCCTCGTCGAGCAGAATGAATTCGTAGTCGAGTGCCGGATGCGTCAACGCCCACATCTTCAGATAATGATCGTGATCGAACCGGACCCGGCCACTGTTCTCGTCCTGCAGGTCCGTCCACGCCTTACGGGCGAACGGCAGTACGACATCGATCAGCTTTTGGTGACTATCGGCGGAGTCCAGTCCACGCAACCGAGGGACGTGACGAGACTCGATACCCAAATCATCTGAGTAGCAAAATCTTTGGACGGTGCGCACCGTGGCGAAAGACTGCGCTGCGGGAGTCACCTTTCGGCCACCGATCATAGTCGCGCGGTGAATTCCCAGTGCTGCACCGGCCTTCGTCGAAGAGATGCGTGGAGCGTCCAGGCGAGCACGGTAGCGGTGCCCAACGGCGTGGTAGGCCATGGAGTGGGCAGTACGGCAGCGGACGTGTCGAGGGAAACGTCGGCGTGCTTCCTCCGCGATCGCCCGGTTGTAGGCAATGTAGAGGCCACTCCGGGACGTCCCGCCCGATAGCAGCCGAAGCGTAGTGGTCTTTCCGGTACCCGCACCAGCTTGGATCGCCATATGGCTACCGCGACCGAAGGCATCGACTGCGGCTTGCTGCTCAATCGTCGGCCCCAACGCTGAATGTCCCACGAACACTCCCCGCCTTGTGCGTCCCTGATCGACGATCATCGCATCCGCCACCGACAACGCGGCCGACATCGCGAATTGATCCAAGGCCTTGCGGCATGGCGGCAGAAACCCGGACAGGCCACACTTCCCGCCCCAGCGAACCAATCTAGAGCTGAAGCGGGCAACGGGGATTCAGTCGGCGGGGAGTTCGGTGCCTTCTGCGGCCAGCTTGGCGGCTACCTCGTCGGGGAAGACGTTGCGGAAGAGGAAGAGGTCGCGGCCGAGTTTCCAGCCGGGGGCGAGGGCTACGGCGTAGCGCTCGAAGTAGCCGAGTTGTTTGCCCATGAGCATCAACTGCTGGGGGCCGGAGGCGCCGCGGCGTTTGCCGAATTCGAGGAGGCGGGCGGAGACCACGCCGAGGTCGAGTTTGTCGAGGCTGCCCGAGAGGACGGGGCCCAGCGCCACGGCCAGTTGGCGGCCGATGGTGGCATCGTCGCCGCTGTCGTCGGTGACCATGTCGAGTTTGCGGAGGGCGCGGGCGACGGGGCGGAAGTCATTGTCGATGGAGCTGGCGTAGAAGAGCGCGCGGACGAAGTCGCGCCATTCGGTGTCCATGCGGCCGACAATGCCGAAGTCCAGCATGGCGACGCGGCCGTCCTCGAGCAGCCAGAGGTTGCCGGCGTGCACATCGCCGTGAAAGAGGCCGTGTACCGCAACACTTTCCATCCACGCCTTGACCAGGCGGCGGATGAGGAGTTCGGAATCGGGGTGGACGGCGCGGATATCGTCGAAGCGGTCCAGCGGCATGCCGCGCATGCGTTCCATGCACAGCACACGCGGGCCGCACAGTTCCCAATAGACCTCGGGGACAACCACATTGGTGTTGTCACCGAAGGCGGCCAGGTTCTCTCGGGCGCGGGTCTGGTTATCGGCCTCGATGAGGAAGTTCAGTTCCGCGACGGTCGCCTCGTACAGATCACGCACCACCGCTTGGGTATTGGCGACGCGGGCATTCTCCGAACGCTTCTCCATGGCGCGCGCCAGCCTCATGGCGGCGCGCAGATCCACGATCATGCGCCGGCCGATCTCCGGGCGCTGCACCTTCACAACGGCGGAACGGCCGTCGTGCAGCACGCAGGCGTGCACCTGCGCGATGGAGGCCGCCGACAGCGGCTCATCCTCGAAGGACTGGAACAGCTCGGAAATCGGCTTGCCCAGATCGGCTTCGATAATGGCGCGCGCATTCGCGGACGGGAACGGCGCCATATCATCGAGGCAGCGCAGGCAGGCGTCGGCCAGCTCGCGCGGGAAGGCGCCGGGCGAGGAGGCGATCAGCTGGCCGAGTTTCACGAACATCGGGCCCAGCGTCTCGAAACCGTTCACCACGCCCTCGGCCACCGCGCGTTTACGCTTGGCCTTGCGCAGTCCGCCGCGCAGCACGCTGCGGGTGACCGATCCACCCAGCACCGCGCCGACAATTACCGTTCGCCGCATTTCGGAGAACCCGAACGTATCCAGATCCGGCCGGATCACCTCGGGCGCCCCCGCTCGCACAGTCATCGGTGAGCTCACGGGCCGCAGTGTATCCCTGTCCCAGCCGGTCGGTCTGCTGTGGTGCCCGGCAGGTTACCCACCCGTTCAGTGGTTGGGGAGGGGTGACGCACGGTACCGTGGCGGGCTGGGTCGTGATCCGGCTCCAACTGATGTAGGCGAAAGGCAAGACCGAAGTAATGACGGGTACAGCGGAGAAGCTGGCGGAACTGCGCAAGCTCCTGGAGATCGCCGAAGAACCTTCCGGTGAGAAGGGCATCCAGAAGAGACTTGTGAAGGGCATCCCCAGCGCCCGAGAACGGGCGCGGATGCTGCTCGACGCGGGCACCTTCGTGGAGATGGGCGCGCTCATGCGCCAGCCCGGCAACTCCAACGCCTTCTACGGCGACGGCGTGGTCACCGGCCGCGGTTATATCGACGGCCGCCCGGTCGTGGTGATCTCGCACGATCAGACCGTCTACGGCGGCTCGGTCAGTGAGATGTTCGGGCGCCGGGTGCGCGCCGCCATGGATTTCGCCTATAACAACGCCTGCCCGGTGGTCTGCATCAACGACTCCGGTGGCGCGCGTATTCAGGACGGTGTCGCCTCCCTGGCCTGGTACGCGATCATGTGCCGCCTGCAGGAGGACCTGTCCGGCTATGTGCCGATGGTCGCCGTCATGCTCGGCAAATGCGCGGCCGGCTCGGTCTACGGGCCCATCAATATGGACGTCCTGGTGGCGACCGAGGATTCGTACATGTTCGTCACCGGCCCCGAGGTCATCCGGGCCGTCACCGGCGCGTCGGTCTCCGCGGAGGAACTGGGCGGCGCCCGTGCGCTGGAGAAGAACGGCACGGTCCACCATGTCGCCAAGTCCGAGACCGAGGCCTTCCAGTGGGTGCGCGACTACCTGAGCTACCTGCCGACCAGCTGCCTCGAACAGCCGCCGATCGTGAATCCGGGCCTGGAGCCCGAGCTCACCGACCACGACCGTGAGCTGGACAAGTTCATGCCGGATGCCGACAAGATCGGCTACGACATGCACGACATCCTGCTGCGCATCTTCGACGACGGCGCGTTCCACGAGATCAGCGCCAAGACTTCGGAAAATCTCATTACCGGCTTCGCGCGTGTCGACGGCCGTCCGATCGGTGTGATCGCCAATCAGCCCCTGGTGCTGGGCGGCGCGCTGGATGCGGCGTGCTCCGACAAGGCCGCGCATTTCATCCGGCTCTGCGACGCGTTCAATATCCCGCTGGTCTATGTGGTCGACACGCCGGGCGTGTTGCCGGGCGTGGACGAGGAGCGCAATCACGTCATCAAGCGCGGCGGCCGTATGTTCCGCGCCCTCATCGAGGCCACCGTGCCCATCGTGACCATCGTGACGCGCAAGGCGTACGGCGGCGGTTACGCGGTCATGGGCTGCAAGCAGCTCGGCGCGGACATCAGCCTGGCCTGGCCGACCGCGCGGCTCGCGGTCATGGGCGCGGAGTCCATGATCCCGATCGTCGGCAAGCGGCAGATCGAGGCCGCGGCGCCCGAGGACCGAGAAGCGGTGCGGCAGGGCATGATCGACTTCTACAATGCGACCGTCGCCACCCCGTGGACGGCTGCCGAGCGCGGCTACATCGACGCGGTCATCGAGCCCTCGGCGACCCGCCTGGAGATCCGCAAGGCGCTGCAGCTGCTGCGCGACAAGGGCGCGGTGCGCAAGCCGAACCCTCGTAAGCACAATCTGTTCCCGATGTAAGTCGGCACACACGCGAAAAGCTGCCCCCGGCCACATCGGCCGGGGGCAGCTTCATTTCTGGAATGCGCTGAGCGCATTCAGCATTCGTTGGGCGCGGGCTCTCCCCGCAATCGCGCATCGAGCCACAGCATGGACTCCGGGAAGCCGGTGAACGCGGCGGTGATGTGCTCGCCGAACACACTGCGATACACCGCGCGCACCCCGAGGGCGCACTGTTCTTTGTAGAGGTTCTTCGCACCCTCCGAGGGCACCCAGAACTCCTGCTCACCGTTGTAGATGTACAGCGGCACAGGCGATTTCCGCCCGTCCATGCGCGTGATGCGGTAGACGTCCTGTGCCAGCGGACTGTGCAGCGGATCGGGGAAATCGGCGGCGACATCCAGCGGCAGTTGCAGCACGCCGGGTAGCCCGAAGGCGGACATGCACTGATTCTTGTATCCGACCGCCACCCACTGCGCGAGAGTATTCATGTGCGCCAGGATTTCCGGCCGTTCCCGGCCGATGCCGAAGGTGGCGGCGAAGAACACCCCCGAGGCCAGATTCGCGTTCATGCTGCGGGACAGAATCTCGTAGTCGGCGGGCACTCCGCCCATGGCCGCACCGACCACCACATCGGCCAGCTCCGGCGCGTACTCCGACATGAGCTTCACCGCGCCCTTGGCCGCGATGGACCCGCCCGAATACCCCATCAGCCCGAATCGACTGTCCCCGAACTGCTTCGGCATGGATACGCGCGTGGCGCGAATCGAGTCCAGCACGGCATGACCGGCCACGAACGGCTCGGCATAGGCCATCCGCGGCCCCTCGTGATCGGGAATGAGCACCGCGTACCCGCGCAGCAGTGACAGCTGGGTGGTCGGCGGCAGGTATTCCGCGAGATTCGTGGCGTCCGAAAAGCCGTGCACCAGTGTGTAACTCGGATTGCAGTCGCGCCCGAGCCCATTGATGGGCAGTAGATTGACCACTACCGGCCGATCTCCCGGACCGGTCCACGTGCCGGTCGGGATCACCAGCGAGGCTATGGCGTAGGAGGCCGCGCCGTGCGCATCGGTGGTCCGATACTTCAACTGCACCACCTGAAACACCGGCGTGATCAGGGCGGGCACGGCCGTCGCGGTCACGTCACGCCACTGAATCAGTTGCCCGGCACTGAAGTCGTCCAGATTGACCGGCCAGTCGTCGATGAAGGAATCGCCGATGGGATCGGGCAGCGTCCCCGCGCGCAGGGCGGCGACTTCCGGCGTCAGGCCCCCACCGTCCACCAGCGGCGTGGCCGGCGCATCGGGCAGTGGCGGCCGCGGCACAACAGCCTCGACAAATTGCTGAAATGCGGGCAACAGCCCCGATATCGGCGCACCGGACGGCTGCTGCACCGGCGGTTGCGCATGCGCAACGCCCGCAAATCCGCCTATCATCAAGGCGGCAGCGACGATTCGCAGACAACGGAGCACAACACCCCCACAGGATCAGTAGCTCAGCGGACTTGGCGAGCCTAGACGGGCGCCTACCTGCGACACTCCGCCGTAGTCTGTTCGAGTCCACATCGAGACCGGTCTGTGCCGATCCCAATTGCCCGATCCCCGGTCATGTGGATATCGAACGCCTGTTCCCACGATCGCACGTGCCCGAACCCCACCCCGCACCCGGCGAGTCGTCGAGCATTGTGGTCAACCCGTAACAGGCCACCCCACGAGTATCGCTGCCGTGCGTACTTCCGGAGGCGGATCGGCGGGATCGAAGTCGTCTCGGTCCCAGCCGATCTGCGCGGGTCACCGCAACCCGGCCGCTGTTTCGGCGATCAGGCGCGCGCGTTCATGACCGCGTCGAGTTGCGCACTGCTGATCTGCCGCCCGGCATTGGATACCGAGGTCACCATGCAGCTGCCGAAAGCGCCGCCGCGGTCGAACAGCGTGGCGACACCGACGGCCATACCGCGATCACTGACGTGACTGTCGGCCTCCACGCCGATCTCCCAGCCCTCCGGCATCCGGGCCAGCGCCAGGGTCATATCGGTATTGATGAAGCCGATGCCCGCATCACCCCAGTTGGTCATCATGCTGGTCGCCTCGCCGACCAGGGCCGCGCGCTGGAAGGGCGAGAGCTCCTCCCCCGTCACCACCCGAATCGGGTTCTGCCAGGTGCGTTTGCGCGCATTGTTCTCGTGCGCGGTGGGCACCGACGACCATTCGCCCGGATTCGCATCACTGTTGAACAGCGGCACCTGCGGCAACGAGGTGGTCGGCGCGATCTCCAGCGACGGCGGCTGCGGCTGAAACTCCCGCTGCCACAGCTCCCCGGGCGGCTGCTCCGACGGCTGCAACAGCACCACCGAGGCGCGCGCCGCCATTTTGCCGCCCTGCATCACCGACACATCGGCGACCCGAATCCGCCTGCCGTCCCGGACCCGCACGGTGGGCATGGTGGTGTGCTCGAAGCGCGCCGCGCTGAACATATCCACGGTGAGCCGCACCGGCACGAAACCATCGGTGGCGTGCTCGAGCTCCAATTGCCTAGCCATCAGGCCGCAGATCGCGGGACCCACCACCTGCGCCGAGGACCACTGACTGGCCGCGAACCGCGTCGCCTCGAACCCGCCGTCCACCACATCGAAATACGCCGGCACATCCACCACGGGTCCACCTGTCCAAGTCAATCGATCAATCCACTGCTCCCAGACCTAACACACTGCTAGAACCCGTTTCAATACGACGCCCGGCCAGCGGCCGGTGTCTTTGCCCACATCACAGCATTTCCCACGGCACGGCCGCACGGATTGGCGGTGCGCTCCGAAGGGTATCCAACTGTTATCAGCCTTGAAGGGCAGGGCGGAAAGGACGGCGATGATGCCTGCCGCCACCGATGACCCGTCCGGCACACTGGGCCATCCGCATCACGATAGGAATACCCCGTCGCATGCCGGGGAATCGTCCGGGGATCTCCCCAATTCGCCAGGGCTCACCCTTGCCGCCATCGGAATCGTCTCGGTGGCACTGACTTTGACCATCGGTGGCTACGGTTTCGCCGGGCTGGCGCTGGTGGGCGCTGCGGTCAGTGTGCTGTGCCTGGGTTTCGGAATCACGCTCGTGGTGGCCGAACACGACCGCGATCGCGTGCGCAAACAGCACCGCGGTCGGCTCACGGGGGAATGACACGCTCTGAGCGCGGTCTTTCCCAGTGCCTGAAAGAGTGCTGGAAACTGCCCCGAAAAAGATAGCTCGCAAACTTTTAGCAAGCCGAAATCACTGCTGGCCCTTCATATTCGAGGTTACAGATGCACTTGCATCTGCGCGGAGCACGGTCATAGACTCATCGTGCAAGGCACCGTAGGGGACAACCAGGGAGCCGAGCGGTGGATCACCGGCGATTCCGCGCCATCGGTTTTAACCCTCGGCTTGGCATCAGGGGCGTTCTATGAATCAGCCGATCAACCTCAGCCGACTCGGGTTTGCCGAAAGAACCCAGCCGGAGCAGTCATATTCACATGAGACTGCAACCGCTTTCGTCATTGATCAGGTCGAATCGACCGGAGCGGCGACTCGATACGATTTTGATATCGAGCGAATAGTTGCCACCGCGCATGCGATGGTGAATGACTGGGATCTGCACGTGATGCAGCCAGAAGCCTTCTGGCGTATCGCCTCCAGCTTCATCAGGCAATGAAGTAAGAACCCGCCACAAGCTAACGGGGCCCCCTTTCCAGGGGGCCCCGCAGCCTTGTCTCCGGCCGGCTCTCGAACCGGTTACACAGCCCGCCGAAGCGGGCTGGAACCTCAGCTCAAAGCTCGGCAGCTATCTTCTCCAGAAGTTTGCGGGACCGCTCCGGCGGCTCCGCCTGGACGCTCAGCTGATCCATGACCTGGCGGTAGAGTTCCAGATCCTGCCGGCGATCCAGGTACAGGGCGCTGGTCAGCTGCTCCAGATACACGATGTCGGGCAGTTCGGCCTCGGCGAATCGCAGCATGGTGAACGAGCTACCCGCAGCCGCATGCCCTCCGGCCGCATACGGCAACACCTGAATGGTGATGTTGGGCAGCTGCGACATCTCGATCAGCTGATTGATCTGCTCACGCAAAACGGCTGCACCGCCGACCGGGCGATGCAGGACCGCCTCGTCGAGGACAGCCCAGAAGCTGGGCGCGCTCGGGCGGACCAGCAATTCCTGACGGTGCCGACGCAGCGATACGCGCCTCTCACCGTCCTCATCATGACCCAGAGCGACGATGGAGCGCGCGTAATCGGATGTCTGTAGCAGACCCGGAACCAGTTGGCCCTCATAGGTCCTGATGGACTTGGCCGCGTATTCCAGGCCTAGATAGGTCTCGAACCAGGGCGGCAGCAGGTCGCTGTAGCGATGCCACCAGCCTGGCTCATTGGCCTTGCGGACCAGATCGAGGAATTGCTCACGCTCACCGGGATCGTCGACGCCATAGAGGCTCAACAGATCCCGGATATCGCGCTCCTTGAATCCGGTTCGCCCGAGTTCCAGGCGACTGATCTTGGCATGGGAACCGCGGATATGCTCGCCCGCGGCTTCCCGGGTGATGCTGTTGAGTTCCCTCAGCTTTCGTAGCTGCCCGCCCACTGCAATACGCAGTGCGGTCGGGCCACGGTCTACGACAGCGGAATTCGCCCGACCGTGAGGAACGGGTTCTGCGATCATGGGGTCCACTCCGATGCTCGGATTTGCCGGCAGTGGGCCACAACCGCACGTCGCGAACCACCGCGCCGATTGCCAATGCTACCGCTCAGAACGCCAGATCGTCGAACTCTCCACTCTTGGCGCCCAGCAGGAAGCATTCGATCTCGGGGCGGGTGTAGACCAGCACCGATCCTTCCGGGTCCCGTGAGTTCCGCATGGCTACCTCGCCGTTCGCCAGTTTCGCGAGTTCCACGCAGTTACCGCTGGGGTTGCTGAAAGTGCTCTTGCGCCAAGAGAGTTCGTTGGGGTTGATGTCGAGATGGGTTGCCGGAATATCCATCATTTCAGACTCCTTGCCAGTACCGCCCGCAGACGGTGGTTCAGTACTTGCAAATGTTCGGCCAAATGTTCTTGCAGTTGCAACCGCAAGAACGACGATAGCACGTGGGTAGCCCGCTATCGATGGCAGAAATCGGGCATATCCTTTGCAACACAACAGGTTTGATCTTGTTCAGCCAGGTTGCGATGCGAAGTTGTGAAGAAATTTCGACATTCCGTACCAGTAGGTTTCATATTTGGCTGGCTACCTGCGAACAGGTCAATATCTGGCGAACCCCGGAGCCGCAGGAAACGCTGGACCGGAAAGCGGCCACCGGAGTGGACATTTCGACCGCCGGCCGCCCGGCGCGTAATCCCTGGCGCCACAACAACACCGAAACGGACGAAACCCTAGCGACACGAGTGATCGAACGTGCAGATGTACTTGCATCTGCCTCTTTCACCCTCATACACTCAGTGCAACCATTCCCCTCGGCAAGAGGCATCCCATGACACAGATGCTCGCCCGCAACACCGATATCGCCGGCGACGGCTGCGAGAACGAACCACGCAGTCTCACTTATCGCAAAGCGCGCGCACTACTGCGTGTGCACGATCAACACTTCGCCTGCCGGCAGTATCTGGCGGCAGTGGCGTACCTTTCGGCGGACAACGACGTCGACTGATTCCTCTGCACGACTGATTCCTGTGTGCGGCAACTGAATTCTTCCCCTTGCGCAACACGGCTCCGGGCGGGTACTCCGGATAGAGAACCCGTCCTCTCGTGGAAGTGCGCCAAGATGATGCTGACTGCTGCCCACGAAGTGCTGACCCAGCACCTGCTCACCCAGAACGTCTTGGCCCAGCTGGGCAACCCCACGCCAGAGACACCGCCGGTGGCGGACAAGCTGATGCGGCTGGTCCGTTACTTCACCTGGTTCGTACTACTGGCAGGGGTCCTCGCCATCATCTTCGCCGGCGGCAAGTTCGCCTGGGAGAAGTGGAACGGCGGCTCGCTCACCGCGCCGAAGCAGATAGC
Source organism: Nocardia sp. (assembly GCF_025465275.1). GTDB lineage: Bacteria > Actinomycetota > Actinomycetes > Mycobacteriales > Mycobacteriaceae > Nocardia. Next base: position 75,336 of record NZ_JAODNK010000131.1, on the reverse strand, counting down.
GGGCGCGTTGATCGGCGGGATCATCGCCACCAGTGCGGGCACCATTATGAACGCCGTCATCGGGCAATAGGCAGCGCTGCCAAATCAAGCAGCGCCGTCATCGGACAACGCCGTCATCGGACAATTTGCGCTGTCGTCTCAGACAAGATCGGCCGAAGCCGCCGCCACTGCGCCGTAATGACTACGCCGTAGCGGCGTGCACGGTCTCCTCTTCGAGGCCGGCGGTACCCACCAGCTCCTCGAACCGCGCCACCACCTTCTGGTGGTAGAGCCCGAACAGATCCTCGAAGAGCGCCAGCTGCGCCTCACTCGGCCCGTTGTCCGATTCCCAGACCGCCACCAGCGCGCGCCAGACCAGCACATGCAGATCCGGCGAGACCGCGAAGTACGCCTGCACCGCCTCCGGCACCTCGAGCACCATCTCACCGATGGAGTTGAGGACCGCGCGCTGCATGACATGCCCGAGGGCGGTCAGCATTCGGCGCAGCAGGCCCAGCTCGATGCGCAGCATCCGATACGGGTCCGGATCCGCGCTGCGCGCAAGGGTTTCCAGCTCATCGATATCGGCCTTGAATTCACCGGGATCGATGGCGCGATCGCTGCCGGTGTACGCGAGTAGGGCCTCCAGCGCGATGCCGCGCTCCTCTTCGACAATATTGCCGAACATGTCCGCGACCAGTTCGGGCTCCGGCATGGAGAGCCGGAACAACCGCCGGTAGACATCCACACCGCCCTCGGCGCGCACATCGCGGATCACGAATCCCTTGCCGCGGTGCGCATCCACGAATCCGTACGACTCCAGCCGTCCCAGAATCAGTTGCGCCGTCGCACGATTCAGGTCGAACTCGTCCGCGACCTGTCGAACGGACGGCATCAGGCCACCGGGCGTGTACTGCCCGGATGCCACGCGGCGCGCCAACTCGTCTGCAACGTCGGCGACGACCGTCCGGTCACCCATCGTGTCACCTCTCCTGAATCTGGTTCACGTCCCAGACAGTGTATGTGGTTAGTCGGACAACTGCACAAGTCTCGGGGCTCGCAAGTAGAAGCACCGCTGTTCAATGCATCTTTACGGAATCCATACGGCGCGCGCACCGGTTCGTGCGGATTTCCCGCTTAGGCTCAGCCACCGTGGTTTCACCGATCGATGTCGCCAAACGACTTGTTCTCGGGCGACCGTTTCGCAGCGATCGACTCGGCGAGACACTGCTGACGAAACGCCTGGCCCTGCCCATCTTCGCCAGCGATCCGCTGTCGTCGGTGGCCTACGCGACCCAGGAGATCCTGCTCATTCTCACCCTGGGCGGGCTGAGCTATCTGCATTTCACCCCGCTGGTGGCCGGTGGTGTGGTGGTGCTGCTCGCGGTGGTGGCGCTGTCCTACCGGCAGGTGGTGCAGGCGTACCCGTCCGGCGGCGGCTCCTACGAAGTGGTGGCGGAGAATCTGGGCGCGCTGCCCGGATTGGTCGTGGCGGCGGCGCTGTTGGTGGACTATGTCATGACGGTCGCGGTGTCTGTCTCGGCCGGTGTCGACAACATTATTTCCGCGGTCCCGGATCTGAATCCGTTCCGGGTCGCCATCAATCTGGCCTTCATCGTCTTCCTCACCGCCATGAACCTGCGCGGCGTGCGTGAGTCGGGACGGCTGTTCGCCATCCCCACCTACGGATTCATCCTCGGTGTCCTCGTGCTCATCGTGGCCGGCTTCGGCGAGATGCTGCTGGGGCACACTCCGGTCGCCGAGAGCGCGCACTATCAGATCCATGCCGAGCAGGTGGGGCTCTCCACCGCCGGTCTGGCCTTCCTGCTGCTACGCGCCTTCTCCTCCGGCTGTACCGCGCTCACCGGCGCGGAGGCCATTTCGAACGGTGTGCCCGCCTTCCGGAAACCCAAGGCGCTCAATGCGGCCCGCACCATGACGGCCATGGGCGTCATCGCCATCGTCATGTTCACCGGCGTGACCGCACTGGCCATGATCACCAAAACCAAGGTCACCGAGAACGCCTGCGATCTCATCGGTTTCCCGGGCGATTGCCACAACGACGCGCAGAAGACCGTTATCGCGCAGATCACCGCGGCGGTCTTCGGCGGGCACAGCGTCGCCTTCTACTACCTGATGGTGACGACGGCGCTCATCCTCGTGCTGGCCGCCAACACCGCCTACAACGGCTTCCCGCTGCTGAACTCGATTCTGGCGCAACGCCGCTATATGCCGCGGCAGCTGCACACCCGTGGTGACCGGCTGGCCTTCTCCAACGGCATCATCCTGCTGGCCGTCGTCGCCGGGATTCTGATCTACGCGTTCCACGGGTCGACCACGCGTCTGATCCAGCTCTACATCGTGGGTGTGTTCACCTCCTTCACGCTCTGCCAGATCGGCATGGTGCGGCACTGGAACCGCGAATTGCGTTCGGAGCAGAGCAAAGCGGACCGCCTGCGGGTCCACCGGGCCCGCGCCATCAATGCCTTCGGCGCCTGCTTCACCGGTGTGGTGCTGGTGGTCGTCATGGTCACCAAGTTCACCCACGGCGCGTATCTGGTGGTCATCGCCATGCCGATTCTGGTGGCCATCATGTGGTTCATCCACCGGCACTACACGGCGGTGCGAGCCGAATTGGATATCGACCCGGACGATCTGGAGACCCTGCCCGGCCGGGTGCATGCCCTGGTGCTGGTTTCGGGCTGGCACAAGGCAACCCACCGGGCCGTGCAGTTCGCGCGCGCTACCCGGCCGGACACGCTGACCGCCGTCACCGTCAATGTCGATGAGGCGGATACCCGCCGGCTCGCGGATGCCTGGGATCGCAATCATGTGGGTATCCCGCTGAAGGTGATCGAGTCGCCGTATCGCGAGATCACCGGCCCGGTCGTCGAGGAGATCAAGCGGCAGCGCAAGTCCCGTCCGCGCGATGTGGTGAGCGTATTCATCCCCGAATACGTGGTGGGCCGCTGGTGGGAGAACCTGCTGCACAATCAGAGTTCGCTGCGGCTCAAGGCGCGACTGCTCTTCGAACCGGGTGTCATGGTGACAAGCGTGCCCTTTCAGCTGCAGTCCTCGCGGTCCCGTGACTTCCAGACGGTGGAGCATCGCGCGGGCGAGGTCCGGCGGGGCATTACCGGTCCCAGCGACCCGACCTGAGTCCAGCCCTAGGCGTCGTCCCCGGTCGCACCCTCGAGGTTCCAGCGCTCCGACCACTGCCACAGTGGTTCCAGCGCCAGCCCGAGTTCGCTTCCGGCCTCGGTCAATTCGTAGGACTTGTCCGGTTTCTTGACCACCACGCCCACCTCCTGCAGCCGCTGCATGCGCACCGACAGCATGCTCGACGAGCAATTTCCCATGCGCCGGCGCAGTTCCAGGAAGCCGAGCGGGCCGGGCTCCAGTTCCCAGATCACGCGCAGCATCCAGCGCTGTCCGAGTAGGTCCATGGCGGCGAGCAAGGGTGCTGCCGAGTGCTGGGCGCGGCTCTTGCCCACCGCGAGTTGCCTTGCGCTTCTCATTTCGAACCACCATATTGGTTCTGAATAAGAAGCGTTCGTCGGGGGCTGGAAGGACTGGGTATGCAGCGAATCGTGTTGGTTACCGGCGCATCTCGTGGTATCGGCGCGGAGACCGCACGGGTGCTCGCGGCACGCGGGGACCATGTGGTCGTCAACTATCGGGAGAAACGCAAGCGCGCGGAGGTGATCGCGGCGGATATCGCCGCGGCCGGCGGCAGCGCCTCGGTGGCGGGCGCGGATATCGCCGACCCGGACAGTGCGCGAGGGCTCATCGATTCCGTGATCGAAGAGTTCGGGCGGCTGGATGTGCTGGTGCTCAATGCCTCCGGCGGGCTGGAGCGTGCTGCCGCACCGGAGTACGCCATGCGGCTCAATCGCGATGCGCAGACCCGGTTGGTGCGCCTCGCACTCGAACACCTACCCGCGGGCGGGCGCATCGTCTTCGTCACCAGCCATCAGGCGCACTTCTCCGCCACCCGCCCGGTACCCGCCGGCTATGAGCCGATCGCCGCGAGCAAACGCGCCGGAGAAGCTGCGCTGCGCGAGATGATCCCCGAATTCGACAGTCGCGGAATCGGTTTCACGGTCGTCTCCGGTGACATGATCGACGGCACGATTATCGTGCGACTGCTCGAACGCCGTGATCCCGATGCCGTGACCGCTCGCCGCGAGCAGGGCGCCTTGCCGACAGTCGAAGAATTCGCGACCGCGGTCGCCGATGCGACAACCGCCGATACCGCGTCCGGCCGCACCAGTTACGTCGGCGGCCAGGACTTCGCGCTGCCCGCCGCGGAAAACAGCTGGTGAGCACTCCGGCCGCGTGACAGCATCGTTCGATGCCGCACCTGGTCCACGTTCTGCCCGCCTTCACCCTCGCGTGCCTGATTCTGGCCGCGCTTCCCGGCCCCGAGCGGGCGCTGGCTGCCGTGCTGGGCCTCGGGCTCGCGGACGAGGCGCGCTGAGCCGAGCGGACACCGTAGGCGTATTCGGCGCGGGGCCTATGTTTGTGGGTGACGAGTGTTCGAGCGGGCTGCGGCGAGGAGGTGCGGGCATGGTCGACGACGTCGGCAAAAGCTGGAACGATCCGCCGACGCTGCGGCGTGCCGCGCGCTATGTGGTGGCGGTCCTGGCCCTCACGGCCGTGGTGGTCGCGCTGGCTCTGGTGTGGGCCGCCGCACGACCGCAGTGCCTCAATGCCGACTCCCTGATGTGCGATTCCGCCGCGCGTCTTGCCGTCGCCCTGGGTCCCGCCATTGTGCTGCTGCTGGGCGGTCTCGGCGCGTTCGTCATCACCTTCCAGGAGTGGCGGGCAGCGCGGCCGTGGACGATCTGGCAAGGCGCCGGGTGGTTCCTGTTCACCGCGATGGTCATCTATCTGAGCATCGCGGGCGGCTCCGGCTGAGGCCGCGGTTCACACCGGACACTGCGGCGTCCCCTCCGCAGAGACATCGTGATGGTCGAACGGCGTGCCCTTGATCCCCACCCGTGCGGCCAGGAAGCGAGCGACTCGAATATTGCGGTCCCAGAACGGGTCCACGACTTCGGCGCGACGGATCATGCGGCGGCGGGCACCAGGCAGATGATCATCCAGTGCGCGTAACCGCACGGCGGCCGTGGTGACCATGCCGGTCGCCGCGGACCAGGGCTGCAACGGAACCGCACGCAGCGGCGTATCTGCCAGCAGCGCCCTGATCAGCGGTTGACTGCTGTAGTACGCGAACATACCCAATGCCGGTGCGGTAGCCGCGATTTGGACGCGCCCCAGCAGGGTGGCCGGACTGAACCCGCGGGTTGCGGCACCGGCCATATTCGCCGTCCGTTCCGGAGCGACCCCGGCGGTGGCGACCATATAGTCCACCATCTCCATTCCCTCGGCGGCCGACCGCGGAATCAGTTCCTCGGCCACACCGAAGCAGTAGGCGATATATGCCCAGTAGTGCATCACCGCATCGAGTTGCCTGGTACTGCACCGCCGCCCGTGCACATGGTCGAAGCAGATCGGCGTCAGCCCGAAGGTGACGGCCGCGCCCATGGTGGTGGCATTGGAGATGGGATTCCCGTGCAGCGCGAAATGATCGTCACCCCAGCGCCGGCGCAGCATGGCGCGGACCTGCGCATGCATGAGCCGCACCCGCACGGTGTCGTGCAGAATCGGCGAAGTGCGCTCTAGGGCGCCGGGTGCGGTGACACTGCCGAACCAGACGGCGGATTCGAGATTCCGGCGATAGGGGTCCTTGACGAAACGCCCCGTCTCCCCCACTGCCGAGGCGACCTCGGCACCGACGAAGGTCCCCATGAAATCCTGTACGCCCATGGCCATCTTCCCGGCCGTGGACACATTGATCCACAGTCGGCGGCCGTACTCCCACAGCTCGGGGTCGTACCAATCCGGCGGATTGTCTATGCGCGCAAAGAGATTCACCAGCTCCGCGGGCGGATCGTCCACGCTGTCGATGCCATGGGCGAGCGCCTGGGTCAGCATGCGCCGGCCGCCGGCGGTGCCGAGTCGCCGGAAGGCCGCGACCACCTCGTCCATGAGCTCGTCGCCCTGCCACAGGTGGTCGGCCATAAGCCGAGTGCGCGGAGTCTCCACGGGTTCCAGGCGCACATCGAGCCACGGTGACAGCATGGCTTTGCGCGGCTCGAACCAGAGTTCCGAGGCGACCGCACGGGTCGGCGGTGGGCGCAGCGGCATGCCGGGGCGGTAGAAATAGTCGTACGGATGTCTGCCGTCGACGGGCTGGACTTCGGTCAGTGGCTGCATAACTCTGGACACCTTCTGCTCTAAAACCCGGTCAGCTGACGGAATTTGGTGACCGCGTCACCGCCCGGATCGGTGTGGACGGGGCAGTAGTGCTTGGGATCTGCGCGGTGCTCCGGTGCGGGCCACAGCGATTGGGGCGCCTCCGGCGGCGCCATGGCCTCGGGCCGCTTCCCCACCACCCGGCGGCGGGCGGCACGAATGCGCGGGAAGGAGTACTTCACCTCTTCCGGCGTCACACGATTCAGTGCGGACAGTGCCCGGCAGAGTCGGCCGAAGAGCCACTGATCGCGATCGGTCCAGGTGAAGCCCATGGTGTCGCGAATGGCGGGATCACACAGACCGACGGTGATGAACTTGACCAGTCCCGCGCCGGTCGGGCGAATCAGCTTTTCCCACAGCGGTTCCGGCAGCCGCCGCAGCACCGGGAACGGTGGCACCGGCGCGGTATCGATGAGGTTGTACACATCCCACGCCGCCTGCGTCGGCTCCAAGGTGTTGTGGCACATATCGCGCCAGTAGCGGCGGAAGGCGGTCCAGGACTCCGGCACCACCCGCATGCTCATGCCGTACATCTCGTACCACTGGTAGTGCTCGCGCCAAAGCTGTTCGCGCTGTGGGCCGGTCAGGCCGCCCATGAAATGTTCCGCGGTGCGCAAGGTCTGCATGAAGAACACCGCATGCGCCCAGTAGAAGGTGCCGGGGTCGAGCGCGTGGTAGCGGCGGCCTTGCGCGTCGATGCCTTTGATCTCACGGTGGTACCCGACGATCTCCTGCGCCGTCTGCCGCGCCCGCGGTCCATCGAAGACGACACCGATGATCGGATAGGCGGAGCGGAGGACGCGTTGATACGGCTCGCTCCCGATGTCGGAGTGGAACTCCACGCCCGCACCGAGTCCAGGGTGCATGTTCTGCACCATGCCCATGAAGAATCCGGTCGGCCCGTAGAACACGGAGCCGAAGATCTTCCACGTCAGCGAGTCCGGGCCGAGCGGCACCGGCTCGCGTCCAACGACAGCTTGTGACACCATGGCCACAGGCTGACACGAATAATTACTCGCATTCAATTCGCATTCCGAACCGTCGCAGAAACGCTATGCCACCGAAACGACAACTCCCGAAATCGCCTGCCGCGCCGCGAAAATCACCGCAGCAGCAGCGTTCCCGCGCCATGGTCGAGCGCATTGTCGACGCGGGCCAGCAGGTATTGATCGGGCACGGGTACGACGGCGCCTCGACCAATCGCATTGCCGAGGCGGCCGGTATCAGTCCCGGATCGCTGTATCAGTACTTCCCGAACAAGGATGCCGTGGTCGCCGCGGTGATCGAGCGCTACACCACCGAGGTCGCCGATCGTGTCCGCGCCCGCGTGGTAGCGAATATGACCCGCAATCCGGAAATCGCGGTGCCGGAAACGATTTCGGAGCTCCTGGATGCGCTGGGCACACACCGCGAGCTGCTGCGTGCCGTAGTCGAACAGACGCCGCGCCTGTCCTCCGGCGCGACGGTATTCGCCTTCGAACAGCAGATCGGCGAGCTGGCGCGGCTGGCCTTGTCCATGCACGCACGCGCCATGCCGGCCGATGTGGATTCCGACGCGGCCGCCTGGATGCTGGTGCGCGCGGTCGAACATCTCACCATTCGCTACCTCCTCGACGATCCGCCGATCCCCCGCGATCGCTTTCTAGCGGACATCACCCGGCTGATGCTCAATTACTTCCGGGAGCCGCGGCCGCGAGCGTCTACATAGATCTCATACTGTCTGAGACCGGAGTGACTGCCTGAAGATCTGGCCGACCTCACCTCCGATCAACGCTTCCGGCGGCTCGGTATGCACGCCGCCGCGCGGGTGACGCCGGGGATTGGCCTGCCCTCCGAATCGCCGCCGAACCGACGCGGCAAAAATCGGCGAAAGAGGCGAGACGTACCACCGGTGTGATGCATAGGGTCTACACGGCTCGGGCTATCCGGACGAAGTCGATTATATGAAACATCGCAGTTCACAACATAATTCGACTTCCCGACGGTGATCAGCAGTGATAGCATTCGAACATGCATTCGAGAGACATTGCCACCCGCCCACCCCGCGTCGCCCGCCTGGCCGACACCGTGGGTGCGGCGCTGGATGCCTCCTCGGCTCTCATGACCGATGACGCCGTGATCGAGGTCGTGCCCGTTGTGAGGGTGGACCCCGCGCGGCATGCACGCCGCCCGGCGCAGGGCAGTAGATACGCTGGGACCGGCAAGGGACTGCCCCAGCGGGCTACGGCCCAGGCCGCTGGTCTGTTCGGCGAACAGCATGACGAGCATTCCCGCCGCGACTGGGCTCGAGGTGCTCGACGTGACTGAACTTGTTGTAGCGCGACAGTTCTCATTCACCACCCGCGCGTATTTAGCCGTCGACGACGCGACCGGGGAATCGATCGGGCTCGACGAGGTCGACACTCGGGTCGGGTGGCTGCTCGACCTGATCTCCGGTGCCAGTGCCGACCTGCTAACCCGGCTGTGGCAGCCGGGCACCTTCGATGTGCTCGCAGCCGGTAGCGACACCCAAGACCGCAAACTGCCCGCACAAGGCCATGTCGCCGCGGCCCGTCTGGGCTGGACCCCGACCTACCCGGACGGGATCTACGTGCCCTCGAGGGTGACCCGGGTGGTGACCGCACAGGTGACGACCACCCTGCGGACCCTGGCCTACCGGGACACCGCCGTCGGCGCGCTATCTGCCCTATTCGATCCGGCGACAGGACGTTTCGCCCCACCCACCGGCCGCGAGGATCATGTGCCGTCGGGCTTCGCGCGGGGAGTGCGCCGTCAACTCATCGCCCGCTCGCGAGGCAGCGAAGGTATGCAGGCAACGCGGTTGCGGATCACCGATATCCAGAGTCCCGCGCAGATGGCAGCGATGGCCCGCCTGTCCGCAGCCGATCAACAGCTCGCGCAGCTCACCGTGGCCGGGCGCGAGTTGGTGTTGACTGTGAAGCTGCCTACCTGCCCCGCCCCGGCCGGGCGGGCGGACTGGCGGCGGGTCCGATTGACCGCCGCCCTCCGGGAGTACCTGCACGACAGGGCTGTCACCGACTGGCATCTGCCGACCCTGGCCATCGACTGCAAGGGCCTGCTATGGCGGTGCGCGGCAACCGAGATGGTGCCCGCAGCCGACCTGACGGCGGGAACCGTCGCGGTGGGGGTGGACTGGTCTCCGTCAACGCTTGGTGCCGCCGCGCTGGTAGTGCACGGCTCGGACGGGTTGTCCTCGGATTTTCGTGGTTGGACTTACGACGACCGTGGGCTCGGGGTGAAACTGGCGCGCCTGCAAACCGAAGGTCAAATGCTGCACCGCAAGTCGGCACGGTTGACCCGGCTCGCCGCCTGCGCCCCGCCCGAGGTTCGCGCAAGGCTCGAGGCGAAGATCGCCGTGCTCGAGGCGCACCGCACCGCGGTGGATGCCAAGCGGGGAAAGGTCAACCGGGAGTTGGCGTTCCACTTCGCAGGTCAGGTCACCGACTACGCCGTCGCGGCGGGCGCACAGCTGATCGCGGTGGAAGATCTCACCACCCTGGAGACCCGCTCACATGGGCGGGTCAACAACAACCGGGCGGCGCAGTCGGCCCGCCGCCACGCGGTCACAGCCCTAGCACACACCGCCGCTGGGGCTGGCGTCGTGGTGGTTTCGGTGCCCGCACCCGGATCGTCGGCGTTGTGTCCAGGCTGCGACGAAACACTGTCTCGTCCGGGTGGTTACCACTGTGCGTGGTGCCCGAGCTGCCGGGTCGGGGGTAATCGCGACCATGTAGCGAGTATCAACCTGGCCAAACGGGTGTTGTTGGGTAAAACCAAAGCCACCCGGCGGCGCGGGCAATTGCCCGCGATCCGGGTGACCGAGCATGCGCCGGTGCGGCGATGCCGGAACAAGATCCGCCCGACACCACCTCGCCCGCGCCATCGCCGGGTTCGCCGCAGTCTGCCAACCGCGATTAAACGGTTGGGGGTGAATTCGAAACAGAATTTTCCTGCACCACAAGCGTCGGTGTGGGACACGGTCAAATCCTCAGCGCCGAAAGGCGTTGTCGGTAGCCGTGACACACGTACATCTCTAGCGTCTGACACTCCGGTGGCCGACACTAGAGATCTATGTAGACGCTGATTCAGGCACTGCCAGCGCCCGGAAACCCTTGGTACCCATGGTTGTCGCGCGCCTCCGCCAGCCACACCGCGGAGGCCAGACCGGGGCCAGGCCGCCGCCGATAACGACGTACCGACGCGGGTCGTTCATGACTGCTCCCAGGGCTCTTGCCTTCTCTCGCAAGGTAGTCCGGGGGCTGCGTGGGTGTCTCGGGTTCCGTCGGATCGTGTCGGGTGTCAGCAGCCCAGAGCGTTCGCGATTGCGCCCCGTATCCCGGCATCGCCCGGGACCGGGATGCCGCGCTCGGAGGCGAGTTCGGCGAGGGAAACCATGGTGACGTCATGAATGCCGCACACGGTGAATTGCTGGAACGGCCGCATGTCCGGGTCGATGTTCAAGGCGAAACCATGGCTGGTGATGCCGCCTCGAATGCGCATTCCGATGGATGCGAGCTTTCGGTGATCAGAAGTCCACACGCCCACCAAACTTGTTGAACCGGCAGGTGTTTCACGACGGATGGCACTGAAGCCCAAGGTGGCCAACGCCTCGATCAGGCCGTTCTCCAGCCACCGCACGATATCCACCGGCCCACGGTCGGCAAGACCGACAATGAGGTAGCCGATGAGCTGTCCCGGACCGTGATACGTCGCGAAACCGCCGCGATCGACCTCGACCAGCTCGAGGTCGGAGACGGGTAGATCCGCCGGTTCGGTACGGCGGCCGTACGTGACCACCGGCGGATGCTCGAGCAGGAACAGCCGGTCACCGACTGTCCCTGCCCGGCGTTGCAGCACCCACTCCGTCATGTCCGAAAGCGCTTGGCGGTAGGGCACTGTGCCGAGGTCTATCCGCTGCACCAGTCGCATAGTGCAGTGAGCTTATTACCCGATGGTGTTCCGCCGCCGCGACAGCAGCGGGTAGGCGGCGCACACCAGCGCACCCCACACCACACCGACCACAATGGCCGTGCGGCCCGAGTCGGTGAAGAACAGCAGCACGACGACCAGCGCCAGGAAGGCCAGGGCCAGTACCGAAGTCACCGGTGCGCCCGGCAGGCGGTAGTCGCTCGCGGGGAGCAGGCCGGCTTTCACGCGGGCGCGATAGATCAGGTGGCAGACCAGAATGATGCCCCAGACGAAAATGATGCCCATGGTGGAGACCGAGGTGACGTAGCCGAAGGCCTTCTCCGGCGAGAAGTAGTTCACCGCCACACCGATCACCATGACTGCCGCCGATACCGCGATACCTGTGGCAGGCACCGACCGTGTGCTCAGCGCGCCCAGCCGGGCGGGCGCCTCCTCGCGCTGCGCCAGACTGCGCAGCATGCGGCCGGTGGAGTAGATGCCGGAGTTGCACGAGGACAGCGCCGCGGTCAGCAGCACGAAGTTGATGATGGCGGCCGCGCCCGGAATACCGATCTGCTCGAACACCTCGACGAACGGGCTGCGCCCGGCATGGAAATTACGCCAGCTGGACACCGACAGAATGACGATGAGCGCACCGACATAGAACAGGCCGATGCGGAACGGCAGGGTATTGATGGCCTTGCGCAAGGTGTTCTTCGGGTCGCGGGCCTCGCCGGCGGTGACGCCGACCAGCTCCACACCGACATAGGCGAAGACGACGATCTGCAGCACCAGCAGCGCCTGCCCGAAGCCGTTCGGGAACACTCCGCCGTCGTTCCACAGATTGGCGGGCGTCGGATTGACGGCATGGCCGAAGTGGAAGATGAGCACGCCGATACCGATGGCGATCATGGCGATGATCGCGGTGACCTTGATGATGGAGAACCAGAACTCGCCCTCGCCGAACAGCTTCACCGACACCAGGTTCAGCCCGAACATAATGCCGAGCACCACCAGCGCGGTGACCCACTGCGGGATGTCGAACCAGTACTGCACGTACTTACCGGCCACGGTGATCTCGGCCATGCAGGTGCTCACCCAGACGGCCCAGTAGGTCCAGCCGGTGGCGAAGCCGGCGAAGCGGCCCAGGAATTCGTTCGCGTAATCGGCGAAGCTGCCGGTGACCGGGCGGTAGGTGAGCAGCTCGCCCAGCGCCCGCATGATGACGAAGATGGCCAGGCCTGCGACCAGATACGCGAGGATGAGCGCGGGGCCGGCCTTTTCGATCGCGCCGCCCGCGCCGTAGAACAGGCCGGTGCCGATAGCGCCGCCGATGGCGATCATCTGGATGGTGCGCGGTGACAGTCCCCGGGAGTAACCCTCGTCCCCGGTTAGTTCGGCCGATTCGGCCGGCGCCTGCCTATCAGAGGCTGTCATGTGTTCCTTCCACGTGCGTGCGGCCGCACCGCATCTCGGCCTCCATTGGCACAGATGCGTGGGCCGCGCCGAGCTTGCCGACGGATTGCCGCGCTCGGACCAACGGCGTGTCAGGGTACCGGAGACGTATCGGGGGTCACAGTCGCCAGGCCGGGGAACTACTCATCGGTAACGTCATCGACGAGTTCGACGCCGGTGATCACCTCGGTCTCGATGCGAATCAGGTGATCCATGGGCATGGTGATCCACGAATCGATCAGGGTCTCGTATCGCTGCACCTGTTCGGGATCGGTGATCACGCGCGCCACCCCCGTGACAATGACGCTCCACCCGCGGCGGGTGTGCTCGTCGAAGTCGTCCGCCTCGTACGCGACGATCTGCCCGTCACCGCCCAGCAGACTCGCGCCCAAATTCGCGCGCACCAGGACCGCATCTTCTTCGACGATGTGGTTCACCGGCCGAATGATCGGAATTCCGCGGCGCGAGAGCACAATTCGTCCGTACTGCGCACCGGCCAACCGCTTCAGCGAATCGGCAGCCGAGAGCTCGCGCAGCGTTCGTTGCCCTTCGCCGCCCATCCCTCCAATTGTGGCCGAACTCGCGGAATTTCGCCAATTGTGTTGCCGCAACCGGGTGTTCGCTCGGCGCCTCAGCGCACCGGCGGCACGTCGACCTGCGCCGGGACTTTGTCGGTGCGCAATCCCTTCCAGCTCGGCATACGCAGGCGCGCGCCGGAGAATTCGCGATACTCGACGTCTCCGACCAGGATCGGATCCACCCAGCGCCAGCCTGCCGCAGCGGCTTCGGGTGGCGGCTCCTCGAAAGGACTTGCCGACGTTTCGATTTCACCGAGGGTGGCGCGAATGATGCGGCGGGCCGCCTGGGTGAAGCCGGTGCCCGCATTTCCGATGTAGACGAAGCGGCCGTTATCGTCGTATGCGCCGAGCACCAGTGAGCCGAAGGTGGATCCCATCGCGCCCGCACCTGGCGTCCAGCCCGCAACCACCGCCTCGGTGCGCTGCCGCAGCGGCGTCTTGATCCACGCGGGTGACCGGCGCCCCGGCAGATACACCGAATCGACACGCTTGGAGACGATCCCCTCCAGGCGATGCTCCAGCGCCACCTGCTGCAACTTCTCGGCATCGACGTCGATCCAGTGCGGCGGTGCGGAGAGCGGTACGGCGAAGTCCAATTCCGCCAGCCGTTTCCGGCGCTCGAGATAGGGCTCCGGCATGGTGTCGCGAGCGCCGATCCGCAGCACATCGAAGGCGAAGAACTGCACCGGAACCTCTGCTACGAGCTGCTCCGCGGGCAGTGCCACATGCATGCGACGCTGCAGACGCCCGAAGGACGGCGCGCCATCGGGCTCCTGCGCCACGATCTCCCCGTCGAGTAGCAGAGTTCCGGCCCCCGCCAGCACGTTCAGTGCGGCGACCACCTCTGGGTACGAGCCGCCGACCTCATTGCCATTACGGCTGTACAGCCGGCACTCCCCCGCCTCGCACACCGCGATGATCCGCACCCCGTCCCACTTCATCTCCACGGCCCATCCGGCGGCATCCGGCGGCACTCCCCCGATCGCCAGCATCGGCGCGGGAACACCATGTAGCGGCCAGGCCACGGTGAGCCGCTACCCGGGTATGCAATCGGGCAAAGAGGACATGCCTGGAGCTTGCCAAACGATTGCCGATGCGCATTGGCGGCTCGCCGCGTACGAGTCGCACGACAGAGCGGCGCTGCCGCGGGCGCTTGTGATGCAAGTGATCTAGGTCACAGTGACTTTCATTCGTTTCAACTATCAGAACAGATCAGGACACGAACCGATCTCAGCGGTCACAGCCGCCCCGAGCAGGGAAGTTCTGCCTGAACTCCGAATTGGAGACTCGAACACGGACGTATGCGATCATCGCCAAGTGTCGAATCTCAAGCTTGTTTGTCTTCCATTTGCTGGCTCCGGCGCTTCGTTCTTCCGCAATACGAAGTCCCCCGAAGGGATCGATCTACTGCCGATCCAGCTGCCGGGTCATGAAGAGCGGTTCATTGATCCGCCATTTGTGGACATCCGGACGGCGGCTGCCGAAGTTGCGGAATACGTTCGGGCAGAAAGTGACTCGGACAGCCGGATACTGGTATTCGGTCACAGCATGGGAGCAATTCTCGCTTTCGAGACAGCCCGCGCCCTCGGGGCCATGGTCGATCACGTTTTTGTGAGCGGATCGCCCGACCCCTGGCATCCACGCGCCGAGCGCGCCTCGACCCTGACCGACGAAGAGTTCATGGCAAAGGTGGAGGCTTTCGCGGGTTACACCCATCCCGCACTCGCCAATCCCGAAATGCGACAGCTGATTCTGCCCGTGCTGCGGGCCGACGTGCTTATGCACGAGTCGTACATCGCTGACCACGACACCGTCATCGATGTGCCCATCACCACGCTGCGCGGGACCGACGACGCACTGGTCTCGGAGGCCGATATGCTCGGCTGGCGCAAGGCGACATCGAGCAACTTCTCGATCGAGACGGTCGCGGGAGGGCACATGTACCTCGCTGACCACCTCGAGGAGACCCTGGAGCTCATCGCGGAAACCGCGCGTATCGCCCATGGCAAGTGAGGATCATCTAGTCGCGCTCGTCACCGGCGCGGCACGCGGTATAGGACGGGCCTGTTCCGTTCGACTGGCCGAGTCGAATATGTCCCTGGTGTTGATGGACATCGGCAAGGACACCCCCGAGGTGCCCTATCCACTGGGCTCGGAGAGCCAGCTCGAGCACACCCGGCGATTGTGCGTCGAAATGGGCGCGAATGCCGAAACATCCACGGGTGACGTTCGGAATACACGCGATATCGATGAGGCCATGCGGCTCGCGCTGCAGCGATTCGGGCGTCTGGACGTTGTCGTCAACTGCGCAGGCATTGTCGGTCCTTCGGGTAGCAGTGTCGAGGAGGTAACCTCCGACGACTGGTCGACCATGCTCGATATCAATCTCACCGGACCTTTCCAGGTCCTCTCCGCGGCCGCGCGAATAATGAAGCAGCAGGGCTCGGGCAGCATCATCAATATTGCTTCCACGGCCGGTCTGGTGGGCTATCGGAATTTCGCCGGATACGTGGCCTCGAAGCACGGATTGGTCGGATTGACCAAGGCCGCCGCCCTGGATCTGGCTCCCCATGGCATCCGCGTCAACGCGGTCTGCCCCGGATCTGTCCACGACGCACCGGAACTCGAAGGAAGAATGCTGCGCGAGGTCGCGAACGCACTCGACCTCAGCGGTGACCACGAGCAGATGTTCCTCCGCGATCAACCCTCGAACGCACTGGTCGCCGCGGAGGATATTGCCGAGACTGTCGCCTGGCTGGCCTCCAGCAGAAGCCGGAGCGTGGTCGGTTCGATAGTCACTGTCGACGGCGGCTTCACCTCCCGATAATCAGCCCTCGCACAGAAGCGCAGCCGATGAAAACTTCTCACGACGTCACCGATGGCGGACTCGACGTCCCATCGCACCCTGTCGGAATCGCAGTCCGTGTCAGCACGCCCGGCGGCGTCGACGAGCTTGCCGCCCGGGTTGCCGCCGCGCTCGGTGGAGATCCCGAAACGCTCGGGATCTGGCACCAGAGCGCCCCTTTCGACTCCTCCTCGGAGCGAGCGGGCAGACTCGTGCGCCAGCAGTTGGCGCATCCGCTGCCCGCAGGGCTGCGTGCGCGGCTGACCTGCACCAGTTATGCCGGCGGTGTCACCGACCTGGTGCTGCTGGCGGACGGCAACCTTGGTGCCGTTCGCGCCGAGTTCGATCGTGCCGGAGCACAATCCTTACCGGCTCTGCCCGACACGTCCGATTCCCTGATCGGCGCTGTCGACATCGAATTCGGTGATGCGTACCGGACCGGAGAATTGGCGGCCGCGGTCGTCATCGTGCTGGCCCGCTTCCTGGATACCGCGGCCCTCTCGGTCGACTTGGCGACGGCAGACGTATTGCTGGAGTCACCGACCGTCCGTGAGCGAATGGTCTCCAAGTCCCGCGCTGCCGCATGCGAATTCGGATTGCACAGTTCGATCGGGGATGTAGCGTCCCAGCTTTCGGCCGCCCCGCCGGGTGCAACCGCCCCAGCGGCGCAGCAGGAATCCGACCATGGTCTGCGGTCGGTGCGAATCATCGATTACACCGCCGCGCCAGGCGTTTTCCTGCCGAGGCCGGCCGCATCGCACGATTTCGACGTCGCGATCCATCCGACCTCCGATCCGGGTATCGCCCGGGTACTGCTGAAGAGCCGGGCGGCCGAGGCGGCCGAGTTCATTCATCAGATCGCGCGAGTACTCGGCTTCGTCTATGCGCAGATCCCGGTGTCAGGCCCGGATCTGCGACTCCTCGATATCGCATATACCGATGTCCCGGAACCGATCTCGGTCGACGCCGGGAGCGCCCCGGGCCCGGGTGGTCGAATGGAACAGCGCATTGCCGCGCATGCGGCTGCCCGCCCTTCCTCGACGGCTGTACTGGACGGGACCACGTCGACGTCGTTCCGGGAACTTGATGCGGAATCCGAGCGCATCGCGGCAGGCCTGCTGGAGCTCGGGGTACTGCCCGGCGACTTCGTGGTGGTCGCGGCGGCGAAGTCCGCGACGCTGTTCGCCACGATGCTGGGCATCTGGAAGTGCGGCGCTGCCTACGTTCCCGTCGATATCGAGTTCCCGGTGGAACGCCTGCGGTACATCATCGAGGACTCCCGCGCGCGGGTGGCCGTGGTCGCGCCGGAGTTGCTGACCGCACTACCGGATTCGATTCGTGCGGTGGAGATTTCGACCCTCGCCGCCCGCGAGCCGTCGGAAGTCGCACTGCCGGGCGGATTGTCGGAGTGTGCGCCCGCCTATGCGATCTACACCTCGGGCACCACCGGCCGGCCCAAAGGCACGGTGATCGCCCACCGCAGTGTGGTCGCACTGATCGACTCACTCACCGAGAAGTTCGCACTCTCGGACACGGACGTGTGGAGCGCGTTTCATTCACCCGCCTTCGACTTCTCGGTGTGGGAGATCTGGGGCGCACTGGCCACCGGCGCCGCCGTGGTCGTCGTACCGAAGAGCGCGGCGCGCGATCCGCACCAGTTCCACGAGCTGCTGCGCAGAACCGGTGTGACGGTGCTGAACCAGACGCCGTCGGCCTTCGCCCACCTGGTGGATTTCGATGCGCACGCACCACTGCTCGACGCGGTCCGGCTCGTGATCCTGGGCGGAGAAGCATTGCAGGCGAACAGTTCCGCAGCCTGGCTGGACCGCTATCCCGCAAGTCGCTGCCAGCTGGTGAACATGTACGGGATCACCGAGACCACCGTCCACGTCACCGCGCAACCGGTGACCAAGCACACGACACTGCGCGCGCCCCGATCGGTGGGACACGCCATCGCGGGTTGGCACTGCACCGTGCTGGGCCCCGACCTCCGACCGGCGCCCCCGGGATTTCCGGGCGAGATATTCGTCGCCGGTGCCGGTCTGGCGCTCTACTATTCGGGAAATCCCGCGCTGACCGCAACGAAGTTCGTGGCGGGCCCCGAAGGACAGCGGTGGTACCGCAGCGGCGACCTAGGGCGAATCCGCACCGACGGCACGCTCGAGCATCTCGGCCGCATCGACCATCAGATCAAGATCAACGGCTACCGCATCGAACTGGATGAGATCCGTAACTGCATCGCACGCCAAGCCGGCGTCCGGGACGCGATCGTGGTGTTCAACAAGGCCGGTGGCCGGTTCGAAACCGCACGCCTGGACGCCTATGTAGTCGGGGACGAGCTGGATCTGTCCGAGCTGCGCGGCGCGGTCTCCCGCATGCTGCCCTTGTACATGCGGCCGGCGTCCTACACGGTCGTGGACAAGATTCCACTCACCACCAATGGAAAGGTCGATACCGCACGCCTGCCCGCACCCGACACCGGCTCGCACCCGGCCGAGCCGGCACCCGCGCCGGATTCCGCAGCGGAAACGACTGGCGCACAACCGATCCTGACCCGAGTATGGTCGTCGGTCCTCGGCGTCGAGCCCGGCGCGGAAGACAATTTCTTCCTGTCCGGAGGAAATTCGCTCGCAGCCATCCACCTCAGCACCGAGCTCGGCAAGAACGCGGTTCCGATACCCCTGAGCCTGCTGTATCAGTACCCGGTGTTCAAAGACCTGCTGGCCGCCATCGGAGAGAAGGCGCTCTAGGCGGGCCACCGCGCCCCGGCGGCCACCCCGAAATACACTCGCGTCCATGACTCCTCAGGAAGACTTCGAGCGCGTCGCCGCGCAACTCGCCGACCTCGGCGTCGTTACATCGAAGGTCTTCGGCAAGCCCGCCTATAAGGACGCGAACGGCAAAGCCTTCGCCTGCCTCTTCCGAGACGGTCTGGCCTGCCGACTGATCTCCGGCACCGAGGAACATATCGAAGCTCTCGCCCTGCCGGGCGCCGCCCTGTTCGACCCCTCCGACCGCCATCGCCCGATGAAGGACTGGGTCGTCGTCCCGCACACCGACACCGCCCGCTGGATCACCTACGCCGAAGCCGCCTACCGGCGACCCCGCTGAGACGGCCCGGCCGCCGCGCCACGTACTTCGGGATCGGCAGCCGAGCGAGCCGGCAGTCGGCGGGCCTCGCTGCATGCAGAATGAACGAAACAGCTTCGGCAGCAGTCATTTCCGTGCCGGTGGATCAGCGGTCACCGACCGGCGCACTGGGCGCCGCGAGCCGAGCGAGCAGGTCCCGGAGGCTTGCGGCTTCTCCCACGGACAGGGTCGTGTGGAGGAACTCGTCCTCCACAACCCTGACGCGCTTCTTGACCCTCGCGTACAGATCGCGCCCGCTACCGGTCAGGTGAACAGTCCGCTGTCGTTGATCGCTCGCACGTGCACGAGCGACGAGTCCGCGCACGGTCAGCTCGTCCAGATGCCTGCCCAATCGAGTCGGGTCGCGGCGGGTGCGGCGCGACAGCTCGACCTGCGACACGACCTCCGTCGACGCCAACTCGGTCACAATCGCGTACTCCCACATCGACAGCCCCGCCTCCCGCAGGATCGGTTCCTCCAGCGCCGCCAGCTGTGGAAACACGTGAGCCAGCAGTGCACCCAGGTCCGGCTCGTCCCCCGCCTCGCCCTTCTCAGACATAGACGCCCTTTCATAAATAGTCTACCGTGGTAGAGGATCTACCGCGCCGGCATCCGGCGTGTTCAGTGTCCCCGACCCCAGCACGGGCGCCGGGATGTGCCGAGTCCCCACCTCACCAGGATGTGGAGACCAGCGAAGTGGGAAGTGAGGACACGCCGTGGATGTATCCATGTTGCACACCCTGACCGAAGACCTGGCGTCGTTCCTATCCGAAGTCACACAGGACGCGCTGGGGTGTCCGGTGCCGCATTCCGCGCGGGACGTGGGTGAGCTGTGCCTGCACCTCATCGACCAGAACATCGACGTCGCCACAGCGGTCGCAGGCGAGAAGGTCGCATACCGGCAGTGGGCCGGCTCGTTGGACAGGGCCTCCCTTGATACCTCCGTGGACTATTACTACGGCGGTGCCGGACTCGAAGTGGGCTACCGGCGGACGGCCGGTCTCATGGAGAACTCCTTCGCCTCCGTGACAGATATGAGCCGGCTTCGTCGAGTGAAGGGGTTTCAGGAAGAGGTCGACATTGCGACCCTTTACGAGGAGCAAATCAGGAACACGGTCATCCATACCTGGGACGTAGCCCAAGCACTGGGCTTTTCCTATCAACCGGCCCCCGGTGTCACCCAGCGGATCCTGCGGACGACTGTCCTGCGGACACCGCCGTCCACGGTCCCGGATGGCACCGGCGCATGGCCCGGCGGCGTCGATGACGCGAGCGCCTTCGCGGCCGTACTCACGCTGTCGAGCCGCGGGCGCTGATTTTGCGGACAACACCACGTCCTGCACGTTTGATGTTGTCGGCAGCGGGAATTGCCGCCCTATGTTCATCATCATCGGGAGTCAGAAATTCGTGGTGCCGTCAAGCTAGGTTTGGGGGCTTCTACCTGCACAAGCTAGCTCCCATCGAAGCTCATCATTTCCCGACGTTTCTCAGCCAGTCGACTCACGCAACGGGATTATGACGGGACAGGCCGCATACCGATACGGGGTATCTGTGCGCCAGCCCCATGCGGCCTGTACCCGGAACTTCGTGAACGCGAAATCATTAGGTCGGCAGGTCGCCCTCATCCGGCCACCACGCCCAGACAGAACCCGACGTCCCCACATCTGCACTCAGAACGACCCGACAAGGTGCCGAGGGGCCGATCGGTTAAGCCGAGGTTCCAATTGCCGAGCCACCACGCACGGCGATCAACTTGTGCAGACATACCGCGTAGGACAGGGCTGAGATCGCGGCTGCCTATCCGGCGCCGATACCTCAAGCGCTAACGCGCAATCAACTACCGCAGCCCCTCCGCCGAACCCACCGGCGCGTCACGCCAAGACACGCGGAGAAATATCAAAATCCAGCGACTCCCCAGCAAACACGTCTCAACCATCCTGGCGCATCACTACGTCGGCGGGTCGAACCCCGTTGCGACACCATGGATTGGGGCATCAGCCCCCGCACGCGGGGGATGGTTCTCCCGGGCAGATCCTGAGTGACGGCCGCATGATGTCGGCCCCGCACTGTATCGGGGTAGCTGTTCGTCAGGCTGGGCATCGTGTTCACGTTGCTAGACAACGGCTTTCATGAGCGTTGGTGAGACGGGTTGCCAGATCACCTTGCCTGGAGTGTGCCGAAGCGGGCGATGAGGAGGCCGCACTTCCGACCCATTGACCGGCTATACCGCCCCCGCACTGTCGTGCCACCAGCGAACGCGTCGAACATGAAGGAACCGTTGATGACATCAGAGATCAACCACACAACTCCCACTCGACAGTCGCGCCGCAACGGTGTTCGATGGATCGAAACATCGCACCACCGGGAACCAGCACAGGCGCTGTTGCGCGGCAACCGTCTCCGTCGCGGCGCAACCGCAGCGGGACAGGATGCCACCGTGGGATACGACTTCAACTGCCCCACATGCCAACACGACGACCAGGTACAGAGCGTGCCCGCGATCCGGGCATCGGGAACCGCGACGTCCTTCGGATCCGACTACTACTCCGGGGTCGGTATCGGCCCGAGCGGTCTCGTCCCGGTGTTCGGCTCGACCACGATCGAGCGAACCCGCTCCACCCGGCTGGCGCAGTCGCTGGCACCGGAACCGGCGCAGCGACGCACAGGCAAGCTGATTCTGCTCGGCCTCATACTCTCGATGCCCGCGCTTCTCATCGCTGTTGCTGCTGTCATAGGAATCGTTGAACCCCACAAGGATGTCTCAGTACCCCTGTACATCCTCGTATGTATGGGTTACGTGTTCTCACTCGCGACCCCTTCTCTGCTGCTACTCACAGCAGCCGTACTTCGGAGGCGCCGCAACAATCGAATCATCCGCGGTCGCCACGCCGCTCGAAGTGTTTGGAACGCTGGCTACTACTGCCACCGATGTGGCTACTGCTTCTGGCCGTACGCCGTTGCACCCGGGATTCCGGCACAACAGTCATTCTCTCCCAACGACTTCCGCCGGATCGTTTGGAGTGCAGGCGATTACGCAAATATCTAGCTGTAGATCCTCGCAGCTACGGGACAGGAGCGCTGCACGATCGAAGGCGCCCTCATTGCCCTGACTACCAGCACCTGCCTATCCACACGTACCGCTATCGCACGTGCCCCAGAACAAAGCGGCAGCATGTAGACCCCGAAGCGTGACGTTGTATTCGCTCTGGGCGCCTGAGTAGAGATATCCCGAAGTCATGCGAGCTGTGCATGACGGAGCCTTGGCTACAAGCGCGGCCACCCTCTGATACCACTCCGCGCCAGACTGCACCTTCATTTCTTCTGCTCAGAATGCTCGATTCTTCTTTGCCGTGACGGAATTCCCTCCGTCGCGGCGTTTGTCGTTTCTCGACCCAGTGGAAGGCGATCCCGCTATGCCCGTACCTGCTTCGCCGGCGCCGTCGTGCGCGGTGTGTCATTCTGTAGTTTCCGGTCGGCGACAACGAATCTTGGATGCCGAGACAGTCTGCCCACCATGTGTGTCGGTCTTGCCGCGCTGCGACCGGTGTCGCGAACCCAGTCGGTACCTGGCAGTGACCGTCGAACTCGGGCGGCTGTGCCGCACGTGTGCAGCGGGATGGTCGGAATGCGCGCGCTGCCGGTACCACGCGCCCACCACATTTCGCACCGATACCGGTGACCGGGTCTGCCCACACTGCGTCAACCGATTCTTCGACCGCTGCACTGTATGCACCCTCTACACCGCCGATAGCCGCTACGTCTCCGGCGGCTTCCGCGTGTGCTCGCGGTGCGCACAGAATTACCGCTCGTGTGTGGACTGCGGGACGCTCATGCCCGAGCACACCGACTGCGACAGCTGCGATTCCGGTGGTCGGATCTGGAATTACAACTACAAGCCCGATCCGCGATTCTTCGGCCACGGCCCGGTGTTTCTCGGCCTGGAACTGGAAATCGTTGTCCCGTCCCATAATTACCAGGCGTGTGCGTCGACGGTCAGCGACCATGTGCGTGATTTGGCGTATCTCAAGTACGACTCCTCGATCGAGCCGCTGGGCTTCGAACTGGTCACCCATCCGATGGACTACCGGTTCGCGATGGAGCAGTTTCCCTGGCAGCTGCTCGAGCGTCTGAGGAATCTCGGGTGCCGCTCGGATCAGAACGTCGGTATCCACGTGCATGTTTCGCGCGACGGGTTCGACTCGGCCGCACACATCTACCGGTGGGCCAAACTGATCTACCGCAACGAACCGCAAACAGTAGCCCTGGCCCGGCGACGATCGACATACGCCGAGTTCTCCACCACCGCGCGCGAGCGGGTCAAGCACACCGCCAAGAACGATATGCACCGGTACGGATTGAACCGGTACCAGGCCATCAATCCGCACCCACGCCAAAGCCTGGAATTGCGTGTATTCGCCGGATCCCTTGACCTGCAACAGGTTCAAGCAGCACTGGCGTTCGCTGCGGCCACCGTCGAATACACCCGCACCCTCACCTCCACCGACGTCATCCAGCAGCACGGCTGGGACTGGGATCAGTTCACCGCGTGGGTGAACCAGCGCGAGCAATACGCACCCCTGGCCGCGGAGATGGCGGTGCTCGCATGTGCTTGCTGACGTTTCTGCCGAGCGGCATCGACCCTGATATTGCGGCGCTGAGAAACGGCGCTCACGTCAACAGGGACGGTCACGGGTTCGCCGTGGTCACCGATACCGGCATCCTGGTCGGCCGCGGCATGGACGCCGAGCAGGTGATCGATGACTTCACCGCTGTCCGGAGGCGGCATCCGGACCACCCGGCACTGTTCCACAGCCGCTACGCCACTCACGGCACGGTCAGCCTCGACAACTGCCACCCGTTCCGGCTCGGCCGAGATGAGCGAACAGTGTTGGCGCACAACGGTGTTCTCCCCCGTCGGGTACAGCCAGCGCCGTACGACCCTCGTTCGGATACCCGAATCGCCGCCGAAACCTACCTCCCGCGAGATCCTTTCGGGTCCTACGACACCCTGCGTGGTCGGCGTTGCCTGGAGTCGTGGCTCGGGAGCAGCAAACTCGTCCTGCTGACGGTCGACCCGAGTTTCGCCGAGAACGCCTATGTGTTCAACGAATCGGCCGGGATCTGGGATACCGGGATCTGGTATTCCAACCCTGGCTATCGACCTGACATGACATCTGGGCTGCTGCGCGCACGGGCATGGATGTATGTGTGTGAAGGCTGCGGTGATGTCGACTTCAGCCGACGCGGCCGGTACTGCGGCCGCTGCGGTTGGTGTTTTCACTGCGCCAACGTCTTTCCCCACTGCGATTGTGGCGCGGCTTCACGCACGCCCGCCCTCGCGCTGCGCCACAGCGACATCCGCTAGCTCCACCCTTCGGTGAACCGGCGGCATCAGTTCTCCAGCAACATCAAATCTCCAGTTGCGCTCTCATATGTCTACCTCCTCCGACCGCATCCGTCGGTCCAGCCGCGGCTGATCCGGCCGTCTTCGCCGCGCACACGCGATGTGTTCGCGAAACTCGCGCGCCCCACCCCCGAAGTTCCATGCACGCCGAGCACACGCGCCTACGGCGGCGATTTCGTCTGCCCATCCTCGGATTCCGCCTGCCCTTCTTCATCGCCCAGGAAGGCCCCCTATGCCCACTACGCTGACAGCCCGCACCCCCTGCGCCCGTTGCGCTGCAACGCTTCCCGACGATCCCCCTGGCCACGAGCGCGGGGCGCTGTGCGCGGCCTGCGAGAGTCTTCCGTTCTGCAACGACTGCGGTGACCGCGTCACCACGGTTCACACCACCGTCGATGACGGGACCTTGTGCACCGACTGCGCTGCGCGATGGCGCGAATGCGAATGCTGCGAGCTCTACACCTCTTCCGAGGACCACACCGTCACCGACGGCGTCGTCTGCGACGGGTGCCGCGACTACCACTACTGGTGGTGCTCGGAATGCCGCCTGTACGCCCGCTCCGTACGACTGCTCGACAACGATGAAAACGTCTGCGGCGACTGCGCGGACCAATACCGCGAATGCCACGACTGCGATCGCCTCACCAGCAGCACCTACTGCTCCTATTGCGATGCCCACCAGCGCGATGACCGGATCTACGACTACACCTACAAACCCGACCCCGTCTTCCACGGCGAAGGCCCGGTCTACCTCGGGCTGGAACTCGAGGTCAAAACACCGAGCCGTGCCCTCGAGGACTGCGTCGACATCGCCACCAACCATCTCGGGCGGATCGGCTACCTCAAAGAGGACGGATCCATCGGCTACGGCAACGGATTCGAACTGGTCACCCACCCGATGAGCTACACCTGGGCCATCGAAAAGTTTCCCTGGAATGTGTTGCGGGAGCTGCGTGTTCGTGGCGCCTATATCGACAACGAGGTCGGGATCCACGTCCACGTCTCCCGCGACGGATTCGACTCCCCGGCGCACGTGTACCGGTGGATGAAGTTTTTCTACCGCAACGAATCCCATGCCGTGCGGCTGGCTCGCCGCCGCAGCGAGGACTGGGCCAGCTTCACTCCCGAAACTCGCGCCGGCATCGCCAAATTCGCCAAGGGCGAACGCTTCGGCTACGGCCGCTACCAGGCTATCAACGTCTATCCGCAAGAGACCTTCGAAGTGCGCATCTTCGCCAGTTCCCTACACCCCCAACAGGTCCAAGCCGCTCTGGCCTTCGTCGCCGCCTCGGTGGAATACACCCGCACCCTCACCTCCGGTGACGTGGCGCGCCGGCGGGGTTGGGAATGGACCGCGTTCGTCACCTGGGTGCGAGCACACCCGATCTACCTGCCCTTGCTGGCGGAAATGGAGGCCCTTTCATGTGCATCTTGAGCTTCTACAAGCCCGGCATCGTCCCCGATCTGGAAACGCTGCGCGACGGGGCGGCCGCAAACCCGCACGGACACGGCTACGCGATCGTGGCCGACGACCACATCCTCGTCGGCCGCGGGCTCGACGCCGACGCAGTGATCAACGAATTCGCTTCCGCGCGAGCACTGTTCCCCGATACTCCGGCGTTGTTTCATTCCCGCTTCGCCACCCACGGATATGTCAGCGAGCAGAACTGCCATCCCTTCGCGATCGGCGGGGATGAGCGAACGGTGCTGGCACACAACGGGGTCCTCCCCCAGATCGTGCACCCCCGGATCGGCGATCCGCGCTCGGACACCCGGGTGGCGGCCGAGGACTTCCTTCCCCATGAGCCGTTCGGGCCAATCGATTCCTGGACCGGCCGCACCGGGCTCGAGTACTGGCTGAACAGCGACAAGATGATCATCTTGACCGTCGACCCACGCTACAAGCACACCGCATACCTGCTCAACGAACACCACGGGCACTGGTCCGCCGACGGGATCTGGTACTCCAACCACTCGTATCGGTGGCGCGCACCCGGCACCACCGCGAAGCCCGGTAGCTACCTCTACGACTACTGCGACTACTGCGGCCAGTACGACATCGAACGCACCGGACCGCACTGCGCGGCATGCGGGTTCTGTGAGGAGTGCTGGCACGAATTCCCGCACTGCGACTGCGAATTCCTCGCCGGCACCGATCGCTACGCCGACCTCAAATACTTCGACGCCGCCTGACCGTGCCGACCCGGAACGCTCCATCACCGACCACACCGTCCGAGAGTCGCGGCCACGCATCGACAGAACGGAGTTCCCGCGTGATTCCCTCGTCCATCCCATCGAACTCGAACCGGCGCAGCGTTTCTCAGCTGCCCAACCACAGTGGCGGTGATATCGGTGGTCACTGACCCGCACAGCCATACCGCCCGGCTGCGCATCGTGCCCGGCTGCGAGGATGCGCTCCCCGAGGCGCCCTCGGGCGGGGTGCTCGTCGTCGGCTATCGCGTCAGCTTCGCCACCGCACCCGAGGGCGGAACACCGGTAGCGGCCTTCGCCGCGATCAGCACAGCCGCGACCGCCACCTCGACCGCACCACGCATGGCATTGATCTCGGTCGAACGCGCCACCCGGATCCACAGCAGAAACGCCGATGGCAACAGCGAAATCCGCTGGGAAGAAAACCATTTCACAGGCTTCGGCGACTCCGGGATTCAGTGGCACCTACTGCCAGTCGATGCCTGCCCCGAACGAGGTTTCGTCATCGCGTCCGGCGCGTGGAGCGCCAGCGGCTACCAGGCGGTACTGACACGGTCGGTGAGCGCCGAGGTCCCCTTCGCACCGACCGTGGTCGCCGTGCACAACGCCAACCCGCACACCGGGCACACCCGATGGTGATCACCGACGCCAAGGCTCTGCTGGCGTGGATCGAGGCGTCCCTGCCTGAGGTCGCCCCTGCGGCGTTCGGTCCCTGGCTCGCGGAACCGGCGGGCCCGGGCGCCGTCTCTGCTGTGGTCCACGTACGAATCGAGTCCGCGGCCCGGCCGACACGCTCGATCATCGTGACCTTGTCCGCGCACCCGACCACTGACAACGACTCCGCATCGTCCTGACCACGTTGCTTCCGCGAGCAATCGCCCGTTCCGAGGAGAGAGCTGTGAATTTCGATGCATCGTCAGCGAATTCGTCCCGACCCCCCGTCCTAGCTGACCTGCACGACGCGCCGACCGCGCAAGGTCTGACCATTCCGTATCTGACGCTGTGTCACCGCGGACGCCGCTCACCGGTCTGGGGCGCGATCGACCCCGAACGCTACGCAGTGGTGCTCGGGCTGCGGTTGTGCCAGGTCTGCGGCGAAGAGCTCGGGAAGGGAGAAGGGCCCGGCAACCAGGTCGTGGTCTTCATCCGGCCGCAGGACTGGCTCCGTGGCATCGCACCCGAACCCGGGCTACACCCTTCGTGCGCCGCCTACTCGACACGGGGGTGCCCGATGCTGGGCGGGCGCATGCCGACCTACCGATCCAATGCCGTGGCCGCGCGCATCACACCGTGCGATGACCCCGACTGCGAGTGCCACCAATGGACCATGCCCGATCCCGAATCCGCAGAAGCCCAACGTGCGGGCAAACCCGCCGACCCGTGGTATTCCGCGTTGATCGACGCACGCGACTACGAGATCGTCCATGTCGACGGCAACGAATCCAGCCCCTCCGGGTACGGTGTCCGCTTGCACAAGGTGCCGATCGTGCGACTACGCAAAGTACGCGGCACCCCCGACAACGAGCCGACAGTACTCGATATGGTGGCAGCGGCACTGGATCTCAACCGGCTCACCGACACCCTATGACCTGGGCACGATCAGCGGACACCCGCACGCCCGCACGCACCGGGCGTCGGGCTTCCCGACAATCCGCGGGAATGCTGCCTACGGCCTTGGCCAACGCTGAACGCGGCTTCCACATCTTTCCTCTGCACGCCTACTCCAAACTTCCCGCGATCACCGACTGGGAGAACCAGGCATCGCGGGACCCCGACCGGATCCGTGCGTGGTGGACTCGCGGCCCGGCCCTGAACGTCGCGATCGCCTGCGGGCCGAGCCAGTTGCTCGTGCTCGACCTGGATGCTGCGCACCAGCATCCGGAAACAGAACCGCGCAAGACCCACGAGGGACGAGACTCGCTCGCAGACTTGGCAGTCCGGCACAGCCGGCCGATGCCGGTGCCGACTTTCTGTGTGGCGACCCCGTCGGGCGGCTGCCACTTGTATTACCGAGCCGATCGGTTTCCGCAGTTGCGCAACACGATCGGTCTTCTCGGACCGCGAATCGATACCCGGGCACAGGGTGGTTACGTCGTCGCGGCGGGCTCGCGGCTGCGACACGGTCACTACCAGGTGCTCGATCCACGAGAGCCCCTCGGCTTACCCGCATGGCTCGCAGCGCTGATGACACCGCCACCGCCGACAGAGCCCATCCGCGGCGAGAACCGGCCGCACCATCCTGACGCGTACGTACGGGCCGCGGTGGCCAATCAGGCCGCCCGGGTGCGCGCAGCCTTCCCGGGGACACGGCATCGGACGCTGTTGCTGGCGGCCAATAGCCTGGGAAGGCTTGTCGGACAGGGCATTCTCGCCCGGCGCGACGCGCAGGCCGCCCTCTACGACGCGGCCGCCACTCATATCGGCATAGAACGGTTCACTCACGCCGAGGCCGAACGTACCATCGGCGATGGCTTGGATTACGCCGCGCAGCGAACTACATCCCTTGCCTGAGGCATCGTGTGGCCGGTTCGAGCCAGGCGATGACACACACGATCACGGAGCCTCGGAAGAGGGTTCCCCCTTCCGGCGCTGCTCGCGAGTATCGGTGTCGGCGTGAGCAATCTGCGACGATGCCAAACCCGCAGAGTTCATTGCTGCATTGGATTCAGTGCCGTGGGTTGGGGCGGGGGGCACGTTGTCGGGGAGGGCTGCGCCGTCCCGGTGCCCGCTGGGTTTTCCGCCCTGCCTTGGGCCGGGTCGGAAGTGTTACCGACCGGGGCGTTGTTCGTGGACGGGTGTCGACCTGGGGGGACCGTAGCGGCGGCTGGCAGATCCGTGGATTCCGCGGATTGGGGTGGTGGCCTGCGTCTGGACTGGTGTGAGGTGCCCGCGCGGGAACCGCCGAGAAGTTGGCGAGCGCGTTTGACTGCAATTTCGAGCAGATCGGCGACTTCCTCGTCGGTGGGCACCTGCGCGCGAACCACCGCTGCGGCAGCGGCTTGTTCGTCTTCGTGGGTCGCGATCTCGGCCATCGCATCATCGATCACAGCGGCGATCTGCGTTTGCAACCGCTCGACTTCATTATCGCGGCGCTGTTGTGTGTGGGTAATCGCGTTCCATGCAGCGAGGTAGTCGCCCACTGCGCGGGTAATGGTCTTCTCCCGCTCGGTGGCCGCGGCGCGGCGTTGCAGACTGCGCTGGCGTGAGCGTTGCAGGCGTGCAACAAGTTCCGGCGACTGCGGGGCGAGAGAGCGAGCCCGACGCGGGTGAGGGTCTTCGGTCATGGCGAACAACTCCTGACAGGTACACGACAACCCAGCCAGTCCCTCGCGCACCTCACGCTACCGACCACCAGTCACACGCTGCGAGACCTTCGCCGATTCGTTGCACACGCCCGCACAACCGACCGTGCCCAAGGGCACTGCGGCGGCGGGCTCCCTCACATACCTGGGCCACATGCGCGTCGCCGACCGATGCCACGTCGTCCGAATCTCCTCGCTGCCACACGATTAGGAGTTCCCTGCATGCATTCGCCGCCGCCTATCGCCGATCCAGCCGACCTGATCGTTTCTGTCCCCGCCATGCTCGGCTTCACCCCGAACCGGTCACTGGTCCTGGTCTTCGTGAAACGTGAAACCGGTTGCGATCGAGCGCTCTCCGTACCGCTCGCAGTGCGCACGGCGTCTCCGCTGGAGCAGGAACGACTCACCGACACCGAGATCGCACACCTCGCGGCACGAATGTGTCGCCAGGCGGACGCGTCCGCCGTGCTGGCGGTCCTGGTCGATGACCGCCAACCGCGACCTGCCGTACCGGTCACCACCGATGACCGGTACGGCTCTGTTCTCGAGGCTCTGGATACGCATCTCGATTCGATGGGCCTGAAACTCGGCGGGGCCTTCAGTGCACGTGTCATCACTACCGACGCCGCATGGTGGAACCCACTCGACCCCCAACAGCACGGGCACCTCCCGAACCCTGCCAGGTCACCGATCGCGCTAAGACACAAGGCTATTGGTCGGCCTATCCACCGCACGCGCGACGAACTCGCCGCTTTCGTGGATATCGATCTGGCACTGCGCGATCAAGTGGCCGCACTGCTACCGAACGCCGCCGCGGACACGCAACAGCGGTTGGCCCGCACGGTGCGCATCGGCGACCCGGACGCCTACACCCGCCAAGAGGTGTGGCAGGTGATGCAGACCATCAAAGCCTTCTCCGCCAACACCGTCCCCGCACCGCAGACATTGGCGAACGTGGCTGTCGCTCTGCGTGATACGGACGTACGGGACGTGATGTTCGGCGTCGCCGCCGGTGTCTATGCCGACCGCGCCGAACGGCTCTGGACTGTTCTGACGCGGGCGCTACCGGACCCGGACCGCGCCGAAGCGGCCACCCTGCTGGCTTTCCACGCGCTGCTGCGCGGTGAGGGGGTGCGCGCAGGAATCGCGGTGGACGCCGCGCTGGCCGCGGACCCCGAGCACCGCATGGCATACCTGCTGGGCATTGCAGCCGCGACTGCTACACCGCCGCAGCGGATGCGCCGATTGTGCCGTACCGGGATAGAGGCCGCTGCTGTGCTGCGCATCGATCTCGGTGCTGCAGAACCTGATTCACACACCAAGGAGAACCTCGATGGCCACAAACGATGAGCGTCTGCTGGCGTGGGCGCTGCTCTCGCGCGCAGCGTTGGCTTCCCCGGATACGGTGCGCGCTCTGCTCGCGGCGCACGGGCCGGTCGATTCGGCCGAACGCATTGCTGCCGACGGGGTGCGTTCACGATTCGGCCCGCAGACCCGCGGCACGGCAGAGCTCGACCTCGAACGGGCTGAGCGCGTCGGCGGTCGGCTGCTCACCCGTGACGACCCGGGCTGGCCGGCCGCGCTCAGTGATCTCGACACCGTCGAGGCCCACACTCCGATCGCGTTGTGGACCCGTGGGCCCGGGCAGTTGAACCTGCTCACCGACCGCTCCATCGCCGTCGTCGGTGCACGCGCCTCCACCGGGTATGGCGAGAAGGTCGCCCGGTATGTCGGCATGGACCTGGCTGCACAGGGGTGGACCATCCTCAGTGGTGGCGCGTTCGGTATCGATGCGACTGCTCATGCGGCCGCTCTCGAGGCCGGGCAGCCCACCGTGGCAGTCCTGCCGTGCGGACTGCACCGGCTCTTCCCCCAGGGCAACGCCGACCTGCTGGCCGAGATCGAGAAGACCGGGCTGCTGGTCAGTGAATACCCGCCCGGTGTCGAACCCAATAGGAATTTGTTCCTCGGGCGCAACCGCATCGTCGCGGCCCTGGCGGCGGGAATCGTGGTGTGCGAGTCCGGGATCCGCAGTGGTACCGCCAACACCGTGCGCTGGGGCAACAAACTGCGGCGGCCCGTCATGGCCGTACCTGGGCCGATCGACTCAGCCGCTTCCCGCGGCTGCCACGAGTTCATCCGCACCGGTCAGGCGCGGCTGGTCACCAGCGCACACGAGGTCTTGGACCTACTCGAGCACTGATCCCGATATCTCGCGCCGTTGCTGCGACTCGCGGCAGCCACCGCGGTCCTGCGTAACCACACACCCTTCCCGCGCTATCGATTGTCAACATCCTCGGAGGTCATTCATGTCCGTCAAATCCTTTGCTGTCATCAGTATCTCGCGTGGTGAGTATGAGCAACTGGTGCATCGTGGCCGTGCCGGAGCCGTGCCGGCGATCGAGTCCACTCCGGTACTGGATCGGTGGCGCGCCGAGCACCCCGACTGGCGCGGCCGGCACTGGAGGTTCATCGCCGACGACCGTGACGTGCTGCGGCTGCGCCCGCTCAACGTCACCCGCGCCGAGCGCCGCCCGATCGCTGCCTGACACACACCACCCATCCGCCATCTCTGCCTGTGGGGCCCGATACGCCGCAGCGTATCGGGCCCCACTCCTGTACCTGGAGGTCTGTCCCGTGGAATCTGATTCCGCCCCCACTGCCGTAACGGTTCTCGACGCCGACGTCATCGAGCCCGCTGAAATCGTTGTCTCTTCCACGGCCTTCGAAAGCGAGTCGGACTCCGCCGCGGAGCCGCTGCCGAAGGTCGAAGCGCTCTGGCGCGGCCCGAGCGAGTTGGTGATCGCAGAGAACGTCCGTAAAACCTTCGATCTCGGCGCCCATCCCGACGTGCGGGATTCCATCAAGGAGTTCGGCGTCAGCATTCCGATCCTCGCCGAGCGTCAACCCGACGGCAGTCTGCATGTCACCGAAGGCCAACTGCGCGCACTCATGGCCGCCGACGTCGGCACCGAGAAGGTTCCGGTGTGGGTGACCGATGCCGACCCGAGTATTCCGGAGAACGAGCGCCGTATCTCCCGGACGTTGATGCAGATGAATGTCAACGACCGGCGCGTGCCCATGGTCGAGGCCGACCGCGCCGACGGGATCGCCTTGATGTTGGACCTGGGTGCGTCAGTGACGCGGGTCGCGAAGGGCTTGCAGCGCAAACGCTCCGAGATCAAGCACAATGCCGCGATCGCCGCATCGCCCACCGCGCGCGGACTCGTCGATTCCAGTTCCTACAGTCTCGAGCAGCTCGCGGTCATCGCCGAGTACGAAACCCTCGGCGACACCGAAGCAGTCGAGTATCTGGCGCAGGTGCCACGATCGAGCTTCAGCTACCGGGCCAAGCAGATCGCCGCCGACCGCCGAGAAACCCGCACTCGACTCGAAGCATCCCTGTTGTACGCGGCCCTGGGCTTCGGTGTCCTCACCTCTGAACCCGACACCAGCTCGACCGAGCCGCAGATCCTTCCGGCCGAGCTGCTCGAGACCGTCGATTCCAGGCCGGTAACCGAGGACCTGATCGCCGCGCACGCGCACCGATGGCTTGTGTATGTCGACGTGGAGGAGAACGGGCAACTCGTCGACACCCTCACCGGCGAACTCGTCGACCCCGACCACGTCGACTGGGACACCCAGGGCAACACCGAATCCCCGCCCGCCGGGGGACGCCCTCACGCCGATTCGGTCGAATACCGCGACCGCTGGACTCCCCTGTACTTCCTTGCGGCCGAGCAGCTATCCGAGTCCGGGTTGCGCGTGCGCACTTTCGCCCAGAACAACGGGGCAGCTGGCAGCGAGCGTGCCGAGCAACTGCGTGCCGAGGCCGCGCAGGCCGCTGCGGACAGGGATGCGGCGCGCCAGGAGCGGAGGCGGGTGCGCGAGCTCAACAAACGTGGTCTCGCTGCCAAGGAGCGGCGCGAGGAATTCCTGGGCCGGTTGCTGTCTCGGCGTACCCCGCCGCCGCAGGCCGGCCAGTTCGTCGCCGAATCCCTGGCCTGGGAGTCGGACCTGCTGGGGTCCTTCCACGCCCCTCGGACCGCGCTGAACCTGCTCGGGGTTTCCGGATTCACCAGCGAGCTGGTCGCCTCGATCCAGTCCGCGACCGCGAGCCGGTCGTGGGTGATCGTGCTCGGCATGGTGCTGGGTGCGTTCGAATCGCGCGCCGGGAAGGACTCCTGGCGCTACAACGACCGCGGCCTCCAGCGGTATCTGCGATTCCTCGCCGCTGTCGGCGAGCAGCTCGAGTTCGAGCTCGTCGATGTCGAGCAAGCCGCCGCCGGGCTCATCGATTTTCACGACATCGACATCGACGCCGACATCAATCTCGACGCGGCCGCCAC
Organism: Nocardia sp.; assembly: GCF_025465275.1. Lineage (GTDB taxonomy): Bacteria > Actinomycetota > Actinomycetes > Mycobacteriales > Mycobacteriaceae > Nocardia. Next base: position 40,834 of record NZ_JAODNK010000131.1, on the reverse strand, counting down.
AGCCACCGCTGCCTGACCCACCGACATGCCGCGCATCCGAACCGATATCCCGGCGCGATCCATCGCTGATCCCGACCCGACAGCGGCGACGTATCAACTGTTTCGAGAAAGGGAGCCGAATTATGGCTCAGGACACCGTTATAACGGTCATCGGGAATTTGACCGGTGACCCCGAGTTGCGATTCACCCCAGCAGGGGAAGCGGTCACCAATTTCACCGTCGCCTCCACACCCCGCTACTTCGACCGGAAGTCCGGCGAGTGGCGCGATAGCGAAGCCTTGTTCCTGCGCTGCGGTATTTGGCGGCAAGCCGCGGAAAACTTTGCCGAGAGCCTGACCCGCGGGGCACGTGTCATTGTCTCGGGACGATTGAAGCAACGCTCCTACGAAACCCGAGAAGGCGAGAAGCGCACCGTCGTCGAACTCGACGTCGAGGAGGTGGGTCCCTCGCTGCGATACGCCACAGCGAAGGTAACGAAGAACGCGACCGGCAACGGCGCGGGACCGACGCGGCGTACGACCGCCGGGAACGGGTTCGGTCAGTCCGCCGACGGTGTCGATCAGCCCGCCGAGGGTCAGGACCCGTGGCACGCACCGGCACTCGCGGTCGTCGGGTCGAACCGCTTCACCGACGACCCGACCTTCTGAGTCTCCTGCCTCACCGTCCTTGCCTGCACCGGCGGTCGCCGGTGCAGGGATAGGTGGGGGGTGGGATGTCCTGCTGGTCCGGACGACCAGCCATCTCGAGGGCTACCGGCCCCGACCGCGCCGCGCCACTGAGCCCGCGCCCGGCGCAACCGAATCCCCGTGCGCCCCTGCTGATCCGTCAGCGCCTGTCTCGTGGGTGAGCGCACGGAAATTCGCTTCCGCACGCTCTGGCGCGTTCTCCGCCGCGCGTCGCACCCGGGGCCGGTCTCGCGCCCTCGGCTGGTCGTCCGGACCAGCCGGCCATCCCGGGTGTCGAGGTTGCTCACGCGCCGGGGTGCTCGCCGACATCACCGTCCAGATGGGAAACCACTCGTGACCGAAACCAGTGCCTTCATCGACGCCATTGCCGCACTCGACATCACCTTCACCACCGACCGCCGCGCCGCACGCCGTGCGTTCCCCGCCGCGCTCACCCTGGCCACCGCCGAGGATCGAGCTTTTCTGGATCGGCTCGTGGACACCTTCACTCTCTACCCGTTCGAGTCTGCCATGAAAAGGCTTGCTGCCCAGTACGCCGCCGAGCCGGACAACCAGCGCCGCTTGGTCGCCTTGGTGCCCGACACCGATCCGAGGTTGTTCATCCGTGACCGCGCCGACCGGGTCGCGGAGATGCAAGCCCGCGCCCAGCGCAATAACACCAGTGTCGAGGAGGAATACTCCGCCCTGCACGTCGCACTGCCGTCCGCGGAGTTGCCGCGCACACCGATGCGGCAATGGCGCAACCCACCCGCACGTACTTACCTCGCCCCCAACCGTGGCACCGAGAAGTCACGCCAGACACCCGAGCAGATCAAGTACCGCGCCGCCCGGCGCAGCAAGCGCCGCCCTGTTGTCACCGAGCCGGAGCTCGTCACCAAATACGTTGCCGAGAATCTCTATACCGACACCGTCGACAGTGAACTCACCGACGCCCGCGCCGCCGAGAACCGTGCCCGCGAACGCGGACTGCTCGCCCGACCCGAAATCGGTTCGTGGACACCGCGCTTCCCCGCCGAGAAGCCACCCCTCGATGCGGAGGAAGCACGCGCGCTCTGGAATCACGCCTACGCCCACTACGTCGCCGAGCAACACCAGCACGCACTCGCCATCGCCGGGAAATCCGCGATCAGCGACGACAACGCCCTCACCCACGCCGCCACCCGCACCACGTTGCGCGGCTACACCGACCGGCGCACCGCAATTCCCTTCCAGGGCAACGGCCTGGACTACGACCATGAAGCCATGACCCCGGTCCGCGGATGGCGGTGCGTGTCCTGCTTCATCGAACGCAGCGACACCGACCAACACCTGATCCACGCCCGCGCCGGAGAACTCCGCAGCGACGACGGACTGTGTGACATGTGCCGCGCCGACGACCGCCCCGGGCTCCCGCCGCTGCCTGCCGGTTTCACCGCGCGTGATCTCGCTCGCGCGTACTTCCGGTTCTTCGCCGATATCTACCCCACCGCGGCGCGGGGCCTGTTGGCGGAAGTTCGTGGTCGTGCGCCGCAGTGGCTGATCGCGCTCATCGACGAATTCCTCGACACCGCAGCCCTTCCCGGTGGCGCACCGTCCGACCCCGACCCGCAACCACCGGTGGCTCCGGCGCGGCGGCAGCCGCGGCGGCGCGGCCCGGTGCTGGGTGCGGGTCAGCGCACTGGCCGCTGTGATGCGTGTACCCGCATCACCGCTGTCAACACCGACAGCCTCTGCACCCAGTGCCTGGTCTGGATCGGCCTGGACGTGCCTGCCCGCCGCGAGCACGCCGCCTGACTTCAACCCTTCCCGTTCTCCGGTCCGCCGCAGGGCTCACGCCTGCGGCGGACCGGCCACCACCACGCACCTACCCGACATTCACGAAGGAGCTGCCCCATGCCGCCTGCATCCGAGATCCTGCGGTACACGATCGCTTATCTCCTCTACATGCTCGCTTTCGCCGCGTTTTACTGCGCCTTCTGCCTGCTTCTTCATGTGCTGCACGTCTACCTGAACCCTCCGATCGAGATCACTTGTCCCCCAACCGGTCCGGTTACTCTCCCGACGTAACAGGCTGTCCGCCTTCAGGGTCGATTTCGGCAGGTGAGCAGTCCACTCTGCTTACCTGCCGAACCCCTATCCTCTCTCCTCCCCATCTCACCCATATCCCTCACAGCAACTCCCCCACACCCTCTCAATCACACTTCCTCACCTAATGTTTACTTCTTCTCCCACACCCCAATCCCCCCTTCTTCCTCCTATTCGCGCCATTCAGACCTCTTGCATAGCGGGACACAATTCGATTACGACCAGGCAAAATAGTCGAACTGGTAATTTCTTCATCAGTTTCGGCCCTGGACATGCACTGTGGCACAGGGTTTCGATGGATATGTGACAGCGACGCTGCACAAAGTGTTGGCCGGCAACGGCTATCTGTATTACCTGCGCCAAGTCGCCGCCGATGATTCCACCCACCGGGGCCCCGGGACGCTCGCCGACTACTACTCGGCACGGGGTGAATCACCCGGTCGGTGGCACGGCAGCGGCCTGTCCGCGGTGGGCCTGAACGGCGGAGACCTCGTCACCGAAGCGCAGATGAAGAGCCTGTTCGGCGAAGGACGCCACCCGAACGCCGACGCCATCGAGACCGCGGTCCTCGACCGCGAGATCACCGCCGGCGCCAAACCCAAAGATGCTCTGCGCGCCGCGGACACGGCCACCCGGCTGGGGCGTCCTTTCCGGGTGTACCAGGGCGGCAACGAATTCCGGGAACGTTGCGCAGCCGCGTTCGCCGAGCACAACGCCGCCGGTGGCCTGCCCAGATCAGCAGCCGTCGACGACGATGTCCGTGCCCGGATCCGCAGCCGTGTCGCGACCACGATGTTCACCGAAATGATCGGGCGGCCGCCTTTGGATGCGCGTGAGTTGTCGGGGTGGGTGGCCCGCAACTCGCGCCCGCGATCGGCGGCGGTCGCCGGATTCGACATCACTTTCAGCCCGGTCAAGAGCGTGTCAGCGTTGTGGGCTATCGCCCCGAAAGCAGTCTCGGACAAGATATCCGCCGCGCACGACAAGGCGATCGACGATGCGGTCACCTGGCTGGAGAAGCACGCGATCTACTCCCGATTGGGAGCCAACGGGATACGGCAGGTCGATGTCGAGGGGATCATCGCCGCGCGGTTCGTTCACCGTGAATCACGGTGCGGGGACCCCGATCTGCACACACACCTGTTGATCGCCAACCGGGTCCGCACCCTCGATGGCCGCTGGCTCACCCTCGACGCCGTGGTCATCTACCGGCTGATGGTGACCGTCAGCGAGATTTACAACACCCGCCTGGAACACCATCTCGAGCCTGACCTCGCGGTGTCGTTCAGTGAACGTCCCGGCACCGATCCGGCCAAGCGGCCGATCCGTGAAATCGAGGGTGTGCCAGTGGTATTGATCGAGTACTGGTCCCGTCGTGATGCCGCGATCACCGCGTGCCTCGGGACGCTCGCGGCCAAGTTCGAGCGTGAAGTCGGGCGTGAACCGATGCCGAAAGAAATGTTCGCGCTGATGGAGCGCGCCACCCTGGAAACCCGCCCGGCACGGCACCGATCACGCTCGTGGGCCGAACAACGCGCCGACTGGCGCCGGCAAGCCGAAACAGTCCTCGGCTCACCGGAAATGCTGTCGAAGACGGTGTCGACCGTTCTGTCTCACCGGCCCGCACCGCGCCGCCGACTCACCGCCACCCAGATCACGGAGATCGGGGGGCGCATTGTGGCGACAGTGTCCGGGGAGCGGTCGAGCTGGCAGTGGCATCACGTCCGCGCCGAAGCCGAACGACAGCTACGCGGACTACTGAACAGAGACGAGTGGGCCACCACGGTCGACGCGGTGGTCGCCGAGGCGCTTTCACAACGGCACGCGGTCGCGCGCGGTGATCCGGACCTGGCCCACGAACCCGTCCTCGCCGACGTTCCACCCCTGTACCAGCGCACCAATCGCACCAGCGTTTACACCAGCGCCGGTACCCAGACCTACACCAGCGTGCATCGTTTGAGCACCACGCAGCGGTTGATCGAGCTGTCGCTACGCGTCGGCGCCCACACCCTGGCAGCCGACGATGTCGATTCCGCGATCGGTGCCTACCACCTGGATCGGGCAAACGCCGGGCGGCGGCTCAACGCCGGACAGGTCTCGGTCATCACCGATTTCGCCCGCTCCCCTTGGTTCATCACCACCACCAACGCACCCGCCGGTGCCGGGAAGACCACTGCGATGCGCGTGCTGGCCGACGCGTGGCGCGTCGACGGCGGCACCGTGCTCGGATTGGCGCCCACTGCCGCCGCGGCGGCAGTGCTCGGCGAAGCGATCAACGCCCGCACCGAAACGATCGACAAACTCCTCGACGTACTGCGTAAGCACTCCCCCACCGCCGTGGCCACGGGCGACGGCGATCGACCGTTTCCGCCGTCGCTGCCGCAGTGGGTTCTCGAGATCGACCCACGCACACTGGTCATCGTCGATGAGCACGTGCGCCTCGGCGACGACAAACGACTGGCGCTGTTCGAGTTCCTTCTCGACCGCCAAGCGCCGGTACGGTGCGTCGGCGACGACCATCAACTACCCGCGATCGAAGCCAGCGGCTCAGCAGCCGACACCACGGACGCCGCGCGCGCCTCGACCATGACCCAGGTGGTGCGCTTCGCCTCCACCATCGAAGCCTCCGCCAGTCTCGCACTGCGCGAAGGAGATCCGAGCGCCCTTGGCTTCTACCTCGACCACCAACGCATCCGTTCAGGGTCACCGGCCGCGGTGCGCGAGCAAGCCTATGCCGGATGGATCGCCGACCAGCTCGCCGGCCGTGACACCGTGATGCTCGCCGCCACCAACGACATCGTCACCGCACTCAACGACCAAGCCCGCGCCGACCGCATCGCCCGCAACGACAGTACGGTCGGTGTGGAAGCCGAACTGGCCGACGGGCTACACGCATCGCTCGGTGACATCGTCAGCGCCCGCCGCAACAACCCCAGACTGCGCCTGGGACAACACGACTGGGTCCGCAACGGCTACCGGTGGACAGTCACTGCCGTCAATCCCGACGGCGCTCTCACCGTCACCCATCTGCGTTCCGGCCGCCGCACCGGCGAGACCACGGTGTTGCCCGCTGACTATGTGCGCGAGCATGTGCGGCTCGGGTACGCGATGACCATCGACTCCGCGCAAGGAATCACCGCCGGCACCTGCCACGTCGTGCTCACCGGCACCGAATCGCGCAACCAGCTCTACGTCGCCCTCACCCGCGGCGCCACCACCAACACCGTGTACGTCACCACCGCGATCGATGGGAGCGAAGCCTCCTTCTGGACCGAACCCGGCATGTTCCCCCGCACCGCCGTCGAAGTCCTGCAGCGAATCCTGGCCCGCGACAACACCAACCACTCCCCACACACCGAACTACGCGACGCACTCGACCCGCACCAACGCCTCGGCCACGCCATCGACGCCTACCACGACGCACTCGCACTCGCCGCCGAAGACACACTCGGCACCGAGCAGCTGACCGCCCTCGACGCCCACGCCGAACACCTGTGGCCGGGACTCACCGACACACCCGCCTACCCGGCACTGCGTGAGGTCCTCTCCCTCATCGCGTTATCCGGGCGCAACCCTCGCGACGCGCTCGCTTCTGCGCTCGCCGCGCGAGAGTTGGGCACCGCCGCCGATCCCGCCGCGGTGCTGCACTGGCGGCTGGACACCGGCCATGCCTATCCCCGCGAGACTCAACCTCTGCCCTGGGTACGGGGGCTGCCGCGGAACCTGCCGCAGGGTCTGGTATCGGAGCATCTGCGCGCCCGTGCACGCCTGACTTCCCATCTCGCGGACCAGATCCGCGCCGATGCCCAGGGCTGGACAGCGACGACGGCGCCGGTGTGGGCGAGACCGCTGCTCGGCCACGACGCACTACTGGGTGAGCTCGCGGTCTGGCGGGCGGGCCGCCACACCATCGACACCGATCTACGGCCCACGGGCCCACCCGGTTTCACGGCCCGCGAGCACGACCATCAACGGCTACTGGATGCACGGGTAACTGACGTACTCGGCGACCTCCATACCGCGATCGACATGTGGTCGCCGCTGGCCAAACGCCTCGACGCCCGCGTTCTCGACGACCCGTGGTGGCCGCAACTGGCCGACAGACTCGACGCCGCCGCCCGAACCGGACTCGACATCGACACGTTACTCACGCACGCCGCGAGCGCACGGCCGCTGCCCGACGAGATGCCCGCTGCCGCACTCTGGTTCCGGCTCGGACTCGACCCTTCCGCGCTACAGACCTCGACCGATCACACCCATCTACGGCCCGACTGGACCGCCCACCTTCACGATGTGCTCGGCGACGACCTCACCGACACCGTCCTTGCCAGCCCGGCCTGGCCGCGCTTGGTTGCCGCGGTCGACCACGGCACCACCGAGGGCTGGGATCCACACGAGTTACTCACCACCGCCCAGGAGCTACTTGCCGCTGCCGTGCACGAGGACCCGGGACCGCGACCGGACCAGTACGCCACCGCAATCGCCTGGCGCATCGAAGCCCTCCTGAACCCCGTCACCCCATCACCGGCCACTGCGACAGAACGTGACGAAAGCCGCACCACAGAAACAGATTCGGACCAGACCATGCCACAACATGACGACGGCGCCGCAGCCTCGCGGCCCGAGGAACAACGTCGAGCCGGCCCACACGACCATCCTCGCGATACCGATCCCGGCGGTGCGGTCACCGCTGAGCTTCGCGTCGTCGCCGCCCTTCTCCACGCCGGACGCATCGCCGAGGCCAAGGACGCACTCATCGCGGCTTCCCGCACAGCCACCGACACCGAACTCGATGTGCTCCAACGGGTCGCGACCACGCTCTACCAAAACAGTTTCCCGGTCGCCAAGGCTCGACTGCGGTGGGCCGCCGAACAGTTTCCCCAGCACCGCACGCTCATCGAAGCCGCAACACCCGACACCGACCCGCACACCTACAACCCTGATTTCGGGGTCCCACTCTCGCGCACCGTCGCCGGCACCGAGCACGCCGCCCGCGACCACGAACCCCGCATCGATGACAACTCGCCGCGCGTACGGCCCACCGCCGCCGACATCGCCGCTGCCCGTGGCACCGCCGAATACCTCGACACACGCGCCGATATCGATGCCGCACCACGTCATCTGCCATTGCCCGAAGGCGCACCCCACCGGTACTACAACCCGAACCCCCACGACCCGCGCCCGACCCAGCACCCCTTGGACTACGACCTCGCCGCAGTACCCGACAGCCGCGGATTCGGCTGCGTGCACTGCGGTCTCGAGCGGGCTGTCCTCGACGCCACCCCACCCCCGGGCCGCCGCGGCGACGACGGGTTGTGCGGCGAGTGCCGCGACAACGACGCCCCCGTGATCCCCGACCACGAACCACGCGACCATATTGCGGCGCGTTGCGCACACATCGCCGACCTCTACCCCACATCTGCGGCGTTGACGATGCTGCGTCGTGACTGGTACAGCGCACCCACCGCCGACCTCCGCGCACAGATCGAAACCTGGGTCACCCAACACCTCACCGATGCCATCACCCCTTTAAGCCCCACCGCCCCTGATCCCGCCAGCGCAAACCCGCTCCGCGTGCTTGCCGACACCGAACTGGCTCAACGCATCGAGGACATCACCCTCCGCCTCGCACTCGCCGATACCGAAGCGCTGCTCTACGGGCCCGCCCAACTCCAACCCGACACATCATCGAGCCCCGACAACGACTGGCTGATCGATGAATTGAGCGAACTACAACACGAACAACAACGACGATTCCAACTCACCGCTGACGCAGCAGAAGCCGAACAGCATCACCGCCGAGACACCGACAGCGTCGAATCGCAATTCCCCGCGCGCGATATCGGACCCGACACGGTCGACCGTACGAACACCACCGACCCCGGAGCCGATCTATAAACTTGACTCTGTCGTAGTGTCGGGGGGCACTGCCGGACAACACGATGCGGAGAGAGTTGAGGATGGACGAGACCAGCCCGCCCCAAGTTGCTGCGCATGCACATCCACACCTACGGCCCGATCCCGATCGTGGCCTGTCGAGAATTGAAGGCGGCCAGTGCGATTAACAGTTTTGCTGGCCAGGTGAAAGCGATGGCCCGTAGCCTGCCTGCAGCACCGCGGGAATGCGGTGCGACTGATCGGGGGTGGGCCTGGTGGTGGGTGTGGGGTCGGTGTTCGCGGGGTACGTGATCAAAGCGCGCCTGGGCACGGGCGGGATGGGTGTGGTCTACCTCGCCCGGCACCCGCGGCTCAAACGTGATGTGGCGCTGAAGGTTCTGCACGAGCAGTGGGCTGCGGAGGCCGGGACGCGGGCGGCGTTCGATCGGGAAGCGGAACTGGCCTCCCAACTCGATCACCCGAACATCGTGCAGGTGTACGACCGCAGCGACCCCGGGGATCGGGCGTTGTGGCTCTCGATGCGTCATATCGCCGGCGGGGACGCGGCCGGGCTGCTGGCTGCCGCGCCTGGCGGGTTGCCTGCCGAGGAGGTACTTGCGCTGATCATCGATACCGCGCATGCTCTCGATCACGCACACACCCACGGTGTGCTGCACAGGGATGTGAAACCGGCGAATCTGCTGATCGAGCACGACCCTCGGCATGGTCGTATCGCGGTGCTCACCGATTTCGGGATCGCTCGTGCGGTCGGTTCGGCCACCACCGCCACCAGTGTGGCGTTGTCGCTCGCGTATGCCGCACCGGAGCGGTTCGCGTACGGTCCGGTGGATCATCGCGCGGATATCTACTCCCTCGGGTGCACGATGTTCCAGCTGTTCACCGGGCAGGTCCCGTTCCCCGCACGGGCGCCGATCGAGTTCCTGACCGCGCACATGAGCGCGCCGGTCCCGTCGGTGCGGATATTGCGCCCGGATCGGCCGGTGCATGTGGACGCGGTGATCGCGACCGCGCTGGCCAAGGACCCCGCTGACCGGTACCCCTCGTGTCAGGAGTTGGCGGCGGACCTGGTGCGTGCGGTCACCGCCACCACACGTGCGCCGTCTCCAGCACCTGTCGAAGAGGATCGGGAGGTCGCCGAGGCTCGGCGCGCACATGCCGCGGACCCGCACAATCCTGTGGTGATGTTCGGTCTCGGATACCACCTTCATCAGCACGGGGATCTCGCCGAAGCCGAAACCTGGTACCGCAAAGCCGCCACCACCGGCCACCCGACCGCGATGAACAACCTCGGGATCCTCCTCAAAGAACGGGGCAAACTCACCGAAGCCGAGACCTGGTTCCGCAAAGCCGCCACCACCGGGTACGCGGACGCGATGAACAACCTCGGGGTCCTGCTCAAAGAACGGGGCGACCTCACCGAAGCCGAAACCTGGTACCGCAAGAGTGCCGCCACCGGCAACGCGGACGCGATGAACAACCTCGGGACCCTGCTCAAAAGCAGGGGCGAACTCACCGAAGCCGAGAGCTGGTACCGCAAGAGTGCCGCCACCGGCGACGCGAACGCTATGAGCAATCTCGGGTTCCTGCTCAAAGAACGGGGGCAGCTCGCCGAAGCCGAGACCTGGTACCGCAAAGCCGCCACCACCGGCAACGCGCACGCGATGAACAACCTCGGGTTCCTGCTCAAAGAGCAGGGCGATCTCATCGAAGCAGAGACCTTGTACCGCAAAGCCGCCACCACCGGCCACCCGACCGCGATGAACAACCTCGGGATCCTGCTGAAAACCCGGGGGGACCTCGCTGAAGCCGAGATTTGGTTTCGGCGGGCGCGCGCTGGGAACAGTTGACTCCCACGGGGGCACAGCCGATTTCGGTCCTCGTGACCAGCCTGTCGTTTGGGGTACACCCGTACCCGGCATGAAGTGAGTCTCCGCAGTTGTGTCGAATCCGGCAGCGGCCCAGCGCTACTCGGGCACGACTACGCGGGCAGGGTCGGCGTCGTAATGCTTACCGACGTACTGCTCCTGGTCCGCGACCTTGCGGGGTGTACCAATCAAGCGCGCCCCGCTTGCTCACCCCGACCGCGGTGCCGATCGTGGTCCAGCCGAGTCGGATTCGAGGGTGGATCCGACCTCTCACTGTCTGCACACCCCCCCATTATCTGAGGGTCCAGCTCCCCAAAAATGCGGGGAGTGTCGGCGTGCCACCTCCTGCGGCGGTCGTTCGGAAAACGATCAACTCGCACTGATCGGTGCAGGCAACGCCCGATGACTGGGGTTATGCGCCCACACTGTCAAGAGACGGGCTGATGCCCGCGAGAGAGGAATCAGCGGGTCTACGACTCCGAGATTCCCGAGAATCACGGAGGTAGGTGCCGCCATGGGGTTGTATGAGGATGCGCAGCGCGCAAAAGCTAAACAGGCAGCGAAAGCCGCTGAGCTCGATGCCGTCGCCGCGGCGTTGGTGGAGAAAGAGCAGCGGGCATTGAACGAATTCGTGTCCGTGATCAGCCAATTGGGGATCGAACCGGCCGAACATCGGTCCGTTAAGAGCTACAACTACACCCACGACGAGCTTGTGCCTGTGCAGGGGTGGGGTCTGACCTCGCGAAGCGCCGTCGCACCATGCTCCGGCGTATCAGACTCTGGTAGATACTCCTGCGGTTGCCCGCCGATGCCGATGGTGGGGATCGATGGCCGTGCGTACCTCGTCAAGGACCAGCCCCGAGTCGGATCCTCCGATCAAGAGCCGATCCCTGCCAGACTGCCGATTCCGGGTCTGCAGCAACAACTCGTACAGACGTTGGCTTACTACATGCCGTAGCGGACCGTTCGGAAAACGATCGCCTTCCGAATTCTCTGTGTGCTGGGCTGGGGTACCCAGACCGTGAATCGTGGCGGTCTCGCGCCACTTCCGATCGTTTCCGCGCCTTCTTCATCGGATTTGATCGGGCTTCCTATCTACGGGTTTTCCTGTGCTGGAGTGGGTTTCGATCCATTCGGGACGAGTACGGGACGGAGACAGGCGATGTGGAGCGAACGCGGTAAGACGGTGCGTGAGGCGATGATGAGGTGCCCTGCGTTGTGGCGGTTCGTGGTGGTCGTGGCGGTCCTCCCCGCCGCAGCGGTGGTGCTGTCGTGGCCGGGGCGTCGTGGACGCGCCCGCAGCAGCGCTGTCAGGACGGGGCTCGATCCGCCAGACCGCAGAGGCGACTGAGCGTGCACGCGGCGCAAGATCGGACGATGATTAATTCGCATGGGAAACGAACACCACACGCTGGAGTCGGCCACCGCGATGATGCCGACAATGTTGAAGCAGTTGGGCGAGCTGGTGGAGTGCGAATCTCCCTCGAATTCCCCTGAGGCTCTGCGTAACTGCGCCCAGTTGCTTGCACCCTGGCTGGACAAAGCCCTGGGGCGACCCGTAGATCTCGTGTGGTCCGGAGAAAACGTGCACCTGGTAGCCCAGGCCCCGCGACCACGCGTGTTGGTCGTCGGGCATTTCGATACGGTCTGGCCCTTGGGAACGATCACCGAATGGCGATTCCAAATCGCGGACGACGGCATCGCCACAGGCCCGGGAGTCTTCGACATGAAGGCGGGCATTGTGCAACGCCGATGCGCTGACTCGAATACGGCCATAACTATCGACTGGGCAACAGGTTTCACCCGTCAAAACATCCGAACTGCGGCAACCACCGCCCTGCACTCACTGCGCATCGCTGACGGTATCGAACGATTCACCCTCGACAACAATGAACTACCACCGATCAACAGCCTCGCCGAACATCTGACGCGAACGGTCGGCAAGAACGCCACAGAGTAACTCTCATCCAGCCCGACATCGCCAGCTCCGTGGCCGGCCCGTCACGATCGGCGCGGCGTCGTCCGGCAGCTGGCTGCACAACCGGGGGAAAACACCCGGAAACAAGGGATCGCCGCCTCCACAACCTGACCTCCACACCCGACTGCTGTGCAGGTGAATCCGACGTCGATCATCGGCGGACGATTCCCCGTGAAGCACGGTCACGATCCGGTGGCATCGGCGAAATCCGAGGCCATCGACTGGCGTGTTCAGTTGACTCGGCGCGTCCGCCGAACGCACTATTCTGCCGAATGCATCGTGTCCCTTCGGTCGTCCACGGCTAGCCAGCACTCTGGCTTCGGAGCTTTGGTCTAGCCTTCGAGACCATGCGGGTCTCGTGCGGGGGTGCAACATGAGTTGGGATCCGTACCTGCTGAAGGGGCGCGTGTGCGAGCACCAGTTAGCTCTGCGGTTCGCGTAACTGCTGTAGCTCCTGCCAGAGTTCTGGTTCCAGTGCCGTCTCGGCGCTGTGCCACAGGGCAGGGATCATGGACCGCAATCCGATCTTCACGAGCAGGGTTTCGGCTATTTGACAGCCGAGGAGGAAGGCCGGGAGCATCTGATTGCCGCCGGCTTTGACCATCGACAGTCGGACAGTGAACCCCACTCGCGATGCCTCGAGGGCACGGTCTTTGTCGCCTGCCACCGCCAACGCGCGAGCATGGGTCTCCATGCACATCGCGAAGTCGCTGTCGGTCATGGCTGAACCATGTCGTTCACGCCTCTGATGGGCAAGGGCTACCGCTTGAATGGAAGCAGCCAAGGCTCCGGGGTTCTCGAGATCCAGATAGGCCAGGGCCAGGGTGTTCAACGTTGTCAATAGGTCGTCTGTGGGGCGGTGGCCCTCGGCGACGAGTTCGTGACTGCACTTCACGGCCAGCGTTGCGAGCTCGGTCGTGCCCGAGTCCTCATGCAATTCGATGCCCAAGGCGGCTGACAGGTGCGCTATTTCGGCCACGGATACCTTTATCCGGGGTGAGATGGACGCTGCAGCGCGCAGTACGGGAATCAACGGGGCGGCGGTCTGCACGATCGATCGGGATTGATCGTCGTTGGTGCGCAGCGCCTCCCATTGGTGCAGGATCTGGGGTACGACCTCCAGATATTGAGGTCGGAGTTGTTTGACCCACTCGTCGATCTCGCGAGATCCGCGTGATCGAACAAGCACTTTCAAAGCTGCGTCTGTGGCACCGAACGCCTGGGCGGTCACCGATCCCAGTGCGACGTAGACAGCGGTGTTTGCGTCGATCAATTCTGGTGAAATATGTTGCAGGACGAGAGCATACGTTTCTGTCAGGTCGGCAGCGACTTGCGGGTGCGCACGGAAGATACGGCCTGCCAGACTCAGCGCTATCAATCCTTGACTGGACTCTGCGAAGGCAGCTCGCCCAGGGGTCCCGTGCAGCAACCGTGCAACATCGATCGGGAACTCGTCGATTCGGCCGACACGGTGCAGGATCTCGAGTCTGTTTTCGAGGCCGTCCAACAGTATGGGGATAGCGCTGCTACCCAACTGGGCGGCGGCGCGACGCCACTCGATCAAGTACTCGTCGTTGAGCTCAAGCGCTTGTGCAGTGTCGCCTTGTTTCACATGGATCTTGACCAGCAACTTCACCGAGATCAACAGCTGACGTGTGAAAGAGCCCGGCACGGCCTTGACCATATTGCGGCGGATCGCAACCGCCTGCTCGGCCAGCATCCGAGCTCCGTCGACGTTTCCTGCATTACCTTCGGTGATCGCGAGGTTGTGCGCCGACTCGGCGACCTCGGGACCGAACAGCCAGGGCATCTCTTCGTGGAGGTGCACACGGATTCGGAGGGCCTCCTTGAAAAATACCCCGGCTTGCTCGTAGTCGCGTTTTCGTAGCAAGCGGACGCCTAGGTTTTGCATCGATGCCGCGATCATCCGAAGGTCGGATTCGTCGGCCAGCTGATCTTGGCGATTCACCAACGCCGCCAACAGGGCCTTCTCCAATGTCACGGCGTTGTCGAGGTCTCCGGCCGCGGCGAGTGCACCGGCGTACACGCTCGTCACCGACACATGGATTGCATCCTCCGGCGGCAAGCTCGTGGCCAGGTGCGCAGCGACCGCGCTCCAGTACGTTCCAACCTCCGGCTGATTTGCCGATACGGATCGGTTCGCGTGACGAAGAATCATGTGAACCGCTGGTGGAACGTCGATATCGGGTCGGAGCTCCACGTCGTCGGGTTTGACCAGCTCGGTCGGGCCGAATTCTGTTGCTACCCAGTGTTCGAGCACCAAACGCATCATTCGCGACGAGTGAGTCAGCGCCTCATCGAATCGTCCCGAATCCATCATGGACTGTGCCAGCGAGTCGAGGATCTGGATTTTCTCCTCCGCCGGCAGATCGTCGAACTGCTCGTTCGTGGAGATGACCGAGAGCACCTCGACCCAGCTGTTGTGCAAGGTCAGGTTGACCGCTCCGACAGGCGAGACTGCGAAATCGTCAAGGGCGGTGGCCACTTCGCGCAGCGTGGGCAGTGGCACGTACTGGGCGATCTTCTCCATTGTGGGTCCGCTGGTCAGAATTCCGAGTTGCGGATTCGCCTGGACCACCTCACGCAGCACGTCCCGAACGTGGGGCCAGCGCGCGGCCGTGTCGACCAAGACGGCCAACGCAGGTCCCAGATGAGCCTCGACCAAGGGGATCGAGCTGTGATCAGGAATGTCGATCTGCTTTCTCAGTGCGAAGAGTGCTCGCACGAGGTTGTCGCACGCTGGCCCGCCCCATCCAGCCAGGAAGGAGTCCTCCGGCGCAGCGCTGAGCGAGCATGCCAGCAGATCTTCACCGATGCGATCAGGCAACAAGGGCCACATCACGATCCTACGATCTGGAGCCGGGTACAAGGCCGCATGGTCGGTGATGAGACTGTCGACAAGGTCGAACCCGAGCTGCGTGAGAAGCCGTTGCGCGTCGACATAATCCAGGCCGCGGGTCAGCGTGGCGAAGACCGTCGCGCGAAACAGGGTGGCGACATCTGTCCGAATCGGAGCGGGTGGGTCTTTAGCCATTCGAGCCCAATGGTCGAGTTCACGCTCGATCAGTTCGCGGGACAGCTCAGGCCATGCCGATCCGATCGAACTCGCAGGTTCATGTTGGGCAAGTCGGATGAGTAGTGCAAGGACATGGATTTCAAGGGCAGAGTTCACCGATGGCGGCAACTGCACGTCGATCACGCCCGAGTCCGGATCGCCGAGACCCAGTGCGGTGCCGTACGCGTGAAGCGCGGCAATGTAGTGCGCTCGCGAATCCTCCGGACGCGCAGACAGGTCCGACCGGCGGATCCGGCTGAGCTGAAAACCGAGTGCGCGCAGAGAGCGAGAAGCGATGGGCCAGAACGCTTCAGAACGCGCGGTAAGAAGAAGTCGGGTTTTCCCAGGAAGCCTTGAGAGCCCGAGGGCCAGATCCTGCAGATCGCTACGACTCCATCGATCCGCATAGTCGAGGAACACAAGAGTCTGCTCGGTCGGGGGGAGCGTGACGCCGCTGTCGTTCGGTGTCAGCGCCGGCAGATCCGAGGAGTTCCTGGCTACGGCAGTGCGCCACCCGGCGCGTTCGGCGTCTCGGCAGATCTGCCACGCCAACCGTGTCTTGCCGTAGCCGCCGGGCGCGGAAACCAAACATGCGCTGAGCGAACTAGGTTCGGTGAGCCACTCGGTGAGGACGGCCTGATCCGGGGTAGGCAGGAATGGGACTGTCTCGTATCGAGGATCCAACAGTGCCGCGGGTCCAGTGTTGCCTGGCATGGCCGGTTTCGGACCGATCGGAGCGAGGGTGAAAACCCTTGCGGCGCTGTTAACTGTGTTGTTGTTGCCGACCACGATCGTCGAAAAGACCGCGTCACCATGGATGAAGACTGCTGATGCGTCGTGCCCGGCCTGGACGCTGGTGCCTGCACCTACCAGGCTCGCCTGCAGGTGGACTTCGGCCGCGTGCTCCTCTGGCTGCGGCGCGGCAGATCTAGCGGTCATCGAAGTCGGACGGGCGCGATGGACTCCGACTATCGAGTGAACCAGACGCCTGCATGGTGACCGCTCCCGTCCGTATGTCGCTCCATGGTAAGGAACTCGTGTCCCGGATGGGGCGGATCGCGGGGCGCAGCGCAGTACCTATCGGTCCGGTATTGCAGTCGCGGCGATCACAGCGTGGCGAATGGAATTCGGCGTCATACTCACCCCGTGAGTACAAAGATTGTGGGCGGAGGTCTCGTTGGCCTCGGAATCGTCTGCTTGGGAGCGAGCATCTGGCTTTTCGTGGATGTTGGACTGAATAGCGCTTCCCAGCTGGCCACCATCTTCAGCCTGATAGTCGGTGTCCTATCACTCGGCGTGGCGAGCTGGGGAGTCGTTCTCACCCGACGAGCCGTCCCGGCTCCAGCTCCACTGCCGCCGACGGCGGGTGACAAGTCAACAGTACTTAACGCCCAAGTCGGAGACGGGGTCAACGTACAGGGCGGACACAACGCGACTTACACGCAACATCTGCCCCCTCCACAACAGCCTGGAGCACCGAACGAGTAGAAAGCTCTGATCCCGCCCAGCTCGAGATGCCGGTGGTCGTGGGCGTCGGAGCGGATCGTCGATCAGTGCTCCCACTCCCCATTTTCGGTAGGGCTGTGCAGATGCAGGCGCGAGACCAGCGCTGCGAGAAGGCGTTCGGCGTCCTCGCTCATTGTTGGCATGCATTCCAGGGCACGCCTCTCCTCGTCTACCAGCTCCGGTTCCTGGCGGAGGTTGTCGACCTTGCCCAACAATCTGTACTTGGGGCATGGTTGCCGCAGCTTCGGGTGAGCGGCATTACCCCGAGTTCACTACCACGCCTTACTTTTTCAGCAACGTGCGGCTATTCCGATGACGGCAATTTGAGTGGCGGATGGGCAATATTCGAACATGTCATATTCGCCCATTCGGAACACGCTGTGCCACAACGATTCTCGCGAACATTGGTCACACGAGCGGTGCGGCTCCGGGTCGCGGCAGATTGGCGCGTTGGGTGGGCGGCGGATGGCCGTGTTTCGGCCCCCGATCAGGGAGAAATTGCGTGCCCGGGTTGTCAGCGTGGCTGGGTGAGAGTCTGGGTGTAACCAGTTTTTGCTGGCGTCGGTCACGAGTCGATGAGGTCACCGCGATTGTCGGGGGGTGTGGATATCGTGTCGGCGAGGTCGACCTGTCGCACCTCGGGACATCCGCCTTCGGTCCACCGGCGGGGAAGCGGTGGATCACCTCAGTCAGGAGTGCTCCATGGGCAAAGAGACCGAAAACGCCACGCAGTCACCGGCAGTCGGCCGCTGGTGGTCTCGGCCGACCAACGAGGTACCCGCGGTGGTGCCGCTCCAAGCGGTGCTCGCGCGCACGGACCACATCGTGATTTCGCTCAACGGGGCCCGGGTCTACAGCCAAGGAGTCGAACTGTGTGTCCACGTTCATGTTCAGGCACCGAGTCCGGTCACGGCCATGTCCGCACTGAGTGTTTGCGGGCCCAGCATGCGAGATCGGTGTCTGTTCGGTGTCGAATTCCCTGACGGCAGCGCCTCGACCAACATCGACAACCAGGCGACGCGACGGACGGCGACGGCGCCCGTGCTCACATCGGGTAGTGGAGGCGGGGGTCCGGCGCACAGCACCTTCACGTTCCAACTCGCCCCGATTCCGCCGGCGGGCCAGATGGCGATCTGGGTCGCGTGGCCGGCGGCCGGGGTTCCCGAGAGCCGCGTCGAGATCGACACCGAGCCGCTGCGGCAGGCGGTCGATCGTGTACAGGTGCTGTGGCCCGAGCAGACAGGCTCCGTGTGGACTCCGACCCCCTCGGAGCGCCCAGAGTTGCCGGCAGGCGGCTGGTTCGCCAAGGTGACCGGCTGACCCATCGCCCGGGAGTGCATCGTGACTCGTCGATCCCGCGAAACCCGTTGTGCTGATTCACTATCAGGACCGACCGAGTACATGCAACATTCGCGGGCTCGACCGAGCGTCGCTCCGGCTCCGTTCGCGCTCTCCCGCAAGTCGATAAGACAGACCATCCGTTGACCGCGGACCGCCACAGCCCGGCAATCTTCGGCGTTCCCGCTCTGGCCGGTTCGGTCAGCGCGATCAGCGGCAGTAGCATGCGTTCGGCCGACACCAGATGGATACTGCTGGTTGATCTTCCGAAGTGCCGCGCTGGCCGTTCCGAACAGCGCGGTATGCGGCAATAGGGTGCATTGGTGCGGGTGTACGCGCTGATCGGGAGGGAGACGCACCATGGCGGCCAGCGTGTCGGCACGGTTGATGAAGATGATCACGGTCAGTCTCAGTGAGCGGTTGGCCGCAGAGGGCTTCGCTCCGTCGGTGCCGCCGGAAGGGCTCACGTCGGCAGAGCCGGGCAAGCGCTATCCGCGCTACCGCAGGGAATGGTTCGCCTCCCCCGAGGACAGCGATACCCAGCTGAGGCGAGTCGTCGAGGCCTACATGCTGCGAGGCAACGGCGGGAGCGTGGGCCTCGAGGGCCGCGCAAGGTTGATGGCAGAACCGGTTGCTCGGATGCGAGCGGAGCTGTCGGCCGAGGCGTTGGAAAGCAATGCCAAGGCGCGGTTGCTGGGATGCCTGGAGTCGGTTCAGTTCGGGTTTTTTCGGCATCCGAGCTACCCGGGGCAGGCGACGGTCTGGATCAGCGTCGAGGGCGATGTGGATTATGGGGTGAACCAGATCATCGACATGATGCGCGGTTCGGTCGTTCAGTGGTTCGAACAGCGTGCGAGTCTGGCGCAGCTTGTGGAGCTGGCTCGCATGCCGAACTTGACGAACCCGGACAGGTCCAATCCGGATCCTGCGCGGTTGCGTGATGTCGTGATATTGGCGTTGTCGCAGGGACAGGCCCAGGAGGCGGTGTCGTTGATGGAGTGGTACCTGCAACGAGACCTGTTCCACAAGTTCGATTCCCTGGAACGGGCGACCGCTTTCGACGCGGAGATGTCGGTTCGTTTCACTGAGTACGCCCGCCTGCGCGGCGGGGGCTCGGTGTCATGAGTGTTCGGGAACACGATTGAATCGACGGCGCGTAGCGGGTTCTGGCTGTCGACGCTCTTCCCCCTCAACTCGGCATGGGCGCGTATCCGGAAGAGCTGTCAGCCAACCAGTTTGGACGGCCGACCAACGCGCGGGTCGCGGCATGACAGCGCGACCTTGTTGATCTTGCCGAGCCCGGCTGCTCTGTCCCTGCTGCGGCCAACGCTTCGGTGGCAACCCTCCGGTCGAGCGTTGTCGGTGAGTGATGCGATCATGCTGAGGCGCAATTGAGTTGCCGGATCGAAGGGTGTCGATGAGTAGCCAGGAATGGGACGCGTTCACGAGAAGTCTTGCGGGAGTGTTGTGCCGGTGTCCCATCTATACCGCTCTGATTCTCAGTTCAGGCGAGAGATTCTTGGATTTCAGCAAGAATGACAGCGCGGGCGGCCACGGCCTCAACGTCCACGTGTGTGATGAGATCGACGACTCGGGGCGGCAGTTCCTTCGCGACCGTGGTTGGTACGCACCGGATTCCGATGACGTCATTTGGCGGTGTTCGATAGAACGGCCTGGCCCGGACGATTATCGCGAGGTCTCAGTGGAAGCGGTGGAGATCTTGCGTGAGGTTTTCGGTGTCGCCTCGCCAATGGATCTGCAGCTGGATGGATGGGTCGAATGTAATGACTGGCAGGTGCCATTCGACCAGTTGCGGGAAGCCTCGTCTGCTTCGATTAGCGGCGACCCGAATCCGCTGCTGACAATCGCCGAGGCGTTGTTGGGCGATCATGAGTGGCTCATCGACACAGTTCGCTACATGCTGCGGGATCCTGCCACCGATCGCGGATTCAGTTCGTGGAGTCGACTGCTCGATTGCCTCGGTGATTGCAGTTACGGCGGGATCGGCGTCTTCGCACAGTTTTGGTGGAAGCAGGACGCGCAAGAAATACGAGAAAGACTGGAACGCTCGATCTTCCTTCCGAGAGACCTGCCTTGGGATTGGTTTCCAGACCTCGTCACGTCCGCGGCCGATTGGCATTCAGGCGACTTCACCGAAGTGTTCCTCAGCCGGGTCGGCGAACACTGCGGCCCCCTGGGGTTCGCGCTGGTCTCCTTTGTCACAGAGGGTGACGACTATGCCGTCACGTTCGTACCCGTTGAGCGGGTGGACCAGCTGAACGAGCTCGTCACTGCGGCGGGTCAGCGAATACACACCATCCCCTGATCGAGTGATGGTGGTGGCGGCGCGTGCGTGTCGCGGTGACGAGCAAGGAGCCGTGTGTCCCGATGGACGACACAGTTGACAGCTCATCGGCAATTGCGGACGTTCCGTTGGCCTCAGATCGACTCAGCCCGTTGATCTTCCCGTATGAGTCACGAGCATAGCTGCGGAGTCCGGTCCGCCGCCGCCTCGATGGCTATCCAGCGATATTGATCGCCTGGTCGAGCCGACTCCACATACGCACGACCGAATCTTCGTCGATGAGGCTGCCACCGAGCCGCGCACGGAATTCCGCGTGTTCGCCCTGGTACATCGACAGCCAGTGGGTGCCCACGCTCGCCTCGACATTGGCGATGCGGTCGGCCAGCTTGAGTATCACCGCCAACGGGTAACGGACGACCTTCCGATACATGTCCTCGTTGCGGTCCATACGGCTGCTGCCTGTTCCGGTGACGGCCCACACGAGTTCGGTGACCGCCAACCCGAAGGTGGATTCGAGTTCCTCCCGGGTGACGTGCGTGTCCTCCAGAACATCATGGAGCCAGGCAGCTACTCCCAGATCCCCGCCGTACCCGAAGTCATCCAGAACCGCACGCACGGCCGCCAGATGACTCGAATACGGCTGCACACCGTATTTCTGATCCCCGTGGGCCACGCCAGCATAACTACGGGCGGTAAGTTCATCGCCACCGGAACTCATACCACTGAATCTACCGGAGGACGCAGTGATTCCACTGCGGCAGTTGGGCATTGGCTTGCAGCCCGCATCGGGACGTCACCGTGTTCGGTGACCCTCTGCCGACTGATCTCAGGGGAGATCGCTTCGGGCCGCGCGGCAGGCGGCTAAGTAGCTCGTGAGGCCGTCGCACACAGGTAGGTGGTCGTCGAACACACGAACAGAATGCCCGATCATCGGCAGTACGGTGCGTTCCGCCGGCCTTGGATGAGCACGGCCAGTTGATCTTCCGCGAGCGCGCGGTGGCCGGTTCGATCAGCGCGGTCAGCGGCATGAGCGGATATCCAGCGGTAGCTCGAATCTCGGTGTCGGTGTTCGGATCTACCATCAACGTCCAGCGAGACGAAGAGTCTCAGCACTGCCACTTCAGGGACGTAATGACAGACCATCTGGATGAAATGTGCGCGAAGATCGAGTTATTGCGCAGTCGGGGCGCGGTCGAAGAACTCGAGCGCCGGCTGGAAGAGGAAGGGGAGTTCGACGAGATGTACGTAGTCTCGCCCTTGGAACTGCCCGCAGGCATCGCGGTGGCCGACCATCTACCAGCAGGTCTGCGGACCCTCTTGGCGCTGACCCAGGCGCCACAGTTCGGCGACTTGGTGTTCCACGGGCACACAGGGTTTCATAGCGAACCGCTGATCGACCACAACGGTGAGATCCTCGATGTCGGCAACACACTGACCATCGGCCGGGTCGAGGACCAGGGCAAGTCGATCGTGATCGACGTCGATACCGAAGCCGTGTTCATCTTCGATTTTCTATACTTCCGCCATGCGTTGGACAGCGGCTTCGTTCTTCGGTGTGAGAGTGTCGCGGAGTTCATCAACACGGTGGCATTGGGCTCTCGATACTGGGATATCCATGGCCCGCACGAAATTCAAAGCGAGGCTTGGTGGTTGATCGACCCCTGGTACATCTATCTTCGGGAGCTTGGCCTGGTCTAAGTCCGAGCTGATCTACACACTCAACTCGGCAGAATAGTGCGTTCAGAACACGCGCCGAAGCATCACAACACACCACCCAGCGACGTCAGTTTTAGCCGATATCAGCAGATCTCGACTGCTCCGTCCGCCTCAGCCTCTCATTCCGAGGCAGGAGCCGGCACCTGCCGAGCCACCGCACGGTACTTCACCGGGATCGGCTTCAAATCCAACTCGGCGCGCACAGCATCGATGAACCCCTCCTGGGCCCGCCCAGCGGGAATCCGGATCCGATACCAGTCCTCGACACCGTGCCGGCGATCCTGAGCCTCGTAGAACAGTTCCGTCACCGCGACATCCATCGCCAAGGCCGCCTCTGCCACCTCCGGTGACCCATGCAGCAACACCGCCACGTACCCGTCATCCCACTCGCTGTCACTGCGGACCTGGGCGACCAGACCGGGAAGGGCCGGATCGGCCGGATCCGCCAAGGCCACCGTGCGGATCCCTTCCACCGTGCGCCGGTACGCCTCAGCCAGGCGCTGATAGCTCGTCACCATCTGGTCCCGACGCCACCGCGCACTCTCCGAACGCACATCCCAGAATCGCCCCACGACAATCCCCAGCGTGGCGGCCACCGCCGCCACCATCGCTGCCGTCATCCCAGCCTCCCCATCCCAGAAGTCACCTGAAGCGCGAATTACGCTGCACTGCATCAGATTGCGCCACCGCGGACACCTTCGGAAGCGGTTCGACAAGGGCACATCCGCCTGGGGCCGTTCGACACCACGCGGGCGCCGCAAAAGCTGGTGCCGACCGATTGCGGTGATCGTCCTCGGTCGAACTCCCGCTACGCGATCAACCGGATCCAATCGGGGCTGGCATGTCAGGGGCCGGCGGTAACGTCAGGACGACGTCTGTTCACCGAGAGCGATGCCGGGGGAGGCAATGTCAATATCGTTGTGGGACAAGTCCACCGGAAAGCCGCCGCACCCCGATCTCGCCCCGGCCCAGATAAACCGGTTCTCGCAATGAGCACGCCGGATCGCCCGTTCCGACTGCCTCCTCGGTGATCCTGTGTCCGCCCGCGGCCGCCCCGCTGCGGAACCGCCCGCGGCGTCCGCCGCCGGCCGTCACGCCCGGAGGCGGTCGGAAACTGCTGGTAAAGCCCAGCACTCGGGTGAAATACTGCCTGCCGTGACCGGAGATCCGTTTGCTGACCCATGGGACAGCGATGACGTCGTCGAGGACGATGACACCGACGCCGAGCCGGCGCTGCCCGATGCCATCCGCCAAGATCTCATCGACCTTCTCAGCGCGGGCCGCACCTGGGCGGGAGACATCGGCGATGTCGCATTCCTGAAGGGGCTCTACGACCTCGACAAGCTCCCCAGCACCGACAACCGCTACAAGTCAGCGCTCGGCGACATCACCTGCCATGTCGGCTTTGCGGACTGGGGCGACGACTGGCCCTTCTACGACGACCGCTTCAAACTCCGGCACGGACCGGCAGATGAGTTCCTGCGATTCATCGAGCGCGCCGTACACCCACGCGTCCAGTACTCGGCGCCCACTGCCCAAGAACTGGTCGACGAGGTCAACCAGGCGCTGGCCGGCAGCGCCTACGAACTGACCGTGGACAAGACCCTCAAAGACGGCCGAGCCGTATATCGCGCCACCACCCGAAACAGCTTCCACGGCCCGCGCCCCGCCGCACTCACCGCCGACCGCGACGTCCAACTCGGCGACCGCAAGGGACTGGACGCGCACCTCAAGCGCATACAAAACGGCCTCATCGACAACGACCCGGAACTGACAATCGGATCCTGCAAAGAACTGATCGAGTCAATCTGCCATCAGGTTCTCGACCAAATCCAGGGCACATCCGGCTCCGCGGAACGTCCCAGGGACCTGCCCAAACTGTTTCGAGTGGCCACCGCCGCGCTCGATGACGAGCTGGTGGTCAACCGCCCGCACGCGAGCGAAGGCGTCCGAAAGATGGTGCAGGGCATGACCACCGTCGTCCAAGGACTGGCCGAGCTGCGCAACGACGCGGGAACCGGACACGGCCGAGCCACCGCGAGCACCGTCGAACGCGTACACGCCGAGCTCGCTCTCAACGCCGCGGTCACAATCTCGGAATTCATCTTCGCGATATGGTCACGCCGGTCATGTTGATTCGCGCTGCGGACCGGTAACCGCGCCCGGGATCCGGACCGCTTCCCACTGTTCACCGGTGCAGAAGCTAGCTCAAATCAGTGCCCACACGGCAGGATTCACAGTCACCTGGCACGAAACCGCAGTGTCCGGCACCTGCGGTCGCAGATATCTCGAAAGTAGCTGCACGGGTGGGCTTGTCGGGCACAATGCCGACAACAGGTTTCGTCCCGCGGTGACGCGGTGATCTGAGGGGGCACGATGAACGAGTCCGCAGTGCGCAGGCTGGCCGATGAAGTACTGACCCGCTACGGCAGCATCGCCGCGTTCGTCGAACACCTGCGAAGCCTTACCGATGCGCCCACGCTCATACTCCCGGCGATCACCGACGCGGTGTCCGAAGTCGGCGGCCGCCACCGGCGCACCGAACCCGCCCTCGGTCGACATTGACCCGCACCGGGCACCGAGCCGATTCCCGGAATTCGGCATACTGCGGAGTCGAGCACACCGGTCCCTCGCTCAGCGGTTCACGATGCCGCCGGAAGCGAACACCGACATGCTCATCACCGGCGCGGTCATTCTCCCGCTGAGCGGCGGACCACACCCTTCCAGAAATTGGGATAGTGACTGGCGTCGAGCTGATCGCCGGACATCAGCACCACCCAGGCCAGCAGTATCGCCGCCGCGGGCACGGCCGCCGCGACACCGACCCCACCGAGGGGAATGGTGACCGTCCACAGCGTCGGGAGTCCGAGCGCCAGCACTTCGACGGGGCCCACCACCCATCGATTGTTCGATTTCTTGAGCTTGACCAGTCGCCCTCCGCGCTGCTGGCGGTCCCGGTTGGTGATGTTCGGGGCGTTGAAGGCCTCGCAGGCCCGGTCGTTTACGTCACTGACGGCGTAGATGCCGCCCAACAACGTGCCGATCGTGAATTCGCTGGCGGCGGCACCATCGCCGACCAACACGTCGACGTCGGCGACCACCCGGTCACGGAAGGCGCCGAGCACCTTCAGCAGCAATCCTCGTGCTCGCCCCAACGCGATCCGCACCAACGCGGTGACCCGTTGAGGCAGGACGTCGATCGCGCGCTCGATCGCCCAGTCGCCGAGCCGCTCGAGCATCTCCCGGACCTTGTCGGTCGCGTCGGGAGCAACGACACCGACCAGCGGTACGGCCGACAGCCCCGCGAACACTCTGCCTATCGCATCGCTCGATTGGGACAGAATCGCGCGAATCGTGAAAGCGATTTCATTGTCGGAGTAAACACTGAACGACTCCTGCTTACTGTCGTCGTCAGTACCGCCACGCAACAGCGCGAGCAGGCGCCCGGCACCGGAGGCGGCCTCCGTCAGGACCGCGTCCTCACCGCCAGGCCAGCCGGGAATGTCCTGCAGCCGAGGGTTGCCCTCGATCCAGTCCAGCGGCTGCGCGAGAGCCAGTTCGCACGTCACCGCCAGATGCAACATGGTCAGCGCGGATTCCGCTGCCTGACACTCCGAGCCGAGCCGAGGCTGCCACCGGCGTTTGAGCTCCAAGGACGCCTGCAGCTCACCAGAGACCGCGAACCATTCCCGAGACGCGGCTTCAACACCAGCGACGGCCTGATCCACACGCAACCCGCTGCCGGGCTCATCACTACGCCGGTCAAAACGCGCATCCTGCACAGCCCCAGCCACACCAGTGATCGCCCGCTCGACCCGGTCGACCAGTGGCAGCAGATCCTCCGGAATCGCCACCCCCCGAGCTAACCAGGAACCCGACTCCCACAGGGAAGGAATCGCTTTGCCAGCGGCACAACGATATTCGATCTTGATCACTCACGAGGACGTGGGTCGGGAAACCGTTCGATGTAGTTGTGGGCGCGCTGCCAAGGGTCGTGGGCGAACTCGCGGCGGCCGCGCATCCAGTACCGGGCGCACAGCTCTTCCAGACTCAAATCGATCGGCCGGGCCTGATAGTCGGGGCCGGGTTCGGCCGCGCGGGAAGTCAGGAGAAGTTCCGGTTCCGGTGTCCATCCGGAGTGATCGAAGGCCCACACCCCGTTCGAGGCGTACACATGGCCGGGGTTTTCAGCACCGGCGGGCCAAAGCCCCATCGCCCCGAATCCGTTGTGGCAGGACAGGAACGCATACGCGAGAACGTGACATGCGCCGGCCGCGAAGAAGTACTGATCGTCCCGGTCCCAGGCAAGGCGTTCGTCGGCCCGCTCGAGGGGAGTCCGCCGGAACACCGCACACGGAACGTACATGCATCGAGTGTATTGCGATGGCGGGGTGACGAATTGGCGAAGCCGGTGGGAACTCGGGTCCGGGTCGGTTCGAAGTGGGACATAGGTCCGTGCGCGATCAACCAGATCCAATCGGGGCCGGCACGTCAGGGGCCGGCAGTAACGTCAGGACGACCTCTGTTCACCGAGAACGATGCGGGAGAAGCAATGTCAATATCGTTGTGGGACAAGTCCACTGGAAAGCCGCCGCACCCCGATCTCGCCCCGGCCCAGATCAACCGGCTCTCGCGATGAGCACACCCGATCGCCCGTTCCGAGTGCCTCACATCCCGCACCTTCCGCCTCAACCCACGACGGTCTCTCGCATCGTCGAGAACGCGGTGCGAGCGGTGCTGGGCCGGCTCGGCAACGAAGTAGCCGACGCGCAGGCCCACCGCGAATCCGGCGGCCGATGGGCGGTCGTGCTCCGACTCGGGCGACGCACGGTGCACGACGGCCGAGGCGAGCTCACCGAACCCGCCGAACTCGTCGTCGCCGCCATCGCCGACGGACGCCTGGCCGAGCTACTGGGCACTCCCGTCGAGGTCCTCGACAACGGTCCGACAGTGACCATCTCGGCCACCATCCCCGGACACCTCGCCCCCGCCGTCCACGCAGCGATCCTCGCAGCAGCCCCGGACGCCACAGTGACCTCACCCCGCCGCTCGACCGAACGCACGCTCACCATCACCACCCCCCAAGCGCCGAAAGACACCGAATAGACCCGCCCCGGTGCGCGCATACGCGACGGTGGACACAGCTTCATCGATCCCCCGGTGATGCGGTCCGACACTGGGCGGGCACCGGCAGGCGGCTGCACACGGATTTCCGACGTCAAGACAGCGCACCAGCATCGGAAGGACCCACCCATGGCCTGGAACTCCGCAGGGCACACCGTGTTCACACCCATAGCCGACATTCTGATCAACAGCGATGCCTCACCCGAGCTCACCACCACCGCTCTCACCGCTCTCATACACCACATGCTCCACGATGACTGGTCCTACGCCGGCGCCCTCACCTGCCTCGACGAATACGCCCACAACCCCGCAGTCGTCGATGCTTTCACCAACAACAACATCCCCCACCCGCGTGACCCCGAGTACGCCGAAATCGTCGCCGCCACCCACAACGCCGTCCCCGACCCAACACCAGGCGACACCGCCACCTGAGAAACCCCACCACCAATCCCAGGTTTTTCCGAACGCTCGCGGTCGCCACCAACCTGACGCGGGAGCAGCGCTGAGTTGTGACTCACAGCGATATGTGGCGGCGTTGGATGTCGCGATTGCCGCCGCGGCGTCGGGTATCGCGGCCGCAGACGCTCATCGGCCGCCGCCACCATCAGCACAGTCTCTTCGTCTCTTCGTCGGGCAGATCGATATCGAGGGGTGAAAAAGTCACCCGGTCCGTTGCCGTGTGGAACGTGTAGACCCCTCACTGACCAGCTACGGGAATAACCGATTGCCTATCTCAGCTTGTCATCCAACCACTGCTGGGGCGCTCGTTCGTCCAAATTCCTGAGGCGAAGCGGGGTCCTCGATCTCACTCACGAGCACATCAGGTTGTGCGTCCACCTCCGGATCGTGGTTACGGGTGCTTTCCTGAGCGCGCAGAACGTCGGCCAGATCATCGTTACTCATGCAGCCGATTCTGAAGCAACAGTGAAGGTTTCGCTGGGCGATCCAAGTTCTCACACCCCCACGCACAGGGGTTCCGCCGACGAGCAGGGCCAAAGACAGTGCTGGGCTTCACGTTTTACGACACCTCATTCGAACCCGAGACAGCCAGTTTCCGGTTCGAGTGTCCGGGTGGTACACCGATCGGTTCACGGACGCTCCCCAATCTGCCTGTGCGGGTACGTGTCCGGGCTGCAGTGACTCCCGACCCGAACACGCAGTGCGCTCGATGATTTCGGTGCCAGCGCCTTCGCGCCCGCTCTACGCTTATCGGGTTGTCCAGGTTTTGCAGAGTCTCCGGCACCGGTGTTCGACCGCATCGATTTCCACCCGCCGGGAGAGCAGCGTCCGAGGTTGCTCGCCTCAGTCCCATTCAGGCCGCTGGGCCAGCACGTCGGGGAATTCGGTTTGCAGGACGCAGAATTCATTCCCCCAGGGATCGTGCAGCACCCAGAAGTCGTAACCACGTTCGCGCTGATGATCCCAGCGCACAGCACCGACCGATTCGAGGCGGCGGACCTCGGCTTCCACGTCGTCAGCCTCGATGTCGAGATGCATCCGCTCCTTGGTCGATTTGATATCAGCGGTCGCTTGCAGCAGCACCCGTATCTCGTTGTCCGGCAACCGTAAGCGGCGGTAGACATGGCGACTCGACGGATTGACCGGCTCCTCGACCGCGCCGAGAACCGCACTCCAAAACCTGGTCGCCTCGTCCAAATCGGTGACGTCGATGACGAAGTGACACAGTCGACTACGGTGACCCATGGCCGATCATGTCTGGGCGAGCGGGATCACGTACGCGCGAGCGAACCAGGTTCCGATGATTGCCGAGCGCACATGGCCTGCGACGGCACGGTCGCCTTGGATGGCGAAGGTGGCGTGTACATGGACCTTGCCGTCGCGGATTTCTCCAGCGCCGTGCATCTCGCCCGGAATGCGATAGGTCGACACGATGTCCTCGGTCGCGTCGTGCGCGGGCATCGTCGAGACTGTGAACTCGTCCACTCCCCCGATCAGCGAAACAATCGCTCCGTGTCGGATTCCGGCGGAATTCGCTTGCCGTTCAATGGACTCGACCATTTCACCTGACTCGATCGCGAACATCAGCATGGCGGGCACGCTAGCACCGCGACCGAGCAACCGTGGCCTCCTTCGACCGACCTCCCACGCTCGACCGCCGCCTCGCGAAGAAACGTCTCGTGGTCAGCGTGCCGTCGAAACACGCCGCCGCCGAGGCCGACCAGCTCTCCTTATTCGCTCGACACGGTCAGCACCCGCGCCTAGGGTCTGCGAGAGTGTTGGTGACAAACGGATCAGGTGGATCATCGGCTGATCGAGTGTGTCTGCGTCCGGCGCGCGCATCCGACGAACAGATCCTTCGTACCACGCACCGGGCGATGGCCCGCGACGACGGCTTCGACTTCGCGCTCGGACTCACGGCCGCGATGTCATGGCCGGAATATCTTGCCGCTCTGGAGAACTACCGGCACGGCATCAACCTTCCCGCGGGGATCGTCCCCGCGACGTTTCTCCTGGCAACCGTCGCCGACGTAATCGTTGGGCGCGCCTCGATCCGCCACACCCTCAACGACTACCTGCGCCAACGCGGCGGGCACATCGGCTACGCGGTGCTGCCCGAGCACCGGCGCCGCGGCTACGGAACCCAGATCCTGCGCCGATCGATACCAATTGCCCAGCAACTGGGCATCGGTGACATCCTTATCAGCTGCGACGAAACCAACACCGGCTCACGACGCATCATCGAATCCTGTGCGGGCCAACTCGAATCGAGACTCACCTGGAGCGACGGCACCCGCATTCTCCGATACTGGATCACGTGATCACCCCGGGCCCCCGCACCGCGGCGAGTAGTCGGCAGCGGGAAGCGAAGAGCCCCACCAGGAATAGCGATGTACTCGCGGGGCTCTTCTGGGTAATCGGCCCGGTCGCATCCGTGTTGGTGACTTGATCCAGTCCGACTCGGATCCTACGGCAGAACTGGGGACTCACGTGCGTGGCCGGCCGAACAGGAACGGCACGAGAACCACCAGACTGAATAGCGTGCACCGCATCTGAAGCCCGCCGACATCCTTTCCAGGACACGGGGCGGGGTGACCTCCCGCCAGATTCTGTGGCGGCTCGCCCGGTGATCCGAAAGCATCAAGCGACTGGGCTCAGCGCGTCAGCGACGGGAATCGACGGGTGGCAGTCGAAGGTAGCGGCCGCTGGGCTGGAAGGTCAAGTTGGTGTAATAGCCGACGACAGCGTCATCGGCAACCACACCGAGGTGGACGATCTCTCGCCCCCGTGCCCATTCGACGAGCCTTTCCACGATCTTCCGGCCAACGCCCCGGCGCTGACACTGTTGCGCCACAACCACATCCACAATGGTCGCGTACAGCTCGTTGTCACCGACAACGCGACCCATGCCGATCGTCTTGTCGTCGCATAATGCAACGACCCCGAACAGCGACCGTGCCAGCGCTGCTTCGCTTTTCGCCGACTCGGGAACTGTCCACCCAACCGAGGAGCGAAGCGCCCGATACTCCTCAGCGCTCGCGATCCGTTCCTGGACAACAAGCCCTTGGCCGATCACCGGGGCACCACTTCGAGTACGGTCTCGTCCCAGTATTCCGGGTTTCGCCCGTAGTTCGGCGTGGTGAAAGCCCGATTCCACTGCGCGCCTTCGGCAATGAGTTCCTGCCACGGAGCCACCTCGACGTAGAGGACACGCATCGAGTTGAGCGCACCGTAGTGCAGGTCCGGCCCGTCGGTGCTGACCGCGTTCTCGGCGACGGCTACGTCGTAGTTGCGTTCCAGCGCAGCACGCACTGTCGCTTCGATACAGACGTTCGTCTGCAACCCCGCGACGAGAAGCCGCTGAACACCGAGGCTTCGCAGGACCGGATCGAGTTCGGTGTAGGCGAAGAAGCTGTGCCGGGTCTTCTCGAGCACCAGATCCCCAGGCACGGGAGCAACACCGTCGATGATTTCACTTCGCCATTCCTGTTGTGCGGCTGTCGATTCAGGCAATGTTGATGTCCGTGACAGCATGTGCCGCGCTGCGCGTGGATTAGCGGCCAAGCTACCTGCTGGGCTCGTGACCTGTCGTGAGTAGACGATCGGAATGCCGGCTGCCCGAGCTGCGGTCAGCAGGTCAGCGCACTCACCGAGGACTTCGTCCAAGCGCCATATCGGTGGCCAGCCCAGAACATCCCGAATGCCGTCCTCGGCGATATAGCCGTTCTGCACATCGATCATCAATACCGCGAGCTCTGACACGGGCACCTCCCACCTCTGACCGGATACCCACATAATCGATCGAATTCTGGCCGTACACAGCAGAATCGACGAAAAGGGACTACCGGACCACAAGCTGATGACACCAGCAGGCCACAGACTTCGCCTCCGCGCCTTGGTGCCTTACACACGCCCCTTTCCCGGGTATCTGCGACACGATGGATCAGTCCAGAGATGCCGACGACCCCCGCTGCGGCTCGGGTCAGTCTACGCGGGTCCTGGCCTAGCTGAACCACAACTAGGATCGACGACGTCTGAGGCGAGAAGCACCCCGGCCGAGAGCGCCAAATGATCTCGCTGACGGCTGTCACCGAGGCATTCGACATTTCCCGGCTCAGTACCGACTCCGTGAAAGGGTATGTGCAGCATGCGCTCTGGCGGCTGCTTGTGACAACATCCGGTACCAAGCATCAGGCCAGCTGTCGTTCGTCCACTTGTGTAGCTGTGATCATTGCCAACGGCTGTCCGGTAGCCCCGTCATGTCGTGGCTCCACTGCCCCCGCGAATGCTTCGAATGGACCGGGCCGGGCGGAGAACCGGTCTGGTACAACACCGTCCCAGACTCCCAGCGCGGGTTCTGCGGTGTCTGCGGAAGTTCGGTGGCCGCCCAGGACGACGGTGACGCCGAATTGGTCGGCGTCACCCTGATGAGCCTCGATGATCACACCGGCTTGGTGCCCGAGCGGCAGAGCTTCCGCCCCAACGCTGTCCCGTGGCTTCCGATCGTCGGCGCTCAGGACTGACACGCGCGAGAAGTTCGGATCGCCAGGGCGGTCGGATTCACCAGGCACGGTGACTGGGTGCGTCTCCGTAACAGTTTCGGTCAGCTGTTCGACACCACGGCCAGAAGGTACTCACGCCCACCGAGGAGTTCGTTGAACGAGTTCGAGTCGACCGCCAAGGCGTTCGTAACAGTCTGCTTCGAAAGATTGCGAGCAGAAGGAGCGATCCCGACATCTACCTCCCATCGCCATCTCCAGGCCGGCCTCGACTTTGAAATCTCCCCAATCGAGACGCTTCCGGAGTATGCGCGGCTCGCGGAGTCGGTGATTTCGGCGGCGCCTGACGCCATCCGCGATAGCTACCAGGGTTCCGGCGGGCCGGAATTCGCGGCCTCGCTACTGCTGACGAGTTTTCTTGAGTTGTGCGTGCACGAGTGTTCTTACGAGAACACTTACGATCCGAACGGTCCGCAAGTGGCTGCTGCCATCGCGCAGTTGATCCAGGTGGTGTCCGGAGAGCCCTACGACATGGTGCTGGCACGCCACGTCTCTCATCTCGTGCCGGATTCAGGGCGTGAGATCGAGATCAACGGTGTCACCATCGTTCCCGACGGGCGCACACATATGACGCTGCGCATCAGGAAGGAAATACCTGACGCCGATCATGCCTGGAAACGACGCCTCTCCAAGCCCTATCGGCCCCCGCACGCCTTGTTGATCGTCCGCGAGCAGATCTCCGGTGTCGATTACTTCGGCGTTGGTAGCCTGGCGCAGACGCTGGACCGGTTCCAACTCGGCGTCTGCCTTCTGACCGGAGCCAACGTGCAAGGCACGTATCAGGTATTCGGACCGAGCTGCAAAATTGCCGCCCAACCGGCCTCGCTTAACCTTCTGGCCCGGAACAGCGACGTTACGACGACGCGGCGAACGGCACGACTCGACGGAACGGAAGGCCCAGCGATCACCGCCCTGACCGCGCTGGTCGCGGAGGCCGAGTCAAAGACCGGCGGTCCGGATATCTGGCTTAGCTCTTTCCGGGAAGCACTCAAGAAGTTCGTGAACTTCGACGACACAACAGGATTCGGCGAACAGATCGTAGATCTCGCCACCTCATTGGAGGGGCTGGTACTCGGGACGAACGAGGGAGAGGGCTTGACGCTTCGGTTGTGCACCCGTGTTACCGCGCTGCTTGCGCACGACGACGACCCCGCCGCAGCGCTTTTCGAGGATCTGAAGCAGCTCTATGGCCTGAGATCGAGCATCGTCCACGGTGGAGAAGTATCGGTGAAGTCCCTGAACGGGAAGCTGCGAGTGATGGAGTGCGTGCCCAGCGAGAAGGACGAGGAGAACACCCTGGTTCGGCTTGGGTACGCCGTCGACAGGCTGCGAGATATCGTGCGGCGCACCGTCCTTGCCCGCATTTGCTTGGCCAGCGGAGAACAGCCTCCCTGGCCGTTCAAGGAAAAGGGCAAAGAGGGCACAGTCAAGGTCGACGCCGAACTGTCCGATGACGCCACCCGGGCGATCTGGCGGGCCTACTGGCGCGACATGCTGGAGTCACTGGGCGCTGGCGTCGCGGCCGCGAGGTCTAAACCTCCGGTGTTCTCCCTCACCGCCGACGACCGCTGAGCATTACCTCGTCGATTCCGCGGCATGCAGCTATCCATCCGGCGCCGCCCGCTCTTGGAGACGTAGCGGGCCACGGCGCGAGTGTCCCTGTTCATGGTCGTCGTGCGTCTTCGTGGTGTCGAGGGCTGTGAACAGCGACAACGCGTACCGTGCAGGTGTGTCTTCAATCGGTGACGGGCAGTGGGCCGTCGATGTCTGTCGTGAACGTGTGCGCCGGGCCAGCGAGATCAGGGCCGAGATCGGGGCCGAATGGGCCAGACACCTGACCGACCATCCGCGCCGGTTCGACGTCGTTCGGGGAGACACGGACACATCGTGGACCTTCGTGGTCGAAACGCTGACTCCGATGCCGGTTCGACTCAGCGCCCTGTTCGGGGAATGGCTGTATGAACTGCGCGCCGCGCTCGATGGAATCGTGTACTACCTCGCAGTGCGAGATAGCGGCCAGAATCCGCCGCCGGCCGAGCGTGGCATCTTCTTTCCTGTATTCACCGACCCGGCGAAGTACGACGACACGAACCACCGCGGGCGGATGAAGGCGCTGTCCGATGAGTCATTCGCGTTGCTTCGGCAGGTACAGCCCTTCAATGCGCAGCCCGACCATGGCTCGAACGTGTTGTGGTGGCTCGAAGAACTCGCCCGGATCGACCGCCACAGACAAGGCCACGCACTCGCTCCCCACATCGAAAAGATCAAGATCGGACACCGGAAGCCGCTACAGCCCGTGGGCGGCATCCTCGCCGAGGCACACAAGCTGATCCCGATCGACGAGTCGGTACCGACACCGATCTTGAACCTGGAGAGCCCTGCAGGCTGGGAGGCACAGCAGGTCCGGGACCACCTGGACATCACGGAAGCCATCACCAGCCGCCTCGATGTGACCGAGTGGGTTCGCAATTCGACAGCGCCTATGAAGTCGCTGGAGCTGAGCCAGAGGATGGTCCGATGTGAGCAGTTCGTACTGGAAGTTGTTATCAACCCACTTGCAACGGGCAACATATAGCTTCACACCGATACCCGAGCAGTGGCGGCGATCAGCGCCGGAGTCGCTGTAGCGGCGGGCGCTGGACAGCTCCCCCGGCGGAGGCCCAGCGATCGGTCCGACACCGAGACGATAAGGACAGAGCCGTGCGGCACGGGGCCGGGCTTGTCAGACCCTCAAGGCACAGTGCTTCATCAGATGACGATGTCCCGGCAGCCGCGCGGCTGCCGCAGCAAGAGGGCCCTTCGCGACCTATCTGCGCGAACTGCGGAACTAGTGCTCCACGCACGCGCGGGGATGAGCCCAAGGGTGGCAGGAAAGTTAAGTAGAACGACATGAGCATCCTCACCATCGCCCTGATCTTCTCGCTCTGCTGGCCCTGGGGGTCGCCGGAGTCGCCGGATCCATCAACGCGGCGCTGTCCCGGCACGAGGGCGAAGCCTGGACCGCGGTGACCGCCACGGACAGTGCGATGGTGTTGAAAACTGACGGCTTCCTCCCTGGGTGGGATGCCGATCAGAAGGCGGACAGTCTGCTCTTCGCGGTCAACGAGTTGCACCATGACTTCGAGCGACTTCAGGAAGGGATCGCCGACGCTGTTCGGGTGCCCCGGTTCACACAGCAAGACGCCGACACTGCCGTCACGGATGCGCTGGCCGACCTCAAATCCGACCTCGATGTCCAGGCCGTAAAAGATCTCTCCGTCGCGATCCTCGGAGTCGCGATCACCGCAGCGGGCGTCATCTTCGGTTTGGTCTAGTACGCGGCAACCATCGAGTATGGGAGTTCTCGATAGCTGAGTACCGCCCTCACGGCGCTTGAACAGGGTGAGTTCGGGTTTCGCTCACGGAAATGCGGCCGGAATCGGCGCAGTGACCTGAAGGTGGCTGAGCGTTTTCCGAACAGGCGCAGATCGAGAATGGGCGGGAGAAGCATTCGGCCTAATCGCACAGGAAGGGCCGCAGGACATCCTGCGGCCTTCCTGGGCTGGCGTACTCGGTGTCACTGTCAGGTTCGCGGAGGAAGCATCTGCTCCGCGGGCGCCCGACCTCGCCGTAGACCCGCACTCGCCGCCGTACCCGGCCGCGTCCGCGCCCGCGCCGGAACGCCGGAACACGGTGGCGCGCGGGCCGGTTCTCGTGGTCGTCACAGTGGCCCTGCTCCATCTGGGCGTGTGTATCGGCATCGCTGCGGCCACCGGCCGATGGGCCGAGGTACTGGGCACACTCACCGTCAGCGGCGTCTTCTACGCGATCTTCGGATGGCTCGCGGTGGTCGTCAGCAATCAAGTCCGATTCGGCACCCTAGGCGATTTCGGCGAGAAAGAGCCCGTGTGTTTGGTGTATCCATACTTCGAATCATCGTGCTGCGCCTTTGGTTCCGGTGCGAAGAGCGAATGCCTGCACGCCGGGCAGGGACGTGGCCGCAGGGTCGCGCAGCAGACTGCGGGTGATGTGCTGTATTTGCTTGCGGTAACGGACTTCGTCCGGGGAGGTTTGCTCGGCAGCCAGCAACGCGCGATAGCACGCTTCGGGCTTGCCCCATTGGTGAAATGCGCGGGCGACATCGGACCAGTACTGCGCTCGCCTCTCTCTTGACGCGATGGTGGCCGGGTTGATCTGTCGGGCGACTTCGATGGCTGTGCCGGAGTCGCCGAGGACTCTGGCGATGCTGATCCGGTACAACCCGACCGTCGTTGAGCTGAATCCCGTGCGAGAGCTGTTCGCGTCGTTGTCGAGTCTGGTTGCGGCTTCGATGGCCTCGCCGATGAGGGTGTGGGCGGTGGCGCGGTCGCCGTCGACGGCAGCGGTGTAGGCCGCGGTGGACAGGAGTGATCCGTAGACCGATAAGTATTGGGGTCCACGGTGCAGATTGGACTGCAGGGATGCCGCGGTGTCGACTACCAGGCGTGTGCCGGTGTCGGCGTGACCGGTGCGGCGCAGAACGATGGCCCAGGCCCGGTGTGCGGCGGCCTGGGTCAGCGTGTCTCCGCTGATGTGAGCGGCCTGCATCGCACGGTCAGCGGTGGTCCATGCGAGTTGGTTGTGGGCGAATTTGACGGTCACTGTGGATGCCAGGACGTAGATCTGCGCGAGCACGGCGTTGGTTGCGCCGATGTCGTCGCCGCTGTCGGCTGCGGCGACCGTGGCCAGGGCGTTGCATAGCAAGTTCGGGAGGTCGGCGGCGACATCGGCGTAGCGGCCGAGGTCGAAGGACGACCGCACGGCGGCCAGATCGTGCCCGAGTCTCGGTAGTCCGACAGGGTTTCCGGTCGAGGGTGGCACCAGTAGGACGTGCTCCAGTCCGGTCAAGGGGTTGCCGATGGCCGAGGGCAGCGCGGAAGTGCCGAGGGTCGCGGCGCCGGCCAGGCCGGTCAGTCCTGTCAGCAGCGTGCGACGACGCATAGGCTCGCTCTCCTCGTCCGGCGCTGAGATGACGCCGACGATAGCGGCGGGACGGCGCGGCCGCACCGTTTGCGGTGGAGTGTTGGCCAATCCGAGCAGATGAGGCGGGATATCCAGGGCGTCAGCGAGGCTGCGCAGCACACGAACGTCGCCGAGGTGCTGTTTGCCGCGCTCGAGTCGTGACAGCGAAGAGATCGAGTAACTACAGAGTTCGGCAAGTTCAGCGAGGGTGAGATTGGTGGCCCGCCGGACCGCGCGAACGACCGCGCCGTAGTCGCCGGATTCGGCAGCGGTGCGGACGGCGGGGGTGTTCCAGATCGCGCGGGCCTGATCCATGCCCGTGTTCCTCGTTCAGGCCGGGAAATAGAGCGTATCCGCCCGATCATCCACCGCGCCAGCCGATTTGCATACCCCGCAAAGAGTTGCCGTGCCGTGCAAAACAGATGGTCAGAGGCCGCGATCGGGCGTGTTCTGGAAATATCGCGGCAGCCCACCCATTTCCTGCCGCGGTGGAGGTACAGCGATGACAATTCCTGCGAAACCCTCACCGGCGTCGAGTATATCGACCACCGGGCGGGAGCTGACCGTAGCCGAACTCGACCGAGCCGGATTACTGTACGCCGATGAGAGCGTGCAGATCAGCCGGTTCGCTGTGTTCATCCCGGCCGACGAACTGGGTGTCCTGCACCCGGTGGTGATCCAGCGCCACGCCGTGATCGGTGCCTTCGCGGTCGTGCACGGAGGGGCCACCGTTTCCGAAAACGCTCGTGTCGAGGAACACTCCGTCGTCGGTAAGCCCGAGCACGGATACGCGGTCGGACAGATCTACCCGGGCAACGGCAGCGCCACCGTGATCGGTCCCGGCGCGGTGATCCGTTGCGGCGCAGTCGTGTACGCGGACGTTCACGTCGGGGCGAACACGGTGATCGGGCACTATTCGCTGTTGCGCAGCGGCGTGCAGGTGGGCTCGGACACCGTGCTCGGCCATCACCTCTGTGTGGAGCGCGCTACCCGCATCGGCCGGGAGGTGAGATGCTCTCCCGGCTCGCACATCACAAGCGCCACGTTGGTGGCAGATCGGGTCTTCCTCGGTGCCGGCGTGCGCACGATCAACGACAAGACGCTGACCTGGCGCGACCCACACCGCCAGCCGACGTTGCTCGCGCCCCGGTTCGACACCGGCGCCAAGATCGGCAGCAGTTCGGTGATCCTGGCCGGAATCACGATCGGCGAACACGCCCTGATCGGAGCGGGTTCCCTTGTCACACACGATATCCCAGCCGGTGCCATGGCCTACGGCCACCCCGCACGGGTGCAGGGGGAGGCACCGTGAGCACCATCGGACTTCAGGAGGCGGTCGGCACCTGGCTGGAACCGCTTGCGCCGGTGCTCGACACCGCGAACAGGATCGACTGGCGGCGGCTGCGGACGCTGGCCAGCGCATTGGGCGACGTTCTGGAAACCTGCCGGATTGAGCCGGAGCTGTCCCCTGGACCAGAGCGCAGCCGCCGGTTGCAGGCCGTGCGTGCGGCGCTTGCAGAGCGAGGTGCGCTCGACACCGCCGATCAACCGGCGTTGTTCGCGCTGCTGGCGCAGTTCGTGTGCGGCTACCGCGACATCGACCTACGCGACGCCACCGGCCTCGGACACGGAGCCCTCATCGAACGCCACGCGGGCCCGGTAGCCCGTCAGCGGTGGCTTCCACGCTTGCTCGCCGGCGAGCTGGCCGGAATCGCGATGACCGAACCGCACGGCGGATCCAACCCGGCGGGCACCCGCACCAGCGCCACGCCCTTGCCCGATGGCACCTGGCAAGTCACCGGACGCAAGACCTGGATCAGCCGACTGACCGAAGCAGCGGTGTTCGTGGTGTTCTTCCGTGCCCCGGACGGACAGTTGGCCGCCGCCGCGGTCGACGCTAGCGAACCGGGGCTGCACCGGCAGATGATCTCCCCGGCCGGGCTGGCCGGGTGGACGTGGGGCATCCTCGATCTCGACACCGTACCGGTCCGGCCCGACGATGTGCTGAGGGGTGAGGGGATGGCGTTGTTGCGCAAGCACTTCGCCAGCTACCGGCCACTGGTCACCGCCACCGCCCTGGGCGGTGCCGCCGCAGTGTTCGATACCGTGACAACAGCTCTCACCGCCCGGCAGACGGCGAACGGGACGTTCCGATTGCGGGACTCGACGCTCATGACGGTCGGCCGCACGCATACCCAAATTGTCACCGCACTACTCGGAGCCGTAGTCGCTTCGCGGCTCGAGGAGAGCGGGCATCCTCACGCCGAACGATGGGGTGCGGCAACGAAAGCACACGGTGTCGACGTAGCCAACCAGGCTGCCGGCGAGCTGGTGCTGTTAGTGGGTGCGGCGGGGTTCCGAGCCGACGGCCACCTGGCCAAGATCCGCCATGACCTGAACGGGTTGCTCTACG
The DNA here is from genome assembly GCF_025465275.1 of Nocardia sp. Taxonomy (GTDB): domain Bacteria; phylum Actinomycetota; class Actinomycetes; order Mycobacteriales; family Mycobacteriaceae; genus Nocardia. The sequence continues at coordinate 867 of NZ_JAODNK010000131.1, read as the reverse complement.
CCGACGGCATCCACGACAGCCTCTACCGCGCGGCAGGCAAACAACACATAACCCACCCGAACACCATGGCAGCGCCGCCATTACGAGCCCTGGAAGCACTGCATACCCCGGCATGATCACATCGAGCCAACCAGGCGGCGCACCGGTCAGGCGATGCGCCGCCCCTGCTCGCACAACGCAGTCACACCTTCACGCGCAGCCGTGAGCGCCGCGGAGAGGCGATCCGCGAGCAACGGCTTCACCCGCGCCCCGGCTTGCTCCAAGGTATGGAACGAGGCGGAAAGAATCTCACCGTCGCGCAATACCAGCGAGGCCGTCTCGTCCTCGGCCAGGACACCGCCGTCGAAGACGAACACCACGCCCTCGGGACGGCTGTCTTGCGGGCGGACGTAGTCCACAACCAGCAACCTGCCCACCGCTAGGTGCCGGCCCAACTCCTCGATCACCTCGCGTTGCGCTGTTGCCCAGGGAGCCTCATCCGCTTCGATGGCACCCCCGGGGATCTCCCAGTTCGGTTTGTAGGACGGCTCGACCAACAGCACCCGCTCGGCCGGGTCGCGGAACAAAACCCCGGCTGCCATGCGCTTGCGTGCCAACCCGGCCACATACTGCTCGACAGGCAGCACATCGGTAGCGGCGGAATTCCCCGAACTCGATGTCGTCACCCGCGACACCCTAGCGGCCAGGCAGGGGCGATGTCTGCACTGCATGCATGCATGCTTTGGGCTCCCGACGATCCTTAGTGCCTGTGAACAAACTGATCGCGTAGGAGTTCCAGCGCTCTGATCTGCGGAAATCTATGGGGCACTGTTGTTGTGGTCGCTGGCGGCTTATCGTCGGAGCGGGGGCCCGGTCCGGTGGAGGCGG
>NZ_JAODNK010000099.1 GCF_025465275.1 Nocardia sp. | reverse complement strand
GGCGCAGATGCGGAACAGGCGGCCGTCGAGCAGTCGCAGCTGCTGGCCTCGCTAATGCTCGCGCACGGCTGGCCCGAAAGCCGGTGCGCCCAAGCCCGCGACGCGCTCGCGGCCTGGATCTACCCTGTCCCGGTGAAGGGGCCGGGTGCCCCGCGGACGCTGCGGGTGACCGTCGGTCCCGACCAGGTCGGCGTAGAGATAACCGACGACAGCCCGGAAGTGACTGTGGTAGAACCTGTTTCGCTGTTTCCGCGCGATCTGACTGCCGAAAACTATCCCGGCACATGGGGATTCCAGCTGCGGCGCCCGGAACCGATTGTCGAGCGCGCGAACCGCTCGATGTGGTTCCAACTCACACCCGATGGTCGCGCTGCCGACGATCTGCCCGCGCAGTGGCGGCCGCCGGGATCGCCCAGCGCGGTCGAGATGGGTGCCACGAATACGCCATCCGGTACGGCAGACGACAATTCACCGGACGGCGGGCGGCACGATCAGACCAACTTCCTGCCGCGTGAGCCCAGGCCGTGGGAACCCGGAAACACAGAGAAGGCAGACACTGCGGATGAGAGGTCGCGCAGAGGCAACTCGGACCGGGTGACTGACGGCCCGGCCAACGCCGCCGGAACGCGCCCGGTCACACCGTGGTCGTCGCCGGCTGAAGTGCTCTCCCCTGACGGGCGTATCAGCCACGCCCACCGGAAGCCGCCGGGAATGCGGGGTATTGCAGACGACTGGGTTCTGTATGACTCTCGCCCACCGGACGAATCGGAAGGCCATGTCGGTTTGATCAGCCTGAGGATGATGAATACGGGAGCGCGTGACCACGAATTGCCTTACAACGACGGTTCCATATCGTCTGGCGACCCGGCCGAACAGGCTGGCGGCGATGGACAACATCTGCCCCCGCTCCATCACCGGGAGCAGATGCGCGGCGTCGACGGATCCGACGGCGATGGCAAACCGACCTCCTCGACGTGGGAAGCGACGCTCGGGCTGTCCGGGAACGTGCACGACGAGCGGCTGGAAGCGTACGACGCATACTGGGCCGCGTATCTCGACTTGTCCTCGACTGATGCCGTCGAGGAGGCGGCGGCATTGCAGCGAGTTAATGGACGCGCGCACGACTGGATCAGCCTGGCAGTGCGAGTGGCGAGCCTGGAATATCGTGCGGCACACGGTGGACTCATCGGCGGCGAATCGGCGGAGTTGGCGGCAGCGCGGGCGGACCTGATCTACACCGGTGGCTGGTTTGCCCCCGGACTGGTACAGCTGGCCAGGCTGCATGGGCGTGAACTCGAGGATGACTGGTCGGCGCGGTGGCAGCAGGCGCGGCTGGCGATGCAGTCGGTGAACGACCTGATCGGCCGCCCGGTGCTGGCAATTCCACACGCTCCCGGCTCGTACATCGTCGATGAGCAGATGCTTGATGTTGCCCCTGCCCCGCGATTCCACCGGTTCGTCAGGCTGGCCGAGCTGCAGGGATACCTGAGTAGGCGACCAGGTGTGGTGACGGCGTTCTGGTGGGATGTCAACGACCACAGTGCGGCCTGGGCGAAGGAGGATGGTGGCCCAGTTCTCGACCTCAATGGCCCGCGCCCGATCGACGACGGCGGCGTGGACCTTGCGGCGCCGCGCCACCTGAGTGCGCTTGTGTTCGGGGCCGACGGCGATCCGGTGTTGCCGTCGGACACAGTTGATCTCGACGCTGCATCGGAGCTCGTGAGCATGCTCACCGGACTCAAGGAATTCGGCCACGATGCGCTTGCGGTTCTGACTGCCCTCGTCGACGGGGAACGCATCGAAGATGTGCATGTCGGTTGGTTGCCGCATCGGTATGGGCAGTTGCGCGAGGTACTAGATCAGGCGCGTCCACGATTTGTCGCAGCCGGACACAGCGACTGGTGGGATCGCTTGCAAGAGGCGTTGGATGAGGTGGCGGATCTCGGCGCGATCGCCTTTTTCCAACGCCTGCGGCCGGATGGCACTCTCGACGTCAGGGGCACCGTCAATCTGGATGGAGAGCTGTGGTTCGACGTGAACCAAATGCCCGGAAGCCCGGTCGCGAATCTGGTCCTAGGCAGTGTGGGGGAGGCCCTATTCAGCGAGATGATGAAGTCGCTCGGCGAGCATGTTGATGTGCTGAGCATCAATGGTTACTTCCCAGGGTTCAGCACCATCAAGGATGTGCAGGCCAGCGTATACGGTCGTTATGCGGTCGATGCCGGCTACTCGGTGGTGACCCTCGGTCAGCTGGAAACGTTCGGCGTACGTCGCGAGGTGATCTTCACCAAACCTGCCCCAGCGGCGAATGGGGAGACGATCGTTCGTCCCTCGGAACCGCGTCCGAACGTGCCGCGCTGGCAGCGGATTGGCGGCTGGTTGCTACGCCGAAGCGACTCACGGAGGCCACCGCCATGAACGCCGCAGGCCTCCGAAACGGAGTTGGCGCAGGTCGAGGGCGAGATCCGTGAGCATCACAATACGAAGCCCGGTGATCCGAAAATGGAGCAACGCCTCATCGAGGGCCCCGGTACGGCGAATTACGAGGGCTGTGGGCGGCAACCGCAGATAATGCAACCAAGGAGTAGCACGAAGGTTGATGCTGACCTTGTGAAGTTGTGCTCGGCGAAACCGACGTGGCCGCGTCACGACCGCACGAGTTTCACTGGACGTGCCGCTACCACCGGCCGTACAGGCAGATGAAGAACAGCGTCAAGCCGACAGTCATCAGGATGTGGCCCGCACCTGCCAGATCTGCCAGCGGTTTGCTCTCGGAACCCCTTGCACGGTGCGCATCCCGATGATGGTCATGGTTGTCACGGCCCACAGGACACCGGCGTTGTAGGTCCAGAAGAACCAGATATACAGCCCACCGGAAGACAGGGTGAACTGTTTCTCCAACCCGATGACGATCAGGAAGAACAGCGTGCCCAACGCCAGCAGGTGGGTGTGCGTGACCGCGAGCTCGGTCTTCCCGGTGAAATTTGGGCCTTGGTGAAGTTGCGGTAGAACAACCCGGACGCCAGGCCGAGCACGGTTTAGAGGACTGCCGCGTAGTAGAGCTGTTTCATCGAGGTTCCTTGTTGCGTAAGTGGACCAGTCGACGGCGAGAGGGGTGAAACGAATCGTTGCGGTCTCTCGCCTGCGCCGCGGTGTCCGATGGTCCCGCTGAATGACTACTCGGCGCCGCGGCTGGTGAAGTCGAAGGGCCCGCTGTCGAGGCCCCAGGAGATGACCCGTTCGGGGTGGATTCGGATGACGGTCTGGCGGTATTGTCAGCCCCCTTTGCCACCACGGGCGGGAACTCGCCGGAGGACAGCGCCGACCAGCGGGCGTACCCTGTTGGCCCTCACCATCTTCGAGATGTTCGACACCATGGCCGGACCGGAAGGCGACCTGTTCGACGCCGTCCCGGTGATCACCGGGATCGCAACCACCGTACTCGGAGCAAACGCATAGGAATTTTCGGCCCGCTCCGGCCCTCGGACCCCGACTCCCTTGGCGTTGCGAAACTAGTCTCCGATCACGATCACGCTTGCCACGAGAGGCACCCCCGTCAATGTCCTGTCCATGACTCGATCTCTCTCCGCATCGCCGTCGTATCATCCTGCTACGGAACATGATCGACGAATTGCCCCTTATGTAACGTGCCGCGCAATAGTTGGGATGATCCCAGCACACGACCTGAAGTTTCAACGATCATCACTCAGTAACCACAGAACAGGACACTCGATGAAAAAGTTCGTCATTGCTACTGTCATGACCGCAGCACTGGCCACACCAGCAGGAATGGCAGCCGCCGCGCCGGTGGCAGCCACAGCTGCTGCGAACCCTGTTGCGGGGTCTACGGGTTCGTCGTCGGGCGACGTGTTCTGTGCCGTCATCATGTTCCTGAAGGGTGGTTGGATCGGGCGGCAGACCGATTGCACGTTCTGACCCAGTACTACAGCCGTACCCTGCAGCGTCCCTGCAGATTTCGACTGTTGGTGCGGTCGTCGGAACATCCTTTGGTGTTCGCTCGCAAAGGGTTTTGACACCAGGTCGGCGGCGGATTCTCGAAGGAGGCTCCATACGACGCGGAGAAGTCTGGTGGGCGGAGCTCGATGAGCGGCACCCAATGGTGTTGCTCGACGGCGACGAGTCGTCTGGTTTCCAGGCGTTGCAGATCGTGCCGCTGTCGGGCATCGAACTCGGCGGATTGGGCATCGAGGTGCAGTTAGGTCCCATTGAGGGTTTGCCATGTCCCGGCGTGGTTCGGCTCGGATTCTCGACTCCGGACTTCGTCTTCTGCACCTGGCTGACCACCGTTGCTGGGGAATCGCTTATCGACTAGGCGATGGTGTTGACCAGGACCAAGCTCGACGAGATCGATCAGGCCCTGCGGCTGTGCGCCGGCTGCGGGAATCGACCCCTGAATCGACGGTCAGGGGTCGACGAGATCAGAAAGTCGCTGCGGCGGGCCGAGTTCCGGAACTGACTGAGATTGCCACGACGATTCAGATTCGGTTAGTGGCCGCCTGGACAATGTCCGGCGGCGGGTTCCGTCCCGTGACGCATTTTTACAAGACCCCGAAACTGGCCGCTGACTAGCGTTCCAGGCCTGAGTGTATTCACAATCCGCGACGATCGGATGGCCGACCGTCGGGGTTGTTGCGCGACACCTGATTTGCGGCAATTCAGCACTGCTAGACCTAGCTCGACCGTCGGTTCCTGGACGCAATCGGTGATCGACCAGATATATCCCGCCGGGAATCTGCCCGTCGATCATGTTCTGTAGCAACAAGATACGACGGCGATGCGGGGAGGGATCGGATCATGAACAGGACATACGAGGGGTCGAAGCTCAAGACGAGCGCAACGGTGATCTGGGATATTGTCCCTAGCCGACAACCCGCCATGCCCGACATCGCCCCTTGCCGCGGTCTGCACGCTCGCGGCCGGTGCAATCGGAGAATCACGGTGGCAGTACTGGCCATCCTCACCTCTGCGGCCGCGATCAGCGGCTGCACGACTACCTCATCACCCGCCCAGTCGTCGTCGGCGACGTCGACCACGATGCCCGCACCCTCTTCGCCGGGTGCGGGCACCCCCTTGCCGTCGGGCAATGGCGCGGGTCCCACCCAGCCAGGTCCTGGCGATGGATCATCCCAGCCGGGCAGCGGCGACGGGAACCCTCCTCCGGTGACGCCCGCCTCACCGGAATCGCCTGCCCCCCCAAACCACGACATCGGTACCCGCACAGCCCAGCTCGAACTCGCACCCGCCATCCGGGACACCGATTGGTGGCGAAGGCCTCAGCGCCCAACAGATCACCGAGCTGCAGAACGCCGTCGACAACGGACATCAACCATGGCGACGAGACCGCATCCAGGTCGCAAAAACCTTCGTACAGAGCCAATTCGGCTGGTCAGACGTACAGGCTGGTCCCGGCGCCCCCACCCATGTATCCGTCACCAACAGCGACGGCAGCATGGTCACCCTGACCCTTACCGAGCCGGCAACTCAAGGCCCCCAGGGAATCTGGGTCGTTCAAAGCGGATGGTGGAGCCGCTAGGGCGACGCTCGTGAGCGACCGGAATCGAACCCACAGCGCTCAGACAATGAGCAGCAGTGCGCGGAAGGAGTGTGTTGTCGCAGCCATTTCGCGGACCAAAGAGACCACACAGGTCCCTAACAGTCCGAGCGGACCTCAGTCCAGCACATCGAGTCCACAAGTATCGCGCGGGTGGGGGCGCGCATCTGGTCGGCCAGGTGTCGGATTGATCCCCACGTGCACAATATCGAGATACTCGGCGGGCCCCGACTCGAAGTGGTTGAGACCCTCATTGCGCTTCAGCTTCTTTCGTAGGCTTGGCGAACAACTTGTAGGTCAGACACGCACTCAGTGGCACACCGACCACGTCGTTGGATTCAGAGCAAAGCGCGATCCCTTCCTGGATAGTCGTCAGGTCCATTACCATGTCCGGGCGTGCGGCCAGGATCACGCTCATCGTGTTCACGATCGCGTCCCGGTCCCGAGGCCCCAGACCGATCAAGGCCGAGATCTTCCGGCGAGTACCGCCGATCAACAGCGGGCGGAAAATCTGCTCCATCCGGCTCGCGATGCATCGGGGGAGCACCAACCTTCCAGCCTATTCACGTCGTCAATCATGGTCGGCAGTTTTTACTTGACGTCCTTCGTCGAAAGTGCGCTCGCCACCATCGCCCGCATCGTGGATCTTGCGCTTATCCTTGTCCGAGCCGAGCGAATCCGAGGTGTAGTTGCATGAGGATCGACCCACCAACCTCTGCTTATTCTTGGCCGGTGTTTCGGCCTCCGGCCGGCTCACCTGCTCTGGTCAGCTATATCGAACAGGCACAGTCCATCTTCCAAAGGCTCGTTGACTTCTTGGCCGATCCGGCAATGACGAAACCTATGCCGATCCCCGATGCTCCGCAGCTCCCGGGCACGGATGCCGCCCCGCCGATCTCGGCCGCTTTCGTCGCGCCTTACTCGACAACCAACGCCCAGCTCGCAAATCATTTGAACACGATGGCTGCAGCCGACCGTGCCACGGCAGTAGTCGTCGAGACGGTCTCCACTGTCGGCGCCACCACCCGGGCACTGCTGAAGGACTTGACCGACGGCCTTCAAGCCGAGTTCGATGCGGCAGCCCAAGCGGCCCCGTACTGGTAGCGAACTCAACTAACGCTCAGGCAACCGAAGATGCACTCGCCGTATCAATCCGGGATGCCCTAGCCGACGGGGAAGTCTATATTGTGCGGGCCTGGGAGTCCGCGAATATACAGGCGTCGGCGCTTCCGGACCTCCCAACGATTCCCCCGAGCCTGTTATCCCCGTTTCAGATACCGCTACGAGTGGACCCCGACATCGGCGATACTCCGATCGGTGACGGTCCGCTCTTCGCCTAGCAAGTGGAGGGGCAGCGAGCCATGTTTATGGCGACCGGTGAGGGGATTCACCTAGAAGTGCTCACCGGATGGTCCTGGGTTCGAACACATTCCGCGGATCGACCCATGGGCGACAGTCGATGATCTTCGCTGACGACTGGACCGAAGATCACCACGGCGTTCGCGGCATGGACGTAGGCGACGAACGGGCCGACTTCCGCCGCCGGGACTCGAGTCCGCACCGCCCGTCACGACCACCGTGTGGTGGCCCCACTGCCGAAGTTGCGCGCGTCCACCCGGATTCTTCGCCCATCCACCTCGTTCGTTGAGGCTCAGCGCAGTTGATGGGTTCTTAAGTCCGTCGGCGCAGCGGAACCGTCAGATAGAGCGCGGCCTGCAGTTCTCAGTACCTTGGCGGATATTGGCGATCCGCTGCTGGGGTACAAAGAATCGCTAGCCCTGGCAGACAAACAGTGATGTGCGAATTGCCAACAGCCCACAAGACGGGATTGAAATGATGCCACGGATTCGCACCTATTATCTTATCGGAGCGGTCACAGCGGGAATGCTGTCCTTCGGAATCAGCTCCGCGACTGCAGCAGTGCCACTGGAGGAGCCAACGGCGGCGACCAACGGTGCAAGTGTTGCCAGCGCTACGGAGTATGGACTGCTCGACCCTTTCGCTTCGTCCGGCGCTTCGGGTTCATCGTCGGGCTCATCGATTCTTCGCCAGACGTTGGTGACTGGCAGCGCCACTCGCTGAGAAGCTCACCATGTGATGGATGAATTCTGTGCACGCGACGGATTCGCCTGTTGTCATTTGATCGAGTGATTACTCCGGACGAGTCCTTCCCATCTCTGGTGACAGGCGACAGCCGCCAGCGGTTATCAATCGATATTCTGGCGCTCGGGATCACGAGTTCCCCTACCCAAACACCTTCGACGATCGAGGTCAATATGCATGGAGACATCAGCCAGCTCGTTGCAATTCTACTGGGCATACGCAACCTACTTTTCCGGTAGCGCCCTAGCTCGGCCAAGGAAATTCATACACGTTCTGGGCAGCCTCCCTCAGGAGTGTTTGTTGAGAGGTACATCTGGTGCGGGCCCGGCCCGCGCCCGCAGAACACCAGCAAGCCCCGGTCTCAGAGCAGAGTCACGGAGATCGTGGGACCGGGTGCTGTGGTGCGTGTTAACCAATCCTCGGCGCGCGCCGAGGAAGTGCTGAATCTGAACGTCCCCGATCCACATGCCGTGAGCAGTTGTGCGGTGCTGACCCGCAAGGGCGGGGCGGGAGGGCTGCGGTTGCGGGTCGGCGACCGGGCAGCTGAGATCTAAGCCACGGCGGTAGGGTTCTGTGCCCGTTGACCTTCCGTGGGGCACGGGTCAGCCGCTTCGAACCGGGTGCGTTTGCTGGTGCACGCGACACCGCTGCGGCTCGTGCGAATCGCGGGCTGCAACGCACAACTGCGCGCTAGCTGTACGAACGGCTCACGAAACCGTCGGGGCGGACCAGCACCGTTCCGTAAGGCCAGCCCTCCACGACGTGCACCGGAACGTCCGCGGCCACGTCGGGATCGGACGTGAGTACACACCACTGCGATCCGATGAGGTCCAGTGTGGACACCCCCTCGGCCACCCACAGGTGCGGCAGACGGGATCCCGGTGACCCGTCGAGGTCGAGGGCGACGTCCTCGGTGGAGGGAAGTTCCGCGCCGCCGTACCGGT
>NZ_JAODNK010000098.1 GCF_025465275.1 Nocardia sp. | reverse complement strand
ATTCCACTGGTGATCATCGCCGCGATCGCGACCCACTTCACGGCCCGTTTCGCCGTGGCGCGTCAGCGCGAGACGGCTCCCGACACGGCTCAAACCCGGGTGATGAACATGCTGTCCATGTGGGCGTTCCCCATCGGAACCCTGGTGACGGGCGCGCTCTGGCCGGTCGCGATCCTGCTGTACTTCGTCACCCAGAACGCGTGGACCTTCGCCCAGCAGCACCTGGTCTACCGCCGCTTCGACGCCGAAGCCGCCGCCGACGCGGCCACCACCGTGCCGTAATCAGGCGAGCATGTCGGCCAGGCGCTTCGAGCCCAGCTCTACCCGCTGATCCGGGTTGGCGACCATGAACTCCATGGTCGCCAGGAGCGCCTCCGGCCGCACCGGCAGACCCTTGAACAGGATCTTGTAGGGCCGCGGCACGTCGGCATCGTTCGCGAACACCGACTCTCGCGCCCCGCGATGATTCACCACCGCCGATGCCCGGCAATGGAATTCGAGCTGCGGTCGTTCCCGCTCGCCGACCCGGACCTGCACCAGCCGCACCTGTGACACCGCATCCCAGGGGAATTCGTGATCGCGACGCGGGAGGCGCAGCCGCAGGCCATCGTGCCCGACCACCAGCGTGCTGCGGCCCTCCTGGATCGTGGCGACCAGCAGTAGGACCGAGACCAGCAGAACAATCGCGCCCGCGATCCCCGCCAGCCACGCTCCGGCCGTGATGCAGATCAGCAGCCAGAGAGCGCCGCAGCCCGTCCAGCACGCGAAGCAGTAGAACAGCCCGTTCCGCCACAGCCCACGATGAATGATCACGCTGTCCGCGGTGCGGAAGAACGGCGGCCGCAACAGCGCGATACCGACCGTGAACGCCGCGATGCAGCCGATCAGCAGCAGCAGCGCCAGCGCCAGCCCGAACGCCCCGTAGATCTCGAACTCCCCGGTCAGCACCGCCCGCCGGCCCGCGAGCACCGCCACCACACCCATCGTCGCCGGAATCGAGGCGAGCACCAGCCCGGTCGATAAGCCGACCGATGGCGGTTGCTGTGCATCGGCGGGCCAATACCCTGCGGGCCGCGCCGCGGAACTCTTCCCCATGACCGCCGAACTCTAGCCGGTCGGACCGGCGAATAACCGGTGGTTCGGACCCGATAGTCTGGTACCTGGTCGTGGGCAGTTTCGGCTGCGTGCGCGACCCCTTCGAAGATCAGCACAGACAAGGACTTGACAGCGCTATGACTAGCCGCATCGAGCTCGCCCGCGTGGATCTGCGCGGACGTACTCCCACTGCTGCCGAACTGCGCGCGGCGTTGCCGCGTGGGGGCGTCGACGTGGATTCGGTGCTGCATCATGTGCGGCCGGTCGTGGAGGCCATCCGCGATCGGGGCGTCGAGGCCGCACAGGAGTTCAGCCTGAAGTTCGACGGCGTGACGCCCACGTCGGTGCGCGTGCCCGCCGCCGAACTGGACAGGGCTCTCGAGGAGCTCGACCCCGCGGTGCGCACCGCCCTGGAAGTCGCGATCGAGCGCACCCGCAAGGTGCACGCCGATCAGCGGCGCACCGATAAGACCACCCAGGTGGTGCCCGGCGGTACCGTCACCGAGCGCTGGCTGCCGGTCGAGCGGGTCGGGCTGTACGTCCCGGGCGGTAATGCCGTCTACCCGTCGAGCGTGGTCATGAACGTGGTTCCCGCGCAGACCGCGGGCGTCGATTCGCTGGTGGTGGCCTCGCCGCCGCAGGCGCAGTTCGACGGCCTGCCGCACCCGACGATTCTGGCGGCCGCCAAGCTGCTCGGGGTCGAACAGGTGTGGGCGGTCGGCGGTGCGCAGGCGGTGGCGCTGCTGACCTATGGCGGCACCGATACCGATGGCGCGCAACTGGATCCGGTCGACATGATCACCGGGCCGGGCAATATCTATGTGACCGCCGCCAAGCGGCTGTGCCGCGGGCTGGTCGGCATCGATGCCGAGGCCGGGCCCACCGAGATCGCGATTCTGGCCGATGGCACCGCCGATCCGGTGCACGTTGCCGCGGATCTGATTTCGCAGGCCGAGCACGATGTGCTGGCCGCGAGTGTGCTCGTCACCGACAGCGTGGAGCTGGCCGATGCGGTGGATGCCGCGCTGACCGCGCAGATGAGCGTGGTCAAGCACCACGATCGGGTGGCGGAAGCTTTGTCCGGCAAGCAGTCCGGCACTGTGCTCGTCGATGACATCACTCAGGGGCTGCGCGTCGTGAACGCTTATGCGGCCGAGCACCTGGAGATCCAGACCGTGGATGCCCCCGCCGTCGCCGCCCGGGTGCGCAGTGCCGGAGCGGTTTTTGTCGGCGCGTGGTCGCCGGTCAGTCTCGGCGACTACTGCGCGGGCTCCAATCACGTGCTGCCGACCGCCGGATGTGCCCGGCACTCTTCGGGTTTGAGTGTGCAGACCTTCCTGCGCGGCATTCACGTCGTGGACTACTCGGAGGCGGCGTTGAAGGACGTTGCCGGACATGTGGTCGCGCTGGCCAATGCCGAGGATCTGCCCGCGCACGGTCAGGCCGTACAGGTGCGATTCGGAGAACTGTCATGAATGCCGAGGCGAGCCTCGCGTCGAACGCTGTGACCGTGCCCGGATCCGCCGTCTCGCTGGATGATCTGCCGCTGCGGGACAACCTGCGCGGCAAGAGTCCGTACGGCGCACCGCAATTGACGGTGCCCGTACAGCTCAATACCAATGAGAACCCGCACCCGCCGAGTAAGGCGCTGATCGACGATGTCGCCGAATCCGTGCGCGTCGCCGCTGCTGAGCTGCACCGCTACCCGGACCGGGATGCGGTGGCCTTGCGCACCGATCTGGCCGCCTACCTGACCCGGCAGACCGGTATCGCGGTGGACGTGTCGAATGTATGGGCCGCCAATGGTTCCAATGAAATCCTGCAGCAGCTGCTGCAGGCGTTCGGTGGGCCCGGCCGTACGGCGCTCGGTTTTGTGCCGTCGTATTCGATGCACCCGATCATCTCCGAGGGCATCGATACCGAATGGATCGAAGCCAAGCGCAATGGCGACTTCTCCCTCGATATCGACTACGCCGTCATGGTGATCGCCGATCGCCACCCCGATGTGGTGTTCGTGACCAGCCCCAATAATCCGACGGGGCACAGCATTCCGATTGCCGATCTGGAGCGCATCCTCGAGGCCGCGCCCGGCATCGTGGTGGTGGACGAGGCGTACTCGGAGTTCTCCGATGTGGCCAGCGCGGTGTCGCTGATCGACCGGTTCCCCGCGAAACTTGTTGTCAGCCGCACCATGTCGAAGGCCTTCGCCTTCGCGGGCGGCCGGCTCGGGTATCTCGCGGCAGCGCCCGCCGTTATCGACGCCATGCTGCTGGTGCGACTGCCGTACCACCTGTCCGTCGTCACCCAGGCCGCGGCGCGGGCGGCGCTGCGGCATGCCGACGAAACCCTCGGCAGCGTCCACGAATTGGCGGCGCAGCGTGATCGGGTGATGGCGGCCCTGCGCGTGCTGGGCTACGACGTCATTCCGTCGAACGCCAATTTTGTGCTCTTCGGCCGCTTCACCGATGCCCCGCGCGCCTGGCAGCACTACCTCGACGAGGGTGTGCTCATTCGCGATGTCGGCATTCCCGGCTACCTGCGCACCACCATCGGCCTGGCCGCCGAGAACGACGAATTCCTGCGTGTCAGTGAGAAATTGGTGGCGACCGAAGTGGTTGCCCTATGAGTACGGAGGCGAGCCTCCCCGTGAATACGGAAGCGAGCATGAACCGAATCGCCCGGGTGGAACGCACCACTCGTGAATCCAGCATCGTGGTGGAACTGAACCTCGACGGCACCGGTAAGACCGATATCTCCACCGGTGTCCCGTTCTACGACCACATGCTCACCGCATTCGGCCAGCACGGCAGCTTCGATCTGACCGTGGCCGCCAAGGGCGATATCGAGATCGAGGCGCACCACACGGTGGAGGACACCGCCATCGTCCTCGGCCAGGCGCTCGCGCAGGCCCTGGGTGACAAGAAGGGCATCCGCCGCTTCGGCGACTGCTTCATTCCCATGGACGAGACGCTGGCCCACGCCATTGTCGATGTCTCCGGCCGCCCGTACTGCGTGCACACCGGTGAACCGGAACACCTGCTGCACACCGTGATTCCGTCCGCGGGTCCCGGTGCGTCCTACTCGACCGTCCTGAACCGCCACGTCTTCGAGTCGATCGCGCTCAACGCGCGCATCGCGTTGCATGTGCGCGTGCTCTACGGCCGCGACCAGCACCACATCACCGAGGCCGAATTCAAGGCTGTCGCAAGGGCTTTGCGCGCCGCCGTCGAGCTCGACCCGCGCGTCACCGGCATCCCCTCCACCAAGGGAACCCTATGACCAAGAAGCTGGCCCTCCTGGACTACGGCTCCGGCAACCTGCACTCCGCCGAGCGCGCACTGGTCCGCGCCGGTGCGGACGTCACCGTCACCGCCGACCCCGAAATCGCCTTGAACGCAGACGGTCTCGTAGTCCCCGGCGTCGGCGCCTACGCCGCCTGCATGGCGGGCCTGCTGAACGTTCGCGGCGACCGCATCATCGGCAAACGCCTGGCCGGCGGCCGCCCCGTGCTGGGCATCTGCGTAGGCATGCAGATCCTCTTCGAGCGCGGAGTCGAATTCGGCGTGGAAACCGAAGGCTGCGGCGAATGGCCCGGCACCGTAGAGCGTCTGGACGCCCCCGTCCTGCCGCACATGGGCTGGAACACGGTCAAGGCTCCCGAAGACAGCGTCCTCTTCGCAGGTATGGATGAAGACACCCGCTTCTACTTCGTCCACTCCTACGCCGCCCAATCCTGGTCCCTCGAAGACCACGGCACCCTCCCCCCGGCCAAACTCACCTGGTCCGAACACGGCGCCCCCTTCCTGGCCGCAGTAGAAAACGGCCCCCTCAGCGCCACCCAGTTCCACCCGGAAAAGTCCGGCGACGCCGGAGCCCAACTCCTCCGCAACTGGGTCAACTCCCTCTAGCCGGCAACCTGTCTCATATTGTGGGTCGGGCCAACAAGTGTTGGTAGATTGCGGGAATGGACACTGCGCGTACGGGAGCATCGGGGAGGCTTCGCGCTCTGCCGACGCGGTTGGTCGGGCAGGTGGCGATCATTGCCAATCGGGCGACGGAGCGGGCGCTGGAACACACCGGCTCCCGCCGCTATCACTACGCGCTGCTCGCCACGCTCGACGAACTCGGGGCCGGTAGCCAAGCCGAGGTCGGACGCCGAACGGGGATCGATCGCAGTGATGTCGTCGCCGCGGTGAACGAGTTGGCGGACCGCGGCTTCGTGCACCGCACCCCCGACCCTGCCGACCGCCGCCGCAATGTCCTGACCCTCACCTCGGCCGGCGCGGATCACCTGGCCGATCTCGACACCCGCCTCGAAATCGCCCAAGCCGAACTGCTCCCCGGCTTCACCCCCGCCGAACGGGCCAATTTCGTCCTGACCCTCAACCGGATCTTGGAAGTTCATTCCGGCGAGTGAGGGCCCAAGCCCTGCAACGGCTTTCGAGTGAGGGCCGCTGCGGTGGCATCAGCAGCGGGGGGAGCCGGGGATTTCGGTGCCGGTGGGGGATTCATCGGGGGGTGTGCCCAGCATTTCGACTTCGGTTCCGGTCCAGTGGTATTGGACGCAGTAGTCGGTGCCGTCGCTGCAGGCGTTGCAGGTGCCGGGGACGTGGTATTTGATGCCAACTGTGTCGGGGGTGGTGTGGGTGGGGTCCATGCCGGTGAAGGAGCGCCACTTCAAGGTGCCGGTGCCGAGGTAGCTGCCCTGGTGGAAGAGCAGGATCTGCATCGGTGAACTGGCGGTGCCTTTTTCGATGATGATGAGTGCGGCGGACAAAGTGGCGCACGGGTCGAAATTGCCGGAGACGGGCTGGGTGGCCCACTTCCACGGGGTGCCGGAGTCGTTCTGTACCGGGGGCTGCGCGGCAATCGCGTCGCGGACCTCGGGGGCGGAGAGGTTTTGGCCGCAGGTCGCGGTGGTGGGCGCGGCGGCCGCGGTTGCGGGTATGCCTGCCGAGGTGGGCAGTGCGGCGTTGGGAATCGAGGACAGGGCGACGGGTGTCGTCGGCGGGACCGGTGGATCCGATTGGCAGGCGGTGAGCAGTCCGGCCAGTGCGAGGGCCGCGGTGCCGAAGATGAGTTGACGGAACATGAGCCGTTCCTCCCTGAGACGAAATCGCCGAACGGACGTTCACCTGCTTTATATGGACGGTAGCGCGCGACGTTTACGAATAGGACAAGGTCGATCTGCGGTATCTGCCCAGGCCGACGACGGAGCAGCGCGCGGTAACCACTAGGATGCTTGCGTGAGTCTTGTGCTGCTACCTGCCGTCGATGTCGCCAATGGTGAGGCCGTGCGCCTGGTTCAGGGGGAGGCGGGCAGCGAAACCAGCTATGGTTCGCCGCGCGATGCCGCCCTCGCCTGGCAGCACGATGGGGCCGAATGGGTGCATCTGGTCGACCTGGATGCGGCGTTCGGCAAGGGTTCGAATCGGGAGCTGCTGGCGCAGGTGATCGGCGAGCTCGATGTGAAAGTGGAGCTGTCCGGCGGTATTCGCGATGACGAGTCGCTGAAGCTGGCGCTGGCGACCGGTTGCGCGCGGGTCAATCTCGGCACCGCGGCGATCGAGGATCCGCAGTGGTGCGCCCGCGCCATCGGCGAATACGGCGACAAGATCGCGGTCGGCATGGATGTGAAGCTCATCGACGGTGAGTACCGGTTGCGCGGCCGCGGCTGGGTCACCGACGGCGGCGATCTGTGGGAGGTGCTCGAGCGCCTGGAGCGGGACGGTTGCTCGCGCTACGTGGTCACCGACGTCAGCAAGGACGGCACCCTGACCGGCCCCAATCTCGATCTGCTGCAGCATGTGGCCAATGCCACCGACGCGCCGGTCATCGCCTCCGGCGGCGTCTCCACCCTCGACGATCTGCGCGCCATCGCGACCCTGGTCGAAGACGGTGTGGAGGGCGCGATCGTCGGCAAGGCCCTGTACGCGGGCCGCTTCACCCTGCCCGAAGCCCTTGTAGCGGTGCGCTGAGACCTATGGCCGCCGAACTCGCCGAGCTGCTCACCATTGCCAGTGATGTACTCGACGCTGCCGCACCGCGTTTCGTGGAAGGTGTGGGCGCACCCAGCGCTGTCGACAAGGGACGCGGTGATTTCGCGACCGAACTCGATCTGGAGCTGGAGCGCACCCTCTCGAAGCAGCTGACCGAGCGCACCGGATTCCCGGTGCACGGTGAGGAATTCGGCGGCCCCGAGCTGACCTCCGGCACCGCCTGGGTCCTGGACCCCATCGACGGCACCTTCAATTACTCTGCGGGCCACCCACTTTCGGGCATGCTGCTGGCACTGGTGCAGGAGGGCGAGCCGGTCCTCGGCCTCACCTGGCTGCCCGGTCTCGGCCAGCGCTATGCCGCCGCGACCGGTGGCCCGGTCTTCCTGAACGGCACACCCCTGCCGAGCCTGGAGCGGAAGACGCTGTCCTCCGCCATGATCGGCTTCGGCGCCTTCAATATCGATGGTGCGGGCCGCATTCCGGGCATCTTCCGCTTCAATCTGCTGGGCGCGCTGAGTCGCCTGTCCGGCCGGGTGCGCATGCACGGTTCGACGGGAATCGACTTGGCGTACACCGCATCCGGCGTATTGGGTGGAGCCGTGGTCTTCGGCCACCACCCCTGGGACAATGCCGCGGGCGTCGCCCTGGTGCGTGCCGCGGGCGGCGTGGTCACCGATCTGCTGGGCCGCGACTGGAATATCGAATCCGGTTCGGTGCTGGCGGCCGCGCCAGGCGTGCACGAGGAATTACTGGACATGATCAATGCGACAGCCGATCGTGCCCGAGGAGAGGTTGAGCAATGACGTTGGCAGTGCGCGTGATTCCGTGCCTGGATGTGGATGCCGGCCGCGTGGTCAAGGGCGTGAACTTCGAAAACCTGCGTGACGCGGGCGATCCCGTCGAACTCGCCGCCACCTACGACGCCCAGGGCGCGGACGAGCTCACCTTCCTCGATGTCACCGCCTCCACCGGCGACCGCGGCACCATGATCGATGTGGTCACTCGCACCGCCGAGCAGATCTTCATCCCGCTCACCGTCGGCGGCGGCGTCCGCACCGTAGAGGATGTGAACCGCCTGCTGCGCGCCGGCGCGGACAAGGTGTCGGTGAATACCGCCGCCATCGCCAGACCCGAAGTGCTGCGCGAGATGTCGGAGCGTTTCGGCTCCCAGTGCATCGTGCTCTCGGTCGACGCCCGCACCGTTCCCGCGGGCCAGGCCCCGACCCCCTCGGGCTGGGAGGTCACCACGCACGGCGGTAAGCGCGGCACCGGTATCGACGCCGTCGAATGGGCCGTCCGCGGCGCCGAACTCGGCGTCGGTGAAATCCTGCTCAATTCCATGGACGCCGACGGCACCAAGGCCGGCTTCGACCTCACCATGATCCGCGCCGTGCGCGCCGCGGTCTCCGTTCCCGTGATCGCCTCCGGCGGCGCGGGCAAGGTCGATGATTTCGCACCCGCCGTCCAGGCCGGTGCGGACGCGGTGCTGGCCGCCAGCGTCTTCCACTTCGGCGACCTCACCATCGGCCAGGTCAAGGACGCCATGCGCACCGAAGGTATCGTGGTCCGGTGAGTTTGGATCCCGCAATCGCCGCCCGCCTCAAGCGCAATGCCGACGGTCTGTTCGCAGCCGTCGCGCAGGAGCGTGGCACCGGGGATGTGCTCATGATGGCCTGGATGGATGACGAGGCCCTCGCGCGCACCCTGGAGACTCGTAGGGGCACCTACTATTCGCGTTCGCGGCAACAGTATTGGGTGAAGGGGGAGACCTCGGGGCACACCCAGTACGTGCACGAGGTGCGCCTCGATTGCGACGGCGACACCGTTCTGCTCATCGTCGATCAGGAGGGCGCGGCCTGCCACACCGGCACGCACACCTGCTTCGATACCGATGTGCTGCTGGCGCAAGGCGACAAGCTGCTGTCCGGCGAGGACTGAGCTCGCGCCGGTGACTGCGCGAAAGTGACTGTGCGCTAAGGGTTGTCGCGGGTATCGACATCGTCGTGGCTCGACGGCCGCCCCGATCGGCCCACACCGCGCGCCATCGCCTTGTCCAATTGTGCGACGAGAGCCTCGCTGATTTCGAGGAGCTGTTTGGTCTCCTCCTTGTCGAGCCCGTCGAATACCAGGCCGCGCACACACTCCAGATATCCGGGCGCGGCCTCGGTGACTTTGCGATAGCCGGCGTCGGTGAGCACCGCCTGCGCGCCACGCCGGCCGGAGATGCTGACACGCTCGGCCCAGCCCAATCTCTCGAGCTTGGAAATCACATGCGAAAGGCGCGATAGCGATGCGTTTGCCTTTTGCGCAAGCTCACTCAGTTGCAACCGGTGGCCTGGTTCTTCGGAGAGCAGCGTCATCACGAAGTATTCGAAATGGGTAATCCCGGACTCACGTTGAAGCTGGGTATCCAGGGCAGCGGGCAGCCTGGTCGTCAGCGCGATGACGGTACGCCAAGCTCGCTGTTCCATCGGATTCAACCACTTCGTCACCGTGCCAGCCCTCTCGTAGCAGCCAAGTGACATGTTGCGCTGGTCGGTCCGGCGGACGGTGGAGCAGCAACAGCGAGTCACCCGCAAATCAAAGTTTGCCACGATTTCGCTCATCAGTCACGGCGTTGCTGAATGACGTGACATCCATCACGCGTGTCGCAGGTCAGAATTCGTGCGTGCCGGGTTCTGCGGGATTAGGCGGAATCTCTGCCGACACGCGTGGCTTTTCCTGATCCGGCTGCTGCTTCACGGCGCGATGCTTGCGGATTCGCCTGCGCACCAAGAGAAATGCCACCAGCAGGAACAATACTGCGGCCACAATCGCGCCCACCAGGACGGCGCCGCGATAACCCGGCGCATCGACGTCGAGAATGCGTTCTCCAGCATGTGCGGCATTGGAGTCGCCGAGCACGATGGTCAGCGTCATCAAATTGGGGATGGCGGTGACAAGTGCCAAAACGGCCGAAGCGCCCGCAATAAACGGACCGCCCCGTTTCCGCCACGTCATTCCCGCGAGCAGTAAGAGGAAAAGCGGGAGCGCCGTGCACACCACACCGATGGCCAGGCCCGACCAGATGCCCTTGGCAAAACTCCCGTGCACGTTTTCGGCGATGCGCTGCGCCCACCACCGCGGAATGAAAGCCGCCAGAATCAGATACGCCACCCACAGCACGACCGCCGCCACGACGAGCGCGATGATGCGATTGCGCCACGTGACGAACGATGAGCGCTTGCGCTCCGGCACATCCCCGCTGGGCGTAGTCATAGGTCCAGCGTATGCCCGTCCAGGCGGCACGTCCGTCGCGCCACTCCGGACCAATCGGGCATCGAGGGTTAACTCACGCGCGATCGCGCAGGAACTGCAAGGCCTCGTCCGCATGGACATTCGCGCGCAGTTCGCTATTGATCACCTTGGCGATGGTGCGGTCCGGATCGATGATGAACGTGGTGCGCTTGACCGGGATCAAGGCGCCCAGCAGGCCGCGCTTCACGCCGTATTCGGCGGCGACCTTCGCGCCGACGTCCGACAGCACGGGGTAGTTCAGCGACTGCTTCTCCGCGAAACCGGACTGCACGTCCACGGCGTCGGCGCTGATGCCCACACAGGAGGCGCCCAGGGCCTTGAATTCGCCTGCCAGATCCCGGAAGTGGCACGCCTCGGCGGTGCACACCGGGGTATTGGCGGCGGGGTAGAAGAAGAGCACGACCGGTCCGTCCGCAAGCAGCGAATCGAGGGATCGGGGAGTGCCGGATTGGTCCGGAAGCTCGAACTGCGGGGCGAGCTGGCCTGGCTTCATAGGCAGGAGATTACGGGATCCGCGCCGGATACGAATCAGCCCGCAGACGGACCGGTCTGACTTGGTCCGTGCGCGGGCTGCTCGACGATCGGGGTTCGGCCCACGGTTAGGCACCGATGAGCGCGGCGACCTCCGGGTTCTTGATGTGCATGACATCGAGGATGCCGTGTGCCCGCAGGAAGGGCTTGAGCTCCCGAATGCGATCGGTGTGCTCGGCGTACTCGTCCGGGAAGGACCGTGGATCGAGCGCTTCCAGCGCCTTGACGTACGTGACGAACGAGGCGATGGCGCTGTACTTGCCGCCGCCCTGCTGGTTCATGCCCATCATCCGCGGCGGCTGACCGGGCATCGAACCCATGCCTACCTGCGGAGCTGCGTGCCGTGGACCCTCCGGTGCGACCGGTTGCGAGGGGTACATCTGTGTTGAACTCCTCTCGATTGGGATACCGCGTGGCGACCTCTCCATCTGCTGGAGGAGCAGATTGCCGCGTGCGTAGTGATGACCGCATCGTGTATTCGCGGCCGGAGGGTCCGCGGCTCTGTCTAATTTGCCCTCCGCTTCGCTCCGGGCGGGTTCGCGGCCCTGCAAGCTCGGCCTTCCCTCCTCCGCTCCCCCCGCTCCATCAGTCCAGACCGAGCCGGGCCGCGAACCTTGATGTGGGCCTGGAATGATGGGCGAATGCACGGTGCTTCTAACACCTCCACCACCTCCCGCGAACAGTTCCGCCTGCTGGCGGCCGATCATCGGGTTGTCCCGGTGGTTCGAAAGGTGTTGGCCGACTCGGAGACTCCGCTTTCTGCCTATCGCAAATTGGCCGCGGACCGGGCGGGAACCTTCCTGCTGGAGTCCGCCGAGAACGGGCGATCGTGGTCGCGATGGTCGTTCATCGGCGCGGGCAGTCCCACGGCTCTGAGCGTTGTCGACGGGGAAGCGGCCTGGCTCGGGCAGAGTCCGGCCGATGCGCCCTCCGGCGGTGACCCACTGCTCGCACTGCGCGAGACCCTGCGATTGCTGCAGACCGAACGGCTGCCCGGTCTGCCGCCTTTGACCGGTGGCATGGTCGGCTATCTCGGCTATGACGCGGTGCGCCGCATGGAACGGCTGCCCGTGCTCGCCGCCGACGATCTCGAACTGCCGGAGATGGTGCTGCTGCTGGCCACCGATCTGGCCGCGTTCGATCATCACGAGGGCGCGATCACGCTCATTGCCAATGCGGTCAACTGGAACGGCACCGACGAGCGCGTGGACGAGGCCTACGACGATGCGGTGGCCCGCCTCGATCGCATGACCGAGGCCCTCGCCGCCCCCGCCGACTCCACCGTGTCGGTCTTCGACCAACCCGAACCGAACTTCCGCCGCCAGCGCACCTCCGACGAATTCGGCGCGGGTGTCCGCCGCCTGGTCAAGGAGATCGAGGCCGGCGAGGCCTTCCAGGTGGTGCTGTCGCAGCGCTTCGAAATGGAGTACGGCGGAACGCCACTGGACCTCTATCGCATGCTGCGCGCCTCCAACCCGAGCCCGTACATGTACCTCATGCACATTCCGGACGGTGCCGGCGGCACCGCGTTCTCCATTGTCGGATCCAGCCCCGAATCGCTGGTCACGGTGAAGGACGGCGTGGCCACCACGCATCCGATCGCGGGCACCCGCTGGCGCGGCGCCACCGAGGAGGACGATCTGCTCCTCGAGAAGGGCCTGCTCGCCGACGAGAAGGAGAACGCCGAGCACCTCATGCTCGTCGACCTCGGCCGCAATGATCTCGGCCGCGTCTGTGAGCCCGGCACCGTGCGCGTCACCGAGTACCGGCACATCGAGCGCTACAGCCATGTCATGCACCTGGTTTCGACGGTCTCCGGCCGGCTGGCCGCCGGCAAGGTCGCCTTCGACGCCGTGCAGGCGTGCTTCCCGGCGGGCACCCTCTCCGGCGCCCCGAAGGTTCGTGCCATGGAGTTGATCGAGGAACTCGAGCCCACCCGCCGCGGCATCTACGGCGGCGTGGTCGGTTACCTCGATTTCGCCGGTGACGCCGATACGGCCATCTGCATCCGCACGGCGCTGCTCAAGAACGGCACCGCGTATGTCCAGGCGGGTGCGGGTGTGGTGGCCGATTCGAATCCCGACTACGAGGACGTCGAATCCCGCAATAAGGCGATGGCCGTCCTCAAGGCCATTGCCGCGGCGGAAACCGTGCGCGCCTACCGCCCGAACGGGACTGCCTGATGACCGCTCCGGAGCCCGACCCGAAAACCTCGGCGGCACAGGCGAAAGCAGTCGGCGGTGCGGCGGAGGCGCCCGGGGCGCAGCCTGACTCGAGCGGTGAGGTGGACGCCGACCTAGCCGCCGCCCGCGCCGATATGCAAGCGGCACAGGCCGATACGGCCG
Source organism: Nocardia sp. (assembly GCF_025465275.1). GTDB lineage: Bacteria > Actinomycetota > Actinomycetes > Mycobacteriales > Mycobacteriaceae > Nocardia. Next base: position 38,095 of record NZ_JAODNK010000098.1, on the reverse strand, counting down.
ACGCCGAAGCTGATGCACGCGCCGCGGGGGTTGATGAGCGCGCCGCGGAGGTTGAAACGCGCGCCGCCGAAGCTGATGCGTGCGCTGAAACTGATGCGCGTGCCGCTGAAACTGATGCGCGCGCCGGTGAAGCCGCAGGGCAGAAGAAGCCCAGGCCGGTGGGTGCGGTGGCGCTGCTGGCCATCGCCGCCGCGCTGCTGTGGGTCGCGTCGCGCATGACCTGGGTGAGCGTGCAGGTCATCAGCGAGCTCGGGCCGCCGCGGTCCGTGCATCTGTCCGGTTCGACCTGGTTCGGCGCCCTGACTCCGCTGGCGCTGGTGCTGATCGCGACCATTGCCGCGGTCTTCGCCACGCGGGGCTGGCCGCGCCGGATCATCGGCGTGGTGGTGGCCGTGCTGGCCGCGGTGGCGGCGGTCCCCGCGTATGCCCTGCTGCAGGGCCAGGGCAAGACCGCCGAGCGGGCCGGGCGGCTGGCCGAACTGCGCACCTGGGAGCATGTGGGTACGGCGCAGACTTCGACACTGCCCGCCGTACTGACCATGGTCGGTGCGGTCGCCGCCTTCCTGGCGGGTGTGCTGCTGACACGCATGCCCTCCGAGAGCGCGCGCATGTCGGGCAAATACGACAACCCGGTCTTCCGCAAGTCGGAGGCCGCCGAACAGGTTGCCGAACATCACGCAGTGCAGCGTGCTTCGGAATCCGGGTCACAGGACGCGCCGCAGGAACAACTGTCGGGCCGGGTGCTGTGGGATGCCCTCGACGCGGGCGCGGATCCGACCGACGAGGAAACCGATACCGCTGCCGCACACGATGATCCAGGTAGCGGCGGTGCGGGCCACAAGCCCGCTTGAACTGGGCGTGGGAGCAGTGTCGCTCCCGGTACCGCCCCCGCCGTCAACGGCGGAAAGATAGCCATTTACTCTTTATCAGCATCGGTGAGACAGCGCCTGGGGGGATTCTCAGGCAGCAAGTCCGTCTCCCCAGAAAGGATTCGAGCCAGATGACGGTACTCGACTCGATTCTCGACGGGGTCCGTGCGGATGTCGCCGCACGGGAAGCCCTCCTGGATTTCCAGGGTGTCAAGAAGGCCGCCGCCGCGGCTGTCTCTCCTCGTGACGCCAAGGCGGCGCTGCACGAAGAGGGTATCGGCGTGATCGCCGAAGTGAAGCGGTCCAGCCCTTCCAAGGGCGCCCTGGCCGACATTCCGGACCCGGCCGTACTGGCCCGCGCGTACGAGGACGGTGGTGCGCGCATCATCAGCGTGCTGACCGAGCAGCGCCGCTTCGGCGGTTCGCTCGCGGATCTCGACGCGGTGCGTGCCGTGGTCGATATTCCGGTTCTGCGCAAGGACTTCATTGTCGGCCCGTACCAGATCCACGAGGCCCGTGCGCACGGCGCGGATGTCATTCTGCTGATCGTGGCGGCGCTGCCGCAGGACGTGCTGTCCTCGCTCATCGACCGCACCGAATCGCTCGGTATGACCGCGCTCGTCGAGGTACACACCGAGGAAGAGGCGGACCGTGCCCTCGAGGCCGGCGCCACCGTGATCGGTGTGAACGCCCGCAATCTCAAGACCCTCGAGGTGGATCGGGATGTGTTCGCGCGCATCGCCCCCGGCCTGCCCAGCGACGTTATTCGCATTGCCGAATCCGGCATTCGCGGCACCGCCGATCTGCTGGCCTACGCCGGTGCGGGCGCGGACGCCGTGCTCGTCGGTGAGGGCCTGGTGACCAGCGGCGATCCGCGTGCCGCGGTGGCCGAACTGGTGACCGCCGGAACCCATCCGTCCTGCCCGAAGCCGGTTCGCCGGGGCCGGTGAGAGAGCCGATGACACAGACGAACGACATTCTCGGCAAGAACGCCGGCCTGCCGCAGGCCAGCGAAGGCGTGTCGCACAAGAGCCTGCACGAGCCGGATGCCGGGGGACACTTCGGCGTCTACGGCGGCCGGCATGTGCCCGAGGCGCTGATGGCCGTGATCGAAGAGGTCACCGCCGAATACGACAAGGTGCGCGTCGACCCGAACTTCCTGCACGAGCTGGACCGGTTGCAGCGCGACTACACCGGCCGCCCGTCACCGGTGTTCGAATGCGTCAATCTCGCCAAGCACGCGGGCGGCGCTCGCATCCTGCTCAAGCGAGAAGACCTGAACCACACCGGTTCTCACAAAATCAACAATGTGCTCGGGCAGGCGCTGCTCGCCAAGCGCATGGGCAAGACCCGCGTCATCGCGGAGACGGGTGCGGGCCAGCACGGCGTCGCCACCGCCACCGCGTGCGCGCTGCTGGGCCTCGAATGCGTCATCTACATGGGTGCGGTCGACACCGCCCGGCAGGCCTTGAATGTGGCCCGCATGCGGCTGCTCGGCGCCGAAGTCATCAGTGTGACAACGGGTTCGCAGACGCTCAAGGACGCCATCAACGAGGCGCTGCGCGACTGGGTCACCAATGCCGACGCGACCTACTACTGCTTCGGCACCGCGGCCGGCCCGCACCCCTTCCCGTTGATGGTGCGCGATTTCCAGCGCATTATCGGCATGGAGGCGCGGGTGCAGGTGCCGGCGCACACCGGACGGCTGCCCGATGCGGTAGTCGCCTGTGTCGGTGGCGGTTCCAATGCCATCGGCATCTTCCACGCCTTCCTCGATGATGCCGCGGTGCGGCTCATCGGCTACGAGGCCGCGGGCGACGGTGTCGAAACCGGCCGTCACGCAGCCACTTTCGCCGGTGGTCGGCCGGGCGCCTTCCAGGGTGCCTACTCGTACCTGCTGCAGGACGAGGACGGTCAGACCATCGACTCGCACTCCATCTCGGCGGGTTTGGATTATCCGGGCGTGGGCCCGGAGCATGCCCTGCTCAAGGACATCGGCCGCGCCGAGTACCGCCCCATCACCGATACCGAGGCGATGGACGCGCTGCTGCTGCTGTCCCGCGCCGAGGGCATCATCCCGGCCATCGAATCGGCGCACGCCGTTGCGGGAGCGCTGAAGCTGGGCCAGGAATTGGGCGAGGGCGCAATCATTCTGGTGAATCTCTCCGGTCGCGGTGACAAGGATATGGATACCGCCGCCAAGTGGTTCGGGCTGTTCGACAAGCCGGAGGAGCAGCAGTGAGCCAGCAGTCCCGTCTCGCCAATACCTTTGCCGCCTGCCGCGAGGACAATCGCGCCGCGCTCATCGGCTATCTGCCCGCCGGATATCCGGATGTGCAGGGCAGCATCGATGTCTGCGTCGCCATGGTCGAATCCGGTTGTGACGTCATCGAAGTCGGTGTCGCCTACTCTGATCCGGTGATGGACGGCCCGACCATCCAGGCTGCCGCCGAGCAGGCGCTGCGCGGTGGCGTGCGGGTGCGCGACGTGTTCAAGGTCGTGGAGGCCATCAGCAAGGCCGGTGGCAAGGCTGTGGTCATGGCCTACTGGAATCCGGTGCTGCAGTACGGCGTCGACACCTTCTCCCGTGATCTGGCGGCGGCGGGCGGCCTCGGCCTCATTACGCCGAACCTGATTCCGGAGGAGGCCGACGACTGGTTCGTCGCCTCGTCCACCTACAACCTGGACCGCATCTTCCTGGTGGCTCCGTCCTCCACGGAGGAGCGCCTGGTGAAGACCCTGGAGGCCTCGCGCGGGTTCGTGTACGCGGCCTCCACCATGGGTGTCACCGGCGCGCGTGATGCGGTGTCCTCCATGGCTCCGGCGCTGTGCGCCCGCATTCGTGCGCACTCCGATATTCCGATCGGCGTCGGCCTGGGTGTGCGCAGCGGTGCACAGGCGGCCGAAATCGCTTCCTACGCAGACGGTGTCATTGTGGGCTCGGCGCTGGTGAGTGCCGCTGCCCAGGGCCTCGACGCGGTGCGGACATTGACCGCGGAACTCGCGCAGGGCGTGCGTTCGGCGGCAGTCGCTTCCTGATATGAGCGGCGCGCTACCCGGGGCAACAGTGCGCTCAGGTAATTCCGCTACGGTGGGCGCGTGACCATACGAGCCCTGGCCGACCAAGTTTCGGCCTCCGACGTGCTGGCCTACATTCCCAGTCCGCCCCGCGGCGTATGGGAGCTCGGCCCGTTCCCGTTGCGCGCCTATGCCATCTGCATCATCATCGGCATTATCGCCGCCATCTGGTGGGGCGAGAAGCGGTGGCAGCAGCGCGGCGGGCAGGCGGGGATGGTGCTCGACGTCGCCATGTTCGCGGTGCCGTTCGGCCTGATCGGCGGGCGGCTCTACCACGTCGCCACCGACTATCAGAAGTACTTCGGCGAGGGCGGCCACCCGCTCGACGCGCTCAAGATCTGGCAGGGCGGTCTGGGCATCTGGGGCGCGGTGCTGCTGGGCGGCATCGGGGCGTGGATCGGCTGCCGTATCTACCGAATTCCCTTGCCCGCCTTCGGTGATGCCATCGCACCCGGCATTCTGCTGGCGCAGGCCATCGGCCGCCTGGGCAATTACTTCAACCAGGAACTGTACGGCCGCCAGACCACCGTGCCGTGGGGCCTGGAGATCTACCAGCGCTTCGATAAAAACGGCGGGCTGGACATGATGAACGGCATCGCCAGCGGCGCCGCCGAGAAGATCGTGCAGCCCACCTTCCTCTACGAGCTGGTGTGGAATCTGCTGGGCGTCGCCGCGCTGATCTTCCTCGATCGCAAATTCCGCATCGGGCATGGGCGGCTGTTCGCGCTGTACGTGGCCGTCTACTGCTTCGGCCGCTTCTTCGTGGAGCTGCTGCGCGACGACGAGGCCACCCACATCCTGGGTCTGCGCGTCAACACCTTCACCTCGGCCATCGTGTTCATCTGTGCCGTCGCGTATTTCCTCTTCGCGACCAAGGGCCGCGAGACCGCCGAACAGGTACAGGCGGGCGTGTACCGGCCGCTGCCGTGGCAGTTCGGCGCACTGCGCGCCTACGGCGCCGAACGCACCGGGGCGACGGCGGAGTCGGCGGCAGCCGAGGCCGGTACCGCGTCCGAGCCGGAGACCGGAGCGGAAGCCGAGACCGAAGTGCAGTCCGCCGACCTGGAAAAGTCCGATTCGTCCGAGTCTGAATCCCCTTCGGCCGGCAACGAATCCGAGGCGAACGGCGATAACCCTTCCGAATCCGGCGATTCCGAGCCGGCGGTCACATTCGAGGCGACGAAACCGGTCTCTTCCGGCAAGAATGAGTCCTGACCGCCGCGTATCGAGATTCGCACGGCGGGTTCAGCACATGGGGGCCGTGCGGCCCGCGATTCAGGAGGACTCGAGTGACGGACCCATTCAACAAGCAACCGGAGCAGGGCGGCCCGCAGTACGGCGCGCCCGGCACCGGCCCGCAGTACGGGCAGCAACCGCCCCAGCAGTACGGCCAGCCGCAGCAGCCGGGGTATGACCAGTCACAGCCCGGCTATGGTCAGCAGCCCGGTTACGGTCAGCAGCCGGGATACGGTCAGCCCCAGCAGCCCGGCTACGGCCAGCCGCCGTACGGTCAGCAGCCCGCGTACGGCCAGCCCGGTCCCTACGGTCAGCCGATGCCCTACGGCGCGGACGCGGAGGCCCCGTACGGCCGTGACATCTACGGCGTGCCGTTCTCCGACAAGAGCAAGCTGACCGCGGGCCTGCTGCAGCTGCTGTGCGGTGGTTTCGGTATCGGCCGCTTCTACCTCGGCTACACCACAATCGGTGTGCTGCAACTGCTCACGTGTGGCGGCTGCGGAATCTGGGCCCTCATCGACGGCATCATGATCCTCACCGGCAAGGTGCCGGACCTGCAGGGCCGTCCCCTCAAGGACTGACTTCTCGGTTGCCCCCTCTGTTGGTTCGCGGCCGTCCCGGTTCTGGACTGCGCTCCGCCTCCCCGCGCTTGGAGCGGGGGAGCGAAGCGGAGGAGCGGAGGAGGGAAGAACCGGGACTCGGGGCCGCGAACCCGCCCCGGAGCGAAGCGGAGGGGCAATTAGACACAGCCGGTTTCTGGCGTACCCTTTGTCGGTTGTCTGCCGCGTGGTTGCGCCACGCTCGAGGAGAGGTAGTCCGCCCGTGCGCCGTAAGCTGTTCGCCGCCGTGCTCGCCATTGTTGCCGCCACCGCGGGGCTCACCGCCTGTAGCAGCGGCAGCAACGACCCCAATGTATTGAAGGTCGGCACCGAGGGCACCTACTCGCCGTTCAGCTATCAGGACGGTGGCAACCTCACCGGCTACGACGTCGAGGTGATCAAGGCCGTCGGCGACAAGATGGGCCGCAAGGTCGAATTCGTGCAGACGCCGTGGGACGCCATCTTCGCGGGCCTGGAGTCCAAGCGCTTCGATCTCGTCGCCAATCAGGTGACCGTCAATCCCGATCGCGCACAGAAGTATTCGCTCTCGCAGCCGTACACCACCTCCGAGGGCGTCATCGTCACCAAGACCGACAATGCGGGCATTCACGCGCTGGCCGATCTGAACGGCAAGACCTGCGCCCAGTCCTCCACCAGCAATTGGAGCAAGGTCGCCTCCGGCGCCGGCTGCAAGGTCGAGGGTGTGGAGGGCTTCGTGCAGGCCATCCAGCTGCTCAAGAACGGCCGCGTCGATGCCACCGTCAATGACACCCTGGCCGTCGGCGAGTACAGCAAGAAGACCGGCGACACCGGCGTGCACGTGGCCGGCAAGACCGGTGAGACCAGTCAGCAGGCCTTTGCCGCGCGCAAGGATTCGCAGCAGTTGATCGACCAGATCAATACCGCGCTGGATCAGCTGCGCTCGGACGGCACCCTCACCAAGATCTCCGAGAAGTACTTCGGCACCGACGTCAGCAAGTAAGGGCCACTGGGAGATTCGAGGGCGAACCGACCATGGATCCTGCCACCTGGGCGCTGATCCGGCAGAACCTGTGGCCGATGCTGGAGGCCACCCTCAAGCAGACGCTGCCGCTGACCGCCGTCAGTTTCGTGATCGGTCTGGTGCTGGCGCTGTTCGTGGCGCTGGCCCGGATGTCGAAGATGCGGCTGCTGTCCGCGGCGGCCCGCTTCTACATTTCGGTCATTCGGGGTACGCCGCTGCTTGTCCAGCTGTTCATCATCTTCTACGCGCTGCCGCAGTTCCATATCCTCATCGACCCGTTCCCGGCGGCGGTCATCGCCTTCAGCCTCAATGTGGGCGGGTATGCCGCGGAGATCATTCGCGCCGCCATTCTTTCGGTGGCGCACGGGCAGTGGGAGGCGTCCTATGCGGTTGGTATGACCTATTCGCAGGCGTTGCGTTTGATCATCCTTCCGCAGGCCTCGCGCATTGCCGTGCCGCCGCTGTCGAACACCCTGATCTCGTTGGTGAAGGACACCTCGCTGGCGTCCACGATTCTGGTCACCGAGTTGTTGCGCACGGCGCAACTGGCCGCCGCGCCGACCTTCGACTTCTTCGCGCTCTACGGCGTTGCGGCGCTCTACTACTGGGTAATATGCCTGTTCCTGGGCTTCGGCCAAACCCGCTTGGAGACCCGGCTCGCCCGCCATGTAGCGCGCTGACCGGCAGTTAGCTGGAACGTTCGGCAAACTTCGCGTGCCCGGTCAGCGGGACGATGAGCGCAGGTCTAGGGTTGATGATGTGATGCGACGAACGAAGATTGTGTGCACAATGGGCCCGGCGGTGTCGTCGGAGGACCGAATTCGTGAACTCGTCGAGAGTGGTATGGATGTGGCGCGGCTGAATTTCAGCCATGGCGAACACTCCGACCATGCCGAGAATTACAAAAAGGTACGCCAAGCAAGCGATCTACTCGGCCGCACGGTCGGCATTCTCGCCGATCTGCAGGGACCGAAGATTCGACTGGGCCGATTCATCGAGAACAAGACCGTCTGGGCGACCGGTGAAGAAATACGTATCACCGTCGAAGACATCGTAGGAACCCACGACCGTGTCTCCACCACCTACAAGCAACTCGCCGAGGACGCCAAGGCCGGCGACCGCCTGCTCGTCGACGACGGCAAGATCGGCCTGACGGTCGAACGCGTCGACGGCCACGATGTGGTCTGCCGGGTCACCGAGGGCGGCCCCGTCTCCAACAACAAGGGCGTCTCACTGCCCGGCATGGACGTCTCGGTGCCGGCGCTGTCCGAAAAGGACATCGAGGACCTCGAATTCGCGCTGAACCTCGGCGTCGACTTCATCGCGCTGTCCTTCGTGCGCTCCCCGTCCGACGTGGAGCTGGTGCACGAGATCATGGATCGGGTCGGCCGCCGGGTGCCGATCATCGGCAAGCTCGAAAAGCCTGAGGCCATCGACAATTTGGAGGCCATCGTGCTGGCCTTCGACGCCATCATGGTGGCGCGTGGTGACCTCGGTGTGGAGCTGCCGCTCGAGCAGGTGCCGCTGGTGCAGAAGCGGGCCATCCAGATGGCCCGGGAGAACGCCAAGCCGGTGATCGTGGCGACCCAGATGCTGGAGTCCATGATCACCAACTCGCGGCCCACCCGCGCCGAGGCCTCCGACGTCGCCAATGCGGTGCTCGACGGCGCGGACGCGGTCATGCTCTCGGGCGAGACCTCCGTCGGTGACTACCCGATCGAGACCGTGCGCACCATGGCCCGCATCGTGCACGCGGTGGAGTCCGAATCCTCCACCCGGGTGCCGCCGCTGACTCACGTGCCGCGCACCAAGCGGGGCGTCATCTCCTACGCGGCCCGCGATATCGGCGAGCGGCTCAATGCCAAAGCGCTGGTGGCCTTTACACAGTCCGGCGATACCGTGCGCCGCCTGGCCCGCCTGCACACCCCGCTGCCGCTGCTGGCCTTCACACCGAATCCGGTGATCCGCAATCAGCTGGCCCTGACCTGGGGCACCGAAACCTTCATCGTGCCGCCGGTGGGTACCACCGACGAGATGATTCACCAGGTCGATACCGCCCTGCTGTCGATCGGCCGGTACAAGAAGGGCGATCTTGTCGTCATCGTGGCCGGGTCCCCGCCGGGTACCGTGGGTTCCACCAATATGATTCACGTCCACCGGATCGGCGAGGAGGACCACTAGGTGAGTGCATCGCTAGGCGAAGCTGTTTCGGGCTCGGAACAATCGGGCCCGTCGGCTGATCTGCAAGTACTGCTCGAACTGCTCGATCTCGAGGAGCACGGGCCGGACATCTTCATCGGTCAGCACCCCTCGAAGGTGTGGAGCCGGACGTTCGGCGGTCAGCTGGTTTCGCAGGCGATCATCGCCGCCGGGCGCACGGTGGGACCCGGTCGCCCGGTACACGCCGTCAATGCGCACTTCGTGCGCGGCGGCGACCCCAAGAAGCCGATCGAATACCACGTCGATCGGCATCGCGACGGGCGCTCGTTCGCCAATCGCACGGTGACGGCCGTCCAGGACGAGCAGGAATTGTTCGTCATGCTGGCGGCTTTCCAGGACTCGGGCAAAGGTCTCGAACACGGCACCCCGCTGCCCGATGTCGCGGACCCGGAAACCCTTCCGCGCGTGGAGGAGTCCTTCGCCGGGCTGGAGGATAAGCTCGAAATGTTCGTGAAGGCCCCGCATCCCATCGATATGCGGTACACGAACGATCCGGCCTGGATCCTCAAGGGCACGGGGGAGAAGCTCAATCACAATCGGGTGTGGATGCGCGCCGACGGGCGGCTGCCGGACGATCCGCTGATCCACGTTGCGGCGCTGGCGTATTCGTCGGACACCACGGTGCTCGATTCGATCATCACCACGCACGGGCTGTCCTGGGGTCTGGACCGCATCATCGCGGCCACGGTCAATCACTCCATCTGGTTCCATCGGCCGTTCCGGTTCGACGAGTGGGCGCTGTACGCCACCGAGTCGCCGGTTGCCGCCGGGTCGCGCGGCCTGGCCCGCGGGCACTTCTACGCGCGCGGCGGGGAACTGCTCGCGACCACGGTGCAGGAGGGCGTGATTCGCCACTTCCCGCCGCGGGGATAGCTGAGCCCAGCACGCGAAAATCAGGCCGTACCCACCTGGGTGCGGCCTGACTTGTCTTGCAGGTCCGCGCGACTCAGATGAGTTCGCGGTTCTCTTCCAGCTCGAAGTTCTCGCGCTGCAGTGCGTGCACGATGTAGGGGATCGGCTCGTCGGCGGACAGGCCGAGGACGAGCCGCTGTTCCAGCCGTGCGATACCGGCCTTGGTGAGCTGGCGCGAATCACCGACCAGGCTCAGTGCTATCTCGTAGGTGCGGCGCTCACCCGGGTCGGCGTCGGGATTGTCCAGGCGCCACTGGGTTTCGAGGACCGTATGGGTGGGATCGTCGCACTCCACCGGAAGGGTGAAGCGCCAGGCGAAGATGTCGCGATCGTCCACGTACTCATCCACGACGCGGCACACCGTTTCGGTGACGCGGTGGAGGGTCTGCGGTGTCACGTAAACATGGAGCGAAACATCCGAAATTCGCTTCGGCATGTCTGAGTCCTGTTCCTGTGTCGAACCACCGGCGGTGGTGTTCCGCGCGGAAGTGTAATCCCTTACCGGACTTAGCGGGCAGACAGGTGTATTGACACGCTGGGTCCAGCGTAATCCTGGTTACGCAGAAGTGGAATAGGTAAAGGGGTACCGAGATCGCGGAATGTGCTCCTACCCGGCAGATTCCGCCGCGTGGCGGATGGGTTCGACTGACCGCTTGGGCAATTCGCCCGTATCGACGCGTCCGCCGGGCAGTACGAGTAGCGCCGGGCGCGTCGCACCGGTGGTCGTGGCGCCGGCGCGGGGCTGGATGGTGGCTTCCGGATGCTGATGCGCGTGCAGGGCCAGCAGCAGCGGCACCAGGGCCTCGGCAATGCGATCGCCGACCTCACAGAACTGCTGAGCCTTGAGACCGACCGGGTCCGAGATGTTCTCGCGCCCCACATAGGCGAGATCGTCGCGTGCGGCATGCAGTCCGACCACCGTGCGCGCACCGCTGACCTTCGCGATCCGGTACGCCTCCAGCAGCGTGAAGGTGCGCGCGAGGGCCTCGGGCGTCTGCTCCCGCACCTGATCGCGAATCTTCTCGGTCATGGTGAGTACCAGATCGGCGCGATGCACCATCTCCGGTTTCAGCCGGCGGGCCTTGAAATCACTGGCGTCGCCGCCGAGTCCGGCAATCGTTTGCGCGGCAAGCGGTTCCGCCGGGAAGCCGACCAGTGCCCGCACGCCCGCGCTTTCGGCGGATAGCTCCTGTAGCCCGTGTTCGGCGGCCACCGCCAGCGTGAGGCGCTCGGCAATGACAGACCTGCAAACGTTTCCGCTGCACACGAAGAGCACATGCATTCGCCCAACCTATGCTCACGATTCGGTTACGAAAATGCCTGGAAGGGTTTGTCACACGGTTCGACCGGGAAATTCATCCGGTCGCTGAATGTCGGTCGCCTGCTGTTCGTAATACGAGCTCTCCGCAACCACCGAGGCCACCTCCGGTGCTGCCCCGCGCACCCGCTGGCGCGTGGAGAACAACCGCCCGCGCGCAGGCACCGTCGGTGCGAATCGGGTCAGTCCGGCCACCGGAGCCATATCGTCGTAGACCGAATCGATCCCGCCGCGGGCGAAATACGCCTCGTGCCAGAAGCCGGTGCCGCCGGAGTTCTTCAGGAACTCCTGCCACCAGATCCGGTGCGGTTCGGAGCGGGTCCAGCGTTCGAGGCTCTCCAGATCCCGCCAGTACTGCCGGGCGCCCCAGTGCGGCGGGAACAGCGACCACACCACGTCCTCGTGCGAGAGCAACCCGTCGGGGCGGTCCTTATGTGAGCGATACAACTTCGGGCCCACGCCGATCAGCCGGAGGATTCCGCGCGGTCTGTGCACCCGCATCCCGAGCAGTATGACGACCAGATCCGGATACTCGGATAGATCTGCCGTCACCCTGTTGACCCGCATGCGGGACCTCCACATCGCCGCGGCCGTGTACTCGGCCTGTGCGGTTATACGAATTATCCTGCTTATCCGGTTCGACGGCCATTCCCGCATGTCGTGAACCCCGCCCCCGCGAGTGCCCTACGCTGCGCCGCCCGCCGGCTGGTCCGTAGTGTCGTGCCGGTGAGTGCGCTCCTCGTAGAGGTTTCCGAGAAGGTGGATCGGCTGCGGTCCGTGCTGTCGCGTGGCCGCTACCTCCGGGCCGAATTCCCGCCCGGCGTCGAACTGGACAATGCGGAACAGCTGGCGGGCTATCGCCGGACGATGGAGTACTACTTCGCCTCCGGGCATCTGCCGGTCGAAGCGCGGGCAGGGCTCGACGAGCTGACCCTGCCCCGCGCCATGGTGGAGCTGTACCGGATCACGGCACATCCGAAGTCGGGACGTATCAGCCTGTTCCAGGCCTTCGACAAGGGCGAGATCATGGACCCGCACGGCTGGGCGCATCGCGATGACGAGCATTGGCTCGCGGTCGGATCGGTCGCCGACGACAAGTTCCTGGTCAGTCTCATCACCGGCGAGGTCATGTTCGCCGACCATCAGTTCTCGCGACCCGGCGAAGTGGACACCACCCGCATCATCGCGCCGGATCTGCTGACCTTCTTCGACGAGTGCATGATCGGCCCGCGCTACGGCGAATTCGTCAGTGCCGCCGATCTGACCGACCCCGCGGGCTGGTTCCGCTTCCTGCAGGACAACGACCTCGCATAATCGTTCCGGTTCGCCCGGTTCGATCGACAGTCGCGCCATTGGCGTGCGGCGGGGCCCATCGGCTGGCTACCCTCCGGTACGTGAGCTCCGCTACCGCCGCCACCCCGCGCACATACAGCCTGCGAGATTTTGCCGAGACCTACGTTCTCGCGCAAGCGAATTGGTCCGACCCGATCGGCGGTTACCACCAGGAGAATTCCGCCTACAACGCCGCCCTCCGCATCCACCGCGAACGCCTCCTGGGTGCCCTGGAGGAGTTGTTCGGCCTCGAGCTGAACATGAAGAACATGGTCGAAATCCCGCGCGGCACAGTGCTGTTCATGCACTTCAAGAGCACGGTCCTGTCCTGCCTGGCCCTCCGCACCCCCGGCCATCCCGAAGCGGGCCTGCTGCTGCGCTCATTGGAAGCCGCAGGCGACCCGGGCAAGCGTGTCGTCCTGGCCTCGACCCGAATCGACAAACTCCTGAACCTCTCCAAGGAGGCCCACCTAGACCTCCTCGAGGACCTACTACGCATCCTCCTGGGCCCCCGAGCCGACGACACCTTCACCGCCTCGGATCTGCGCAGCTGCGGAATAACCGACACCCCGCCCTCGCTCGCGGACTATTCCTGAGACGGCAACCGACTTCTGCATGACTGGATGATCCTGCACCGCAGGGCAATTCACACTGCCCGAATCCTGCTGAGCCGGACTCGGGCACGGCCACCGCTCTGCATGCGGCGCCAATTGACTGCGCTTACAGCCACTTTCGGGCCCCGCGATTGACGATTCACCGGCTGCGGTGCATCATGCCTCATGAGCTTCGAGACGGTCGTCTCTGCGACTGTGTTCAGCGCGGCCGTCATTTCGGCCGCGGCCGGTGTTATCGGGGTGACTCTGTCCAGAGCAACTCGTCAGCAGTCGGCGCTGAAGCACGCCGGGGAGTTGGCGCAGGTGATTGTCGAGGCCGAGGAGTTCGACGGTCGTTCGCTGCGGGCTCGCAGGCCCACGCCGGACCCTGATCTCGCTGCGGGATCCGGACAACTGCCAATCCCGCAATGGCTCAGCCCCCATGACCACCGGTCGCCTGCGCCCCAACAGCCTGAAACTCCTGTCCGGACACTGCCGGGGCCCCCGGTCTACGCATCACCGCCGCCCACTGCCTATGCACCGCCGCCGTCCAGTGGCCGCCGATTTCTACCGTCGCGAACCAAAACCCCCGGTTCCGTCCCGGGTCAGATCAAAGCGGCCCCTCCCACTCGGGCGCACAATCCGGATCGCCGCACGCCGTCGAATGTCGATAACTTGCAAGTGCGCCAGTACTTCGACCACATCGAGAGTGCTAAAAGTCAAAGCGGGATCTATTTTTGGACATACCTGGTCTCCGGTCTCCTCGGTATCTGCGTGCTCCTGGCTGCCGCCGCCATCGCTCTCTTCGGCAGTCGAGATGTCGCGATCTTCACGACAATCTGCGGTGCACTCCCCACGGCGATATCGGCGATGTTCTACAAGCGCGCCGGAGACCTCGACACGGTGGTGCACGACAACCTCGCGCGGCTGGACAAGGCCGTCGAGACCGCCAAGCGAACGAAGGCCGCCAAAGAGGCCGCATCGATGCTGCCCGTCGGCCAGACTCGCGACCGAATGCTGAGCCTGATCGCGATCCGTCAGATGTTTCCCGATGCCTCTCCCGCCGAGATCGCAATTCTGACATCGCAGGACGTAGCGAAGGTCGATCCCTGAAAGCGCGCTCCATCGCCTGCTCGACGTACCCGGCGAGTGCGAATGGCAGGCCGTCCTCGGCGTGCTCCTGGACGGCCGCGATCTCGACGCCCTGGTGTTTGCAAATCGCATGGGCAGCTACCTGACCTCGCCCGAGTCCCGTTGAGTCTTCAATGAGGCGGCCAGGGCTTCCGAATTGAAAGATGTTGTACCACAAGGGTGTCGGCATTACCGCGGCATCGTTCGCGATCAGTGCCGGAGCGAATATCGAAGTGGTGCAACGGATGTTGGGCACAAGACGGCGACGCTGACCCTCGACCTGTACGGGCATCTGTTCCCAGACGATCTAGACCCTGTGGCCGCCGGAACGGAAGCCGGAGCGGGAGCTGCTGCGGGCCAACTGCGGGCCGGATGAATCAGAAAGGCGGGCATGATCACCGATCAAGCCCGCCACTCGGTGCCGAGTGTGGGAATCGAACCCACACGTCCTTTCGGACAACGGTTTTTGAGACCGTCGCGTCTGCCTATTCCGCCAACTCGGCGCACCGCTGGAAGAGCATAGCGGGTTGGGGGCTCGGTGGCCTAACCGGGGCTCGGCGGGGCGGGGGTGAGAAGAACATCGTTGTGATACTGGTCGGTTTGCGCTGGGTACGTGGGTTGTAGCGGGCGTTGGACGGTACTCTTTGGTTAACTCGGGTACGTGCCGATCCGTTGAGGGTGGCTTCGGACCGGTGTGCCGTCGGGTGTTGGTATCGGAGCGACAGGGGTTCATCTATGGGAACGACAGCAGGGGGCGGTTCGAAGAAAGATGCCGCGGCATCGGCCCCCAAGCGGGTGGTGGTTGCCGAGGACGAGGCGCTCATCCGGATGGACCTGGTGGAGATGCTCTCGGAAGAGGGCTATCAGGTGGTGGGGGAGGCGGGAGACGGCCAGGTGGCCGTGGACCTCGCAGAGGAGTTGCGTCCTGATCTGGTGATCATGGATGTGAAGATGCCACGGCGTGACGGTATCGACGCCGCTGGTGAGATCGCGTCGAAACGTCTTGCGCCGGTGGTGATTCTGACCGCGTTCAGCCAGCGTGACCTGGTCGAGCGGGCTCGGGACGCGGGTGCGATGGCGTACCTGGTGAAGCCGTTCACGAAATCGGATCTGGTGCCCGCCATCGAATTGGCGGTCAGCCGATTCCATGAGATCACCGCGCTCGAAGGCGAAGTCGCCAATCTCGCCGATCGGCTCGAAACACGGAAGCTCGTGGAGCGTGCCAAGGGTGTGCTCATGCAGACCCAGGGCCTCTCGGAACCGCAGGCGTTCAAGTGGATTCAGCGCACGGCAATGGACCGTCGCACCACGATGAAGGCGGTCGCCGAGGTAGTGCTGGAGAATTTGGCACCCAAGTAAGACTGTTTTGCTCGAACTTTGCCCCTCTGTTGCCGTGAATGCGCTGAAGCGATTTACATTCCGGCAACACGAGGGGCTCATTCGTTTGTTGCGATGTCACATGGATGATGCGTTTGTGATGCGGACCTAACGTAGCGGGGATATGTTCTGTCCGGGCCGATCGATGGGGCGGCCCTCCTCGGCGAGCCGGGGAGTAGAGA
The DNA here is from genome assembly GCF_025465275.1 of Nocardia sp. Classification (GTDB taxonomy): domain Bacteria; phylum Actinomycetota; class Actinomycetes; order Mycobacteriales; family Mycobacteriaceae; genus Nocardia. The sequence goes on along the minus strand of NZ_JAODNK010000098.1, from coordinate 22,245 downwards.
ACATAGAGGTGAATCGTGCTTGGTTCAATGACGCGCACGTCGGCCCTGCGGCACAGCCGCACGGCCCGGGTGGTGGTCGTCGGAGCTGCAGCAGTACTCGCGCTCAGCGCTGCCGGCTGTAGTAGCAAGTCCACCGACAATTCCAGTACAGGTGCAAGCGGTGCCAGCAATCTGACCATCCAGCCCCTGGTCCAGATCGACGCCAACGGTAAGGAAGTGCCGGCTTCCGACAACTCCGCGGCGGCGAATCCGGCGAGCGACGGCAATGACAAGTGCGCGCCGCAGACGATCGCGATGTCGGGCCCACTGACCGGCCCGAACGCGAACCTCGGCCTCAATATCGTGCGCGGCGTCCAACTGGCGCTCGACCAGCACAACAAGGCAAATCCGAACTGCCAGGTGTCGGTCAAGAAGTTCGACACCGAGGGTGATCCGCAGAAGGCCACCCAGGTCATTCCGACGATCATCAGCGATCCGTCCATCGCGGCGATGATCGGCCCGACCTTCTCGGGCGAGACCAAGGCGACCGGCCAGATCATCAGCGATGCCGGGCTGCTGTCGCTGACGCCGTCGGCCACCAATGTCAGCCTCACCACCAATGGCTGGAAGACCTTCTTCCGCGGCCTCGGTAATGACGGCGTGCAGGGTCCGTCGGTCGCCAAGTACCTGGCGGGCACCGGCAAGTACAAGAAGATCTGCGTCGTGCAGGACGACTCCGATTACGGCACGGGTCTTGCCAAGACGCTGACCGAAGGCCTCGGCCCGATCGCGGATTCCAGCTGCGCCGCCCAGGTCAAGGCCGGTGACAAGGACTTCTCGGCAGTCGTCTCCAAGATGGCTTCCGCCAAGCCGGACGGCATCTTCTACGCGGGTTACTACGCCGAAGCGTCCCCGTTCGTGCAGCAGTTGCGTTCGGGTGGTGTGACTTCCACGTTCATCTCCGATGACGGCACCAAGGACGTCGAGTTCGTGAAGCAGGCAGGCAACTCGTCGAAGGACGCGCTGCTGTCGTGCCCGTGTGGTCCGGCTCCGGACAAGTTCGCCACCGATTACAAGGCGTCCAGCGGTTATGACGCCGGCACCTACTCGACCGAGGGCTACGACCTCACCACCATCGTCCTGAAGGGCATCGCCGCAGGTAAGGTGACCCGCCCCGACCTGGTCGACTATGTGAAGAACTACGACGGCCAGGGTCTGGCCCGCGAATACAAGTGGAATGCGCAGGGCGAATTGTCGAATGCGCTGATCTGGATGTACCAGGTCAAGTAGCCACCCCCCGATTCTGGAGCGGCGTGTGCCGGCGATCCCGGCACACGCCGCTTCCTCTACGGCGAGAGTATTGAATGTCTTCATCCCTATTGGCCGATGCGGCTCTGCTTGCCAACGGGTCCATCGAATTCAACGTTTCGGGTGTGGTCGACCAGTTCTGGCGACTTACCGTGGACGGTTTGGCATACGGTTCGATCTACGCCTTGGTCGCAGTCGGATACACCCTCGTCTACGGTGTGCTCCGGCTGATCAATTTCGCCCATTCGGAAATATTCATGGTGGGCATGTTCGGTCAATATGTCGGCCTCATGGTGGTCGGATTCAGCCCCAGCGGAAACGTGTATTCCGAAGGCGTAGTTCTCACCGTCGTATATCTGCTGGTGGCCATGGTGATCGGCATGCTGGTGTCCGGGCTGACAGCGGTCGGCCTGGAACGCGTCGCCTATCGCCCGCTGCGTAAACGCGGCGCCAAGCCACTCATCTTCCTGATCACCGCGATCGGTATGTCGTTCGTGCTGCAGGAGACCGTGCACTATGTGCTGCCGAAGCTCACCAACAAGAACATCGGCGGCACCAATGCGCAGCAGCCGATCATGCTGGTGCAGCCCACCGAGCAGTTCAAGCTCTTCGGTGCGTCGGTCACCAATGTGACCCTGGTGATCATCGTGGCCGCGGTGATCCTGGCCGCCACTACCGAAATCCTCATCAACAGAACCAAATTCGGCCGCGGTATTCGCGCCGTGGCACAGGATCCGGACACCGCGACCCTGATGGGCGTCTCGCGGGAGCGGATCATCATGCTGACCTTCCTGCTCGGCGGGCTGCTGGCCGGCGCCGCCGCACTGCTGTACACGCTGAAGATCCCGAACGGGATCATCTACTCCGGCGGATTCATCCTGGGCATCAAGGCCTTCAGCGCCGCGGTGCTCGGTGGCATCGGCAATCTGCGCGGTGCGCTGCTGGGCGGCCTGCTGCTCGGCCTGGCGGAGAATTACGGTCAGATTCTGTTCGGCACCCAGTGGCGCGACGTGGTCGCGTTCGTGGTGCTGGTGGCCGTGCTCATGTTCCGTCCGACCGGCATTCTCGGTGAGAGCCTGGGGAGGGCGCGGGTATGACACACGCAGTACTACCGAACGAAAAGCCCGCCGCCGGAAAAGGTGTCGGCGACGCGATCCGCAATTGGTGGAACGGGCTCTCGCGCCCCGCGCAGTGGGGTGTGGGCGTGCCCGCGATCGCCCTGCTCGCCTTGTTGCCGCTGTTCAAGCTGCCGCTGATCGATACGCCGGGCACCAGTTTCTCCGGGGTGATGGCGCAGTTCGCCATGACGGCACTCATTGCCGTCGGCCTGAATGTTGTTGTCGGCCAAGCGGGTCTGCTCGATCTCGGTTATGTCGGCTTCTATGCGGTCGGCGCGTACACCGTCGGCCTGCTCACCAGTCCCAACAGTCCGTGGAATCAAACCGACGGCTGGTTGAAGCCCGGTTGGGCCTGGATCGTGTGTGTGCCGCTGGCCATTGCGGTCACCGCGGTATCCGGCCTGATTCTGGGCACACCGACGCTGCGGCTGCGTGGTGACTACCTCGCCATCGTGACCCTCGGCTTCGGTGAGATCGTGCGACTGCTCGCCGACAATCTGGGCGATATCACCAATGGCAGCCTCGGCCTCTCACGGATCGCGTATCCCCGTGTCGGGGTCTCCGACAGCCATCCGGAGGGTTACTTCTCCTCCGGCAATCTGGGGCAACCGCACAGCTGGAATCTGCTGGACCGGGCCAACTCCGGCGCCTGGTGGTTCTGGCTTGGCATGCTGTTCGTGGTCCTCATCCTGCTCTTCGTCGGCAATCTGGAGCGCAGCCGCGTAGGCCGCTCGTGGGTGGCCATCCGCGAGGACGAGGACGCCGCCGAGATGATGGGCGTGCCCACCTTCAAGTTCAAGCTGTGGGCGTTCATGATCGGCGCGGGCATCGGCGGTATGTCGGGCGCGCTGTACGCCGGGCAGGTGCAGTTCATCAATCCGACCGGCTTCAACATCATCAACTCGATGCTGTTCCTGTGCGCGGTGGTGATCGGCGGCCAGGGCAACAAGCTGGGCGTGATCGTCGGCGCGTTCCTGATCGTCTATCTGCCGAACCGGTTCATGTCGGTGAATATCGGCGGGCAGTCGCTCGGTGACTACAAGTACCTCTTCTACGGTGTCACGCTGGTAGTCGTGATGATTTTCCGGCCGCAGGGGCTGTTCCCGGTGCGGCAGAAGCTGCTCGCCTACGGCAGGCAGATCACGCGTGCGGTGCGGCGTCCCGGCGAGGCCGCCGAAGCTACGTCAGGAGCGAACCGATGACCGGGCCGGGTCCGGGCGACGCGATGTTCGACCGTGAGGACATGTCGGCCGGATACACCGGGGAGCCGGGCTACGAACCGTCCGCGGGCATGCTGGACGTGACCGCTGTGCTTCCGGTCTACAAGGATCCCGAGGCGGTCGCGGAAGTTGTTGCGCCGCACCGGGAGATCCAGACCCAGGTGGGGGAGCCGCTGCTGCGCACCGAGGGGCTCACCGTGAAATTCGGCGGTCTCACCGCGCTGGAGAATGTCACCTTCGATATTCGCCGCGGCGAGATCCTCGGGCTCATCGGGCCGAACGGTGCGGGCAAGACCACCTGCTTCAATGCCATTACCGGCGTGTACCGTCCGTCCGGCGGCACGGTGTACTTCGACGGCAAACCGCTCACCAAGACCAAACGCAATGAGATCACCCGCCTGGGTATCGCCCGCACCTTCCAGAACATTCGGCTCTTCTCCGAGATGACTGCCCTGGAGAACGTGGTCGTGGGCACCGACGCGCGGCACAAGACCTCCGTGCCGGGTGCGGTATTCCGGTCGGCGCGGCATCGTCGTGAGGAACGCGACGCGGTCGAAAGAGGTATGGCGCTACTGGAATTCGTCGGCATCGCCCCGCATGCCGTGGAGAAGGCGCGCAATCTCTCCTACGGTGATCAGCGCCGCCTGGAGATCGCGCGCGCCCTCGCCACCGAACCGAAGCTGCTGTGTCTCGACGAGCCCGCGGCGGGGTTCAATCCGCGCGAGAAATCCGCCCTCATGGATCTCATTCGCAAGATCCGCGACGACGGCTTCACGGTGCTGCTGATCGAACACGACATGCGCCTGGTCATGGGCGTCACCGATCGGGTGGTGGTGCTCGAATTCGGCCGCAAGATCGCCGATGGGTTGCCGGCCGAGATCCGCGAGGATCCCAAGGTGATCGCCGCCTACCTGGGCGTGCCCGACGAAGAGATGGGTGAAGCCCTGTGACATCGCCGAACCCCGCGAAAGCGCCGAACGCGAAAGCGCCGCTGCCGCCCGCCGATCCGAATGCGCTGCTCCAGGTCGACGACATGGTGGTGAGTTACGGCAGAATCCAAGCCCTGCACGGCATCTCGCTGTCGGTGGCGCCGGGTGAACTGGTCACCCTGCTGGGTGCGAACGGCGCGGGCAAGACCACCACCATGCGCGCGCTGTCCGGGTTGCTCCCGCTGGGCCGTGGCCGTGTCCTGTTCGAGGGCCGCGATATCACCCGGGTGAAGGCGCACGACCGCGTCGGCCTGGGCCTGATCCAGGCGCCCGAGGGCCGCGGTGTCTTCCCGGGTATGACGGTCCAGGAAAACCTCGATATGGGTTGCTACTCACGGCCTTTCAAGAACAAATCCGATTACAACCAGACGCTGGAGTGGGTCTTCTCGCTCTTCCCGCGGGTCAAGGAGCGCCAGAAGCAGGTGGGCGGCACGCTGTCGGGCGGTGAGCAGCAGATGGTCGCCATCGCCCGCTCGCTGATGGCGCGACCGAAGCTGCTGCTGCTCGATGAACCGTCGATGGGGCTGGCCCCCATGATCATCCAGCAGATCTTCCGCATCATCGCCGATATCAATGCCCAGGGCACCACGGTCCTGCTGGTCGAGCAGAACGCCCAGCAGGCCCTGACCCGCAGCGACCGCGCCTACATTCTGGAAACCGGCGAAGTCACCAAAACCGGCAACGGCCGCGAGCTGCTGCACGACCCGGCGGTGAAATCCGCCTACCTCGGCGTCGGCTGAATCCGCCTGCCCCGGAAAGCATTCGGGCCGGTCACCCGTAATGGGTGACCGGCCCGAAGCTACTTGCAGGGGCGACAGGAATCGAACCTGCAACCTGCCGCTTTGGAGACGGCTGCTCTGCCAATTGAGCTACGCCCCTTGGTTCTCGCGTGGCTACAATATCAGCCCGCGCCGCCCGGTGAAAATCCATTTCCGTTCGAGGCCGCTATCCAGCAAAAACCCCGGATGACCGAGTGTCGATCGCCCGGTTCCAGGTGCGGCCGGATCGGCTGGGCGTGCCGAATGCGCCCGGTTCCCGCACGTGTCGGTGCACGTCCCTAGACTCTGTGCCGTGACCCCTGCCTCTACCGATCAGCGGCCGAGCGCCGCGTCCGCATCTGGCGCCGCCGACTCCACCGTGCAGCCGACGTTGCTGCTGCTGGATGGACATTCGCTGGCTTATCGCGCCTTTTTCGCGCTGCCCGCGGAGAACTTCAAGACGGCGAGCGGGCAGACCACCAATGCGGTGTACGGGTTCACCGCCATGCTGATCAACCTGCTGCGGGACGAGAAGCCCACGCATGTGGCCGCCGCGTTCGATGTGAGTCGCAAGACGTTCCGGACGGAGGTGTATCCGGAGTACAAGGCGAATCGGGCCACGACTCCGGACGAGTTCCGGGGGCAGGTGGAGACCACCAAGGAAGTGCTCGGGGCAATGGGCATTCCGGTCATGGCCATCGACGGGTTCGAAGCCGACGATGTGATCGCGACCCTGGTCACGCAGGCGGTGCCCGAAGGCTTCCGGGTGCTGGTCGTGACCGGTGACCGTGATGCGCTGCAGTTGGTCAATGACAATGTCACCGTGCTCTACCCGAAGAAGGGTGTGTCCGAGCTGACCCGGTTCACCCCGGCCGCGGTGACGGAGAAGTACGGGCTCACGCCGGCGCAGTACCCGGATTTCGCGGCGCTGCGCGGCGACCCGAGCGATAATCTGCCGGGCATTCCGGGCGTGGGGGAGAAGACCGCCACCAAGTGGATCATCGAATACGGTGATCTGGAGACCCTGGTCGACAAGGTCGATACGGTGAAGGGCAAGGTCGGAGACGCGCTGCGCGCCAACCTCTCCAGCGTGGTGCTCAACCGGCAGCTCACCGAAATGGTGAAGGATGTGCCGCTGCCCTACACGCCCGATCAGCTCGGTATGCAGCCGTGGGATCGGGACAAGATCCACCGGCTCTTCGACGAGCTCGAATTCCGGGTGCTGCGTGACCGGCTGTTCGACACGCTCGCACCCGTGGAGCCGGAGGCCGAGTCCGGCTTCGAGATCAGTGGCGCGGCACTGCTGCCCGGCACCATCGGCGACTGGCTCGCCGAGCATGCGAAGTCCGGTGTGCGGCACGGTCTCTCGGTGGTGGGCGTGGGCACCCCGATGCACGGTGATGTGAAGGCGATCGCGCTGGCCGCCGCGGACGGTGAGGGCGGTTACCTCGACGTCCACATCCTCACCCCGGAAGACGAAGCGGCGCTGGGCGCTTGGCTCGCCGACCCGGACACCTTCAAGGCCGTGCACGAGGCCAAGGCCGCCATGCACGCGCTGCGTGGGCGGGGCTGGCAGCTGGGCGGGCTGAGCACCGATACGGCGCTCGCGGCCTATCTGGTACGCCCCGGCCAGCGCTCCTTCAACCTCGACGATCTGTCACTGCGTTACCTGAGCCGGGAACTGCGCGTGGACGACGGCGTCGAAACCCAGCTCTCCCTGCTCGACGACGAGGATCAGGCCGATGCCGAGGTCGCTCAGGGCGAAATGCTGCGTGCGCGTGCCGTTTACGATCTCGCCGACGCCTTCGACGCGGAACTCGAGGGCATCGAATCCACCGCGCTGCTCGGCGATATGGAACTGCCGCTGCTGACCGTGCTCGCCGATCTGGAGGAGGCCGGCATTGCCGTGGACTCCGATCAGCTCGAGGAGTTGCAGCGCGAATTCGCGAACCGGGTCGGTGAGGCGGCCAATGCGGCCTACGACGTGATCGGCAAGCAGATCAATCTGGGCTCGCCCAAGCAGTTGCAGGTGGTGCTCTTCGACGAGCTCGACATGCCGAAGACCAAGCGCACCAAGACCGGCTACACCACCGATGCCGATGCGCTGGAAAGCCTCTACGAGAAAACGCAGCACCCGTTCCTGCAGCACATGCTCGAGCACCGCGATGCCACGCGCCTCAAGGTGACCGTCGACGGTCTGCTCAAATCGGTCGCCGACGACGGGCGCATTCACACCACCTTCAATCAGACGGTCGCAGCGACGGGTCGCCTGTCCTCCACCGAGCCGAACCTGCAGAACATTCCGATCCGCACCGATACCGGGCGTCGCATTCGCGACACCTTCGTGGTGGGTCCCGGGTTCGAATCGCTCATGACGGCGGACTACAGCCAGATCGAAATGCGGATCATGGCGCACCTGTCCAAGGACGAGGGCCTCATCGAGGCCTTCAATTCCGGCGAGGACCTGCACAATTTTGTCGCCTCGAAGGCCTTCGACATTCCGATCACCGCGGTCGACGCGGAATTGCGCCGCCGCATCAAGGCCATGTCCTACGGCCTGGCCTACGGTCTTTCGGCCTACGGCCTGTCCCAGCAGCTGAAGATCAGCGCCGAAGAGGCCAAGGCGCAGATGGACGTGTACTTCGAACGCTTCGGCGCCATTCGCGACTACCTGCGCGACGCCGTCGACGAGGCCCGCAAGACCGGCTACACCGAAACCCTCTTCGGCCGCCGCCGCTACCTGCCGGATCTCGACTCCAGCAACCGTCAGCGCCGCGAGGCCGCCGAGCGCATGGCCCTCAACGCCCCCATCCAGGGCACGGCCGCCGACATCATCAAGGTCGCCATGATCGACACCCAGCGTGCCATCCGCGCCGCCGGCCTGAAATCCCGCATGCTCCTGCAGGTCCACGACGAACTGATCTTCGAGGTAGTCCCCGGCGAACGCGACCAACTCGAAGCCCTTGCCCGCGAACATATGTCGAATGCCATCGAACTCTCGGTCCCCCTCGAGGTCTCCGTCGGCGTCGGTCGCAGCTGGGACTCCGCCGCCCACTGAGTCGCAGCACCTCCAGACCTCGCAGCCCGTGCTCTGATGAGTACGGGCTGCGGTGTGTCAGAGGGAGATTCGTGAACACAGTGGTGTGCCGCGCATGGAATTGCCGCACATTCCGTGCGCGGCACGCCAATTCATGCGCGGCGCAGCTGCGGGGTGCAGTGCTTTCGGCCCTGTGCGTAGATGCGGTGCCGGTAGAGCTTCTCGCCCGACCGGTGCCGGTAGAGCTTCTCGCCCGAGCGGCCCCCGCAGAGCTTCCCGCCCGAGCGGCCCGGCCGCAGAGCTTCTCGCCCGAGCGGCCCGGCCGCAGAGCTTGGCCGCCCGAGCGGCCAAGGGAGAGAGGTTGGGACGGGCATTTCGGGCGTTAGTGGGCGAAACGGGCGGGTTTAGGGGGCTGCTGTGAGCTGGGTGCAGAGGAGGGTGAGGACTTCGGCGGTTTCTCGGCAGGTGCGGGCGCAGATTTTTTCGTCGAGGCGTTCGCAGCTCTCGGCGGTGGCGGTGCAGGCTTGGGCGGCGAGTTCGCAGAGGGCGAGGGCCCAGGGGGAGCGGCGGTCGAGGATGTCGGCGGCCAGGCGGCAGATGGCGGCGCAGTCCATGAGCTGGGTGATGTGATCGCGCGCGGCGTGCGCAGCACCGAGATCGAGGGATTCGCCGGTTTGGCGGACACAGGTGCGGTGGCAGCCGAACAGATGGTTGATCGTCTGCATGATTTTCGGGTCGGTCATCGCGGGTGTGCTCCTCGAGTTCACGGAGGGTTCGAACGACAGTCCGACAGGGTTTGCCCATTGTGGCATCCAAGGTTGCTATGGGCAGTGACGCAGGTTGCTATGGCGCGTGCCACAGGGTGGATGACCTGCGACAAAGTTACCCGTGAGTCGAATGCGAATATGGTTGCCAATGCCTGTATCTGCCCTTATGCTCGGTGCCGTGCCGAATCCCGCCTACAGCCGCAGCGCAGCGCAGAATGTCGCCGACCGCGACCGCGCCGCGCTTGTTCCGCTCACCGCGATGGTGGCTGTGGCGCGCGTACTCGTAGTTCTCCGCCGCAGCGGGGTCTGATTCCGGACCGGCCCCCCCGCTGCGGGCCGTGTGAATTTCTTTCTTGTGCTGGTCCCCTCTGCCAAATTCTGCGAAGAAGTCGGGAAGACCTAGTTCAATGACACTCACCATCGATACCCACATGTTCATCGCCGCTGCCCCCGCGAGTCTGCGGGCCGAGAGCGCCGGCTTGAGTTCTGCCCAGTTCTACGATCGCTACTGCCGTGATGCGGGAGTGCTCGAGCTGGGCGAATGGACGCACCTCCGCGCCGCGTATTTCACCGCGACCCTGGAATTTGCCGGCCATCTGCGCACCGTCACCGCGTCCGGGAGCCCGGTCGCCGCGCTCACCTCGGCGCTCTACGACGAGGGCTATCCCATCGAGATCCTGCAGTTCCATCAGCGTCGCACCGAAATCGGCACCGCCACCTTCGTGCTGTGCGAATTCAACGGTCGCCGCGGCTGGGGCGCAGCCCTTGCCGACGACAGCGCGGAATCCACCGTCCGCGCCATGATCGCCGGTATCAACACCTTCGCCTGAACGAATGCGCCGCAACCGTTCACGGGATGGTTACCGTCGGTTGCGGCGCATTCGATGTGCGAATTGTGTACTGCGCGAGCGGGTTTGCCTTACTTCTCGGCACCCTGCTGTTCAGCGCCCTGCTGCTCGGCGAGCTGCTTGCGGACCTCTTCCATATCGAGGGCCTTCACCTGCCCGATGAGATCCTCGAGAGCGGCCGGCGGCAGTGCGCCGGGCTGTGCGAAGACGAGCACGCCTTCGCGGAAGGCCATCAGCGTGGGGATGGAACGGATATTTGCAGCAGCGGCCAGTCCCTGCTCGGCCTCGGTGTCCACCTTGCCGAAAACAACGTCCGGGTGATTCTCCGAAGACGTCTCGAAGGTCGGGGCGAACTGGCGGCACGGACCGCACCAAGCGGCCCAGAAATCGACGAGAACCACATCGCTTCCGGTGACGGTCTCGTCGAAGTTCTGCTCGGTCAGTGTCTGGGTGGCCATGGCGTCCTCTCGTGTCGGGTTTCCCGGTCCAACACCGGTCCCTGCTGTTCTCTTCCCTTTACCCACTACGGTAACCGCCAACCGCGTGCCGCCGCGTGGCTGCCTCGGCGTTTACGCGAGGATGACTGTCATGAGCGACAGCGAGACTCGGCTACCGGGCGACAGTGACATTCGGCTCCGGCTGGGCCTCATCGAGGGCGACGGCATCGGCCCGGAGATCGTGCGGGCCACCCGGGCCGTGGTCGACGACGCCGTCGAAGTGGTGGGTCTGCCGCCCATCGAGTGGGTGCCGCTGCTGATCGGCCATGCCGCCATCGAGGAATTCGGCGATCCGATGCCGGAACCGACGCTGAAGGCGCTCGAGGGTCTCGACGCCTGGATCATGGGCCCGCACGACAATGCCTCCTATGCCGCCGATCACCGCACCGGTCTGCCCCCGGGCGGCGCGATCCGCAAGCGATTCGGGCTGTACGGAAACATCCGTCCGGCGCGGACCCTGGACGGTGTGCGCGCGACCACCCCGGAAATGGATCTGGTGATCGTCCGGGAGAACAGCGAAGGGCTCTACGCCGACCGGAATATGTTCGCGGGCTCGGGGGAGTTCCGTCCCACGGCCGATGTGTCCATGTCGGTCGGCGTGGTGACGCGCGCGGCGACTGAGCGAATTGCGCACTTGGCCTTCGGAATCGCGCAGGGTCGGAGTAGGCGTGTCACCATCGTGCACAAGGCGAATGTGCTGCCGATGACGATGGGCATGTTCCGGGATGTGTGCTACGAGGTCGCGGCCGAGTATCCGGACGTCGCCGTGAACGATGAGCACGTGGATGCGGTGGCGGCGCTGCTGGTCCGCACGCCCGCCGATTTCGATGTCATCGTGACCGAGAATCTCTTCGGCGACATCCTCTCGGATCTGGCCGGTGAATTGAGCGGCTCGCTCGGTATGGCGCCGTCGCTGAATTGTTCGCAGAGCCAGGCCATGGCGCAGGCCGTGCACGGCGCCGCACCGACACTGGCCGGGCACAATCGCGCCAATCCGGTTGCGCTGCTGGCCTCCTCCGCGATGCTGCTGCACTGGCTGGCGGCGCGCGATTCCTACAGCGCGCTGCGGCGGGTGGCCGAGCGGATTGAACATGCGGTTGCCGAGACGTTGCGGTCCGGAGTCGCCACATCCGATTTGGGTGGGTTAGCATCTACCACCGAATTCACCGAGCAGGTGCGGGCCCGGCTGCACCGCTGGTGAGCGCACTTCCGGAACCGGGCGTGTATCGGCCATGCATCGGCGTGTCGCCGATTAATGTTCGGTTACCGACCCGCATGGAATGTTCGACTCGCTTACATTTCAATCGGCGGGCGACGCCCGGTTGTCGCGTGACCGAACTGTGGAGGAACTGCTGTGTCTGTTCGTATCGATTTCCGCGGGCGTGCCCTGCGGGCCGTCTGCGTACTCGCGGGCGGCGCCCTGGCGCTGACCGCGTGTACCAGTAACTCCGATTCCAATGCCCCTGCGGTGTCCAAGGTGGATGTGTCTAAGGTCGACACCATTGCCGCCAAGCTGCCCGCGGACATCAAGAGCAGCGGCAAGATCGTTGTCGGCGTGAACGTCCCCTACTCGCCGAACGAGTACAAGGATCCGGGTACCGGCAAGATCGTCGGTTTCGACGTCGATCTGGTGGACGCCGTCGCCAAGGTGCTCGGCGTTTCGGCCGACTACCAGGAATCGGACTTCGAGAAGATCATCCCGGCCATCGAGGCCGGCACCTACAACATCGGCATGTCGTCGTTCACCGACAACAAGGAGCGCGAGGCCACCGCGGACTTCGTCGACTACTTCAATGCGGGCAGCCAGTGGGCCGAGCAGAAGGGTAAGCCGATCGACCCGAACAATGCCTGCGGCAAGCGAGTCGCGGTGCAGCGCACCACCGTTCAGGACACCGACGAGATCCCGGCCAAGAGCGCCAAGTGCACGGCCGCCGGCAAGCCGGAGATCACCAAGGTCGCCTACGACGAGCAGAGCGCCGCGGCCACCGCGCTGGTGAACGGTCAGGTCGACGCCATGTCCGCCGACTCCCCGGTGACCGCGTACGCCATCAAGCAGAACCAGGGCACCATCGAGGCCGCCGGTGCGATGTTCGACTCGGCGCCGTACGGCTGGCCGCTGAAGAAGGGCTCCACCCTGGCGCCGGTCCTGCAGGAGGCCCTGCAGCACCTGATCGACAGCGGTCAGTACAAGAAGATCGCCGAGAACTGGGGCGTTCAGGACGGCGTGATCACCAAGTCGGTCATCAACGGCGCGCAGAGCTGATAACGCTAGATGTCACAGGACGAGACTAATTCCGCAGCCTCGGCCGTGACGGTCGCGAATCCCACCGACCCCCAGCCGATCAAAGCGATTCCGCTGCGACGGCCGGGCCGGTGGATCGCCGCCGCGGTACTGCTGACGCTGGTGGCGCTGTTCCTCTACGGTGCCAAGACGAACCCGGCCTACCACTGGGACACGTACTGGAAGTACCTGCGCGACATCAACATTGCCAAGGGTGCTCTGGTCACGCTGGAGCTGACCGTGCTGGCCATGTTCATCGGCGTGCTGCTCGGGGTGCTGCTGGCGGTCATGCGCCTTTCGCCGAATCCGGTGCTGCGCTCGGTGGCATGGGCGTACCTGTGGATCTTCCGCGGGACGCCGGTGTACGTGCAGTTGGTGTTCTGGGGTCTGTTCCCCTCGCTGTACAAGACGATCACCGTGGGCGTGCCGTTCGGGCCGTCGTTCACGAACTTCGATGTGCAGCACTGGTCGGCGCCGTTCTTCTTCGCGGTGGTCGGCCTGGGTCTGAACGAGGCTGCCTATATGGCCGAAATCGTCCGCGCCGGAATCAATTCCGTCGATGACGGGCAGCGCGAGGCGTCGGTGGCGCTGGGCATGTCGTGGTCGCAGACCATGACCCGGACGGTGCTGCCGCAGGCCATGCGGGTGATCATTCCGCCGACCGGCAACGAGCTCATCTCCATGCTCAAGACCACCTCGCTGGTGACGGCCATCCCGCTCACCACCGACCTGTACGGCCGGGCGCGGGACATCTACGGCGTGAACTTCCAGCCGATTCCGTTGCTGCTGGTCGCGGCCACCTGGTACCTGATCATCACGAGCGTGCTCATGGTGGGGCAGTTCTATCTGGAGCGCTACTACTCGCGGGGTACTTCGCGGAAGCTGACCGGAAAACAGTTGCGCGCCTTGGCCACCATGGAGCGCTCGGCGGAGGAGGGGCACTGATGAGTCTTACCGATGCGTCGGCGCCGATGGTGCGCGCCGAACAGGTGTACAAGAACTTCGGCGCGCTCAATGTGCTCAAGGGGATTTCGCTGGAGGTGAAGCGCGGTGAGGTGATGTGTCTCATCGGCCCGTCCGGGTCCGGTAAGTCCACCTTCCTGCGCTGCATCAACCACCTCGAGGACGTGAACGCCGGACGGCTCTACGTGGACGATGTACTCGTCGGCTATCGCGAGAAGGCCGGCAAGCTCTACGAACTCCATCCCCGCGATGCGTCCAAGCAGCGCCGCGATATCGGCATGGTGTTCCAGCACTTCAACCTCTTCCCGCACCGGACCGTTCTCGAGAATATTATCGAGGCGCCCACGCAGGTGAAGAAGCTGAAGAAGGCCGTCGCGCTCACCCGCGCCCATGAACTGCTGGACCGAGTCGGCTTGGCGGACAAGGCGCATTCTTATCCGGCGCAGCTCTCCGGTGGGCAGCAGCAGCGGGTCGCCATCGCACGGGCGCTGGCCATGGATCCCAAACTGATGCTCTTCGACGAGCCCACCTCGGCCCTCGATCCGGAGCTCGTCGGCGAAGTCCTCGGCGTCATGCGCGAATTGGCGGCCGACGGTATGACCATGGTGGTGGTGACCCACGAAATGGGTTTCGCCCGTGAGGTTGCCGATCAGCTGGTGTTCATGGATGCCGGAGTGGTGGTGGAGGCCGGTATTCCGCGCGAGGTGCTGGCCAACCCCCAGCACGACCGCACCAAGGCCTTCCTGTCCCGCATTCTGTAGCGAGACAAGCCTTCTCGCCCGGCCCCGCTCCACGACTCGGAGCGGGGCCGGCGCATTTCCCGGCACCCCTCACCCGAGGGAGGGACTCAGTGCACGGTGGTGGGGGTGCGGAGGAAGTTGAGCACTGTGTCGGTTTGGCCGAGGATGGCGTGGCCGACGCCGGGGAGTATCTGGACCGTTGCGTTCGGGACGAAAGTGTTTATTCGGCGCGCGGTTTCGGCGGAGTCGAGCATGACGTCGCGGTCGCCGACGATAACCAGGACCGGCATGGGCAGGGCGGCGAGCTGGGTGTCGGTGAAGCGGGGGAGGCGTTCGGTGCGGGGGTTGAAGTGGGTGAAGGTCAGCGCGATATCGTCGAGGACGGGACCGAGATGTGCTGCGTCCAAGCCGGTTACGGTCTGCGCTGATCGGCGGACGTCGTGGCGGCCTGCCAGTCGGGGGAGTATCTCTTTGAGGATCCAGCCGTAGCGCTGTTTGCCGACGCCGCCGGGGCACAGCAGGGCCAGTCGGGTGATGCGGTCCGGGCGGCGGACGGCGTAATCCAGTGCGGTCCAGCCGCCGAGCGACATGCCCAGCAGGGCCGCACTCGAAATACCCAGTCCCGCAAGGACATCGTCGAGCCACAGCGCGACCGCGTCGGAGTCCAGCTTCGGGCGGGACGGTGCGCTGCCGCCGGGCTCGCCGACGAGGTCGACGGCATAGGTGCGGAAATCCCGCGACCAGGACACGATATCGCCGCGCCAGGTCGAGGAGTTGGCCCCCGAGCCGTGCAGCAGCACCAGGGGCGGCGCGTCCTGCGGTCCGGAGGCGAGAACGAAGGTCTCGCCCTCGCGGGTCGGGATTCGCAGCTGCTCGGCCGGAATGGGCCAGTCGCTCAATACTTCTCGGTAGCGGCACGTTATGGCCTCCGCCCCGGCCTCGGACTTGTAGATCGGGGCGGGAGTTTTCCGCACAGTCGTGCTCATGAGGTGAGCACCCCTTCCATGTATTCGAGCAGCCGGGCCGTCGCGCCCAGGCCGCCCACGATGATGATCTTCAATCGCGCGCGCTCGGCGTCGTAGTAGGTCTGGAACCGCAGCCGTTGGTCACCCGACTGCTGATTGCCCGCCGCGCCGGTCAGCAGCGTCGAAACCCGGTGGGCGGTGGCCTGATCCACGGCTTCGACCTCGACAATGCTGGACACCTCGCTGTGCCGCTCCCGGGCTACGGATTCCCGCAGCGCGTCGGGTATCGGCCGGCCGGTGAAAGCCTCCAGATCCGCATGCGCGATCCGGTACTGCTTACCGATGCGCACGGCCGGCAGCTTCCCGTCCCGCACATAGCTGCGGACCGTACGGACGTGCAGTCCGAGACGGTCGGCGACTTCGTCCACCGAGTACAGGCGTTCATTCACCTATACGACTCTAAACATCCCTATCTGTTATGGCAATAGGGTTGTTTAGGGAATGATGAATGAGTCTTTCGAGAAGCGCCTCGACATCTCCAATGTCAACTACACTGTGTAGTAGTAACAGTGTCCAACGGGTGGGAGGTGCCCGGTGAGTGCACAATCAATTGTTCAGCGCCGAATCACAGTGGCGCAGTGGAGTTTTCTGCAATGGGCGGTCCTGGTGCTCGGTGTTGTGCACATTGCGTGGGCGATCGCCGGTTGGATCATTCAGCCCAGCTTCGCGCTGGGGGAAAATGCGCCCGCCACACCGGTGCTGGGCATGGACTACAACGGCTGGCACGCGGTGGCCGGACTGTTGCTTTTCGGGCCCGCCGTGGTGGCGGCTCTGCATAGGCACTGGGCCGCATGGTACTGCGTAATCGGCGGTGTCGGTGGGGGATTCGTCATCGGGTTCTGGGCGCTGTTCGCCGATCATGTGCTCGTCTTCAGCTTCCCGAATCACCGCATGGACGCCACCGAGCACATTTTCACGGGCGTCCTGCTGCTGGCGCTGGTCGCCGTTCAGGCCGTGCGCGACGGCGGTCTGCGGACGGTGTTCGCGCCCGCGGCCTGACGGGGGCGCCTACTGCCGGAACATGGTGGCCGGATCCTTCCAGCCGCCGACGGCGATGCGGAGCTGGCCGAGTAGGACCTTGGCGGCCGGGCTCAGCGGCCGCTCGTTGTTCCAGCCGAGTACCAGGCGGCCCGTCATCGGCGGATCGATATCGACCATGCGCACCCCGAGTTCGGTGGCGTCATCGCCCGCGAGCGGGGGCACGATCGCCACCCCGAGCCCGTGCCGGGCCAACCGGACGAGCAGGGGTGGTGCGGCCGCCTCGAAGGCCACATCGGGTGTCAGACCAGCTGCTGCGCAAGCCCTTTCGAGAACGGACCGAATGCCGGTGCCGGGCGGCAGGCAGATGAGCGGATGCTCGCACAGCTCGGCCAGGCCGATGCGGTCGCCGAAATCGGCATCGATGGCGACCGCCGCGACAATGGTGGAATCGAAGACGATCTCGGTCTCGATGGCGGTCCCGAGGTCCGCGCTCGCAATGCTGAGCAGGGCGATATCGAGCTCGCCGTGCCGCAGCGCCGCGATCATGTGCTCGGAGGTGTCCTCGGTGAGCGAGATGGCGATCTGCGGATGGTCGCGGTGGTAGTCGGCCAGCACCCGCGCGATATCGATTTCGTCATTGGCCGCGCCGGAGATCAGCCCTACTCGCACGCGCCCGCGCAGCAGCCCGGTGAACTCGTCGACGGTATGCGTGATCTGCTCGGTCGCCGCCAGCGCCGCCCGGGCGTGCGGTAGCACCGCCGCGCCGATCGGAGTGAGGCCGACCGTGCGGGTCGAACGGTCCAGGAGTGGTTGTCCCAGTTCGCGTTCCAGCTGGCGGATCTGCGAACTCAGCCCGGGTTGTGTCAGGTGCAGGCGGGCGGCAGCCCGGGTGAAGTTGGCCTCCTCCGCGACGGTGACGAAGTAGCGCAGTTGACGCAGTTCCATAACTGATGATTATAGCTACTAGACAAACTAGCTGTTGGAGTTATCAATCAGGGTAGGGCAGTGTGGAGGACATGACCAAGACAACGCATTCGATCACCGAATTGCCCGCCACCACCGGTCCGGTCCTGCGGCCGGGCGACGCCGGTTACGACGCCGAAATCTCGGGATTCCAAACCGCTTACACACACCGCCCCGCCGTTGTGGTTGCCGCCGCACATGCCGAGGATGTGCGCGCCGCCGTGGAATACGCGGCGCGGCACGGACTTCCGGTGGCCGTGCAGGCCACCGGGCACGGCCTCTCGGTCCCGGCCGACGGTGGAATGCTCATCAATACCCGCCGGATGACCGACATTCGGATCGACACCGCCACCCGTACCGCCCGCGTCGGCGCTGGTGTACAGGCCGGACAACTCATCGCGGCGGCGACCGCGCACGGGCTCGCACCCCTGAACGGCTCCTCGGACTCCGTCGGTGTGGTCGGCTACACGCTGGGCGGTGGCATCGGCCTGATGGCCCGCGAATTCGGTTATGCCGCAGACCATGTGCGAGCCGTCGAGCTGGTCACCGCGGACGGCCGCCTGCGCCGCCTCGAGCCCGGCGACGAACTCTTCGGCGCGGTGCTGGGCACCGGCGGCAATTTCGGCGTGGTCACCGCACTGGAGCTCGAATTGGTCCCGCTGACAACGGTGTACGGCGGCCAGCTGCAGTTCGACGCTCCGCTCGTGGGGCGGGCACTGGAGGCCTGGCGACTGTGGACCGCCGATGTCCCCGAACAACTTTCCTCCGCCATCACCATGATGACCATGCCGGACATCCCGCAGTTCCCGGAGCACCTGCGTGGCCGGTACCTGGCCACGGTGAATATCGTCTACACCGGTTCGGAGGCCGAGGGGGAGCGCCTGGTCGCACCGCTGCGCGCCGTCGGCGAACTGTTCTCGGACAATCTGCGGGTCATGCCCTACGCCGACAGCCACACCATCTACAACGATCCGCCGAACCCGCACCCGTATACGGCTACCAATGCGCTGCTCTCCGAGCTGCCGGCCGACGCCACCGATGCCTTCCTGGAGGCGACGGGTCCGGAATCTCCGCTGCCGGTCGTTGCCGGTTTCCGCCACCTGGGCGGTGCGCTGGGCCGTCCCGGTCCGTCCGTGCTGGAACACCGCAATGCCGAGTACATCGCCCGCGCCATCGCCATGCCGGGGCCGGACGACGCCGCCATCGGGGACGGACTGGCCCGGATCCGGAAGACGTTGCAGCCCTGGACTATCGGGCACAATCTGAACTTCCTCTACGGCGGCGGGGCCGATGCGGACGAGGCGCAGACCCGCGCGGGTTACTCCGAGGACGGCTACGACCGCCTGGCCGCCCTCAAGTCGAAGTACGACGCCCGGAACCTCTTCCGCTTCAACCGCAATATCCGGCCGCACTGATCCGGAATCGCGTCGCGCCCGCCATGACTCCGATGGCGGGCGTGACGCGTTTTCACGGGCCCGACCCCTTGGCAGCGGCTCCGGAGAGCGCTATCGTCGTGATATCACTTCGATACTAGGAGAGTGTCATGGAGATGCGTCGGACGTTCCGGGTGAACGGGTTCCTGATGCTGGGGGTGCTCATCCTGCTGATCATCGCGATCGCCGCGGAGATCAACGGGCTCAAGGGTGACAGTGGCACGGGGAATCCCTCGACCGCGCTGGGCGTGCTGCTCGCGGTCACGATTCTCGCGGCGGTACTGGTACTGAGCGGGTTCGTGGTCGTGAACCCCAACCAGGCCAAGGTGATTCAGTTCTTCGGCCGCTACATCGGCTCGGTCGAGGAGTCGGGATTCCACTGGGTCACCCCGCTGAGCAGCCGCCGCAATATCTCACTGCGGGTGCGGAACTTCGAGACCCAGAAGCTGAAGGTCAACGACTCGGCCGGTAATCCGGTGGAGATCGCCGCGGTGGTCGTCTACCGCGTGGTCGACAGCTTCAAATCGGCCTTCGCCGTCGACGACTACGTCGACTTCGTCCGCACCCAGTCCGAGACCGCGGTCCGGCACCTCGCCACCACCCACCCCTATCAGACCGATGACGTAGAGGGCACCAGCCTGCGCAATGGCGTCGAGATCGCGGGCGAGCTCACCGCCGAACTGCGTGCCCGCACCGAACTGGCCGGCATCGACATCATCGAGGCCCGCATCACCCACCTCGCCTACGCACCGGAGATCGCCCAGGCCATGCTGGTTCGCCAGCAGGCCGACCAGGTGGTCGCCGCCCGCAGCCGCATCGTGGCCGGCGCGGTCGGTATGGTCGGCATGGCCCTGGACAGCCTGGCTGAACAGGGCATGGTCGAACTCGATGAGGAGCGTAAGGCGGCAATGGTTTCCAACCTGCTGGTTGTGCTGTGTGGTGACCGCGCCGTACAGCCCATCGTCAATGCCGGAACCCTCTACTCCTGATGTCGGCGGCCAAACGCGAACCGAAGCGAGTCCTGCTCCGACTGGACCCGGCCGTGCACGACGCGATCGCCAAATGGGCCGCAGACGACCTCCGGAGCATCAACGCCCAGATCGAGTACGCCCTCCGCCAGGCTCTCAAACACGCAGGGCGAGAACATAAATCCCCCTGATCGCCGGTATGGCCCCCTCCCACTCCCGGGAGGGGGCCATACTGCTGCGGTCCTGCATCACGGGAAAGAGATCCGATCTGCCGCTCGCCGCTATTACCGGGGAAGGGTTTCGAACCGGGAGGCACCCGCAGCGGAAACCGCGCGCGATACAGCGTTGAGCTGTATCGTTCGCTGTATGGCCAAGCTGACCATCTCGATGCCGGATGAGCTGGCTAAAGCTCTACGGGCCTCCGCCGCCGGCAATGTGTCCGAATATATCGCCCGCGCCGTGCGGCAGCGGCTTCTTGAAGAGGACCTGCGCAAGCTCGCCGCATTCGAGACGCGTAACCCCAAACCTTCCCTGAGCGACGAGTTCCCGCAGGAGTTCGACGAGTGACCCACCCTCCGATTGCACAGGGCCAGATCTGGTCAGCAGTCAGCCCGGTCAGCGGGCAACAGTCGACCATTGTCGTACTTGACGCCATGCCCGCGATGCTGGAACGTTCGCGCATCCTCGCCGCGCGCGTCCGGCCGATGCGCGAAGTGCCTGACGGCATGCGCCTGCTGGTCGTTCCCATTGACGACGGCCTCGCCATCGCGGTTTACGACCTCGCTGCATTCGACCGAGGCTGGTTTAAAGAGCGAGTCGGCCTGCTAGGTGAGCCCCAATTGGAGCAACTCAAGGTTGCGCTCAGCGCGCGATTCGACCTCTAGCGACCGTGGAGCCTGTGGCTGGCGATCTCTCCGCCACAGGCGTCGTATCGGAGGTCAGCTGGGCTTTTCGGTGATGAAAATGGCTGTGCCGGGGAAGATTTCGCCACGTAGCGGGCTCCACTGGCCCCATTCGCGTTCCAGCCACTCGGGCCATTCGGGTTCGACGAGGTCGACCAGGGTGAGGCCGGCGGCGACGATTTCGCGGACGCGGTCACCGACGGTGCGGTGGTGCTCCACGTAGGTGGGCTCGCCGTCGGCGTCGAGTTCCACGTAGGGCGTGCGGTCGAAGTAGGGGATCGCGGCGCGCAGGCCCTCGGGGCCCGGATCGTCCGGGAAGATCCAGCGCATCGGGTGATTGACGGAGAAGACCCAGCGGCCGCCCGGGCGCAGGACCCGGGCCACCTCGCGCATCACCCGCGCGGAATCGGCCACGAACGGAACGCCCCCGAAGGCCGAGCAGGCGAGGTCGAAACTGGCGTCGGCGAAGGGGAGCTCCTCCGCACCCGCCTGCACCAGCGGGACGCGCGGGCCGCCCGCCTCCATCGCGGCCAGGCCGCGCTCCAGCATCTGCCGGGAGATATCGAGCCCGACCGGATGCGCGCCGTGCGCGGCGAGCCAGCGGGAGCAGGGCGCGCTGCCGCAGCCGATCTCCAGAATGCGCTTGTCGACGATGTCCCCGAGGAACCGCCAGTCACCCTCGTGCAGCCCCTCCGGGCACCAGACGAACTCACCCGCGGCCGAATCCACGCCCAGGAAATCGGCATGCGTCTCGTGATAGGCCGCCGCGTCCGCATCCCACCAGCGGCGGCTGGCACGCTGACTGGCGTCCGAGTCAATCTTGGCGCGAGCCACACCTACCGTCCCGAGCAGGGAGTTCGCTTCGGCGTGGCGGTCGTCGTCAGGGAGGGCGGGCTGATCTTCGGACATTGCCCAACCCTATCGACTCGCGCCGCAGCACCCGTGTTTGCTTGGTACAACAGACGTCGCGTACGCTGTTTTCCGCGAGTGTCTTCTGTACTCGATCCTCTCGGATTCTTCGAGTAGGCCGGGCAGAGCAGACAATCGTGCTGTGAGTCCGCATGCTTTGAGTGCAGCGTTGTGCTCCGCCACAGCGAGGTGCTGTTGCATGACCCAACGTAGTTCCATCGCTGTGTGTTCGCAGCAATACCGAAAGCCCACATGTCCACTACCGACCACAATCCGTCCGGAGCCTCCCAACACATGCCAACTACTGTGACCTCGCCGCAGGTAGCCATTAACGATATTGGCTCCGCCGAGGACTTCCTCGCCGCCATCGACAAGACGATCAAGTACTTCAACGACGGCGATATCGTCGAAGGCACCATCGTCAAGGTCGACCGTGACGAGGTCCTTCTCGACATCGGTTACAAGACCGAAGGCGTCATCCCCTCCCGCGAACTCTCCATCAAGCACGATGTCGACCCGAATGAGGTCGTTTCCGTGGGCGATGCGGTCGAGGCCCTCG
>NZ_JAODNK010000079.1 GCF_025465275.1 Nocardia sp. | reverse complement strand
GCATTCGCGACTACGAACGCCTGCCTGACCATCACGAAGCCTGGGTGACCTGGTCGATGATCATGCTCATGTCCCGACGCCTCGCCCGCACCCAGCCACGGAAGTGAGCAGTTTGTTCACAGGCACTAAGACAAAAAGCCCCCAGCGCAGGGCGCTGGGGGCTTGGAGTCGGACAGCTATGGGTTGAAACAAGAAAACCCCAGCCATGTGGCCGGGGGTCGTGGAGATACACCTATCCCCTTCGCGCCGAAGGCTATCACGAAATCTGCAGGTCGCAGACGATCGAGATCGGCGCAGGTCAGGAGGGTATGCGGCTTCGCGTGGGATGAGGGTCAGTACATGACCACAGGCAGGTATCCGAGGTCAATTTGCGTTAAGTCAGCCGACTAGCTGTGGTGCGACGTCCGCTCATTTGTGCAGTTCAACGCAGCTAAAGCGACCTGCGGAGAACCTAGATGCCCACAATATGAGCCTCCGTATTCATTCCTATCTTCATATCGTTACGCACAAGTCTGGAGCACTGACGCTTCTGCAGGTGGCGTGAAAAGTCCTGCGACAGCGGGTATCTTGCCGCTCCCATCGGGATCCACGTTGGAACACGTTTTTCGACACCGCATCCCAACTCGAATCCAGCCCACCTCCACTCAGTCGCCGAGGTGTTGAGAACCGATCGTTTTCCGAACGGCCCGCTACGGCATGTAATAGGCCAGCGTCTGTACGAGTGAACTCTGCAGACCCTGCCTCGGCAGTTGGGCAGGGATCGGCCTTTGATCGGAGGATCCGAGTCTGGGCTGGCGCTCGATGAAGTACACACGGCCATCGATCCCCACCATCGGCATCGGCGGGCAACGGCACCAAGGGTATTCGCCAGAGCCTGATACGCCGGAGCATGGTGCGACAGTGCTTCGCGAGGTCAGACCCCATCCCTGTAGAGGCACAAGCTCGTAGCGGCTGTAGTTGAGGCTCTCAACGAACCGATGTTCGACCGGTGCGATCCCCAATCGGTGGATCACGGACACGAATTCGTTCACTGCCCGCTGATCCTTCTCCACCAACGCCGCGGTGACCGCATCGAGCTCAGCGGCTTTCGCCGCCTGTTCAGTCTTTGCGCGCTGCGCATCCTCATACAACCCCATGGCTGCACCTACCTCTGTGATTCACCGGAAATCTCGGCCTCGTAGACCCGCTGATCCCTCTATCCCAGGCCTCAACCCGTCTCTCTACAGTGTGGGCGCATCACCGGTCCGGGGTGGGAAAGTAGTCGGTGTCGAATAATGAGGTGCGCGGCGCGCAGTCTCGCAGCTGTTCCAAGCGCGCAGGACTCAGTCGGCGGTGTCACGCAACTCCTGTTCGCAATGTGACCAGTTCCAGAGGCACCAGTCGACGCGTCTATTTTGCGATCCGGAAAGGATGTTCGGCGGCTGCGAGGGTTCCGAAGCGGGGCGCAAAGTCGTCCCACCAGGCGGCGGGGTCGGTGTGCAGCGCAGCATCGCGCAGCAGCAATGTCTACTTCCTTGACTACGGGGGCTGGGAGCGCCGGACGATCTTCAACAGGAGATCTGCGAGCTGAATGATCTCGGCGGCTTCGACGGCGTCGTTGAATTGGACTGTCCGGTGACTCGCCGGATTCTTGAATGCACCGATCGCACCAGCGAACAGATCCGTCATTGCGGACTTCTCGCCGCCCTCAGCCGTAGGATCGGTAAGCGCCCCACTTTCGGGATGGAACGCCGTGCGCATCAACTTCACCCCGATCAGCGAATTATTCAGCCAGCGGTGGCACGACAGTGTCGAACGTGCTGTGGGGAACCCTGCAGCAGCGGCACATCGAGCCCGTCGTGCTCTCGCGAGTCAACTCGTTCGTCGAGCTGGGATCCCTTTCAGCAGCGCCGATCGGACAAGCCGGTGTCGGACCGATCGCAGCGGCGATCGGCAATGCAACGACACTCTGGATCGCTGGACTGACCCAGCTCACCATCGCCGCTATCGGACCGGCACTGCCACCGATCCGGAATCTGCCCGCCTGCCCAACCAGCGCCAACGAACCTCATGCTGCTCAAAAGGGGTTCAGCCCAAGGTAATCAGTAATTGCTTTCGGACTGGCAGGCGCTGTCGACCATGAAAAACCCTCCTGACCTGATCCGGCAACTACTCAAGATCGTGGTGGCCCATACGTGGTTCTTCGAGACGTGCGATGAGGAGGTAGTTGATGACCGCACGGCGATCAAGCAGCAAGAGCACGCCGCTTACCTGCTTGGCCAGCTGTCCGAAGCGGACAAGTCATGGTTGACAGACGAGTTGGCCGCGTTGGCTGCCACCGAAACCGATCCCGCGTACCGGGAGTTCTTGACGTCGTATTCATCTCCCTCGACGATTGCGAAACGACGCATATCACTACCCTCCTGTAGAGGGGACCGGGGCGTTCTGGATCGGGCCAGCACGGCGGTTCCGATCTACCGGGACCGCCGCTCACCGGCCCCGTCACGAGGCGTAGGGCAGCGGGCGTACTAAGACGATCCTGCCGATCGAGTCAACACCAGCGATCGGATGATGCTTTCACATCGATCATGATCTCTTGACCACGTCCGATTCGAGGACTGACGTCCAGCACATGGGCACCCACCGTCATGCCATAGGTGAGTAAATGCGTCAACGTCCCTGATGGCGCACCACGAGAAAGCCCTTTACCGGGCATTCCTGGTAAAGGGGCTTTCTTCGTTCCACTCAACTATCAGGCTGGAGGTCGACCACGGCGTTGCCGGTCGCGATGTCGAGCGGGACCGAGACCTGGTCGTGCGCGATCAACCAGGTGCCGTCGAGTTTGTGCAGGCCGTAGGTGACCCGGACCCACATACCGGTCGCGGGTGTGCCGTTCTTCGATGTGCCGCTGAGGCGAGCGAGGGCATAGCCGAAGGCGACATCGTTGCCGAGGGTCAGTGTCAGGTCGCGCACTTCGTAGGTCACGGTTTCGAAGAACAGGAATACTTTCGCCCAGTTCTCGAGTTTCGCTGCTATCCCGACGTGCTGGAGCGGTGGTTCGACATCGAAGGACACCACGTCGGTGGTGTACAGCTGCCGGAGGACCTCGAGGTCTTTGGTGCGTAACCCTTCGATCACCCGGTCGATCTGCCGGCGAATCTCGACCGAGTCGGACGCGATGTGGTCGGCGGGAGACTGAAAGTTATCGGATACGGTCATGGATCGGCTCACGAATTGACGGGAGCGGGTTCGGCAGCCCGCAGCGGTGCGAGCGCGCCACTCCAGGCGATGAGCTGATCGAGCGTTTTACCGAGGGCGTCGGCATGAGGTGTGCGTGGGGTGAAGGTGGAGTAGTTCTCGAAATCGGTGAGCACCGAGATCGCGACCTGGTAGCCGACATCGGCCATGCCGAGGGTGCTGCAGACCGCCCGCAGCTGTACCACGGCTCGCGCGCCGCCGTTCGCGCCGTAGGAGACAAATCCGACTGCCTTGTTCGTCCATTCGGCAAACAGGTGGTCGAGGGCGTTCTTCAGGACTCCGGGGTAACCACCGTTGTACTCCGGAGTCACGATCACAAAACCGTCGAACGGGGCAATTCTTTCTGCCCAGGCGCGGGTGTGCGCATTCGCCGAGGGGCCGAACGCGGGCGCCACCGGCTCGTCGAGATGCGGTAGCGGGTAGTCGCGTAGGTCGATCAGTTCGTATTCGGCGTCACCGCGCGCCGATGCCGCGTCCAAGACCCACCGGGCGACCTGCGAGCCGTTGCGGTTAGGCCGGGTACTGCCGAGAATGATGCCAATTTTAGTCATTGCCGGAACTCCTGTTCTCCTGAAAGTTGCTCGACCTACCGACGACGCAGAAGTCCGGAATGTCAGGCCGCCTCACACATCGAGTCGGTGATTCGTCGATATCGGTAAGGGACCGTAGAGCGAAGGAGCCGACCATGACCGACCCGCACCTGGACACGGTGATGAACGAGCGCCGTCAGCTGATCAACGTCGCGTACCGGCTGCTTGGGTCGCTGGCCGAGGCGGAGGATGTGGTGCAGGAGACCTACGCGCGCTGGTACACACTGTCGGAGCGGCAGCGGGAGGAGATCGCGGCGCCCGGCGCGTGGCTGACCACGGTCGTCAGCAGGATCTGCCTGGATCTGCTCGGTTCTGCACGCGCCCGGCGGGAACGGTATGTGGGCCAATGGATTCCGGAGCCGGTGCCCGGGCGATCCGGTTGGCTGGCGGGTCCGGCTTCCCCCGATCCCGCCGACCGGGTCACCCTTGACGAATCGATCAGCATGGCCTTGCTCGTCGTCCTGGATTCCATGACCCCCGCCGAACGAGTGGCGTTCGTCCTGCACGACGTCTTTGGCTACTCCTTCGCCGAGATCGCCGAGGTCGTCGGGCGCACCCCGGCGGCCTGCCGCCAACTCGCCTCCAGCGCCCGCCGCCGCATCGGCACCTCCCGGGCGCCGTCGAACACCGAACGCGCGGAAGTTGTCCGGGATTTCAAACGAGCCTGGGAGACAAAGGATATCGAGGCGTTGATCGGTCTGCTCGACCCGCGGGCGACCGCGACAGCCGACGGCGGCGGCCTGGCGCTCGCCTTCCTCGACCCGATCAACGGCGGCGAGCAGATCGCCCACGCCTGGATGGAGCTCGCCATCCGCGGCACCCCTGTGACCCTTGTCGAGCGCACGGTCAACGGCCAGCCCGGCCTGGTTGCGGAGACCGACGGCACCGTCGTCTCGGTCTACGCCTTCGACATCGCCGACGGCCGGATCACCTCTATCTGGGTGATCCGGAATCCGGAGAAACTGCGGCCCTGGACAGCAGGCTGAATCCGGCGTGCATCCGCACCGAATCTGTCCTTGAATGGTTCGGCGGCAAACAACAGCTTCTACGGTCCGTGCAGGGTCAGCATGAAAATCTTGCCGCTGCAACCGATCGGGGTTCTGGTAGCAGCCGCGCGAAAACAACGACAACGGCCTGACCAGCAGCGATGGCGGGTTTCCGGTTCGGTCCGGGCGGGCTACACCGGCGGTACGGGGCGGCTGGGACTGCCCCGAGTTCGGTTGACTCGCGGGTGTGGTGGTTCAGGCCGCGAGTGCGGGCTGGTTTATTGTCTCAAACTCGATCGGGGTGAGGCGGCCGAGTCGGCGTTGCCGGCGAGTGCGGTGGTAGGTCTTCTCGATCCAGACTACGATCGCCAACCGCAACTCCGAGCGGGTCGTCCAGCGCTGACGATCCAGGACGTTCTTCTGCAGCAGCGCGAAGAACGACTCCATAGCAGCGTTGTCACCACATGCTCCGACTCTGCCCATCGATCCTCGTAAACCGTTGACCGACAACGCATTGACGAACTTCCTCGACCGAAACTGACTGCCTCTGTCCGAGTGAACGATGGTCGCGGTGGGCGAGCGGAACGCGACCGCGTGAGCCAGTGCCGTGGTCGCGAGGGAGGCCTTCATTCGGGAATCGATCGAGTAGCCGACGATCCGGTTGGAGTAGACGTCCTTGATCGCGCACAAATACAGCTTGCCCTCGCCGGTAGCGTGCTCTGTGATGTCGGTCAGCCACACCAGATTCGGTGCTCGGGCAGTGAATCTGCGGGCGACGAGGTCGTCGTGGACCGGTGGGCCAGCCTTGCGGTTCAGCCCGCGTTTCTTGGCGAAGATACTCCAAATATGTTGCGCCGAACACAATCTGGCGACGCGGTTCTCGCCCGCCCGGATGCCGCGGGCGGGTAGC
Organism: Nocardia sp.; assembly: GCF_025465275.1. Classification (GTDB taxonomy): domain Bacteria; phylum Actinomycetota; class Actinomycetes; order Mycobacteriales; family Mycobacteriaceae; genus Nocardia. The sequence goes on along the minus strand of NZ_JAODNK010000079.1, from coordinate 1,128 downwards.
TCGTCGGCGATGAACCGATAGCCGAACGCCGGGTCATCAGCATGGATTTCGTAGGCGGCGTTGATAAGATGCGCGTCATCCCAATCACGTTGGGAGACAGGGCTCTTCTTCCACTTATAGAACGCTTGGGTGGAGAAGCCGAGCACCCGGCAGGTCACCGCGACATCGATCTTGTCGGCGGCCAGGTCCAGGACCAGCGGGTACATCATTTTGGGTTGACGTCACGAGAGAAATAAGCGACCGCGCGGCGCATGACTTCGGCTTCTTGCTCGAGCTGGCGGATCCGCTTATGCGCGGCCCGCAACTCGGCGGACTCGTCGCGGGTCGTGCCCGGGCGGTTCCCGTCCTCGATATCGGCTTGCTTCACCCAGTTCTTCACACAACTCTGGGAGATCCCGAAGTCTTTCGCGATCTGGGTCAACGAGATCTCGCCCTTGCGGGCGACCGCGACTACGTCGCGACGGAACTCCTCGGGATACGGCTTGGGCATGGTCGTCATCCTCCCAGCGAGGAACAAGTCCTCACAGGTCAGGAGTCAACCGAACCGGGGGCAGTCCCATCCGACCGCCCCGACCGAGGGCTGGATCCCGGCCTCGGCGAGCCGTTCGGTGACCGCGATGGACGTGTATTGCTCAGGTTCAAGCGGTCATCGCAACACTGTCCTGTGCAAGTGAGCTTAGGTGATCGTTCAGAACTTCGGCGGGAGTTCGCCAGCCAAGGGTCTTGCGCGGTCGGGTGTTTAGCTTGAGATTTAACCTCTGACGGGTGTTTGTGCTGTTCGGCGGGGTTTGGTGCCCTTCTTATGGTGGGTTGGGCGGGTGTAGGGGTGGCCGGTAGCCAGGACCAATCCGACGTCCTGGCGGGCGGCGGGGTGACGGTTCTTCAGCCCGCGTGGGCGGCCGGGTCCGGGCCGGGAGGGTTTCGGTGCACCGGCCGGAGAGCCTGTCTTCGTGCGGATGTGCCGAAACCCTCGCCGGACCCGTGCCGGGGTGAGCCGGTGTGGGGCAACGGGTTTCTCCCAGGGCATCCGCAGATCGGCGGCCAGGGGCCGCGACAGCCGCAACTGCGCATACGCAGCGAGGGTAAGCCAGGTCCAGCGGTCGGCCGCGGCGGGGTCACGCACCTGCG
>NZ_JAODNK010000078.1 GCF_025465275.1 Nocardia sp. | reverse complement strand
TACGGTGCCTCGAACAGGCTGTCGTCGTCGAAGCAGGCCAAGAACCCATCCCGATCCTTTGCGTTCTGCGCCGAGATCATCCGGTGGTAGAGCTGTTGGTTCTCCGCGCGTCGCAGCAGGTCGTCTGACATTCCTGGTGGCCCTCCATCCGCTGTGCTCTCCGCTCTGGCGACCTCCACTGCGGTGGCGATTGTGTATAGCGACAGCTGCTCGGTCGCCATAGCAATTACTATGATAGCTGGTGTCTCGGAATCCTACGGACACTCGCGGGCATCGTTCGGACCGCCCCCGGCTTCAGATAACGCCTTGCGCGGCAACGTGATCCCATCTCGGACATCGGATGTAGCGGCGCCGCTCATGATAAGTATCCGATGCGGCTAACGATGCGCGGAGGTAAGCGGTTGGACCGGAGATGGATCGCAGCGGATGCGGGAGACGGGATCGCCGCCGAAACGAGAGCGTCCTCTATTCGCTTCATATAATGTATGTTTTATGGTAACTGATGGCGCTGGCATGGTCGGTAATACGGCCGACACCGTCGCCGACCGCTTCGGCAGGTTCGCAGCGAACACTGATTGTCAGGACAGACCGTTGCAGGCGCGTGCGAAGGCCATGCTCAATCGCAACCCACCCGACGTGGTCTGCCGCGGGCGGGCCGCGGGAGACACGTCGAAGGGGTTTCCCGGCGACGATGTCATTGGTTACTACGGGGCGGACGGAGAGCACGTCGGCGATTTGGATTGGCACATCGAGCCGGTCGCGGAATCATACCGACTGAACCGGCGAAATCGGGAGGGTAACAACCTGATTCCGGTGCCGCCAGGCGAGCTCGTCTTCGAACGCTTCGGCTTTCCGAACAGCGAACACTCGATCGTTGTGCCGGACTGGATGGGGGAGAAGACTTCATCGATCATGCGGGGCGCCCGCGCTGGTGCCCAGGGTCCGCTTGAGCCGAATGAGCAGTACTGCCAGGAACCTGGCGTTACCCAGACAACTGAGCTCATGCTGTGACCACTACCGCCTTTGCTGTGCTCGTTTCGACTGTGTTGATTGCCGGTGCGCTGGTGGTGTGGCCACGGACGCGGCGGTCGGTGGCTACGCCGGCCGAGCGGGCCGTGCATGCGGCGCTGCATACGGCGGTGCTGGCTGCGCATCCGTTGCGGCGCGGGCTCACCGATCTGTCCGCGGCGGAGGCCGCGCCGCATCTGCGGGCGCTTACCGGTGCTGAGGCGCTCGGCATGGCAGGCCCGGACGGCGCCTTGCTGTCGTGGGACGGCGCGTATCCCGAACTCGCGCCGGTATTCGGAGAGGCCGCCGGCCGCGCGATGGCAGCGGAGCGGTCGGTGCTGGTGCAGGTCCGCGGAACGTACACGCTGATCGCCCAGCCGCTAGTGAGTGAGCACATCGGGATGGTCGGTGCATTGGGAGCGGTGACCCGGGGGAGACCTGGCCCGGGAATGCTGGGTGCAGTGGCCGAGGTGGCCCGATACGCCTGCGGGCAGATCGAATTGGCGGAGCTGGACGCGTCCCGCGCACGGTTGGATCGAGCCGAGGTACGAGAGTTGCGGGCGCAGATCAGCCCGCATTTCATCTACAACGCATTGAATACTGTTGCTTCGTTCGTGCGCACCGATCCCGACCGGGCACGCGAGCTGATCCTGGAATTCGCCGACTTCACCCGTTACTCGTTCCGCACCGCCGGTGAATTCACCTCGTTGGCAGACGAATTGCGGAATATCGACCGGTATCTGGCGCTCGAGCGAGCCCGTTTCGGGGAGGCTCTGAAAGTTCGGTTGCAGGTCGCACCCGAGGTGCTGAATGTGGTGCTGCCTTTCCTGGCGCTGCAGCCGCTGGTGGAGAACGCGGTGCGGCACGGGCTAGCGGGCAAACCAGGTGGCGGGACAGTGAGCATCGTCGCCGCCGACGCGGGCGCGGACTGTGTGATCAGCGTCGAGGACGACGGAGTCGGCATGGATCCGGAACTGCTGCACTCCGGTGTGCTCGACGCAATCGAAACCACCTCGGGGACAGCCGAATCCGTGCATGTCGGGCTGGCCAATGTCGACGATCGCCTGCGCGCAGCCTTCGGTGAAGAGTATGGACTGGTAGTGGAGACCGCCCCCGGCGCAGGCACGAAGGTCAGCATGCGTGCCCCCAAGTTCCGCGTGGGCGTGCGTGCGACCGGTCACACCACGCTCGCCGCGGTGCGAGCGGGCAGCGCTGGCGCTACCAGGTTCCGACTGTGACCAGGACCACCGACCAACCCATCGCGACGCTGCGCGTTGTGGCCGTGGACGACGAGAGACCGGCCCTTGACGAGCTTGTGTACCTGCTGCGTACGCAGCCCGAGGTCGGCGAGATCCATTCGGCTGGTGATGCGACCACCGCACTGCGTCTACTGCGGGCGAATGTGGTGGACGTGGTGTTCCTCGACATCGATATGCCCGGCTTGGACGGCATGGAATTGGCCGGGATCCTGTCGGAGTTCGCGCGCTCCCCGGCAGTGGTGTTCGTGACCGCGCATGAGGATCGGGCGGTTGCCGCCTTCGAGCTGGGTGCGGTGGACTATCTGCTCAAGCCGCTGCGCGAGGCGCGGCTGGCTGAGGCCGTGCGCCGGGTCCGTTCGATGCGGGCGCAGCCGTCGCCCACCAGTGACTGTGCCGATCCGCACGAGGTCATTCCGGTGGAACTGGGCGGCGCGACCACGCTCGTGAACCGGGCGACGATCAGTTGGGTGGAGGCCGACGGCGACTACTCCCGCCTGCATACCAACACAGGCTCGCATCTGGTACGCATTGCGCTCTCGGAACTGGAATACCGATGGCAGGACGCCGGTTTCGTACGTGTGCACCGCTCCTATCTGGTCGCGCTTCGGATGGTGACCGGGCTGCGCACCGTCGGGACAGGCACCGTCGTCTGCCTGCAGTCCGCGAACGCGGCCAGGGCGGTCGAGCTCCCGGTCAGCCGCCGCCAGGTGCGAGACCTGAAGCAGCGTCTGGTTCACGTGCCTCGCCAGCATGGGACCGTTCGTTGAGCACCCCCAACCCACGACCCGCGCGCCAACGGGTGGTTCTCGCCGAGCGGCGCGGTGCGCGGTTGGTGCGCACCCGTGTGGAGGTTGCCGAGCAGACCGCGATCGGCGAAGCAATGATCGGCGGGCTGATCCGAGCCCAGTTCGGCCTCGCGGTCAGAGTTGGCCTGGTTGTCGTCGTAACAACGGGTGCCCTGCCGCTTATGTTCGCCTCGCCGCTGGGCGCCGCTGCGTTTCTCGGAATCCGGGTGCCATGGCTGCTACTCGGTGTGGTCGTCTATCCGCTGCTTTATGGCGCGGGCCGAGTGTATGTGCGGTTGTCCGAACGCAATGAACAAGATTTCGGCGAATTGACCGAGGACTGAGGTGAGCTCCGCACCCTCCCTCACGGTGGTGGCATTGCTGCTGGCGGCGGGGGCAAGCGTCGCGATCGGCGGCTACGGCGTGCGGTTGGCGCGCACCACGTCGGACTTCCTCGTCGCCTCCCGCTCGGTCGGTCCGCGCTGGAATGCCGCGGCCGTCTCCGGCGAATACCTTTCGGCTGCTTCCTATCTCGGCGTCGCCGGATTGATCGCCAAATACGGCGCCGATGCCCTCTGGTATCCGGTGGGCTTCACTGCCGGACATCTCGGGCTGCTGCTGTTCGTGGCGGCCCCGCTCCGCCGGTCAGGGGCGTACACGATGCCCGACTTCGTGGAATTCCGGCTCGGTTCGCGACAGGTGCGCCGACTTGCCGCCCTGATCGTCGTACTGGTGTGTGCGGTGTATCTGATCCCACAGTTCCAGGGCGCCGGACTGACATTGCGCATCTTGCTCGGCGTACCGGACTGGGCGGGCACGGCTGCGGTAGGCGCCATCGTGATCGGTACTGTCGCCGCTGGAGGCATGCGGTCGATCACCTTCGTGCAGGCGTTCCAGTACTGGCTCAAACTGACCGCCATCGCGATTCCGGCACTGGTGCTGCTGGGGTATTTCCTCGCCCACGACCACGACCTGGGTGCGCCCGCGCCGCCGACCCTCGCCCAACGCACCACCATCGACATCACGACCGATGTACTGGTGCGGGTCGATGCGCCGCAGCAGGTTTCGGTGACCGGCACCCTCGATGGTCGGAGAGTCGAAGGCGCCGTGCAGCTTTCGCTGGGGCAGCACCAGCTCTCGGCAGGCAGCAGGCTGGTGCTGGAGGCCGGAGCAGAGGTGCCGGTGGTGTCCGGTGCGCCGGCCACGGGCGCGAACTGGCTGCGGCCGGGCAGCGGGTTGGGTGGCCCCCACCCGCTGTACCAGGTGTATTCGCTGATCATCGCGACCTTCCTCGGCGCTATGGGACTGCCGCATGTCCTCGTGCGCTTCTACACGAACCCCGACGGGCGGGCCGCCCGTGCGACGGCACTCGCGGTGGTCGGCTTGGTCGGCTTGTTCTATGTCTTCCCGGTGGTGCTCGGCGTCCTCGCCCGGCTGTATGTACCGCAGCTGCTGATCACCGGCGCGTCTGATGCCGCCGTGCTGCTGCTACCTGGGTCGGTGCTCTCCGGACTGCCAGGGCGGCTGCTCGCGGCCCTGGTCGCGGCAGGGGCCGTCGCAGCCTTCCTGTCGACCTCCTCCGGCCTGCTGATCAGCGTTGCGGGCGTGCTCGGTACCGACATGCTGCGCGGGCGAATTCGCGACTTCCGCCTGGCCGCCGTCATCGCTGGGGGCGTGCCATTGGTGTTGTCGCTGACCGTCGTCTCGCTGGATCTCTCGCGTGCGGTAGGCCTGGCCTTCTCGGTGGCAGCCTCGACGCTGTGCCCACTACTGGCGCTGGGCATTTGGTGGCGTGGCCTGACGGCGACAGGAGCCGCCGTCGGTCTACTGGTCGGCGGTCTGCTGACCGGTGGGGCGACGGCAGTATCGGTGCTCGGTGGCATCTCCGATAACCTCGCGGGTGGTTGGCTGGCTGCGCTGCTCGGCTATCCGGCCGCAGTCAGCGTGCCGGTGGCCTTCGCCGCAATGATCCTGGTGAGCAAGGTGACCCGTCGCCAGTCGGGTCCGGATATCGCTCGTATCTTCGTGCGGATGCATGCCCCCGAACCATTCGGCATGGGCACCGACCGTGAACGTGGACTGTGGTCGATCTGAGCTGAACCAGTGACCGTTCGTCGCGCGGAACCGACCGTTCACCGCACAACCGAGGGCCTTCGCCGAGTGAGGCTGGCCACATTCTTTTGCTGACTCGGTGCCATCGCTAGCGTTGCGGCAAATCCACATCGCAGGCTAGGAATTCGATGAGCAGTACCGAACTGGGTCCGGACGCGTCCCCGCGCGTCCCGACCGCCGCGGACTTCGTCGCCGCACAAGCAAGTCCGCAATTTCAGGAGCTGCGAAACCGTCTGCGGCGCTTCGTCTTCCCGATGACCGCGCTGTTCCTGGCCTGGTATGTGGTCTACGTGCTGCTGGGCGCATACGCGCATGACTTCATGGCCACCAAGGTGATCGGCAATATCAATGTCGGGCTGCTGTTCGGCGCCGGGCAGTTCGTCTCCACCTTCGTGATCACCGCGATGTACGTGCGTTTCGCCGGTCGCGAGATCGATCCCCGGGCCGCCGCCCTGCGCGCCGAACTGGAGGGGGCCCGGGCATGACTGTCCTCGCCAGCGGCTCGACCGTCGGTAATCCGATCGCCAATATCGCCATCTTCGGTGTGTTCGTCGCGGTCACCATGGTCGTGGTGATCCGCGCCAGCCGAAAGACTAACAATGCCGCCGACTTCTTCACCGGTGGCGGCGGTTTCTCCGGCCCACAGAACGGCATCGCCATTGCGGGCGACTACCTTTCGGCTGCCAGCTTCCTCGGTATCGCGGGCGCCATCGCGGTCTACGGCTACGACGGCTTCCTGTACTCCATCGGCTTCCTGGTGGCCTGGCTGGTGGCATTGCTGCTGGTCGCCGAAATGCTCAGGAACACCGGAAAATTCACCATGGCCGACGTGTTGAGCTTCCGGCTCAAGCAAGGCCCGGTGCGTACTGCGGCGGCCCTGTCCACGCTCACCGTCTCGCTGTTCTACCTGCTGGCGCAGATGGCCGGCGCCGGTGGCCTGGTGGCATTGTTGCTCGACATCGGCAGTCGCACAGGGCAATCCGTGGTGATCGCGGTCGTGGGCCTGCTCATGATTGTGTACGTGCTCATCGGTGGTATGAAGGGCACCACTTGGGTGCAGATCATCAAAGCGGTCCTGTTGATCACCGGCGCCGCATTCATGACCGTTCTGGTGCTGAGCAAGTTCAGCTTCAACCTCTCCGAGATCCTCGGCTCGGCGCAACAGCACGTCTCGGAATCCACTAATAAGGCTGTGGCCCACCGCGATGTTCTGGCGCCCGGCGCTCAGTACGGCGGCGATGCGACGTCCAAGCTGAACTTCCTGTCGCTGGGCCTGGCCCTGGTGCTCGGTACCGCAGGTCTGCCGCATGTGCTCATGCGCTTCTATACGGTGCCGACCGCCAAGGAGGCTCGTCGCTCGGTGGTCTGGGCCATCGGCCTGATCGGCATGTTCTACGTCTTCACCCTGGTGCTCGGCTACGGCGCGGCGGCGATTGTCGGCCCCGACAAGATCCTGAAGTCTGCCGGCGGGCAGAACTCGGCCGCCCCGCTGCTGGCTTTCGAACTCGGCGGCGTGGTGCTGCTCGGCATTATCTCCGCGGTGGCGTTCGCGACCATCCTCGCGGTGGTGGCGGGCCTGACCATCACTGCCTCGGCTTCCTTCGCCCACGATATCTACGCCGGTGTCATCAAGCGAGGGAAAGCCGATGAGGCCGAACAGGTTCGGGTATCCCGCATCGCCGCTGTCGTCATCGGCGTTCTAGCCATCGGCCTGGGCATTCTCGCCAATGGGCAGAACATCGCCTTCCTGGTGGCGCTTGCGTTCGCGGTGGCGGCCGCGGCGAACCTCCCGACCATCATATTCTCGCTGTTCTGGAAGCGGTTCAACACCACCGGGGCGCTGTTCAGCATGTATGGCGGCCTGATCACCACGCTGGTGCTGATCATCTTCTCGCCCGCGATCTCCGGCTCCAAGACCGCGATGCTGCCCGGCCACGATTTCTCCTGGTTCCCACTCTCCAACCCCGGAATCGTGTCCATCCCACTGGCTTTCGTCCTCGGTATTGTCGGCACCTTTATCGGCCGCAATCGCGAGGATCCTGTCAAGGCCGCCGAAATGGAGGTCCGCGCGATCACCGGCGTCGGTGTCGAAAAGGTCATCGTGCACTGAAACCCTGACCCCTGCCCCTTCTACTGGTGAGGTCACGATGACGAGCACGAGGGAACGCGGCCATACCGAGCAGCTGAGCTACCCGCACGAGTTCGCTGTGGCCCGCCAATGCCACTGTGCCCCTTCGTAGTCGGGCAGCGGCGGATCGGGAGGTCTTGTCGGCCGAACAAGCACACCGCCTGCACCGGGCGCAACCGCGGACTCGGTTGGGGCGATGTGCCTTTCGTGCTAGTTCGTAGACGGCAAGCTCACAGTCTGAGCGCGTGATCGAGTTGAATGCACTTCGATGGAGGTCGCTATGCGACGGTGGCGGACATTGACAGGCTGTGCGGCATTATTGATGCTGGTTGGCTCGAGCACGGGCAACGCCCAGGCTCGGTATCCCATCGTCTACAACTTCTTCGCGGGTGTCCCTGGTGAATTGACGAACCCCGGAGGCTCGCTGCCCGGCAGCAATCATTGGCACTGCAAACCTGACTCGGCCCATCCTGAACCGGTGGTACTGGTGCATGGAACCGGCGGTGGGGCGCAAACGAATTGGGGGCGTCTACACCCCGCTGCTGGCGGACGAGGGCTACTGCGTGTACTCGTTGACCTATGGTGCCTACGACCTAGCGTGGCCGCTGTCCGCCCTCGGGGGCAGGCAGCCGACCGACTATTGCGACCATCTCGCTCTCGTGGCTAGCCCTCGGGCAGCCGGCTTCATCCTCAACGCCCTCGATCCCACCCGTCAAAGACCCGTACCGTGCGAGTTCATCGCCCCGATCGCCGGGTAGATCACTTCAGATACGCGGCACCAGATCATGACCGTCAGATCCCCAGCTCCATCATCGTGCCGACACCTGCATGGGAAACCCGAGCCGGCGCCGCCCAGGACCGCAGGGATGAATTGCGGGGTGCGACCGCGAAGTCGGAGCAAACCACCCTCCCGGAAGTCACCGGATCATGCGGTAAGCACCCGAGCTACAACACATCCCGTGACGGCGGGCTCGCCAGAAGCAGTCCTCGCAGCTGGTTGTGCACTGATGGCCTGCCCGCCCGGATGGACCTATCGAGAATTGGTGGTCGGCAGTTCTTTGCAATCGAGCAGGATCACAAAGTATTTTGTATACTTTGCACCGAAATGAACGGATGGCACTTCAGTTTCTGATTCGAGGTACCGATGAATTCTGTTGCATCAGGTGCGTTCCCTCTACGCGCCGCCGCGGCCGTGATCGGCGGGGTGTTGCTGCTCGCCGGAGTGGCAGCGTGCGGTAGCGATAAGGCCTCCGACGGGTCGCCGAGCAGCACCGCCACCAGTGCGGTCGTCGTCCGGGCGGCCGTACCGACCACCGAAGCGCCCGCACGGCAACCCGCGACGATGGAACCGGCGATGCCGCAGCCGATGGCACCCCAGCCTGTCCTGACCCCACTGCAACCCGCGGCCGCGGAAACCGCGGCACCGCAGCCGGTGCCGCCCCAGCCTGTCGTGACCGAACCGGTCGCGCCACAACCCGCACCGCAAACGCAGCAGCCACAAGCGCCCGCACCCCCGACCCTGGACGCTCCTGGGTTCGAACCGCGTGCCGGATACTGAGAAGGCCAGGGAATTCAGGTGGTCGCTAGTTGTGTGCTGCTGTGGTGGCGCTCTCGGCCTCGGTGACGGGAGCAGGGGGTGCGGGCTGATTCCGTCCCCGAGGGGAAAGAGCTTGTAGTACTGGGTGATTCGTCCACCGCGACCGCCTGGGACTTCACCGACCCGACAACAGCTGCCTACGCCATGGGAAGACGGCCTGGCCGGCGCGGTTGGGCACATTGATGGGTGTGAACGGGACCGACGCTGGAACACGGCATCCGCAACGCCGCCCAGCTCACGCGCGAGATCGCGGAGATGGGCTATCCCGGCACCGAGCAGCAGGTCCAGCGCTATCTGCGCGGATTCCGCACTGGGACAAGCCAAATCGCGGTCCTGCCACCACGACCGCCATCGATCCGCGAGATGGCCCACTGGATCATGACTGACCCCGATAATCTCGCGAAGGACGACAGCACCAACCTGCGCTCGCTCAGCAAGCGCAGCAAGGACCTGAACCGGCTGGCAACTCATGTCGAAGATTTCGCGGTCATGATGACCCGGCTCGAAGGCCAGCGCCTGGACACCTGGATCAGCGCCGTCGAATAGGACTCCCTGACCGCAGTCGCATCGTTCGCCCGCAACCTCCGCCGCGATATCGACGCCGTCCGCAACGGCCTGACCCTGCCCTATAGCTCCGGTCCAGTCGAAGGCCATGTCAACCGCATCAAGATGATCAAACGCCAGATGTTCGGCCGAGCAAACCTCGACCTCCTCCGCAAACGCACACTGCTCCAAAAGGACTGAGTATCACGGAATCTGCGCCAGAGCCAAGATCCGTGACGGGAAGGTCGTGAATCGGCCGATTTATGTCGCGTTGGCGGTGACGGTCGAGGGTGGTCGCGAGATCCTCGGGCTCTGGGCCGGTGACGGTGCTGAGCTTGAGATTTAACCTCTGACGGGTGTTTGCGCTGTTCGGCGGGGTTTGGTGCCTTTCTTGTGATGGGTTGGGCGGGCATAGGGGTGGCCGGTGGCCAGGACCAATCCGACGTCCTGGCGGGCGGCGGGGTAGCGGTTCTTCACCCCGCGTGGGCGCCCGGGTCCGGGCCGGGAGGGTTTCGGTGCACCGGCCGGAGAGCCTGTCTTCGTGCGGATGTGTCGAAACCCTCGCCGGACCCGTGCGGGCGTGAGGCGGTGCGGGGCAACGGGTTTCTCCCAGGGCATCCGCAGATCGGCGGCCAGGGGCCGCGACAGCCGCAACTGCGCATACGCAGCGAGGGTAAGCCAGGTCCAGCGGTCGGCCGCGGCGGGGTCACGCACCTGCG
>NZ_JAODNK010000072.1 GCF_025465275.1 Nocardia sp. | reverse complement strand
GCGCGCCGATCTTGGTGTCGGCATTGCGCGGTGCGAGGAAGCCGATCAGTGTCTGCCCGCTCGAAAGCTTGGCGATCTCGGCGTCATTGGGCGGCGCCACCTTGACGACGACGTCCGTGTCCCAGGGATCACCGATGGTCGCGCCGGCCGCGGTGTAGGCCTCGTCGGGAATGAGTGCGCCCAGACCGGCGCCGACCTAGACGATCACCTCCACACCCTGCTCGAGCAGGGATGGAATGATCTTCGGCACCAACGCGACACGTCGTTCGCCCGGGGTCGACTCACGGACGACGCCGAGACTGGTACTGCGGGGCGCAGCCGTCTCTGCGCTCTGCGTTATCTCCACGCAAACTGTCCTCTCGTAGATATTTGCGATGAAGTCACGCTGCGGAGATACCGCCATTGACGCTGATCGCCTGCCCCGTCAGACGAGCTGCGGCCGGACTGCACAAAAAGACTGCAAGCGCCGCGATGTCATCTGCGACCGGTACTCCGAGTTGGGCTTGTTGGGCGGCCTTCGCGAACAGCTTTGCGCTGAATCCATCGCGGGTAATGCGTTCGGTGGAAGCGGTTTCGAGCACAAGGGAGGGCGTCAGCACGTTGGCGCGCACGCCGTCGCGCTTAGCCTCGATGGCGATGGTTCTGGTGAACATGACGATGCCGGCCTTGGCGGCACCGATGACCGATTCGCCCGGCGTGGCGATCTTGGCTGCATCGGACGCGACATTGATGATCACCCCATGCCGCCGCTGGCGCATCATCGGGAGCACTTCGCTTGCCATGTGCATGGATGGCAGTGCGAGATGGGTATAGATTCTGGCGATATCTTCCATAGGGATGTCCGCGAAGAGTTCCGGACGGACCTCGGCCGCGGTCGAACACACCAGGATATCGATGCCGCCCAGGATGCTCTCGGCTTCTCGGGCCATGGCTCTTGCGGAATCCGGATCTATGGCATTGCCTCGGACGAAGGTGACTTTCGCGCCGGACTGCGCGACCAGCGCCGCCGCGTATTCGCCGCGTTTCTCGTTCCGGCCTGCGATAACGATGCGCGGAACGCCGACTGCGGCAAGTCGGCGCGCGGTCGCGAGTCCGATGCCGGCTGTGCCGCCGACGATCAGAGCCCCGCTGTCGTTCAGGTCCTTGGGCGGCGGGAGTTCGTTCACAGCGATACCGTCCCTCGATTGAAGATGTCCTTGGCGATGATCTTCTTCTGGATCTCCGCGGTGCCGTCTGCGATCAGGTAGGCCATCACATCGCGGAAGCGTTGCTGTAGTGGGAATTCCACGGAGTATCCGAGGTTTCCGTGGATGCGCATGGCCGCCTCGATCGCATTCTTGGCGACTACCGGCGCCCACCACTTGCTCATCGATGCGAGTGCGGTGTGCGAGCGGCCGGTTTCGCGCAGCCACAGCGCCCGATAGCAGGTCCACCGTGCGCCCTCCAGATAGGTGGCGTGCTCGGCGAGTTGGAAGGACACCCCCTGGTTGTCGGCAATCGGCCTACCGAAGGCCAGCCGCTGTTGTGCGTAGATGGCGGCTTCCTCCAAGCTCTGCTTGGCTGCCCCGAGGCACAGCAGCCCGAGTGCCGCACGGCTGAAGTCGAAATGGTTCATCGCGGATGTGAAGCCCCGCCCTTCTTCGCCGACGAGGTGCGAGTGCGGTACGAAGACATCATCGAAATGTATTGAGCCCCAACCCAATGGCAAGCAACCCATGCCCGGCATATGGTGGCGGGTAACGCCGGGCGCTTCGAGCGGGACAACGAAACAGCTGACGCCTGAGGCCCGCGTCGTACCGCCCTCGCGGGCGTACACGAGCGCGACCGTAGCGTTCATAGCCCATGAAATGGCGGTCTTCTCCCCATTCAGGCGCCATCCGCCCTGGACTGTTGTCGCGGTGGTCCTAAGACCCGCGGCGTCGGAACCGGAGCTCGGTTCGGTCAGTGCGATCGCGATGGTCTCTTCGCCCGCGATCAGCGGCGGCAGATACCGCTCACGTACTTCCTCGGCTGCCAGGGCCAGTTGGGATCCCGACAGTCCGATCTGTACCGGGATACCCGCCATGTTGACGTCGCCGTAGGCGAGGGTCTCGGTTGCGAGACCGAGAAGGATCGGATCCTCGTGACCGGTACCCCCGTACTGCTCCGGTAATCCGATCCCGAGCACCCCCAGTTCGCCGAGCTTCCTGTTGATGTCGAACGGAAACACTGTGGACGATGCGCGCTCCCGATATCCGGGCAGTAGCACGCGCTCGCTGAACCCCTGCAGGGTCTTGCGAAATTCCTCGTGCTCGTCCGCGAATTCGAAGGACACCATTTCGGGCTCCTCTCTTCTCTATTTGGTCTGACCTATAGTAACATCAGTCCCAAGTTGTGAAAGCGAAGGAGCTACACGCATGGTTGCAGTCCAATGCCATGTGACCGTCCGGTTCCCGGGGCACGCCCCACTGCACTATCGGGCCGACACCAGGGTTGCCCGCAGATTCGCCGAGGCGGCGAACGCGATGGGCAGGGTGCTGGTCGGGATTGACCTGGATATGCGTAAAGCGTTGCGCCCCTTGCCCTGTCAGCTGCTCTGGCAGTGAAGCGACAGAATCTGCCGCTGCCATGCAGCGGCAGTTCGCCGGCGTTGGAATCAGCCCTGGCTGTACTCGCGCAGACGTTGCGCGTAGGTGGCGTTGAATTCGGTATATCGCTGCCGCAATTCGTCCCCGGGCCACTCGGCGGGCAGGAGTTCCGGCGGCAGGCAGGGGTCGATCAGCAGGTGTCGAAGGACTTCGGCACTAGCCATGAAACCCGAGACCAGTCCATCGGCGGCCGCCAGTTCGGTGCATAGCCTGTGTGCTTCGGCTGCCCAGCCGGGCAAGTCCCACAGCGTGCCCGCGAGTTCGGCGTCGTTCTGATACCGCCCCTCGAAAAACAGGCATTGCTCGGCGGCGGCGCCGTCGAACTGCTGAAGCAGATTGGCCGGACGGGTCCACACGCCTTCCCGAAGTTCCGCAAGGCGCAAACCGACCATGCTCTTACGCAGCGCGACACGGTCGGCCAGCGGTCGGGCGGACGTGGTGACGATCGCGATGTCCCAGTTGCCATCCCACTGTTTGGGGGTCGGCGAGCAGCTCTCCTCCTGGTGCTCCTGCCGCCCTACCAGCCGTTCAGTGAGCCGGTAGGTACGGCCCTCGGCAGTCACGTCACCGTCGGCGACCATCCGCGTCAGCGCTACCCGAGTTGTCCGTTCCGCAATCCCGAACAACTCGCCTACCTTGACCAGGGCGCCGATCGGCAGCGCGGGCGGGTGGTAGCCGAGCAGCGTGCTGATCGCGACCGATCGCGCGGTGAGTGGCTGGATGGCGGGTAGGTGGCGGTCTAGCACGGCAGCGACCTTACACCCTCGTCCCGAACTTTCGGTCAGACCATTGAGTGTTACGCATCTCGATGTTACCGTTATGCATCATCTGATGCGCGGCTGTGTCGGCGCTCGCCGACGGAGGCGGGGCACGCACCGCGGGATCGAGGCTTGTTCGGTGCCCAAGGTTCTCTACGAAAAGCGCGGCGAGATCGCGTTTATCACTATCAATCGGCCGGAAAAACGCAATGCGATCGATACCGAAACGGACGACCTGCTATTCCGGGCCTGGTGCGAATTCCGCGATGATCCGGAGGTCCGGCTGGCTATCCTCACCGGGGCCGGTGACCAGGCATTTTGTGCTGGAGCGGATCTGTCGTCGCATGTGGACGGCTGGCTGGAAGGCGGGCCTGGGCTCGGTCGCAGCCTGCTGGACCGCGGCTTCGCCGGTGGCATCACACGCGGGCTGCACCGCACCACGAAGCCGATCATCGCCGCACTAAACGGATGGGTGATCGGCGGCGGCATCGAGCTGGCCCTGGCTTGCGATATCCGCGTTGCCGCCGACGATATTCAATTCGGCTTCTACCACATGCGCCGCGGCATGCACTTCGCCGACGGCGGCATCGTGCGCCTGGTGAATACCTGCGGAGTCGGCATAGCCATGGAACTCGAGCTGATGGGTGAGCCGATCACGGCGGAACGGGCCAAAGAGGTCCACCTCGTCAACCGGATCGTTCCGCGAGCGGAGTTGATGTCGACAGTCGAAGATATGGCGGCCAAGATCCTGCGTAATCCACGAGCCGCGGTGGAATCGGCCAAGGAAACCATCCTGGAAGTCGCCGGTCGGCCGTTGGACGATCAATTGCGGCTCGAATGCCTCTACGGCTACTCCACGATGGGCAATCCAGAGATCGTCGACCGCAAGAATGCGTTCTTGGCTAAGGAAGCACCGTGAGTACCGACCACAGCCCATTGAACCGATCCGCCGAATATCGCGCGAAAGGCTATTGGGGAGACAGCACTTTCGCCTCGGTCATCGACCTGTGGGCCGATCTCGACCCCGATCATCGCTACGTCTCCGATGGCACCAGCGAGCTGACATACGGTGAATTCCGCACGCGGGCTTGGAATCTCGCGGCGGCGCTCGCCGAGCACGGGGTGCGGGCGGGTGACCGGGTCGCGGTCCAGCTGCCGAACTGGACCGAATATTTCCTGATCTATGCCGCTTGCGCGCGGCTCGGTGTGGTCATGATCCCTATTGTGGTGGTCTACCGCGCCGATGAGATCCGCTTCATCGTCGAGAACTCGGGCGCGGTCGCCCTGATCACCTGCGGGGAGTTCCGGCGGTTCGACCATGCCGAGATGGCCGCCGAGGTGGCCGCATCCGTCGACACAGTGCGGTTCCGTGTGGTCGTGCGCGGCGCACCGGCCGAGGGTGCACTCTCGTTCTCCGAGCTCCTGGAGTCGAATTACGATGCCGGACTGCTGCCTGCCATGCCGTCTGCCGACGACCCACACCTGATTCTCTACAGCTCCGGCACCGAGTCCCGGCCCAAAGGTTGTCTGCACACCTGGAATTCGAGTTCCTTCCTGCCCAAGCAGGCGGTGAACGCGTTGAAGATGAGTCGGTCCGACGTAATTTTCATGCCCTCCCCGGTCACGCATGCGCTGGGGCTGACGCTGGGTGTGATGGCTCCGACGTTGGCGGGTGCTTCCGTGCATCTACTCGACATCTTCGATCCCAAGACTGCGCTGCAGCGGATCGGGCAGTACGGGTGCACAGGCGCGGCGAGTCCGGCGCCGTTCATTCGCATGATGCTCGACGCTTATGACCCGGGCGACCACGATGTCTCGTCACTGCGGTTCTGGCTCTCGGCCGGTGCGCCGATCCCGGAAACCCTGGTCGAGGAAGCTGCGAGCAGCTTCAGTGGTTGCCGCGTCGTGAGTGCCTACGGCTCCAGTGAAGTGATGATGGCAACCGTCTGCGGGCCGGACGATTCCGTCGCGCGTGTCGCTTCATCGGACGGCCGCCCGGTCCCCGGCGTCGAGGTGCGGATCGTCGACAAGGATGGCCGGCCCGTGGCGCCGGAAGTGGACGGGGAGATTCGGTACCGCGGTCCGGGGCGCCTGCTCGAGTATTGGCAGCGTCCAGGGCTCACCGCTGCGGCCGTCGACGACGAAGGCTGGTGGCGCACCGGCGATCTCGGGTACCTCGACGAGTCCGGATATCTGCGTGTCACAGGCCGGACCAAGGACATCATTATTCGCGGCGGATTCAACATCAGCGCCCGCGAGGTGGAGGAAGCGCTGCTGGCGCACCCGAAGGTTGCGAACGTGGCCCTGATCGGTGTCCCGGATCCCATTGTGGGAGAACGGGCGTGCGCGGCGATCCAGACCAGGGGAGAGGTCGGCATCACTCTCGAAGAGATGAAGGAGTTCCTGACCAACCAGCGCAAGATCGCTATCTGGAAGGTGCCCGAGCGCATCGAGTTCCTGGATGAATTTCCAGTCACCGCCACCGGGAAGATTCAAAAGTTCATGCTGCGCGAGCGGTTTCGGTCCCTCGCATGATCGGCGAACAGGCGAGCGCGGATATCGCTCGACGAGAGGAGCTGTCATGCCGGGTCCGATGAACTTTTCGACCACGCCGGAGCAGGACGAACTCGTAGATCTTGCCCGCGATTTCGGCAGGCAGCGGCTCGCGCCGTTCTACAAGCAGCGTGAGCGAGAGGGCGCGTTCGATAGAGCGACACTGAGCGAGATGGGCAAGTTGGGCTTTTTCGGCATCGAAATGCCCGAGGAGCTCGGCGGACTCGGCCTGGACTGCGTCACTTCCGGTCTGGTGCTCGAGCAGTTGTGTGCCGCCGACTACAACATCGGGCAACTGATGGTCACGATATCGCTCACGGGAATGATTCTGGCGCGTCATGGCCAGCCGGAGGTCGTCGGGCCGTGGCTCGGGAAAATCCTTGCGGGCGAATCGCTTCCGGCGATCGCGTTGACCGAACCGGGCGGCGGCTCCGATGCGGCGAACCTCGTCGTCAAGGCCCGTCGTGAGGGTGACACATACATTCTCGACGGGGAGAAGACGTCCACCAGCTTTGCGACCCAAGCCGATGTCGCAGTGGTGTGGGCCCGGACCGGCGCGTTCGGCAGTGGCGCCCGCGGGATCAGCGCTTTCGTGGTTCCACTCGATCTGCCGGGCATCACTACGGGGGAGTTCGAAGACCTCGGTGGCCGCGCGGCCGGACGTGGCTGGTTGCACCTGGACGGGGTGACCGTGCCCGCTGACCACTTGCTCGGCACGGAAAACCAGGGCTTTGTTCAGGTGATGCAGGGATTCGACTTCAGCCGCGCCCTCATCGGGCTGCAGTGCCTGGCCGTCGCGCGTCAATCACTCGACGAGACATGGGATTCCGCGGCGCAGCGCCGGAGCTTCGGCAAGCCCTTGACGGCCCACCAGGGCGTGTCCTTCCCGCTGGCCGAGGCTGAGACACATATCCATGCCTGCCGGCTGCTCTGCCTGCAGACGCTGTGGCTCAAGGATCAGGGGCTCCCGCACACCACCGAGGCTGCGATGTGCAAATGGTGGGGCCCGAAGCTGGCATTCGAAGTTGTTCAGACCTGCCTGCTGATCAACGGCCATGCCGCGTACAGCGCGGAGTTGCCCTACGAGCAGCGGCTGCGAGATGTGCTCGGCCTGCAAATCGGGGACGGGACCGCGCAGATCATGAAATTGGTGATCGCCCGTGAGAAGGTGGGCCGAAACGCGGTCGCAGGCTGAGGCTCTGACGGTTGAAGGCCCCCGGCGGTTGCAGGGGGCCTTCGTTCATGCGAAGTTCGGCGAGCGCTTTCCGAGGAAGGCCGTGATGCCTTCCTTGGCCTCGCCCCGGTCGAACAATTCCTGAATCTGTGCCACCTCGTACCGCAGGCCCATGTCGAGCGGAAGATCGAAGGCGGCGTCGACGGTCCGGATGACCGCCTGCTGGGCGGGCAAGGACTTGGTGCGCAGTTCCTCGGCGAGGGAATGTGCGGCAGCACTCGCGCCACCTGCTGTGACGAGCCGGTCGACCAGACCGATCGTGTAAGCCTCGGCCGCCGGCACCTGGCGTGCCGTCAGCATGATGTCGAGGGCGCGGCCGCGGCCGACCAGGCGGGGGAGGCGCTGCGTGCCGCCCGCACCCGGAATCAGACCGAGATTTACCTCCGGCAGACCGAATTTCGCGGCATCGCCCGCGATGCGTAGCGTGCACGCCATGGCGAGCTCGAGGCCGCCGCCGAGTGCGAGACCTTCGACAGCCGCGATCGAGATACGGTCGGCGGAGGCTAGTCGGTCGAGGACGGTGCGAAGCGAGTCTCCATACGCGACAAAGGATTCCGAATCGGCGGCGGACATGCGCTTGATATCGGCGCCCGCCACGAAGTATCCCGGCAGCCCCGACTCCAGTATCAATATCTTGATGTCCCCGACCTCGTCGGCGGCATCGAGGGCGGCGGTGAGCCCTTGGATGATCGGGAGCCCCAGCGGGTTCACCGGTGGGTGCTGCAGTGTCACCGTCATGATGCCGTTGTCGGCGTACGACCATGCGACGGAGGGCGTTCCGGATTCAGACATGGGACCTTCCTCGAGCGTTAACAGAATTTGATCCAATTGTACATAAGGTCGGACCAAACAACTAGGATCGTCGCGGAAACTGCCCGAAGTCGGGACGGCGTTTCTGCTTGTACGCCTCGCGGCCTTCCTTGGCCTCGTCAGTGGCGTAGAACAGCAGATTCGCGTCGTGAGCCAGCTGCTGGATGCCGGCTATCCCGTCCTCTGCGGCATTGAAGCTGGCCTTCATGAGCCGCAGCGCGAACGGTGACATCTGCAGCATCTCTCGGCTCCAGGCGACCGTCTCACGCTCCAAATCGGCCAGCGGCACAACGGTATTCACCAACCCCATCGTCAGGGCCTCGCGCGCGTCGTACTGGCGGCACAGGAACCAGATCTCCTTGGCCTTCTTCACTCCGACCAGTTCAGCCAGCAAGCCGGCGCCGAATCCGCCGTCGAAGGACCCAACCTTCGGCCCCACCTGACCGAATCGGGCATTGTCCGCGGCGATGGTGAGGTCGCACACCAGGTGCAGCACATGTCCGCCGCCGATCGCGTACCCGGCGACCATGGCGACAACGGGTTTGGGCAGTCGGCGGATCTGGATCTGCAGATCGGTAACGTGGAACCGCCCGACGCTGCCCGCATCCTCCGGGCGGGTCAGATACCCGGTGTCCCCGCGCACTCGCTGATCGCCGCCGGAACAGAACGCGTCCGGGCCTTCGCCGGTCAGCACGATGACACCGATCGATGTGTCCTCGCGCGCATCGATCAAGGCGTCGGAGATTTCCATCAGGGTCTGCGGCCGAAAAGCGTTGCGCACCTCGGGACGGCAGATGGTGATCTTCGCAATGCCGTCTTCAGTGTGCTCGTAGCGGATGTCTTCATAATCACGGACGCGCGACCACGTGACGAGCTCCTGCGTGTTGTCGATCGACATGATGTGTCAGGTCCTTCCAGGTAGGTGGACGATGTCGAATGCACGAACGGCTCGACCGGCGGAGGGGAAGACGCCGGTCGAGCCGTTCGGAGTGGTAGGGATCAGGCCATGGTGAGCCCACCACTCACCGAGAGGGTTTGGCCGGTGATGTAATCAGTTGCGTCCGAGGCGAAGAACGCGACCGCCGCCGCGACATCGCTCGGCTGGGCCAGGCGCTTCATCGGCACATTGCGCGTCATGCCCGCGATGACCTTCTCGGCGTCCTGCCCGGCGTTGTCGGCGAACTTACGCAGTGCCGGGGTGTCGGTCGGGCCGGGGCACACCGTATTCGCGGTGATGCCCTTGGTGGCGACCTCGCGCGCGAGGGTCTTGGTGAACGCGATGATCCCGCCCTTGGCTCCGGAGTAGACGGCCTCGAGCGAGGATCCGACGCGCCCGGCATCCGAGCCGATATTGATGACACGGCCCCAGCCGCGGCCGATCATTCCGGGCACGACGGCTTGGGTAACCCGCAGGGCGCCTTTGAAATTGATGTCGAGGACGCGATCCCAGAACGCTTCGGAGGTATCGAGGAACTTCATGAAGTCATCCCAGCCCGCGTTGTTGACGGCGATCTCGACCGGACCGAGCTGCTCGGTGACTGTTTTCACCGCCGCCTGCACGGATGCCGTATCGGTCACATCGACCAGCACGGCGATCGCCGTGCCACCTGCGGCGGTGATATCCGCGGCGGTTTCCTCGGCGGCGGCGAGGTTGAGATCGGCCACCGCGACCCGGAATCCGCCGGCTCCCAGTGTCTTCGAGATGCCTTTACCGATGCCCTGGGCGCCGCCGGTGACGAATGCGACTCGATTGGTCATATCTACTGCTCCGTAGTGTGTGTCGGATTGTGAAGGCGTTCACCGGGATTGGTGCGCCCACTCGATGGGGCCCGCAACGATCGAATGGCTGGTGAGCTTGCGCCCGAGGACCTGCTGGGCGGCGAGCGCGGCCTCGATCATTTTTCGAAGGTCGATGCCTGTCTCGACGCCCATCTCGTGGAACATGCTCACGAGATCTTCGGTGGCGATATTGCCGGTGGATCCGGCGGGCACGGGGCACCCGCCCAGTTCGCCGAAGCTGGATTCGAAGCTGGTGCAACCGGCTTCGAGCGCGGCATAGGCATTGGCCAGACCTTGGCCGCGAGTGTTGTGGAAGTGCGCCGTGACCTCGACGCCCGGCAGCCGGTCGAGTGCCGCCGCGAAGAATTCGGACGAGTACGCCGGGTTGCACATGCCGGTCGTATCGCCGAACCCGATTTCGGTGGCCCCCGCCGCGGCGAACCGTTCGGCCAGGTCGAGAACACGGGTCATCGCGATCTTGCCCTCGTAGGGGCAGCCGAACGAGGTAGCGATGACGGCCGCGCAGTCCAACCCCTCGGCGACAATGCGTTTGGCCATGACGTCGTTGTCGGCCATCGACTCATCGACCGTCCGGTTGACGTTCTTCTTGTTGTGCGTCTCCGAGGCACTGACGAAGATTGCGACCTCATGGAACTTGTCGCGCACCCGCAGTGCATTGTCGAGGCCACGGGTATTGGGTACCAAGACCATCAGGCGGACATCACCGGGGACGTCGATCTCATCGAGAACGGTTGCGCCGTCCGATAGTTGAGGGATGACGTCGGGTCGCACAAAGCTGGCGACTTCGATGCGCCGCACACCGGACCGTCCGAGCGCGTTGATCAGCCTGATCTTGTCGGGGGTCGGAATGTTCTCCGGCTCGTTCTGGAAACCGTCGCGCGGCCCCACTTCCCGGATATGTACCTGCTGTGGATGATTCATCGTTAGTGGTTCCTCTCTCTGCCAGTCAGGATCCGTGGTGGTACAGAGTGCGCTCGAGCTGCTCACGGTGCTCGGGTGCGGCCACCTCGATCATCTGTCGGGCCCGCTGGGCCAAATCCCGGCCGCGTAGTTGAGCGATGCCGTATTCGGTGACCACGAAGTCGACATCGGTACGGGCAGTGGTCACCGAGCCGAATTCGAGTGCCGCCTTGATGGTCGATGTGCCACGGGTGGTCGCCCGCATCGCGATGATCGAGCGCGCGCCGGTCAGTGCCGCGGCGCGGGAGAAGTCGGTTTGGCCACCGACCGCGCCCAGATAGACGTCGCCACGACGTTCGGCGCCCACCTGCCCGGTGAGATCTATTTCGATCGATGAATTGATCGAGACGAACGACTGCAACTGTGCGAGCACTGCGGGGTCGTGGGTATAGCTGGCAGGGCGGAACTCGACCGGAAGTGAACCTACGCGTTCGTAGAGCTTCGTGGTGCCGATGGCGGTCCCGGTGACGACCTTGCCGGCATCGATTTCCTTGCGGGCACCGGTCAATACACCGTTGTCGATCAGCCGCAGCACGTCGTCGGAGATCATCCCGGAATGCATCCCCAGGTCTTCGTGGCCCTCGAGGGCGCGGAGTACTGCTGCGGGCAGCGTGCCGACGCCGATCTGGATCGTGTCGCCGTCTGCGATCAGGCTCGCAATGTGGCGTGCGATCCGGCCTTCGGCCTCGTCGGGCTCGCGTTCGGGTGCGATCAGCAGTGGCCGGTCGGTTTCGATGACTGCGGCGAAGCGTCCCAGCGGTATCGTCGGCGCGCCCCGGGTGACCGGCATCTGCCGGTTGATTTCGGCAATGAGCACCGGCGTGTGCGTGATCGCGTCGGCGACGTAGTCGACGCCTATGCCCAACGAGCAGTTGCCATCCGCGTCGGGCGGAGCCACCTGAAGCAGACCGACGTCGCACGGCAGCGCGCCTTCGGCGAACAATGTGGGCAACGCCGAATAGTGGCACGGTACGACATCGAGGCGGCCGCGCTTGCTCAGCCGTGCTAGGTCGCCCAGCCCGCCGTAGGACACGACTGTCAGCTGCGAGGGAGGTTCACGGGTGACCGCATGATTCCAGGTCAGGCCGACGAAGGCGGCTACCGGGCCGATCTCGGGCAGCTGGTCGACCAGCGCGTTCACCAATGGCGTCGGCTCGGCGGCGGCCTGATTCCACCAGACTCCCATTCCGGCACGGATATACGGCCGTAGATCGATCGTTCGATCGTCTGTCGGGTCGGAATCCACCGTGCACATCCCGTCGATCATCGTAGGGTCTTTGGGCTAATGTACAAAAGGACTGACCAAAAAGCAACGTCAGGACGCGGCCGGGAGCAGTGGGAGCAGATCGGCGATCCGATCGTTCCAGGCCGACGGCGATCCGAAGAGATGCTGGTCGAGCTTGGCCCTCTTGTAATAGAGGTGCAGGTCGTGTTCCCAGGTGTAGCCGATCGCACCGTGCAGTGTCAGCGCGCTGTCCGCCGCCGCTGCGGCTGCTGCCGTCACCTGTGCCTTCGCCGCGGCGGCATGCACCGCACGGTCCGGATGCCCCTCGTCGACCGAGGTCGCTGCGAAGTATGCGATCGATCGGCCCGCCTCCACGGACACCAGCATCGTTGCGGCGGCGTGCTTTACGGCCTGGAACGATCCGATGGGCACGCCGAACTGGTGCCGCGTTTTGCTGTAGGCGACCGCCGAATCGAGCATGCGCTCCATGGCGCCGAGTGCATCCGCGGCGACCAGCACCGCCGCACGCAGTGACGCGGTAGTGAGGCACGCCTGGGCGTCACAGTCCAAAAGGGTGCCCGCGACATCGGTCAGCCGGATATCGGCGGCACTGCGCGTACGGTCCAGCAGGGCGCGTGGTGTGATCGATACGCCCGCGCTGTGGGCGTCGACCAGGTAGAGCCTCGTTCCTTCGGAACTTTGTACCGGCACGATCAGCCGGGCGGCACGGTCGGCTGCGAGGACACTGGTCACTTCGCCGGAGATCGTGCCGCGCTCGGTGACGGGAAAGGCACTCGCCACGTCGGGGGCATGTGAAGCATTCACGGCCAGCGCGACCACGGTCTCACCGGCCAGCGCCGCAGTCGAGATGTCGGTGGGCAGTAGCGGGATCGCGAGGGCCGATGCCAGCCAGGTCGCTGACGGCGCCGCCCGGCGGCCCAATTCCTCAGCGGCAAGGGCGAGTTCGAGAAGTCCGCCGCCCACGCCGCCGATCTCCTCGGGAAATCCGGTGGCGGACCACCCGGCTGCGCTGAAGCTTCCGTCGAAGGCCGAGGGATCGGCGGAATCGGCCCAGTGGCGCGTGGACTCGGGTGGGGCGAAACGGTCCAGCCACCCGGCGAAGGATTCCCGAAACAGTTCTTGTTCTTCAGACAGTTCCCAGCGCATGCCTCTTGCCCTCTCGATCGTGCGGGTGGACGACCGATGCCCGTTTGCAAAGGTCACGGGTGTTATATTCAGGTCTGACCGTTAGACCAGAGATTGGGGAAACAGGATGCCGGCAGCCACCACCGGTGGTACCAAGGGGCGTTCCACGATTCGGCTTGCGCCGATGCAGGTGCCCAAGGCCTCGGATGTGCTCGCTACCGAGCTGCGTGAACGCATCCTCAGTGGCGAGTTCGTGGACAACGCGCCGCTGCCGCCCGAGCGGGAGCTCG
The DNA here is from genome assembly GCF_025465275.1 of Nocardia sp. GTDB lineage: Bacteria > Actinomycetota > Actinomycetes > Mycobacteriales > Mycobacteriaceae > Nocardia. Next base: position 125,708 of record NZ_JAODNK010000072.1, on the reverse strand, counting down.
TTGTCCAGACTCGGATGAGCCGCACCACCGTGCGAGAAGCGTTGCGGATCCTCGAGGTTCAGGGGTTCGTGCGGATCAAGGCGGGGCGCGGTGGCGGCGCCTTCGTACAGCGGCCCGGTGAGAAGTCGGTCGCTGATTCCGTCGGACTGGTGATCCGCGGACAGCAGATCCGGCTGGCCGCACTGCTCGAAACCCGCGAGGCCATCGAACCCTTCTGCGCCCAGCTGGCCGCGGCGCATCGAACCGACAGTGATCTGGTTGCCTTGGGCGCGGCCAACGATGCCATTGCCGACGCCGGGGAGGACCTGACCGCGTTCCTGCAAGCGAACGTCGACTGGCATGTCGCGGTGGCCTCCGCGAGTCATAACGAACTGCTGACCGGTCTGATGATGGCGCTGTCGCGAGCGATCTACACCGCCACCGCGAACGAGGGTTTCGTGACCGAGGACGTGCGCGGCACGACCTTGCGCGCCCATCGGTCGGTGACCAAAGCAATTCGGGACCAGGACCCCGAGGCCGCCGCGCGGCGGATGACCCGCCACGTGCATACCTACGCCAAGAGCGTGCTCGAATACGAGAACCGCACGTCCATCCCCCTCGGCGAGGATGCCTAGCGGATTCCCGGGCATCCTCGCCGAGCCGTGATGTCGGCCGAGGTTCGATCGCCTATTTCCAGTCACCGACCACCGCACGGATCTCGTCGAGCGCGTCGGGATTCTCGGCGCCGGACAGGTCGCCGGGATCGATACCGAGCACCGCTGCCCGGATGGCGCGGCGCAGGATCTTGGCCGACCTGGTCTTGGGCAGGCGCGACACCTGGTGAACCGCGCTGGGCGCGAACGGCTTCCCCAGTTCGTCGGCGACGATGCGCACCAGCTCCGCCGACACGTCCTCGGTGCAGTCGGCGCGCGGCACCCAGAATGCCCACACCGCCTCGCCCTTCTTCGGATCGGGGACCCCGATCGCCGCGGCCTCCGACACGGCGGGGTGGGTAGCCATTGCCGCCTCGACCTCCGCGGCGGCGAGCCGCTTGCCCGCGATGTTCATGACGTCGTCGGAGCGGCCGCGGATGTACCACTGTCCGTCGTCGACGAGTGCGTAATCGCCATGCCGCCACAGTCCGGGGAAGGTGGACCAGTAAGCCTCGAGATAGCGCTCGTCGTCCTTCCAGATACCGCGGGTCATCGATGGCCACGGCTGCCTGCAGACGAGTTCGCCGGGCTCCCCGCGAACAGGCTGTCCGTTCGGATCGACCACATCGACGTCCATGCCCAGCGACGGCCCGCCCAGTGAGCAGCTGTGGATCGCCTCGACCGGGTAGGGGGCCAGGAATGAACCCCCGACCTCGGTGCCGCCGGAGAAGTTGATCACGGGAACCCGGCTGCCGAAGACATCGCGGGCGAGCCATTCATACGAGTCCGGGTCCCACGGTTCGCCGGTCGATCCGACGGTGTGGACCGAGGACAGGTTGATTTCGGCGGGTACCGAGTCGGTGCCGGTGCGCAGCGTGCGGATCAGAGTGGGGGAGACGCCGAGCATCGTGACCTCATGCCGTTCGGCCAGGTGCCACAACCGATTTCGATCCGGAACATCGGGCGAGCCTTCGTAGAGCACCAGCGTGCCGGCATTCGCGTGCGTGCCGACGATGGACAGCGGACCCATGATCCAGCCCATATCGGTGATCCAGCAGAAGACACCACCCGGTCCCAGATCGAACGAATACGCGACCTCGCTCGCGGTTTTGACGAGGAACCCGGCGTGGGTATGAACGGCGCCCTTCGGCTTGCCGGTGGTACCCGAGGTGTAGCCGAGCAGCAGCGGGTCCGACGGGTCGAGTGCTTCGCTGGGTCCTGGCGTACCGCCCGTTGTGAGCAGGTCGCTCCATGCGGTCTCGTCGGCGCCGAGCGGAGTGTGCTGTTCCAGATTGTCGACGACCACCACATGTCGGACGGCCGGACAGGATTTCAGCGCCTCGTCGAGGAATGGCTTCATCGCGAGCTTCTTGCCCCGGCGCACGGTCCCATCGGCGACGATGACGACCTCCGCCTCGGCATCTTGGATCCGGGATGCGATCGCATTCGCAGCGAATCCCGAAAACAGCGGCACTACAACGGCTCCCAGGTAGGCGATCGCATACAGCGCGACCACCGCTTCCGGAATCATCGGCAGGTACAACGCCACCGCGTCACCCTTGTGGACGCCGATGGCGCGCAGCCCCGCGGCGGCCTGTTCGACCTCGGCCGCCAGCTCTCGGTAGGTGAGTGTGCGAGTGGCGCCGTCCTCGGTTTCGTGCACCACCGCGGTGCGCTGTGCCGATACCGGGTCGGTCAGCCAACGCTGCAGGCAGCCGTCGACGATGTTGATCCGGCCCCCGACGAACCAATCCGGATACTCGACGCCGTGGGAGATATCGAGCACCTCCCGATAGGGCTCCCGAAAAGGCAGACCGAGGTCGTGGACGACCGCGTCCCAATACCACCGGACATCGGCGACCGAACGCGCCCGCAATTCCGGTAGCGAGGCCAGTCCGTTCGTGCGTGCCAGGCGCGTCACATTCGCGTTCTCGATGTAGTCCTCGGTGGGCATCCAGGTGTAGTCGGACACGGTCAGCTCCTTGGCATTTCGAGCATGCGCTCGGCGACGATATTGCGCTGGATGAAGGTGGATCCGCCGGCGATCGCGGTGCCCCGGGCCTGATAGGCCAGCCGTAGCCATTTCGCGGCGTGCTGTTCGGGATCCTCGACCGCCAGCTGGCCGCCGAGCGGCTCGAGCGACAGCCGGAAGTCGGTCAGGTCCTCCACCAGCGGGCAGAAGTACAGCTTGCCGATCGAGGTCACCGGCCCGGGCGGGCCGTCGTCGGCGGCCAGCGCGATGACGCGCTGACCGATGAGATAGTGCACGAGGGCGCGTGCGTAGAGGTCGGCCGCCTGTTGCCGGACGGCGGGACGCTGCCCGAGCGGGCGTCCCATCTCGTCGGTCATGGTCGCGATGTCGGCGATGACCTCGTCGACCGCCCGTTTGGTGTTCACCCGGCCGGTCGCGATCGCGACCCGTTCATAGGCGAGCGTGCCCATCGCGACCCGCCAGCCGCCGTCGACCTCGCCGACGACGAGGTCGTCGGGGATGAACACATTATCGAGGAAGACTTCGTTGAATTCAGCCTCGCCCAGCATGTGGGCCAGGGGCCGCACGGTGACGCCGGCGCTGTCGATCGGCAGCAGGAAGAAGGTGATCCCCTTGTGCCGGGGTCCGCCGCCGGTGCGGGCCAGCAGGATCGCATGCGCGGCGATGTGCGCGCGGCTGGTCCAGATCTTCTGACCGTTGATCAACCACCCGCCCTCGACGCGAGTCGCCTTGGTGCGCAACGACGCCAGGTCCGAGCCCGCGTCGGGTTCGGAGAACAGCTGGCACCAGATCTCCTCGCCGGTAAGGATCGGGCGGAGGAACCGCTCCTTCTGTGCTTCGGTGCCGAAGTCGACAATGGTCGGACCGGCGAAGTCCTCGCCGATGGTGTTCAGGCGTTCCGGTGCACCCGCTCGATCGAGCTCCTCGGTGAAGATGGCCCGGCGAATCACATCGGCGCCGTGGCCGCCGTACTTCTTCGGCCACGTCAGACCGGCGTATCCGGCGTCGTACAGCACTCGTTGCCACTGCTGCCAGAAGGGCACCTTGCCGACCAGGTCCACCGGCTCAGGCCAGGGGAGGGTGGGCAGCGTCGCGGCCAACCAGTTTCGGACTTCCTCGCGGAACTGCGCCTCGTCCGGGGCGTCGGCCAGGTTCATGATTGATACTCCTCCATTCAGTGGTGCAATAATACTATAGGTCAGTCCAAAACGACATCCTGGGAGATTGGTATGGCTGAGCTCGAGCTCGGCGCGATCGTCGACGAAGTGGACTATGTGGTCGAGCGCGGCAAGATCGGTGAGTTCGCCCGCGCGACCGGCACCGAAGACCTGGTTCATATAGACGAAAAGTCGGCTGTGGCAGCGGGATTCGATTCGATTCCGGCGACGCTGACGCACAGTGTGGTCGCCGGGCACCAACGAGACCAGCGCGGATTCGTCGAGAAGCTGGGTCTGCGGATGGAGCGAGTCGTAGTCGGCTCGGTGCGATGGCGGTATGTGCGGCCATTGACTGCCGGTGACTCGCTGCGCGGGATCCGCCGGGTGGTCGCCGATGAGACTCGGGAAGGCAGGCGAGGTGGGGCGATGCGCATCGTCACGCTCGAGACCGAGTACCGAGACGTCACCGGCGCAACGATTCTCACGCAGGAGGAAGTGTTGATCGAGAGAGGAAGCAAGGAATGAGGACACCGGTGCGAACCCTGGTGGGACAGGCGCATCCCACGCGGACGATCGGCCCGCTGACGTTGACCGATGTGGTCCGGTTTGCCGGTGCCGGTGGTGATTTCAACCCACTCCACCACGATGGCCAGGTGGCACACGCGGCTGGGTTCCCCGCGATCGTGTCGATGGGGCAACTGCAGGCCGGGATGCTGGCGGGCTGGCTGTCGGACAGTTTCGGTGTCGAACATGTTCGCGAGTTCGAAATTCGTTTCGTCGCACCGGTATTTGTCGGCGACGTATTGACTTTCGGTGGTGTGGTCATCTCGATCAGGCAGCAAGGTGAAATGCGGTTGGCGCAGCTCGATCTGGAGGCGACACGGAACGGCAAACCGGTGGTTGCGGGGAAGGCGGCCGTTGTAGTGGACGGCTGAAAGGGTCTCTCGCGGAACACGAATCGGGCGGTGCGCTTATCGATGCGCACCGCCCGATTCGTGTTCTCCTGCCCCGAGCTGCTCGGCGATCTGCGTGCGCAGTATGTGCTTCTGGATCTTGCCGGTGGCGGTCATGGGCAGCTCATTGGCAATCTCGAGTCGCTGCGGCACCTTCTGCACGGCCAAACCGGCATCGAGCAGGTATTTCTTGATTTCTACGAGCGTGAGGGGGTGCACCGGATCCAACGGTACGAGATAGCAGCAGACCGCCTCGCCGAGCTTGAGGTCGGGCATTCCGACCACGGCCACGGCTCGCACGCCAGGATGCGCGGTGAGCAGGTCCTCGATCTCGCGGACGCTGATATTGAGGCCGCCGCGGATGACGATGTCCTTGGTGCGGCCGGTGACTCGAATGAACCCATCTGCGTCCATCTGCCCGAGGTCGCCCGAGCGGGAGTAGCCGTTCGCGGTGAACAGCGCCGCGGTCTCCTCGGGCTGGTCGAGATATTCGAGCATGTGCATTGCACCCTTGTAGGCGATATCGCCCTCCTCACCGCGAGGCACCTCGTTGCCGGCCTGATCCACGATGCGAACCGATTGCAGCGGCAGCGCTCGGCCATCCGAGGTCACTGATCGTGCTGGGTCGTCGTCGACCGCGCAGACAGTCGTGCTCAGATTCTCCGACCGCCCGTACAGGCTGAGTACCCGCATTGTCGGGAGCAGCTTCGTGGCCCGCTCGACGACGTTGCCGGGAATCGGCGACCCGGCCGCCACCCAGATGCGCATACTGCTGATGTCATCAGTCTCGGAATCGTATGTATCCATGAGCATTTGCAGGAACGTGGTGGCGCATACGACCGCGGTGCAGCCGTGTTTGCGGATCTGGTCCATGCCGCGCTTGGGGTCCCACGCTTCCATGAGATGCGATGCGGCGCCGTGGATGAGCGGCAGAATCACGCTCGTCACCAGGCCGGTCGTATGCGTGATGGGGGAGGGGCCGAACTGGACGTCCTGTGCCGTGTAGGCGAAGGCCTTCGCCAACAGCCGGGCGGCGCAGGCATAAGTGTTGAAAGTGTGCACACAGCCTTTCGGCCGCGATGTCGTGCCGCTCGTATAGACGATCAGGAACGGCTCGTCCGGTCCTGCTGCAGGGCCGAGTTCGGCGTGGGCGGCCGCGGGTTCGATTTCGGCGACGAGTGACTCGAAGCGGATCACATCGGTGGGCACGTCGGTGCTGCGCAACACCACGATCTCCGCGAGGCCGGGCAATTCGTCGCGCAGCCCGCGGTACATCTCCAGATACTCGAACTTCTTGAAGCTGTTGGGGCAGATCGCGATTCGAACGTCGGCGGTATCGAGCACATAGCGGACCTCGTCGCGCCGGTAGATCGGCATGATCGGCACGAGGATGGCCCCGAGCCGGGACAGCGCCGCGCTGATAGTCGCGAATTCCGTCCAGTTCGGGATCTGTGCGGAGACCCGATCGCCGGGCCCGATCCCGTGTCGCCGCAGTCCGACGGCGAGTCCCACCGCTCGGTCGCGCAATTCGCGGAAGGTCAGTGACGAGGTGTCATCGGTGAGGAATACATGGTCGGGCTGAGCGGCGGCCTGGGCTTCGAGTATGTCGAACAGATTCTCCCGGTGCCACTGCCCGGTGGCGTAGAAGTGCCGGATGTCCTCTTCCGAGAAGCGGTCGGTCACCGAGGCGATGGTCATGAGATGTCCTTCGAGATATCAGCGGTAGCACGCCGAGCTGGTTTGGGCCGATAATAGAATGGTCTGACCGTAAGGTCAACGGAGCCGCCACACGGGCTCGCGTTTTTCGCGGAAGGCGGCGACGCCCTCGGAGATGTCTTCGGTGGTGAAGGCGAGCGCCAACTGTGCGCGCAGAGCCTCGAGCGCCGCGGGCAGTGACAGATCTCTGGTCGCGTTGATCGCGTCCTTGCCCAGTCGCATGAGCAGCGGGGATTTACCAGCGAGCCGGGTGGCCCAGGCTCGAACGGTGTCGTCGAACTCTGCTGCGGGTAGAACGCGGTTGACTATGCCGAGTTCGAACGCCTCGCCGGCCGAGATGGTATCGCCGAGCATCATCAGTTCGTTGGCGCGCATGCGCCCGATATTTCGATAGATCAGCGCGGAGATCATGAAGGGAAAGACGCCGACATTGATTTCGGGGCAGCCGAAACGGACGGACTCCTTGGCGAGAATGAGATCGCAGGCCAGCGCCAGGCCGAAGGCGCCGGCCAGCACATCCCCGTTCGCGGCGCAGATGACCGGTTTGCCGAGGCCGCCGATCAGTTGATAAAGCCGTGGAAACCTGTCCAGCCCGGCATATTTGCGGATGGTCGGGGTCTCTCCCGCGAAGGCTTTGAGGTCGCCGCCCGCCGAAAAGATCCGATCATGTGACGAGGTCAGGACCACAACCCGCACTGATTCCGCCGCCGCGGCGCGCTCGAATGCATCGATCAGCTGATCGAGCAGGTCGTCGCCGAGCGCATTGCGGGATTGGGGGTGGTCGAGGGTGATCACCGCGATACCGCCGTCCTCCTCGTACCGAACCAAGGATTGCATGGGAGTCCCTTCGGAGAGCGGGTCAGTCATTGCGGAGGACGACTTTCCCGAAACCTTTTCCGCATTCGAGGAATTCGTGCGCCGCCGCGGCCTCCGCGAGGGGATAGACGGTGCTGATCGGCATCGGCTCGACGTTGTGCGTCCGGAGTAGGTGCAGGAGCCCGGCGAAATCGTGCGGGCTGCCCATCGTCGTGCCGATGAGTTCGTACTGACCGAAGTAATACGGCCGAATATCGAGTGTCGCGACCTCGCTGCGCGACGCCCCCAGCACCACGAGACGGCCCCCTGGGCGGAGGGCTGCGAGGGATTGTTCCCAGGTGCCCACCGAATCCAGGACGAGGTCGAAGCCGTGTCCGCCGGGGGCCAGTTTCCGTGCTGCGCTGGGCCACTCGGGGTCGTCGTACCGCAGTCCGTTCGCGGCCCCGAGGTCGATGGCCTGCCCGATTTTCACTTCGGACGAGGACGTCACCGTGACGTTCGCGCCGATTGCCGATGCGAGTAGCACGGCCATTGTCGCGACGCCGCCGCCCGCCCCGAGGACCAGGAGGTTCTCGCCTGCCGCGAGGCGGCCCCTGGTAAACAGCGCACGAAAGACCGTGAGGCCGACCAGCGGCAGGGCAGCGGATTGTTCCCATGTCAGTTCGGGTGGTTTGGGTGCGACGCACTCGATGGGGACGCTGACCTGCTCCGCGTAGGTCCCGCGGTGATTGTCGCCGAGGATCTGCCACTGGGAGTCGGGGGCGGATTCGTTGTCTCCCCACCACATCGAAGGAAGCACCAGCACCGCCTCGCCTGTATCAGCTCGGATGCCGGCGCCGTCGGCGCCGAGAATGTGCGGCAGCGGCGAGGCGTATTTGCCTTGGCGAACGAGCACGTCGTGCCAGTTGAGCGCGGCGGCCTTCAATCGCACGGTGACCCAGCCCGGTCGGGGCTCCGGATCATCCGTCGAATCGAACCGCAGCACGTCCGGCCCGCCGAATTCATGGAGCATTGCTGCGCGCATCCTACCTCCTAATGGTCTTACCATTAGACCTTAACTTGAGCCCCTGAAACGCGCAAGCCATACTTCTTCCAGGTGGAAGTCCTAGGTGAGTGGCGGATGTTGATCGATGAGGATGATCGGCGGGGGCACTATTGACTGATAGGTCTGACCATATCTATATTGTGCCAGTGCAACGTGACGCCCGTCACTTTGATTGCCGGATTCTGAATATTTCTGGAGTTCCTTCATGCGTATGGCTCGTTCCGCGGCGACACTTGTCCTGGGTCTCGGATTCGTCTGGATGGGTGCGCCGCCGAGCGCGGCCGACGAATCGGGTCCCGCATTGACCGTTGCCGAGCAACAAATGGCGGACGCCGTGCAGTGCGACGCCGGTGCGATGTCGGGCACGCGCAAGACCGTGCTGCTGCTGCACGGGACCGGTGGGACCGCACAGGAGGTTTGGTCCTGGAACTATGAAAAGGCGCTTCCCGATGCCGGTTTCGGGGTGTGCTCGGTGAGCCTGCCGGACCGCGCCCTGGGCAGCTTCGCGGCTTCCGCCGAGTACGCGGTATACGCCGCGCGGTATGCGTATCGGGTCTCCGGTCAGCCGATCGCGATACTCGGACACAGCCAAGCCGGGCTGATGGCGGTGTGGATCGCGAAGTTCTGGCCCGACATTGCGAGGTCGACCTCCGACGTCATCAGTTTCGCGGGACCGATGAACGGCACCGCCCTGGCAGATGGTTTGTGTGCCGCTGGGTCGTGCTCGCCGATTTCCTGGCAGTTGGGAACGAATTCGAAGCTCACTACCGGGTTCAAGAACGCTCCATTGCCCACTGGCACGGCGTTCACGTCGATCGGTTCGTTAGACGACGAGGTCGTCTTTCCCCAGCCCGCAGCCAGTACGTTGCCGGGCGGGCGGACGATCATGATCCAAGATGTGTGTCCGGGCCGAGTCGTGGACCATGGCACCTATTTGGTCGACGCCGTGTCCTACCGGCTCGTCTTGGACGCGTTGACGCATGACGGACCGGCCGACCCTTCCCGGATCAACGCTTCGGCGTGTGCCGAAACGGTCCTTCCCGGCCTGGATCCGGCGGGGCTCGCGGAGTTCCCGAAGACGCTCGCGGCCTTGACTGATGGGTTGATAAATCCCGGACACTGGGTCTCGGAGGAACCCGAGCTTCCCACTTACGCCGTACCGTTCGCGAGCTAGGAACATCTGGGCCCAAGCAGATCCCGCCATCTCAGCCGGTGCTGGGGCGCCGGGATCGGTTGGGGGCGCTGACTACTCAGCTACTCAGCCGGTCACTCAGCCACGCGACCAGCTCGCCGATGATCTCGTCGCGGTTGGTCTCGTTGAGGATCTCGTGCCGCGCATCGTGATACACCCGAACGGTGAGGTCCTTGATGCCCGCAGCGAGCAGCCGATCGGTCAGGGGCTGGAACAGCGCCAGTCCAGCATTGACCGGATCCATATCGCCCACGGCGAGATAGATGGGCAGGTCGGATCGGATGGCCGCGACCCGGGCGGGGTCAGCGAGTGCACGGGATCCGAGGAACATGGCCTTCGCCGAGTCGGTGTCCACGCCCCCACCGCATTTCGGGTCGGCGATGTAGGCGTCCACGATGGCGTCGTCGCGGCTGAGCCAGTCGAAGTCGGTGCGCTGTGGTTGGAAGGCGGCATTGAACATGGCCAGGTCCAGTGGGGCGTCGAGGTCGAGGGCGGGTTCGAGTAGGTCGATGGCCGCGGTGCCGGTGAGAGCCACTGCGTCCGCGATGGCGCTGCCGGTGAGCAGGAACTGTTGGGTGGCAAAGGAACCCATGCTGTGCGCGACCAAGCCCAAAGGCAGTCCAGGGTCCTGGGCGTGAATGAAGTCGCCGAAATAGCCGATCTCCTCCACCAGCGCCGGCCAGCCGCCCTTGCCGAGGTCGCCGAAGTCCGCGGTGGCCGAGGCTCCGTGTCCGCGCTGGTCGTAGGCGTAGACGACGAAGCCGGCAGCGGTCAGCGCATTCGCGAACTCGCCGTAGCGGAGTGCGTGTTCGCCCATGCCGTGCACGATCTCGATCGCGGCAATCGGCTGGCCCGCCGGATCCCAGCGATAGCCGACGAGATCGGTGCCGTTGCGTCCGTGGAACGTGAACGTATTCGTAGGCATGAATGTATTGGTGGGCATTCGGGCTTCTCCTCGCCGGGAAGACGACTTTGTCGGCAGGCGGTCCACAACGGGGCGCCATAAGGTATGACCATAATACCTTCAATCCGAAGATGCGACAGTGTTCTGCTGTGTTCGCCATTGCCCGGAGTCCGCGCCCGATGATACATTTGCGCATCGACTGATGTACATCTGTGTCGACGGGAATGAAAGGCCGCATGTCATGTCATATGACTCCATCTATCAACCCGGGTTGTTCCGGGGCCAGGTCGTCATCGTCACCGGCGGTGGCAGTGGCATCGGGCGGTGTACCGCACATGAACTCGCGCAACTCGGCGCCCACGTGGCGATTGTCGGGCGATCCGAGGAGAAGTTGCGGCGGGTCAGGGACGAGATCGAGAACGATGGCGGATCGGTATCCACGTATGTGTCAGATATCCGTGACGAGGAGACTGTCGCGCAGACGATCGACACGATTCTGGCGGAGCATGGACGCATCGACGGACTGGTCAACAACGCGGGCGGTCAGTATCGTGCCGAATTGAAGACGATCAAGACCAGGGGCTTCGAGGCCGTGGTGCGCAGCAATCTGACCGGCGGCTTCATTGTGATGCGGGAGGTCTACAACCGCTGGATGGCAGACAACGGCGGCGCGATCGTGAACATGATCGCCGATATCTGGCACGGATGGCCCGGCTTCTCCCACTCCGCGGCGTCCCGCGGCGGCATGTTGACCTTGAGTGAATGCGCGGCCACCGAATGGGCCGAGTCGGGCGTGCGGGTGAATACCGTCGCGCCGGGTTCGATCGCGTCGAGCGGCCTGGACACCTACGACGACAAGGACACCTCGTTCATCCAGAACGAGGTCGTCACGGGTATTCCGTTGCAGCGGTTCGGCACCGAGTCCGAGGTATCGGCGGCCATCGTCTTCCTACTGTCGCCGGCGGCGAGCTTCATCACCGGCTCGTGCATTCGGATCGACGGCGGTGCGCCCAATGCGCGTCGGGGCTGGTGGGATCTGCAGCCGGTTCGTAATAACCAGGCGTACAACGGTTTTCACCGCGCCGCATTGCCGTCGATCCTGTCCGAGGTGGCTGGAAAGCCCTGACGACTTCGCATCTCGGCCACACGTACGGCGCGACGCGGAACATTTGTTCCGCGTCGCGCCATATGTACGTCTACAGCAGGTAGTTTGCAGCGGCCTCCTGATCAGCCTTCCGAGTGGGTGAGGCCGGCGGCCGCACGGGCCGCATCGAGAAACGATCGCACCAGTGCCTCGTCCTTGTAGTAGGGGTCGCCCACTCCGGACACCGCGCGTCGGCGACCGTACTCGTAAAGTACCGCCAGTTTCCACTGGGCCAGCGTGATGTACCAGTTCAGATTTGCCAGACTCCGTCCGGTAGCCGTGGCGTACCGGGCCGCCAGTTCGGCACGGGTCGGGTAACCGTCCTCGAGGCAGGCGGTGCCGAGTTCCGCTGTGGGCGTGAGTGGTTCGCCTGCGGACGGGTAGCACGCCAGAAAATACCCCACGTCGAATAGGGGGTCGCCGATTGTGGCCAGCTCCCAATCCAGCACCGCGGCGATGCGTGCGGGCGCGGTCGGCGCGGCGATGACGTTGCCGATGCGAAAGTCGTTGTGGATGATCGTCGCTCCCGATTCGGCGGGAACGTGGGCGGTCAACCACTCGGTAATATCGGCGAATTCGGTGGGCGGCCGGCCGTCGGCATCCGCGACGAGGCGCGCCATCCGGCGCAGGTGTCGTTCGTTGAATCCGTCCGGACGGCCTAGATCGCCCAGTCCGGCTGCACGCCAATCGATCTCGTGTAAGGCGACCAGTGTGTCGATCAGCGTCTCGCCGAGGCGACGACGGTCGGCGGGTGCGGCGAGTTCGTCAGGTGTGGCGGTGGTGATGACGGGGCCGGTCACATGGCTCATCACGTAGAACGGCACGTTCAGGACCTCGCCGGCCGCGCTGGTCGCCAGCACCCGGGGAACTGGTACTGCGGTATCCGCGAGTCCCTCGAGCAGCCGCGCTTCCCTCAGCATGTCGTGCGCGCCGGCGGGAACCGGCGGTGGCGGTGGGCGTCGCACCACCACCTGGCGCTGCCCGTCCGAAACCAGGAAGGTGAGGTTGGAGTGACCGTCCCCGATGCGCTTGGTTGCCAGCGGGCCATCAGCGATACCCCGCTCACTCAAGAAGTGTTCCAGCGCGGAGAGAGTCACGGGGGACCAGTCCCACGTCATCGGTTCGCCTCCGTGAGATGCTGGAGATAGTCGGCGGGCCAATGGGTTTCGAACTGACCGGCACCGGGTTCGCCATCGATGGTCGCCGCGCAGGCCGCTTCGGAAATGACGGTGGTCATCCGGTCGTTGGTGGGCAGCCGGAACAGGCCGAACCGCTCCAGGGTGAGATGGGTGCGGCCGCCGGTGATGTCGACGAATATCGCGTCCAGGCTACGTTGCGCCATATCGGGGTCGTAGCCGGTCTTCGCCTCGATATGGGAGACCGGCACCGTGACACCGTCTTTCACGACATACCCGGCGAATCCCCACTCGCCCTTTGCGATCCAGATCCAGCCGTTGATCGCTCGACCCGATTCGGTATAGGCGATGATCCACTTCCAGTGGTGTGGCACACCCCAATTTCGAGGTCCCCACGAATGATCGCGATGGCCCTTGCGATCCAATTCGATGCGGCGGTCGCCGACCTCCAGGAAGCCGGTGACGTGGCCGGTCTGCTCGAGCCGGTTCTCGGCGAACCACGTCGGCAAGCCATCCGGATTCTGGTGGTAGCTGAACGCGTCGTGAATGGCTTCGAAGTTGTATTCGAGCCGCACATCTCCGGCGGCGAAACCGACCTGCGCGGTGCGGCGTAGTTGCGGCTGCGCGACCGTGAGCCCCTCGAATTCGAAATCGTCGAAGTCCATCTCGTGCGGAATCGATCCGGCGGCGAGCTCGCGGGCGATCGGCTTGTCGTCCGGTCCCCAGACCACCACGTTGTAGCCCGTCTTGCCGCGGTCCGTCAGATACAGATAGATCTGCAGACCGAGTTGCTCATCGGGCATTGTCATCTGCCAGAACAGAGAGTCTCGCATCCTGCCACCGGGGGCCGGTCGGTGCCGCAGGTCGTCTTGCGGGCCGAAGCCGGAGGCGAGGTCGCCGAGGGTCGTCATCGGTCGAGGCCTTTCGTAGTCCATTTGGGCGGCTATTCGCCGGTGAATCGGGGCGGGCGCTTTTCCCGGAAGGCGGCCAGCGCTTCCGGCATGTCGGCGCAGCGGGTGAGTAGCGCTTGGCCGCGATTTTCGAGCTCCAGGGCGGCCGCATAGGAACCGATCTCCTGATTGCGTTGTAGCGCGCGCTTGGAGAGGCGAACGCCGCCAGGTGAATTCGCCGAGATCGCGCCCGCGAGCGCAAAAGCCTCGTCCATGAGTCGATCGTGTGCCACGATTCGATTCGCCAAGCCGATCCGCACAGCTTCCTCGGCACCGACCAGTCGCCCGGTGTAGGCGATTTCGGCGGCCCGGCCGGGGCCGATCAGCCTGCTCAGCTGCCAGGAGTTGCTGAGTTCCCCCACTGACAGGCCGACCTTGACGAACGCGGCGTTGAATTTTGCCTTGGGTGCCAGCAGGCGGATATCGGCTGCCAGTGCCAGGGACATTCCGCCACCGGAAGCCGCCCCGTAGATCGCCGCGATCACCGGGAACGGCAAGTGCCGCAGGGCGGCCATGCCGCCAGCGGCAAGTTCCTGGAACTGCAGAAATTCCCGGATCCCCATGCGGGTGATCACCGAGATCTCATCGAGGTCGAATCCCGAGCAGAACGCGCGATCACCAGCACCACGGATGATCAGCGCGCGGGCGTCGGTGTCCCGCAACGCATAGGCGGCGGTGCCGAACTCTTCGAACATGGTGACCGTCTGGGAGTTCATCCGCTCGGGGCGGTTGACGGTCAGCACGGCGACCCGTCCGGGATGGATATCCAACCGCAGGGTCGTCAGCGCGGGTGGATCGTAGTTCGTCAGGGTCACGTCGGTGCTGTCCGCAGTCTGGGTCATCTCGGTCACCGTCCGGTGAATTCGGGGCGGCGCTTCTCCTTGAAGGCCGCCAAGGCTTCAGGCATGTCGGTGCCCCTGGTCAACAGCGCCTGCCCCCGGTTCTCCAACTCCAGCGCCGCCGCGAACGACGACACCTCCATGTTGGCCTGCAGCGCCCGCTTGGAAAGCTGCACGCCACCAGGCGAGTTCGCGCTGATCTGTGCGGCCATGGCGATCGCCTCGGCCAGCAGTGAGTCGGCGGGAACGACAGAATTCAGCAATCCGAGTCGCTCCGCCTCGGCGGCTTCCATGACACGGCCGGTGTAGGCGAACTCGGCCGCCTGGGCGGGGCCGATGAGGCGGGGGAGTAGCCAGGAAGCGCCGAGATCGCCTGCGGACAAACCGATTCGGACGAAAGCGGCGTTGAATCGGGCCGACGCAGAGCCGATCCGGATGTCGGCCGCCAGCGCGAGCGACAGTCCACCGCCCGCGGCCGCGCCGTTGACCGCAGCGATAACGGGAATTCGCATGCCGCGCAAGGCCGCAAGTGCCCGCGCAGCTCGCTCCTGCTGATCGAGCATCCCGATCGGTGACAGCGACGGGAGCAGGTCGGCGTCGGCGAGGTCGTATCCTGCGCAGAACGCCTTGCCCGCACCGGTGATGATCAATACTCGGAGGTCGTCCTCGCGATCCAGGGTGCGAGCGAGCTGCTCAAGTTCGGCGAACATCGTGTTCGTCATCGCGTTCAGCCGCGTGGGCCGATTCAGGGTCGCTACGGCGATGCCCGGCTCCGGGCGATCCAACTGGATCGTTTCCAGCTGCATGATGTCGTTCACGTGGGATTTCCTTCGCTGGATGGAGTAGCCGCCCGCCGCTACCACGGTGATCGCGCGGCCGCGATCGCGCTAGCCTCGATCGAGGGGGTCGCCTCCCTCGCTGGGGTGAGATGCCGTAGGCTTGCGCACCCTTCGCTCATCAGGCGATCCGCTGCACCAGGGTGGCGGTGCCGAGCCCGCCGCCACAGCACATGGTCACCAGTCCGATCTCCGCGTCACGGCGCTCTAGTTCGGCGATGATGGTGGCGATCAGCCGGGCGCCGGTGGCTCCGACTGGGTGGCCGAGCGCGATTGCGCCGCCGTTGACGTTGACTCGGTCCATATCCGGCTTCAACTCCCGCTCCCAGGCCAGGACTACAGAACTGAACGCCTCGTTGATTTCGATGAGGTCGATATCGTCGATGGTCATCCCGTTGCGCTCGAGCAGTTTCCGGGTCGCGGGAATCGGCCCGGTGAGCATGATGATCGGGTCGACGCCGACCGTCGTCTGGTCCAGGATGCGGGCACGCGCCCGAAGCCCTTGTGCGTCAACGGCTTCGCGCGATGCCAGCAGTACACCCGCGGCGCCGTCGCAGATCGGTGACGAGGTTCCGGCGGTGACCCGGCCGTCCGCACGGAACACCGTCTTCAGTCTGGCCAGGGTGGCCGTGTCGGTCGATGGTCGAACGGATTGGTCGCTGGTTCGGATTTCCCCGGCGAGTTCGAGCGGAACCATCTCGGCGTCGAATCGCCCCGCGTCGATGGCAGCGCTCGCCAATGCGTGTGAGCGAACGGCGAATTCGTCCATCTCCGCACGGGTGATGGCCCATTGATCGGCGATGAGTTCCGCGCTCTCGCCCTGAGAGACGAACGCGTAGCGCTCGCGCAGCTCCGGTGGCCACGGGTCGCCGTAGAGCTCGGAGATGGCAGCGGGGGAGTTCATCGGAACGTGCCCCATGTGCTCGACGCCGCCCGCGATCACCAGATCATGGGTGCCGGAGCCGACGAGTGCCGCACCCATCTCGACAGCAGTCTGCGCGGATCCGCAGCGCCGGTCCAGGGTGACCGCCGGGACCGCCGCCGGATAGCCGGCCTGCAGCCAGGCATTTCGCCCGATATTGCGGGACTGCTCGCCGAACGGCGCGGTGCAGCCGATCACCAGATCCTCGACGACGGCGGGATCGATCCCGCCGCGCCGGATCAGGTCCCGATAGACTGCGGCGAGCATGGCGTTGGGATGCGTGTCGCGATACCAGCCACGTTCCGGATGTGACCGGCCTATCGGCGTGCGGATCGCTTCGGCGATGATCACCTCACGCGCAGTGCGCTGGAAGGGACCGCGTGAGATTCCCATCAGATCACCGTCCCGCCGTCGACGGGAAGTACCTGGCCGGTGATGTAAGACGCAGCGTCGGAGGCGAAGAAGACGAAGCTCGCGGCAATCTCATCCGGTTCGGCCCAGCGCCCCAATGGAATTCGGGCCAGCGTCTTCGCGGCCAGCTTCTCGTTGCCGCGAATGTTCTCGGTCATGGCGGTGGCTGCCAGCGGCGCGATGGCGTTCACCGTCACCTGCTGCTTGGCCAGCTCCTTCGCCAAAGACTTTGTCAGGCCGATGATTCCGGCCTTGGCGGCGCTGTAGTTCGCTTGTCCGATTGTGCCCTGCAACCCAGCCGCCGAGGTGATGTTGATGATGCGCCCGGTGCCGTCGCACGGTAGATAGGGCAGTACTGCTTGGCTGCACACAAAGCTGCCTAAGAGATGGATATCGAGGATCCGCCGGAATGCCTCCTCGGTGAGGTTGCCGAACATCGCCGGTGCAATGGCGCCGGCGTTGTTGACCAGAATGTTGAGCGTGCCTCCGCCGTACACGGCGGCCTGCTTCGCGGCTGCGGTCGCCTGCTCCGCGTCGCGCACATCGAGAGCCGCTGAGGTCGCTGTGCCGCCCGCAGTGGTGATCTCTCGGGCAACCGAAGCCGCGGCTTCGGCGTCGACGTCGGTGACCAGCACTGCGGCACCGGCCTTCGCGAATGCTCGCGCGATGGCGGCGCCGATTCCGGCACCGGCTCCGGTGACGAGGGCGGATCTTCCAGTGAGGTCGAACATCAGTAGCTCCTGGGGAGGCCGAGGACGTGCTCGCCGAGGTAGTTGAGAACCATCTCCTGGCTCAGCGGTGCGATGCGGGTGAGTCGTGCTTCACGGAAGTACCGGGCGACGTGGTACTCCTCCGAATAGCCCATGCCGCCGTGGGTTTGCAGGGCACGGTCGGCTGCTTGGAAGCCGGCCTCAGCGCAGAGGTATTTCGCTGTATTCGCTTCGCGGGCACAGGGTCTGCCGTTGTCGTAGAGCCATGTTGCCTTGCGGAGCACGAGTTCGGCCGCGTCCAAGTGCGCCAGCGAATCGGCCAGGGGGAATTGGATGCCCTGATTCATGCCGATCTTTCGGCCGAACACCTCACGCTCGTTGGCGTACTGGGTGGCACGGCGTAGCGCCGCGCGTCCGATGCCGAGAGCCTCCGAGGCCACGAGCATTCGCTCGGGATTCAGTCCGTCGAGGATGTATTTGAATCCCTTGCCCTCCTCGCCGACTCGGTCTTCGACAGGGATCTCCAGATTGTCGATGAACAGTTCGTTGGAGGTGACGGCATTGCGGCCCATCTTCGCGATAGGCCTGATGTCCACCCGGGACCGGTCGAGGTCGGTGAGGAAGAGGGTGAGCCCGTCGGTCTTCTTTGCGACGTCCTCGAATTTTGTAGTGCGCGTGAGTAGAAGGACCTTCTCCGACTCCATCGCCTTGGAGATCCATACCTTGCGTCCGTTGACGATGTAGCGGTCGCCGTCGCGGCGGGCGAAGGTGGTGATCCGGGTGGTGTCCAGGCCAGCGCCGGGTTCGGTGACCCCGAAGCACACATGCAGGCTGCCGTCGACGATGCGGGGGAGAGTACGTCGTTTCAGTTCCTCGGAACCGTGCACGATCACCGGATGCATGCCGAAGATCGACAGGTGCATGGAGCTGGCGCCGTTCATGCCCGCGCCGGAGGCGGCGACCTCCTGCAGCAGGATGGATGCTTCGGTGATGCCGAGGCCGTGCCCGCCGTACTCCTCCGGTGTCGTGATGCCGAGCCAGCCACCTTTCGCGAAGGTGTCGTAGAACTCGGTCGGGAACTGGTGCGCGGCATCCTTTTCCACCCAGTACTGCTCATCGAACTTCCCGGCGAGTTCGCGTACCGCGTCGCGAATTGTCGCTTGGTCGTCTGTCAGGTCGAAATCCACCGCACCCGTCCCATCAGTAATATCCTGTTTGGACCAACATACTAAAGGACTGACCAAAGAGCAATGTGCGCGGGGAGGGGAGCGATCACGTTCGCCGTCATGGGCCGATGCTATATTGGGTCGGACCTTTAGACCAAGGATTGGGGATCGTATGCCATCAGCCGCCGGAGGTCTATCGCCCGACGGACGCTCAGCCATCAGACTTGCTCCGATGAAGGTGCCGAAAGCCTCGGATGTGCTGGCAGGCGAACTGCGGGAGCGGATCCTGAGTGGGGAATTCGCGGAGAACACCCAACTGCCTCCGGAGCGGGAACTTGTTGTCCAAACGCAAATGAGCCGCACCACCGTGCGGGAGGCACTGCGAATCCTCGAGGTGCAAGGGCTGATCCGGATCAAGGCAGGCCGGGCCGGCGGCGCCTTCGTCCAGCGCCCCGGCGAGCAGTCGATGGCCGCCTCGGTCGCGCTGTTGATCCGAGGTCGTCAGATTCGGCTCGCCGCGCTGCACGAGACACGTGAGGCGATCGAACCCTTCTGCGCCCAGCTCGCCGCGGCGAGCCGAACCGACAGCGATCTGGGCACGCTGGACGCTGCGAACCAGGCCATCGTCGATGCGGAGGGGGAGCTCGCGGCTTTCCTACAGGCGAATGTCGATTGGCATATCGCCGTGGCGACCGCGAGCCACAACGAACTGCTGACCGGATTGATGATCGCGTTGTCACGGGCCATCTATACCGCCACCGCCACCGAGGGTTTCGTGGACGAGCAGGTGCGCAACACCACGCTACGCGCGCACCGTTCGGTGACCAGGGCGATCAAGGACCGCGACGCCGATGCTGCGGCGCGTCGGATGGCTCGGCATGTGCATTCGTATGCCGAGAGCGTGCTGGCCGTGGAGGAGCGTACCGATATCCCGCTCGAGCCGGCGTAGTCAGCGTGGCGTCGGGCCTTTGTCGTCGAGATACAGCGAGATCGCCTCGGCGCGGTTGACCGCGCCGAGCTTGCGCAGCACCTTCTTCACATGGGATTTCACCGTTTCGACGGTGATGACCAACTGATCCGCGATCTCGTTGTTCGAAGCGCCTGCCACAATGAGTTTCAACACTTCCGTCTCGCGCTGGGTCAGCAACTCCCGCAGCGCTGGCCGCATCGGTGCCCGGTGTACGGGTCGGGGCGACGTCTGGCCGCCGATATCGAGATCGATGTCTCCGCCGACGAAGGATTCGGTGTCGGCCACGAGTCGTCGGGCCGCCGCGAAGATAGCCTGCTGCCTGCGTTGCAGGCGATCCGATCGCATTTCCCGCTCGGAGACGACGGCGAATGCCGATGCGATGAGGTCCAGCAGCTTGACGTCCGCGGAATCGACTGTCCACGGTAGTGCGCGGGCGGCATGGAACAGCGCGGACACCTCGGAGTTCAGGATCACCGGCGCCACCACGTAATTGGTCGCGCCCAGCAACATCGACATAGCACCGGCAGGCTTCGACATGGCGTCACCGACAATAATCGGTCTGCCTTCGACAACACAGCGGAGCTCCTCGGGAGAGAGCTGCCATTTCGTCGAATCTTGTGGCAGCCAGGCATTTCCGCGGGGGTACACGTATCGAATCCAGTAGCCATCGGTGTCAATGACCGAGTAAGTCGCACATCGGAAGTCGAGTGCGCCGGTAAGTTCCGAGCATGTCTGGCGAATGAGTGCGTCGGCAGAACTGGCGGCGCGCATCCGGGTGATCGATCGCGCGATCGCGGAGACGCGGTGCGACCGGGTCCTGTGCACTAGCTCGCGAGCTTCGGATTGGGCGGTGAGACATCCGGTGATCAAGCGCGCTCGGGCGGCGTCGGCCGCTGCGAAACCTGACGGCTCGGCCGATAATGCGACGGCAGTCGACTCTTCGGATATCGCGATCGCCTCGGGCAACGTGGTCGCCATGCGCTGGCGTCCCTCGAGCCGCAGCTCGTGCCGGAGGTCGAGGTCGAGGGTGACGAGAAGGTCGAGAGCCTTGCGAGCCGCGTCAGGGCTCATTGGGCAATCCCATACGGCCCCTGAGTCATCCGTGCATAGGTCGCGACCGCCGCCGCGCGACTCGAGGTGCCGAGCTTCTTCGAGATCCGCTTGAGGTGCGACTTGATGGTCGCTTCCGAGATCACCAGATTGCGGGCAATCTGAGCATTGGTCGCGCCGGTTGCCAAGTGGGCGAGTACTTCTCGCTCCCTCGACGTCAGTGATGTGGTGCCGGCCGGCCCAACCTGCGGGAACCTCGGTGGCCGCGGTGCCGGTCCGGACGGTTGGGGCACTCGCGCCAATATGTCCGAGTCATCGAGCATCGATACGACTTCAGCATAAGTGTCGGTGGTGCGTTTGACCTGCTGCTCCATCCGATCCTGCAGCACCGCGCTTTCGAACACGATGGACAGGCACTCTGCGAATGTCGCCAGCAGTTCGCGATCATCCCTGGTGATGTGGCCGCGATTCTGCGGGCGGTCTGCATGTAACATCCCGATTGCCCTGCCGTGCAGGGTGATTGGAGCCACGACGTAACCCCATGACCGTGCCACACCGACGATCTGTTTGTAGGTTCGTTTGTCCGAAGCGGGATCGGGCACGAGGGCAGCTGTCCGGCGCCTGATCAATTCCGTCTCCAGCGGTGCATCGGACAGCGGAATGCGGGCGCCATCGACGAACTCTTCGAACCCCGGGGTTTCCGCGCCCCGGTCTTCCTCGATATGCAGCCGCTGAGGCAGCCATATCGATCCGCTGACGGTCGATATCAATGCGCGGCCGAACGACAGATCCCGGCACGCGCGAACCGGCGCAGCGCCGATCAACTCGCGTGGTGCGAATCCGGCCAGCTCGTCGATTCCGTATCGGATCTCCGACAATGTCGAAAGCTGGTGTTCGAGTGCTGTTTCCAGGCCGGCGTGCTGCAGTCGATGAATCGATGTCAGCAGCTCGTATGCCTCCGAGCGGCGCTCGGATGTCGTCTCCACGCTGTTGACGAGTTCTTCGATGCGACCGCGCAACCGGGCGAGGCGCGCATCGAAGGGTAGGGCTGAGTCTGGTTCGGATTCGATCCCGATGAGGTCAGTCGCGAGAAGGACTAGATCCCTCATTTGTTCGGCGAACGATTCGTCATCCACGGCCGAAATCCAGGATGCGTATGGCATCACGGAGGCCTCCTAGCGCACCGCAGGGTCGACGGTGACCCAGAGAAACGTTACTTACACGTTGCATGAAGACACGTGAAGTTCACATTGTATTCGAAGTGAATTGTGACGTCAAACACGTGATATTAGAGGGAAATCCGTCCTGTATAACTTGCTCGCCTCCCGGAAGGAGGGGTGAGCTCCCCCTGAAGGGGTACGAGTGGGGGGCATTCGAGTGATTTACCGTCTGATCAGGGGTTTTTTGAATATGAGCTTCCTAACATCGGTCCGAACACCGAATAGGGAGTTAATCATGGAAATCAAGGCCGCAGTGTTACACGAGGTCGGCGAACAGTTCAGCGTCCAAGCCGTCGAGCTCGCAGCGCCCGCGGCCGATGAGGTCGTGGTCGAAATCGCCGGTGCCGGAATCTGTCACACCGATCTCGCCGTCAAGGCAGGTCATCTGCCGTTCCCGCTACCCGGCGTCCTCGGGCACGAAGGCAGTGGAACGGTGGTCGCGGTCGGCGCGAATGTCACCTCGGTCAGCGCCGGTGACAAAGTGGCGATCAGCTTCAACAGCTGTGGGGACTGCACGCAGTGTGGCAAAGGCGCACCTGCGTACTGCCTGCGCTTCATGGAATACAACTTCGGTGGCGTTCGCGCCGATGGCTCCTCCGCCGTCGCCGAGGCTGGTAAACCCCTGGGCAGCAACTTCTTCGGTCAGTCATCGCTGGCGACGCACGCCATCGCGCACGTGCGGAATGTAGTGAAGCTGCCGGACGATGTGCCGATCGAGTTGGCCGGTCCACTCGGGTGCGGTATCCAGACCGGCGCCGGCGCCGTCATGAACTCCCTCTATGTGGAGGCGGGCGCTTCGCTGGTGGTGGCCGGTGCCGGTGCGGTCGGGCTCGCCGCCGTGCTGGCGGCTGTGGTGCGGGAGGCCGCGTTCATCATCGTCGTCGAACCGCATGAGACCCGCCGCAAGCTGGCTCTGGACCTCGGTGCCACGCATGCGATCGATCCGAGCGCGGGCCCGGTCGCCGAGCAGATTCGCGCCATCGTTCCTGAGGGCGTCGAGTACGCGATCGACACCACCGCGGTGGTGTCGGTGCTCGAACAGTTGCTGGCGTCGTTGGGCGCCCGCGGGACGCTCGGCCTGATCGGAGTGCCCGCGAACCCGGAGGCGGTGCTGCCGGTCGCGCTCATTCCGGCCGTGCTGCAGGGGCTGACCGTCCGCGGGATCACAGAAGGCGACGCCGACCCGCAGATCTTCATTCCTTACATCCTCGACCTGTACCGCCGAGGCAAGTTCCCGTTCGACAAGTTGATCAGCACGATGCCGATGTCGGAGATCAACGAGGCCGTCGCGGCGCAGCAGCGCGGCGATGTGGTCAAGGTCGTCCTCACTACTCAGTAAAGCCGAAACCGCTAAGCACACAAAGGATTACATCATGACAATCGAACGTGACCTGTTCTATATCGACGGCGGTTGGCGTGCCCCAGCGTCCTCCGGGAAGATCACGGTGATTTCGCCGAATAACGAGCAGGTGCTCGGCTCGGTACCGGAGGGAGCCCCCGCCGACATCGATGCGGCGGTGGCTGCGGCCCGCGCCGCGTTCGACGATCCCAACGGCTGGTCGCAGTGGTCCCCGGCCGAGCGTGCCGACGCGATGGCGCGGCTGGCCGACGCGCTCGACAAGCGTGCGCCCGAGATTGTGCAGGCTGTGAGTTCACAGAACGGTATGCCGGTTGCAGTCTCCGAGAAGCTCGAGGCGATATTCCCGCAGTTGCTGTTGCGGTATTACGGGGATCAGGTTCGGAATGAATCCTTCGACGAGACCCGTGTGGGACTGTTCGGTGGATCGACGCTGGTCAACCGGGCACCGATAGGCGTGGTCGGGGCTATCGTCCCGTGGAACTTCCCGCAGGCGCTGGCGGCATTCAAATATGCCCCCGGACTGGCGGCAGGCTGCACGTTCGTCATCAAACCGTCGCCGGAGACCGTCTTTGACAGCTACCTGCTCGCCGAGGCGATCGACGAGGCCGGAATTCCGGCCGGTGTCATCAATATCGTGCCCGGCGGCCGCGAACTCGGCGCCTATCTTGTCGCCCATCCGGACGTCGATAAGGTCGCCTTCACCGGTTCCACCACGGCGGGCCGCAATATCGGCGAAGTATGTGGCCGACTGCTGCGGCCGGTCACCCTCGAGCTCGGCGGAAAGTCGGCGGCAATCATCCTCGACGACGCTGATCTAGACTTGGCCAAGATCGGGGAGCAGCTGTTCGGCGCGACCCTGCTCAACAACGGGCAGGCCTGCTATCTCGGGACCAGGGTGCTCGCGCCCAAGTCGCGTTACCAGGAAGTTGTCGACGTCTTCACGGGCTTGGCCAGCTCTCTGACTCTTGGTGACTCCCTGGATCCGACGACACAGATCGGACCGATGGCGAGTGCGCGGCAACGTGATCGGGTCGAGTCCTACATCGCGAAGGGTCGCGGCGACGGCGCCCGCGTGACTACGGGCGGTGGCCGGCCGAAGGGTCTCGATGCCGGTTGGTTCGTGGAGCCGACGATCTTCGCCGATGTCGAGAACAGTTACGCCATTGCGCAGGAAGAGATCTTCGGTCCCGTTCTGTCGGTGATCGCTTACGACGGCGATGACGAGGCGATCCGCATCGCGAACGACAGCGATTACGGATTGGGTGGTTCCGTATGGACCTCCGATCATGACCGCGGACTCACAGTCGCGCGGCACATACGAACGGGAACGATCGGTATAAACGGCTATCTCCCCGACCCGACGGCACCGTTCGGCGGCATCAAGGCCAGCGGCCTCGGACGTGAGCTCGGCCCGGAAGCCCTTGGGACCTACCTGGTTCCGAAGTCGATTTATCTCTGACCTGCCGGATCGGTGGATCGAAGGCATTGCCGTGTCGGTGTAATCCCGACCGGCAATGCCGGTCCGCTGCTGTGCCGAATTCACCCGAACATATTTGTTGCT
The DNA here is from genome assembly GCF_025465275.1 of Nocardia sp. GTDB lineage: Bacteria > Actinomycetota > Actinomycetes > Mycobacteriales > Mycobacteriaceae > Nocardia. The sequence goes on along the minus strand of NZ_JAODNK010000072.1, from coordinate 101,025 downwards.
CCAGATTTGAATACGACGTGGAAAGAAGATTCTGTGGCCGTCGACGATAGTTTCAGTCCGGTGCGCGCACGTGTGGTGCTACCCGCGGTCACCATGTTTCTAAGTGCGATCGGGGGTTTCTATGCCACCGCGATGGAGACGTTCCGATATCTCTTCACCTCGCGTTTTCAATTCCGCGAATTCATCGCCCAGGCGTGGTTCATCGCCAGCATCTCGATCATGCCCGCACTACTCATGTCGATCCCGTTCTGCGTGATGTTCGTGTACGAGATCAATATCCTGCTCTCGGAGGTCGGCGCGGTCGACCTCAGCGGTGCGGGCGCGGGTGTCGCCATTATCCGAGAGATCGGCCCGGTCGTCACCGTGCTGGTGGTCGCGGGTGCGGGATCGACCGCGATCTGCGCCGACCTCGGTGCACGCACCATCCGCGAAGAGATCGACGCCATGCGCGTACTGGGCATCGATCCTATTCAGCGGCTGTGTGTTCCGCGCGTTGTTGCCTCGACGATCGTGGCCATGTTTCTGAACGGGCTGGTTTCGGCTGTCGGATTGGTGGGCGGATTCATCGCCACCGTGTACATGCAAGGCGCTTCGCCAGGGCAATACGTTACGAGCGTATCGGTGCTGACGGGGATCCCGGACTTCTTCGTCAGCGAGATCAAGGCCGCAGTGTTCGGGCTACTGGCCGGCCTGGTGGCGTGTCACTTGGGGCTGCACGTGCGGGGCGGTCCGAAGGGCGTGGGTGACGCGGTCAACCAAACCGTCGTCTTCAGCTTTCTACTGCTCTTCCTGGCCAATTCGATCATTACGACCATTGCCCTGCGCTGATCCACCGCTGCACTGATATGAGAAAGGCATTCTGCCGTGTCTGAATCCCTACCGCGGGCCGGGTGGCCGTCGCCGGTCGCCGGCCTTCTCCGCGCCGGCGCGACGCCGGCCCGGCTGCTCACCGATATGGGCAAGCAGATCTCGTTCTACACGCAGACCGTTCTCGCGATGCCGCGGGCGTTCGTGCACTACCGCAAGGAGGTTCTACGCCTGCTCGCCGAGGTGAGCATGGGCAGCGGTGCGCTGGCGGCGATCGGCGGCACGCTGGTCGTGATCGCGATGCTGACCTCCGCCGTCGGGTATGAGGTCGGGCAGCAGGCGACAACGTCGTTGGGCCGCATCGGGATCGGTGCGATGTCCGGATTCATTTCTGCCTTCTTCAATACGCGGGAAGCGGTCCCGGCCATCGCGGGCATCGCGCTGACGGCCACCGTCGGAGCCGGTTTCACCGCGCAGCTCGGGGCGATGCGGGTGAGCGAGGAGATCGACGCGATCGAGACGATGGCGATCCCCTCGCTGCAGTATCTGGTCGCGACCCGGGTAACCGCCGGTGTGATCGCCGTAGTCCCGCTCTACAGCGTCGCGCTGATAGTCGGGTATGGGGCAACCGAACTCGTGACGGTGTTCATGTCCGGTCAGGCATCGGGTACCTACAGCCATTACTTCAATGTCTTCCTGATCCCGAGCGATGTGTTGTGGTCGCTGATCAAGGTGGTCTGCATGGCGATCGTGGTCATGTGCGTGCACTGCTATCACGGTTACAACGCGCGCGGCGGTCCCGCCGGTGTCGGCGTTGCGGTCGGCCGGGCCGTCCGGACCTCGCTGATCTCGATCATGGTGGTCGATTTGCTCGTAGGCATTGCCGTGTACGGCGGCACCTCTGGTGCGGTGAAGGTGGCGGGCTGATGGGGCATCTGCGCGAATTCGGCCGCAACGCATACATATTGATGGGTGTCGGGCTGATCGTGATCATGATGGCGGTGACCGCGGTATCCATCGGCTTCTATCGCGGCAGCTTCCTCGGCGTCGCGGGCGTCACGCTTTACGCCGACCGATCGGGTCTCATGCTCGAAAAGGGTTCCGACGTCAAGGTGCGCGGGGTGGTCGTCGGACACGTCAGCGGAGTCGAACTGGTGGACGGCAAGGCCCGTATCGCCATGAACATCTCGACCGACTACACCCGGGCAATCCCCGCCAACGTGCGGGCGACGATCGATCCGACCACCTTGTTCGGCCGGAAGTTCGTCACGCTGTCGCTGCCGGAGCGGCCATCCGCCACCACGATCACGACCGGATCGGTCATCGAAAATGGCGCTGCCGCAACCGAAGTCAATGACCTGCTGGAATCGTTGGTCACCGTGCTGCGCACTGTCGAGCCGCAGCGGGTGAGCGCAACGCTCACCGCCTTGTCGGTCGCGCTGCACGGTCGCGGCCCGGCTATAGGTCAGTTGGTCAGCGATCTCGATTCCTATCTCACCGCGTTCAACCCGCAGCTCGACACCTTGCGGCGAGACATGCACGGTACCGCCGATACGGCGGATGTGCTGGCCGCCGCAGCACCCGATCTGCTCACCACGGTCGACCGGCTGAGCACGACAGGAGACACCATCACCGCGCAGCAGAAGCAACTCAGCGCATTCCTGCTCAGCTTCACCTCATTCGGCAACCGCGGCGGCGATCTTTTCCAGGCTGCGGGCGCCCCCTTGCAGGCGTCCATGGCAGCGCTGGTCGCGCCGACCGGCGTCCTCGCCGAGTTCGCGCCGATATACCCCTGCTTCCTTTCGAATCTGCATAAGACGAACACGCTGTTGGAGAACACGGTCGGCGGTAGCGATAGGCCTGGCCTGAATATCTTGGGCACCTTGCTGATGGGTGACCCGCCGTATCGAGTGTCGCAGGACCTGCCGAAGACGGGGCTCGACAATGCGCCGAGCTGCTATGCCACCGGTGATCAGAAGCCGGGGCACGTTCCCTTCGACGACGGTAGTCATGCCTATCGGACGGCCCAGGGGCCCGAGGATCTCATCGGTAATCCGCTCGCCGAGTTGCTGTTCGGAGGTTGGCGATGAAGACCGCCGCTACCGCCTTCAAGCTGCTCGTATTCATGGTCGTGACCGCCACCGCGGGTTTTGGTGTGGTCGCGGTAGCGGGCAACCTCCGATTCGGACCCACGAACACCTATTCCGCGGTGTTCGAGAACGCTTCGGGGCTGTCCGGCGGTTCGGAAGTGCGGGTAGCCGGCGTGCCGATGGGCAAGGTGCATTCGGTCGAGCTCACCGGTGACGGACATGCGCTCGTATCGTTCGACTTGTCGACCCAACGCCCGCTCACAACGAGCACTCGGGCCGGCATCAAGTACAAGAACCTGATCGGTGATCGGTACCTCGACCTGTCCGAAGGCTCCGGGGACCCCACACCATTGCCGGGCAACCGGCAGATCCCGATAGCGCAGACGGCACCGGCCCTGGACCTGGACCAGGTCGTCAACGGCTTCCGGCCGCTGCTACAGGGTTTGGATCCCGACCAGACCAACCGGCTGGCCCGGTCGCTTGTTCAGGCTTTGAACGGTCAGGAATCGGGTATCGCCCAAATCGTCGAGCAGATGGGCACTCTCGCGAATTCGCTGGCCGACCACGATCACGCGATCGGCGGGGTGATCGACAACTTCAACATCGTGCTGACCACGGTGCACGCGCGCAGTGACCAGTTCGGTCAATTGGTGACCTCCCTGGAGGAGCTGGTCCGGGGCCTGAACACCGACAGCGGCACCATTACCTCCTCCCTCGACAGCATGGACGGACTCACTGCGCAGTTGGGTGACATCCTGAACGGCTCACGCAAGGACATCGGCGCGGATGTCGCGGGCCTCGGGCAACTCGCATCCAACCTCAACGCCAGTACGGACACGCTCAATCTGGTGCTGGCAAAACTCCCCGAAACCTATCGGCTGGCCGGCCGCCTGGCGGGTTACGGAAACTTCGTCAACTTCTTCGTGTGCGGCTTGGCAATTCGATACGGGCCGGGTCCGCAGAACACGACACCGATGTTCACCGCTCCGGCCGACAGGTGCAAATAATGGCACAACACAAATCATTCCTCGAGCGCAGCAAACTCCGCATGGGCGTGGTTGGCACACTGCTGATCATCGGTGCGCTGGTGCTCGCCTTCAAGTTCGACTCCATTCCGTTCATCCATCGCGGTGCATCGCTGCATGCCGAATTCGCCGATGCCAGCGGGCTCGCGGTCGGTGACGCCGTGCAAGTCGCCGGCGTGAAGATCGGCAAGGTCCGCAGTATCGATCTGGGCAGCGCCAAGGTTGATGTCACCTTCGACGCCGACGGAAAGAACCAGAAGCTCGGTGACGAGACCACTGCCACGATCAAGGTGCAGACCGTGCTCGGCCGTCGCTTCATCGATCTGGACCCGCGCGGCCCAGGCGAACTCCGCGACGGCGCCACAATTCCGTTGAGCCGCACGACATCCGGATACGACATCACGCGATCGCTGCAGGAAGTCACAGATAAGGTCGCCCAGACCGACAAGACGAATCTGGCGGCAGCCCTCGACCAGATCGGCAAGGTCGAATCGCAGTTGCCACCGAGTCTGAATTCATCGATCACCGGCCTGGGCCGACTCTCCAATTCGATCGCCACGCGCGACGACGGGATACGCAAGCTGCTCGCCAACACCAAAGATGTCAGCGCGATCGTCTCGCAACGCAACGGGCAGGTGGCCGCGCTCTTCGATCAGGGCAACAGCCTCTTCACCGCACTGAACACTCGTGCGACCACGATTCATCGCGTTCTGGTCCAGGCGAAAGCGGTATCCGACGCCCTCACCGGAGTCGCCCAGGACAACGCGACGACGCTGAAACCCACACTGGATCAACTCGATTCGCTGATCAACACGCTGAACAAGAATTACGACAATCTCAACAGCGCGCTCACCGGGTTGCAGCATTTCGCCACACAGGTCGGCGAGGCCGTGGGTAGCGGGCCTTTCTTCGGCGCTCTACTGCACAACATCATCCCGGCGAACCTTGCCGGTCAGATTCCCGGAAGTCCAGGAGGTCCACGATGAGATGGAGGTTCTCCATCAAAGGGCTGCGCACTCGGCCCCGAATTCGGGGGGTGAGGCTCCTCACCGTGCTCGCCGCGGTCGGGTCCGTCCTGCTCGCCACGGCGTTCTTCGTCGAGCGCGACGGCACGAACCACGTGTCCGCATACTTCCGCAGCGCCTCCGGCCTTTACGTCGGCGATCGCGTCATGATCCTGGGTGTGCCTGTCGGCACGGTCGACAAGATCGAGCCGGGTGCGAAGGGAGTCCGGGTTGAATTCACCTATGACGCAAAGTATTCGGTGCCGGCCGACGCCCAAGCGGTGATCATCGCACCAACCCTCGTCACGGGCCGCTACGTCCAGCTCGCTCCGGCATTCACCGGCGGGCCGACACTCGCAGACCATGCGACGATCCCGATCGAACGGACCGCGTCGCCCGTCGAATTCGACGAGATCAAGCAGCAGTTGGTGCAACTCAGTCGCGATGTCGGTCCCAACGATGCCGACCAGCGTGGTGCCCTGAACTCGTTCCTTGACACCACGGCCGCGACAATGACGGGTAACGGGCAGTCGCTGCACGACTCACTGACCGCCCTGTCCAATGCGGCACGAACGCTCGACGCCGGCGGCAGCGATCTGTTCGCCAGCGTGGACAACCTGCAGGCGGTGACCACCGCGATTGCCGCGGTGGACAACCAGATCAGCGGATTCAGCGACCAACTGGCGTCGCTTTCGGGTGTCCTGAACTCGAACCGGACCGAACTTGACGCGCTGCTGTCCAGCATTCAGACGACCTTCACTCAGGTCACCCAGTTCATCACTCAGAATCGGGCGGCCCTGGGCACCGATGTCGTCAAGGCGACTACGCTCACCCGACTACTCGTCGATCGAATCGATACGGTCGCGCAGATTCTGCATGCCGCGCCGTCCGCGCTGTCGGACCTCTACAACATCTACGACCCAGAATCGAATTCGCTGACCGGTGCGGTCGCGATTCCGGACGGCCTGGATCCACGATCGCTGATCTGCGCGCTGTTGACGACGGTCAATGCTCCGGCGGGCGAGTGCACCAAGGCGACAACCGCTTTCGTCGGGCAGCTCGCCAGTGCGGTCGCTCCTCAGCTCCCATCGGCACCGTCCGCGCCGGTAGGACCGATTCCCAGCCTGGCGGACATTCTCAACCCGCGCGGAGGCCACTGATGGCAAAGATATCTCGCGTGCTGGGCCTCGTCTCGAGCTGTGCCGGTCTGATCGCCACCGCCGGTTGCACATTCGACGGCGTGAACTCGATCCCGTTGCCTGGCAATGCGGTAGCCGGTAGCGGCTACACGGTAACGGTCGAATTGGCGGATGCGCAGAACCTGGTCGGCAATTCGCCCGTCAAGGCGAACAATGTGACGGTCGGCAATATCCAGCGAATCGAAAATGACGGCTGGCACGCGAAACTCACGCTGGCCATCGTCGATGATGTGGTGCTGCCCGGTAATATCGGTGCGAAGCTGTCGCAGACGAGCGTACTCGGCTCCCAATACATCGAGCTCTCCGTTCCCCCGACCGAGAAGCCCACCGGGAGGCTGGCGCACGGCGCGGTTATTCCACTGGCACGAACCGGTCAATACGCGTCCGTCGAAGAGGTGCTCTCCGCGCTGTCGCTGGTGCTCAATGGTGCTGGTCTACAACAGGTGCGGACAATCACGGGTGAACTCGACGACGCCGTGGGCGGTCGGGAGGAGTCGATCCACAGCTTGATCGGGAACCTGAACCGATTCGTCGGTGGACTCGATGCGCAGCGCGACGACATCACCCGTGCGATCGACAGTATGGATCGGCTCGGCGCCGAACTCGCTCAGCAGTCGACGGTGATCGATCGAGGCATCACATCGATACAGCCGGCATTGGATGTGCTCCGGGGGCAAGAGGGGAAGCTGACCCAAATGCTTGCCGCTGTTGGACAATTCGGTGATAAGGCGACCGGAATACTGCACGACAGCAAGATCGATCTACAGGCGAATCTCGCGAACCTCGCGCCGACGTTGCAGCAGCTGGCCGCCGCGGGCAATGACCTGCCCGAGGCACTGAAGATCGCACTGACGATCCCGTTTCCCGTTACGACCGCCGATCGCGGCATTCGGGGGGACTATCTCAATCTCTTTCTGACCCTTGACATCAGCCCGCAGACCATCGCGAACAAGGTGATTCCTAGCATCCCGCACAACTTCGGAGGCCTTACTGCCCGCCAGGCAGTGGACCCACTGATTGCTCCGGCAGCCCCCGGCAACCCCGCCAACCCCGACAACGGAGGGCCGCGCTGATGCTGTCGAAACGTATCCGAATCCAGCTCATCGTGTTCACCGTGATCGCCGTGCTATCGGTTGGCTTCTGCACCGTGAAATATGCGGGCTTGCAACGATTCACAAAAATCGGCACCTACACCGTAGCAGCCGTATTCGTCGATGCCTCCGGTCTGTATCCGAACGCGCTCGTGACCTATCGAGGCGTAGACGTCGGCGTCGTGCGCCGTATGGAATTGCGACCCGATGGCGCCGCCGCCATTCTGCAACTGCAGTCCTCGCGTGAGGTGCCTGCCGATTCCGATGCCATCGTCCGCAGCGTTTCTGCGGTCGGTGAGCAGTATGTCGACCTCGTCCCACGCTCGTCCGGTGCACCCTATCTACATGAAGGGAGCACTCTCGGCACGGACCGGACCAGGATTCCGGAGGCCTCGAATACTGTTGTCTCCCAGGTCAACACGCTATTGCAGTCGGTACCGAAGGAGTCGCTGAAGACAACCGTGGACGAAGCGTCCGCCGCACTCGGCGGCACCGGGGAAGTAGTGAACCAAGCACTGGCGGCATCAGCTTCCCTGGTGCGGCGTGCGCACGGCGACCTTCAGCAGACTACGGCGCTGATCGACTCAGCCGAGCCTGTATTGCAGGCCTTGAGCCGATCGGGACCCTCGATCAACGCTTTTGCGACCAACCTGGCCTCCTTCACCGATCAACTCGTGATGAGCGACGCGCATATCCGCGAAGTGCTGAGCACCGGACCGGCCTTCTTCGACACAGTTGGCGGGACACTGAGTGACCTCACGCCGACACTGCCACTGCTGCTGATGAATTTGCAGACAGCAGGCGAAGTGCTGCGCGTCAACGCGCCGGGTCTGCGGCACCTGCTGGTCGTGTATCCGGCATTGTCGTCGGCGATCAACTACATGCACAACGGTTTTCAGGACCCGAACGACCGCCTCTCGGGGCAGGGTCCGTTGGATGTGAAGCTGCTCAACACCGGCAATCCTTTTCCGTGCACCGAGGGATATCAGGAGACGCAACGCCGCGATCCTAGCGATCTGAGTCCCGTGCCGGCGCCGGAGAACGCCTATTGCAAGCTCCCGCAAAGTGACAATCGCGATGCCCGCGGCGTGCGTAACGCGCCGTGCGCCACCGACCCGAGTGTTCGCACCGCGAACGTCGCCGATTGCCCAGGCGGCCCGCCGTCGCAGTGGCCACAGATGATGGCCAGGCCGGGGCAGCAGCCCGTTGCCGCGGGGAGCCCGCCGGACGCCGAGACGAATCCACCGACTGTCGGTGCTGGTCCACCGCTCGCGGGCACGAGTCCGCCGGTCCAACCGGCCGCGCAGACGGTGCCGTATGACCCACAGACGGGACGCTTCAGGACGCCGGACGGCATTGCCTATTCGATCCAGAACCTGATCGCGACCGGCACCGAGGAGGAATTGGAATGGCAACAACTGTTTCTGAAATGATCGTCGATCCAGACGAAATCGACTGTGCTGACGAGGAATTGGCGGACAAGGCCGAGTCGGGTCGGGACCGGGCGACGGAGGATCAGCTGGACGAGGATCAGGTGATCGAGTCGGATTCTGTTGATACGGAACCAGTCGTCGACACGGATCCAGTCGAGGTGCGGCCGAGGTCCCTCGCGCTCGCGATACTCGCGCTGGCCGCAGCGATCGTCGTCGGAGCGTTGATATTCGGCGGGATTTCGGCCTGGCACCTGCACGTCGCGCAGCATCGACAGGACCGCGACGCGGCCATCCTGAGCACGTCCAGGCAGGCCGTCGCCGACCTCGTGACCCTGCGCCATGACAGCGCCGCCGGTGACATCAAGCGCATTGCCGATACGACCACCGGTAAGTTCCACGACCAGTTCGCCGACACCGGCGGCACATTCCTGTCGGTCCTCCAGCAGGGGCAGGTCGTCTCGACGGGCGCAGCGAAGGAGGTCGCGCTGGTCGATGCGAACGACCAGCACGCGACCGTGCTGGCCGCGGTGGTGTCGACGGTGCAGAACACCGAGGCGCCGACCGGGCAGCAACGTGTCTATCGCATGAAGGTCTCTTTGGACTCGGTCGACGGCCGTTGGCTCGTCTCGAATGTGGAGTTTGTGTCATGAAGATTCGCGCATTATGGTCGCGGCCCGCTAATGTAGTCCACCGGCTTTCGGCTGGGATGGGGACGTGGTCGGCGACGCGACTACGGCTCACCCTTGGTATGGCAGTGGTGGGGGCCGTGGCCAGTCTGGCCGGAACCGTCTACACAGGCACTGAACTGCACCACGATTCGGCGACGGCCGCCGCAGGCCGGGCCGCGACCGCGGCGGCTCGTGAATCGGTCGCCGCCTTGCTGAGCTACGACTTCAACACCGTCGACCAGCAATTCAAGGCGCGTTACGACAGCCTTACCGGCGACTTCAAGAACGAATTCCAATCGCTGGGGGACCAGAAGATCATTCCGGCTGCCAAGGACAGGCACATCGTGACGAAGGCCGAGGTCGTCTCGGTGGGCGTGGTCGGACAATCGCCCGACCACGTCACGCTGCTGGTGTTCGTGAACCAGACGACGACCAACTCGGACTCGCCAGATCCGAAGCTGGACGGCAGCCGGATCCGCGTGTCGATGACGGACACCACCGGCGGTTGGCGCATCGCCGGGCTCGAACCGATCTGATCCGACGTCAGGAAGCAATCATGGGAATCGCAGTCTCCGTCTCGAATCTTACGAAATCCTTCGGCAGCCAGCGGATTTGGCAGAATGTGACGCTCGATCTGCCGGCCGGGGAAGTGAGTGTGCTGCTCGGTCCGTCGGGCACCGGCAAGTCGGTGTTCCTGAAGTCGCTGATAGGCCTGCTCCGGCCTGATCAGGGCTCGATCATCATCGACGGCACCGACATCACCACCTGCTCGAACAAGGAACTGTACGAGGTGCGCAAGCTCTTCGGTGTGCTGTTTCAGGACGGTGCGCTCTTCGGTTCGATGAGCCTGTACGACAACGTCGCCTTCCCGCTGCGCGAGCACACGAAGAAGCGGGAGTCGGAAATCGAGAAGATCGTCATGGACAAGCTCGATCTCACCGGACTGATCGGAGCCGAGAACAAGTTGCCCGGTGAGATCTCCGGCGGTATGCGTAAGCGCGCCGGTCTGGCCCGCGCCCTGGTGCTCGACCCGGAAATCATCTTGGTCGACGAGCCGGACTCTGGCCTGGATCCGGTGCGCACCAGCTACATCAGCCAACTGTTCCTCGATATCAACGCCCAGATCGACGCGACGTTTCTGATCGTCACACACAACATCAACCTCGCGCGCACGGTGCCCGACAATATCGGCATGCTGTTCCACCGTGAGCTGGTCACCTTCGGACCGCGGGAGGTGCTGTTGACCAGTGAGGAACCGGTCGTCAGGCAGTTCCTCAACGGCCGCATGATCGGCCCGATCGGGATGTCGGAAGAGAAGGACGAGGCGCAGATGGCCCGCGAACAGGCCATGGTCGACGCCGGACACCACCAGGGCGGCGCCGAAGAGGTCGAAGGCATCATCCCGCAAATGCAGGCAACCCCCGGCATGCCGTTCCGGCAGGCGGTCGGCCGCCGCCAGCAACGCGTCCGCGAGATCATGCACACGCTGCCGATGCAGGCTCAGCACGCAATTATGGACTCTCTCAATACTATGACCCCGATGGTGTCGCTTCCAGCGGAAGTCTGACGCCCATAGGCCGCTTCGGCGTCGAGCGGCGGGCCAACGACGTATTCTGACGGAAGGGCCGTAGCGGAAGGGTTGCCCTTCGTTACGAGACACCTCCGGCGACTCGATGTGAGGACAATCTGCGGCGACCCCGCGGTTTTCGGCGTGCCCCACGAATCGAGTTCCTGAGTTGTCGGATATCGAGCAACCTGGCACCGAGCGCGATCTGTCGCTCGATATCGCCGCTGACCTCGAGATCGAGGGATTCAGTGACGCAGTCGAAATCGGGCACGGAGGCTTCGGCGTGGTGTACCGGTGTGCGCAACCGGAACTCGAACGTGCGGTCGCCGTCAAGGTTATGTCTGCCGATGTCGGGCTGGAAGATCGGGAACGGTTCATTCGCGAGGGGCGTGCGATGGGACGGCTCTCGGGCCATCCGAATATCGTCCAGGTCCTGCAGATCGGCACGACGGCGCTGAACCGTCCGTACATCGTGATGCCGTTCTACGAACGCCGGTCATTGGCGGATCTGGTGGGCCGGGATGGGCCGCTGCCGTGGCCCGAGGTCAGGGCCATCGGGATCAAGATTGCCGGCGCACTGGAATCCGCGCATCGATCCGGCATCGTGCATCGGGATGTGAAGCCGGCCAATATCCTCCTCTCCGACTATGACGAACCGCAGCTGACGGACTTCGGTATCGCGCGCTTCGGCGGCGCGTTCGAGACGTCGAGCGGGGATATCGCCGGATCGCCTGCATACACGGCTCCGGAAGTCTTGCAAGGGGATTCGCCGGGTCCCGCCGCCGACGTCTACGGTCTCGCGGCGACGCTCTTCTGTCTGCTGACCGGACACGCCGCATTCGAGCGCCGGAGTGGCGAGCGAATCGTCGCACAGTTTCTCCGGATCACCACCGCACCCATTCCGGACCTGCGTGCGGAGGGCATCCCCCAAGGCATCAGTGCCGCAATCGAACACGGCATGGCCAGGGATCCGGCAGCGAGACCGCAGACGGCAGCCGAGTTCCGCGATGAGCTGGAGGCGATCGAGGTAGGTAGCAGGAGCGCCGAGACGCCGTTGCCCCGACCGGCCGTTGTTCTCCCGGCGGTTTCGATTCGGGCTCGCACACCGCCGGGCGTGTCCACCAGATTCCGCCCGCCGACGCCCGCGCACTCGCTCGTAGGCCGTCGCCGGCTGTTGGAGTGGCTGTGGGGCGGCAGTCCGCGACGGTTGGTCGTTATCCACGCCCCGGCGGGCTTCGGCAAGACGACGCTTGCGGCACAATGTCGGGCGGCCCTGTCCGATCAGGGAATTCCGGTCGCTTGGCTGCACGTCGACCGCGACGACAACAACGTCGCCTGGTTTCTCTCGAACATCCTGAACGCGTTCCGTCATATTCGGCCCACGCTGGTGACCGATCTCGGTCAGGTGCTGGAGGAACACGGGCAGGATGCGGCCCGGTACGTGCTCGGCGAGCTGATCAACCGAATTCACGATGCCGGGGCGACTGTCGCGCTCGTCGTCGATGACTGGCATCAGGTGAGCGCCGAGGGCACGATCACGGCGATGGATTTTCTGATCGAGAATGGCTGCCATCACATCCGCGTGATCGTGACCAGTCGAACTCAATCAGGACTGCCTCTGAGCAGCATGCGGGTGCGGGACGAGCTCGTCGAGATCTGCGCGGACGATCTGCGCTTCACTGACTCCGAGGCCCGAGAGTTCTTGGTGGACATCAATGATCTGGGGTTGGACGGTGCCGGGATCACGGCTTTGACCTCGTCTACCGAAGGCTGGATAGCGGCACTTCAGCTCGCATCCCTGTCGCTGCGGCGTCGAGAGGACGCGGCGGCTTTCATCAAACAACTGTCCGGGCGGCACCATGCCATCGGCGAGTATCTGATGGCCAATGTCGTCGACAACCTCGAGCCGGCACTGCTCGACTTCATGATGGTCACGTCGATCACCGAGCAGATTTGCGGCAGTCTGGCCGGACGGCTTGCCGGGGGATCGTCCCCGCAATTGTTGCTGGAGGAGATCGAACGGCGAGATCTGTTCCTGCAGAGCATCGATGACGACCGGGAGTGGTTCCGATACCACCATCTGTTCGCCCAGTTCCTGCAGCGGCGTCTCGAAACCGATTGCCCGGACCGGGCTCTCGAACTGCACCTCACGGCATCGGCATGGTTTGCCGAGCACGACATGTTGAGTGAGGCCGTCGATCACGCACTGGCGGGCTCTGATCCGGAGCGCGCTATGGAGTTGGTCGAGGCCGATGGGATGGAACTGGTCGAGAACTCGAAGATGTCCACGTTGCTCGGTTTGATCGCGAAGTTGCCCCTTGCGCTCGTGCGAACCAGGCCGCGTATGCAGTTGCTCGTTGCCTGGGGAAATGTGCTGCTGCACCATCATTCGGCGACAGAGGCCGCTCTCGAGCAGGTGGACTCCTCACTCGATGACGAAGTTCTTTCCGACGGTGATCGATCCGATCTCCGGATGGAGGCCGATTTCGTTCGTGGTGTGGACAGAGTCTTCGCCGATCGCATCGACGGTGTGGACGAGTTGATCTCCGGCTGCCGGAGCGCATCGGATATTGTTCGCCCATTCCTCGGCTCCGCAGTCGCGGGTATCGCGTCCTTTGTTGCGGTGCACAGCTTCGATTTCGACGCGGTACAGCGGTGGCAGGCATGGGCGTCGACGTATCACGCGCAGACCGCTGGGCCATTCAGCGTGATGTACAACTACTGCATGGCCGGGATAGCGTCCCACGAGCAACTCGAGGTCGCCCGGGCCGAAGGCCAGCTTCGTGATGCTCTGCGACTCGGGCGTGAGAGCGGACCGCACGGATACGCGGCGCGGTTGGCCGGCGCGCTGCTGGGTGCCCTGCTTTACGAAAAGGGAGCAGTCGGCGAGGCAGAACAATTGCTGGACGAGAGCACCCAGCTCGCTGACGAGGGCGGCATCGTCGACATGATGCTCGCGACCTACGGCATCGGCTCACGGATCAAGGCATTTCGGGGTCAGATCGATGATGCGCGGCACAGGCTCGAACAGGGCATGCAGATCGCCGAGGCGCTCACTCTGCCTCGATTGGCGGCGCGGATTGTGAACGAGAAAGTTCGAATCGGGTTGCCGCTGACGGAATCTCAGCTGGCGCGGCTACCCGCTGTGCCGGGCGGTCCGCGGCTTGGCAACGGTATCGAAGAAGTGACCGCGCAGCTCGACGAAGACTCGGTTATCAGGGTGCTCCTTGCCGAAGGCACGCCGGAATCGTTGCGGTCCGCAGTTATTCGAGCGGCGGCGCTGGTCGAGCGCGTCGAACGACAAGGGCGTCCTAGAGCGCTCGTCGAATGCGCAGTGCTGCACGCGAACTGCCTCGGTGCGGCCGGTGATGTCAGCACCGCGAAGGATGTTCTTTTACCGGTCCTGTCCAGGTGCGTCGAGATCGGTCTGCCGCGCCTCGTACTGGACGGCGGGCCGAGTATCGACGGCATTCTGACGGCCGTGCTCGAGGCTCTGAAATCGGGCGACGATGCCGCGTCGCTGTCGAATCTGACCGCATCGTCTATCGACGATCTCCTGCACGCATAACAGGTCCTTCAAGGTCGTCTCTCCCTCCCGAGTGGGGGCAAGACCCCTCGATGTGGTGACGCGCACCCGGGCGCTTTCCATGAGACTCGAGTCACAGTGCGGTTCCGGACAGCGCCACTGCACCGGCGTTCTCCGCCACGAATCGAGAACCGAGAGAAGGTTGACCATGACGACGGTCGAATCCGCCGACACCGCAACAGTCCCCGATGAGATCGCTCGGCAGATTGTGCTTCCACAGGGCCACAGCGACGACGCCAAACTGTATGAGGCCTATCGATGGCTGCGGGAGAACCAGCCCCTGCCGCAGGTGAGCGTGGACGGCTATGACCCACTGTGGCTCGTCACCAAGCATGCCGATCTCATGGAGATCGAGCGGCAGCCCGCGATCTTCAGCGCCGGCGGTGGTGAGGAGAAGGGCTCGCACAATCCGATTCTGCAGAACCAGGCCGGCGATGCCTTCACCAAGCAACTGCTGGGAGGCAGCCTGCGGATTCTCGACGCGCTGCCGTACCTCGATCCGCCGGAGCACACCACGATCAAAGATGTGGCCTTCGACTGGTTCCGGCCGGCGAACCTCAAGAAGTGGTCGGACCGGATCCGTGAGATCGCGAAGGGTTCTGTCGAGCGTCTCGTCGCAGGCGGTGCGGATCTCGATGCCGTCCAAGAGTTCGCCGTCTTCTTCCCACTGCACGTCATCAATACGCTCTTCGGCGTTCCCGAAGAGGACGAGCCGCGGATGATGTCGCTGACGCAGGATCTTTTCGGTGTCGCCGACCCGGACGCCATGCGCGCTGACGTCGAAGCTCTTTCACCCGACGCGGCGGCACAGCAGTGGGCGGCGGCGATCGCCGACTTCTACGCCTATTTCGACACTCTCATCGAGAGCCGGCGTGCCGAACCCCTCGACGATCTGGCCACGCTGATCGCCGTCGCGAAAGATGAGACCGGAGAATACTTTCCGAAGATGTTCGCCTACGGCTGGTTCGTTGCCATCGCCACCGCGGGGCACGACACCACCGCGAGCACCCTCGCCGGATGCCTGCACTACCTGGCGGCCCGGCCGGACATCCTCGGGCGCGTCAAGAATGATCCGAGCCTCATCCCGGACCTCGTCAACGAGGCGCTGCGAATGGTGTCACCGGTGAAACACTTCACCCGTGTCGCGCTCCAGGACTACGAACTTCGTGGTCAGCAGATCAAGGCGGGCGACCGGCTGATGCTGCTCTTCCAGTCCGGAAACCGGGACGCCGACGTGTTCGACAACCCGGACACCTTCGATATCGACCGGCGACCGAACAAGCAGATCGCCTTCGGCTACGGACCGCATATGTGCATCGGCCAGCATCTGGCCAAGCTCGAGATGAAGATCATGCTCGAGGAACTGCTGCCGCGGCTGGCGCGCGTCGAGGTGACCGGTACGCCCAAGTTGATCCAGACCAACTTTGTCGGCGGCCTGCGCCACCTGCCCGTACATCTGACCTTCTCCTGAGACCTGCGGTGCGCCGGGGGTTGAAAGCTCCCCCGGCACACCGTTTTTCATCGAATAGAAAGTGCCGTGCCGCGATGCCGAAAGTGACCTACCACCTGCTGGACGGGACCACGACGCGTGTCGACGTCGATCCAGGACAGAGCGTCATGAGTGGATCCGTCAACAACAATCTCCCGGGCATCGTCGCGGAGTGCGGAGGCAGCTGCGCCTGCGCAACCTGCCACGTCCATCTCGCCCGGGGGCACTGGGAGCTGTTCGCCGAGCCGACCGACGAGGAAACCGAACTGATCGCCTACCTCGACGGCGCTGATGACGAATCTCGGCTGTCGTGTCAGCTCATCGTCGGCGACAACGATGAAGAGATCCATATTCGCGTCGCTGACAGCCGGTGATCCGGTGACGAATCCAATGACCGGTCACTCGGCGTGGACAAATGTCCGGCATGCGCTGTATGTGCTTGTCGGGATCGGAGCGGTAGTTCTGACCTGGCCGTATGCGTTCGACTGGATGCGGGCGGGTGGCAATATCCTGAACCCGATCGCCTTCTTCGGCGACGCGTTCGCCGCCGGCGGCACAGCCGCCTTTCTCAGTATCGACATGTTGATCACCTGGGCCGCGTTTATCGTGTGGGTGGTCACCGACACCACGCGAATCGGTATGGGCCCCAAATGGGGAGCACTCTTCGTCGCCCTGTCCTACATCGGTGTCTCAATGGCATTTCCGCTGTATCTCGTTGCTCGCGAACGATTCTTGGATCGAAGCCATGATCCGCTGATCGAACCTGTGGTCCGATCGGAGGTGACGCGCGGATGACTTCGACAGCACGATCGACAGATTCGGTGGTGATCATCGGCGCCGGCCACGCAGGAGCGACGCTCGCCGGAATGCTACGCCAGCAGAATTTCGAAGGGCCGATCACGCTGATCGGCGACGAACTTCACCCGCCCTATCACCGCCCCCCGTTGTCGAAGAAGTTCACCGACGACGCGATGGTGCAGTGGCTCAAGCCCATTCAGTTCTATGCGGACAACAAGATCGAACTGCTGTTGGGTGTGCACGTCACCACTATCGACCGGGATTCCGGTCGGGTTATCCTCGACAACGGCGAGTTCCGGGAATACGGGACCGTCGTGATCGCGACCGGCGCCACGCCCAGGCGGATCGCGGTTCCAGGTGCCGACGCCTCGGGTGTATTGACGCTCCGGACAATTCCGGATGCGCGCCTGCTCGGCGCCGCGCTCGAGCTGACGAGCGCGCTGGCGGTGATCGGCGGCGGATATGTGGGGATGGAGGTTGCGGCCGTTGCCCGATCGAAGGGTATCAACGTCACTGTTGTCGAACGCGAGGACAGGATCCTGGCGCGCGTTGCGAGCGCCGAACTATCCCGCCGGCTGACCGAGTACCACGTTTCGCGTGGGACGCGCGTGGTCACCAACTTCAACGTCGCGGGGTTTCGAACAGTGGATGGAGCAATCACATCCGTTGTGGCCGAAGATTGTTCGGTCATTGCCTGTGATCACGCCCTGATCGGCATCGGTGCGGTGCCCAACGTCGACTTGGCCGTACTGTGCGGCGTCGAATGCGACGCAGGCATTCTGGTCGACCGGGTCGGGCGCACGAACGTGGCGGGAATCATGGCGATCGGTGACGCCACCCGTCGACCGCATGACGCGCTTGACGGGCTGTATCGCCTCGAATCCATTCCGAGTGCGGTGGAACAGGCCAAGCATGCCGCCGCAGCCATCGTCAGTTCCCATGGGGGAGCCCATGAAACCCCGTGGTTCTGGTCGGATCAGTTCGAGCTGAAGCTGAAGATCGCCGGGCTGCTGGAGGACGAGGTCACCACGATCGCACGCCCGGGGGCGTCGCTCGACTCCTTCGCATTGTTCCATCTGCGTCGGGACTGGACCGTATGTGCGGTCGAGACGGCGAACAGCCCGAAAGATTTTATGGCCGGTAAGAAGTTGATCTCTGAGCGCTTGCCGGTCGACCCGGCTGTTTTGGCCGACGGGGATGTATCGCTGCGGGATGTGCTGGCCGCGCGGTCGCGGACAGGGCGCTGATTGCGATTGTTATGCCGCGCGACCGCTGACGCCGGTGAAATGCGGTGGACTGGTCAACTGCGGTATGCGACAGGCAATTCGGTCCAACAGCCGGGTCAGATGGATGTTCCCGGCGAGCAGTGATTTGCCGTTCGGGACTACCGCGCCGCTCAGGCCGCGCGCGGGGTCGGCCCAGGCGAATACCGAGGTCAGTCCCGGGTGACCGAAGAGCGATTCGGTATTGCGGCCGAAGAGGCTGATGTGCTGGCCGAGTACGAATCCGGAGCTGATCCGCAATCCGGGCACTCCAGCCAGACGGCCGCGCGGCGCGACCGCCTGACGCACTGATTCGGGGTTGAGCACGCGGACACCGTCGAGTTCACCACCGCGGAGCAGGATTTCGTAGAAACGCGCGAGTTCGGCCGCGGTCGAAACGACGTTCGCCGGCGGCAGTACCGCAGTCAGGAAGGAATCTTGATTCGCCAGCTCGACAATGTCGTCGAGCGAGCCGGACAGGCCTCGGCGCATGATGCTCGTCACCGGCGCCGGTGCCGTCCTCCCCGCCATGGCGCACCGCCCGACGAGGGCGAGATCGTGTGGTGCGACACCGTAATTCGTCCACCGGAAGCCGAGCGGGCGCAGGATCTCCTCGGCGAGGACGTCACTGATGCACCGGTCCGTCGCGGCCCGGACGACCTCCCGTAGTACCAGACCACCGGTCAGTGGATGGTAGATGTGCAGTAGGCCGGGGCGATGCAGCGGGCGCAGTGATTGCAGAATCGATCGCATCCGGTCGTCTGTGTCGATGAGCGCCGCCAAGGGCACATCTCGCGGCATTTCGGGGATACCCGCGCTGTAATCGAGCAACTGTTGGATGGTGATGTGGTGTTTGCTGTGAGCAGCGAACGCCGGCAGATACTGACAGACACGGTCGTTGAGCGCGAGGGCGCCGCGCTCGGCGAGCATGTGCACGACCGTGGCGGTGATGCCCTTCGACGCCGAGTAGATGCACATAGGCGTATCCGGTGTTGCCGGTTTCGCGTTCTCCGGTTCGTGCCCGATCGCGCGGTTGAGAATTACCGCGCCGTCGCGGCGCAGGCAGATCTGAATCGCCGGATTCACACCAGCCGCGTACCATTCGCATACCGCCGACCAGATCGATTCCACCGCCGCGTGATCCAATCCGGCGTGCGCGGGATCGGATTCCGGGCCGATCATGGTGATCGCGCGGAGATCGTCCGGGACCGCAATTCTCCGGTCGGGACCGAGGCCGAGCATCGACGGAATATGCCTGATCATCGTTGATCACCTTCTCTGGGCAATTGTGCGCTGCATCCTATTTCGAAAAGGATTGCCTAGCACAGCGTCGCAGTATTACCGGCGAGTTATCTTGGTGCCGCCGTCAATGATTGGCCGAAGGTTTGTCGGGCGCGACAGCTGGCTGCGACTCTGACGACGAACTCTAGAGTGCCTGCTCGTCTGGAAGGATCCGATCACCCATTGCGTGCAGCGACCGCAACGCGAGCTCGATGTGCACTCGACGCTCTTCGAGGACGTGGCCGAGAAGTTGTTCGGCCTGCCGTACGCGATAGCGGACGGTGTTCTCATGGATCCCGAGTTCCTTGCCCGCGCTGGCGGCATTGCACCCGTTGATCAGGAACACTCGCACGGTATCGCGCAACCGTGTATTCGAATCTCGTCGATTCGCCAGGGCGCCCAGCTCGCGAGTGATCAGCGCGCGCATCGCGTCCATGCTCCCGTCTCCCGTTGTGAGACAGACGAGTTCGACATCCGCATATCTGACAAGCGCGACCCCTCCGGCGGCCACCCGCTGTGCGGCCAGGGCCTCGCGGTGACTGTGCACGAATCCCGTGACACCTGGCGATGAGGTGCCCATTGCGATCCGAATTCCTCGGCGGGGCAATGGTAAGGGGCCGTCCGTGGGTGGTTCTGGCGTCGCTACCCACGCCCACAAACCGCGAGCGCCGCTGGCAATCATCAACGGCCTGGTGCCACCCAGGGCGGCGGCAGTCTCCGTTGCCTGTCGCATCAGCACTGGGAGCAGGTCGGATGCGGCGGCGTCCGTGTCCGTGTCCGTGTCCGTGTCCGTGGTGAGCGCAAGCGCGGTCTGATACCGGCGGACCGCGTGACCCAAAGTTCGTGACAGCTCATCGATCTCGACCGGTTCGCCCCGCAGGACGGCGTGAACGGCGGACGTCCGCCGACTATCGACACCGCGCTGCAGCTGCTCCCGCTCCAATGTGTAGGCGGCTATGGTGGCCTCGAGGACAGTGTCGATCCACTCGGTGGCGCGTTCCCAAAGCAGGACCAGAGCTTCCCGGCGCAGACTCTCCTCGGTGATTGATTCGTCGACCGTGTGGATCACGTACTGCCACAACACTCTTTGACCGATACGGAAGCCCTGCATCGGTATCCCGATGTCGAGATTGCGGCGCGCGAGCGTGCGCGCGAGGTCGATCGCTTCAGCTGGGACCCGGACGTCGAACGAGCTCCGACCCAGCGCCGCCATGAACTCCCGGAGTTGGGTGCGCAGATTCACCTCTGCGGCGTGGCGCATTTCGAGATCGCCGGGCAGATTCGGGAGATCCGCGAACACCTGGTCGCCGATCAGTCCGGCCAAGCGGTCGATGTCCGTATGGCGTTCCGGCTGCGTGGCGAACTGCGTGAGCCATTCCCGAGGGCCGTCCTCCGGCATTGCCACCTCCTCGCTTTGTCGGTGGCAACAATCGACCGGTCATGGATTGAACTGTAGCCCAGGACAATCGCCCGGGTGATACGGAAGACTGGGACCGACCGGACTGGGCATACACCGGATCGTGAGGAGATCGCATGTTCGCCCCACCACCGGGAGATCAGTGAGCATTCCGATATTTCATGACATCGCCGAAAACTGGCCCGTCTATGCGATGATGCCGCTCGTTGCGGCAATGATCGGGTACGTCACAAAACTGGCCGCTGTGGAAATGATGTTCCGGCCTGTCGAATTCATCGGTATACCACCGTATCTCGGCTGGCAAGGCGTGATTCCACGCAACGGCCCCCGAATGGCCGCCGGCGCGGTAGACCTGATGCTGGGCAAGCTGATCGACCCACAGGAGATCATCGAGCGCATAGACCTCGACGATCTGATGAAGCGGCTCGCGGACCCGATGCACGAGATGGTCGCCACGGTGACGCGGGAGTTGATGAACACTCTCCAGCCGACGTTGTGGCAGGCACTGCCGGAAGTAGTGCAGAACCGTGTCATCGGCGGTGTCGAAGCCGCGGTTCCGGGGATGCTGGACACCTTCATGGCCGACCTGCGCGCCAATGTCGATGCGGTACTGGACATCCGGATGCTCGCGGTCAATGCGCTGGTCAGGGACAAGACCCTACTGGTCAAGATGATCCGCACGATCGGCAATACCGAAATGCGGTTCATCGTGCGGGTCGGAATCCCGTTCGGCTTCGTACTGGGCATCGTGCAGGCCGGCGCCTGGGCCGCCACTCACTCACCGCTCATCATGCCCTCGTTCGGCGCGGTCACGGGATTCACCACCGATTGGCTGGCCCTGCAAATGATCTTCCGCCCGGTCCGCCCGCGGCGATACCTCGGCATCTTCACCTGGCAGGGACTATTCATCAAACGCCGCGACGAGGTGACGCGGGACTACGCGAAGCTGATCTCGGAGGAGATACTGACACCCGCGAATGTTCTGGAAGATCTTGTCAGAGGCCCGAATTCGGATCGCTTCCTGTCGATGCTGGACCACGAGATCCAAGCCGCTATCGACAATCAGGCCGGACTCGCCAAGCTTCTCATGCAGTTCGCCGCCGGCACACGCTACGACGAGCTGAAGCGCATCGTCTCCGATACCGCCGTGCGGCGAATGCTGGAGCGCACCAACGAGTTCGCCGGCTACGCCGCTGAAGCCATGGACCTGCCTGAGTTCATGGAAGCCAAGATGAAGCTGATGACCGACGAAGAGTTCGAAGGCCTGTTGCGCCCGGCATTCAAACAGGATGAGTGGAAGCTGATCACCGCCGGAGCTGTGCTCGGCCTACTGATCGGCGAGATTCAACTGCACCTGCTGTTGACTTGACGCTTGTCGGCGAGAATCTTCTCAGGCTGCCGCGGCGGGTCACCGACCAGTCGGGGCGATGGCGTTTAGCACGAGGGGCATCATCGGTGAGTCACCGGCCTGTCCGGCAGTACCGTCGCCACCGCGGGAGCTGGTCGCGCCATGTTGATGCACCCGCATGATCGAAGAATGCAGCTCCCGAGACATGACTTAGCTCGTCAGCGATTGATTCGGCTGTTAAGGGGCAATCCAGGGTCGTCGCCGCAGTTTTGTGCAATTCGTATCTCTCCATCAAAAAGCGATTCTGTTGCACCTCCAAGTGCCGTGGTTGTGCACGTATGTACCTCGAGTTGGGGGAGGATGTCCCTCACAGGGGGGATGTGAATCGTATGCAGATGCAGGACACTTTCCTCGGATGTAGGAAATATGTAGCTGCGGACGGAAGGTAAGTCGTGCCAAAAATAGTCTATGTCACACCCCACAGCGACGAGATTACGGTCGATGTTGAAATCGGGCAGTCTCTGATGCAGGGTTCTGTGAGAAATAATGTTCCTGGAATTATAGGAGAATGCGGTGGTGAAGTTTCGTGTGGCACGTGCCATGTCCACATCGCCCACAAATGGCACGGATATGTTTCAGAGCGTTCTGTCGATGAGAACGACTTACTCGAGTTCATGGACGAGTACTGTGAAGACTCCAGGCTTGCCTGTCAAGTTACGGTGACGGAAGAGCTGGATGGGATGCGGGTTGTCGTTCCGCCTCAATAGCATCGAATAAATTCATTTGTTCATCACGTCCGGCATTGCGCGCCGGCTCAGCGTGTCGTCGCCGATCAACTTGGGTGCACTAGGCTGACTTGTCTGCGATCTACAGCGATACTGCTTCCGACCCGATCGCTGTTCCGATCTTCCGCAGCACCCCGCTTTCTTATGTGACTTGACAGGTTCCGGTCTCATGGCGAAATCATTCGCTACGGCATTGCCTGTCGATGACCACAGTCGCTAATGCTCCGTCTTCGCGGCGTCTGTTAGGCGGTTCGCACGCGGGAGATCATCGAGCGAGGAGCCCCAGTCGGAGGAGCATCCGCTCGATCAGTTGGCGGACAGCAGGAGTTGGAGGCCTTCCGATATATGTGGCGCCGACGGACAGCAACGTCTCGTTGGCGCGAGGCTGTCGGTTTCCTCGACGTTCGACCTTCGTGCGGGCGTGTCAGCGTCGCGGGCCAGGTGCGAGCGGAGGTGGCGCGCGAGCGGTCCTAGTCGGCAGTATCCCCCTGGTGGGTAGGCCGCTTCACCACCCAGGGTGATTCGAATCTGGGACTTGTACCTCATGCTCAGAAATGAACTTATCCAGCTTATGCCTGTCGGATCGGTTTACGCGGTTCGGTGATCGCACATAAAAGGACTTCGTTCGTTTTGAAAATAATCAGGAGGCACCTATGGCAGACGCAGGCGACAACATGATCTCCTATCCGGCCAGGTATTTCGCGGCGTGGAATAGTCGGGATATAGACGTTGCAATGCAGATTGTAGCAACGCATGTCGTTTGGTCCGACCCGTCGTTGCCGGCCCCGCTGGCAGGTTCTGAGCAAGCGCGGGCCTTCTTCGAGAGCGTATGGGCGGCGTTTCCGAATCTCACTTTCGAGATGATTGGAACGCCGTTGCTCGACATCGAATCACGGCGGGTGGCCCATGAATGGGTGATGCGTGGCAAGGACTCGGGGACCGGTTTCCCTCCGGGACGGGAAGCGACCGGGAACACCTTCGAGATCTATGGGACCGATGTGTGGGTGGTGGATTCGGAAGGGGCAGCACAGTCGGTTACGGCCTATTATGACGCGGGCTCTTTCGCGCGCCAGCTCGGTCTGAATTGATTTCGGCCGAAGAGAGAGGATGTAGGATGGCCGCGAAGAACAACCGGATGCTCATGGACACCGTAGATGTTGTCATCGTAGGCGCGCGCCTCGCTGGACTCGCAACTGCGATTCCGCTTGCGCATGCGGGTCTGCGGGTGGTAGCAATTGACAAAACACACTTCCCATCGGACACGATGTCCACCCACGCCATGGT
Organism: Nocardia sp.; assembly: GCF_025465275.1. GTDB lineage: Bacteria > Actinomycetota > Actinomycetes > Mycobacteriales > Mycobacteriaceae > Nocardia. The sequence goes on along the minus strand of NZ_JAODNK010000072.1, from coordinate 76,891 downwards.
CCCCAGCGCGATACAAGAGTTGGTGTTGCTGGGTGCGCTCGACCGTGTACTCGCTCTCGACCCGGCGAAGTCCCGCTATCTCGCGATACACGAGGACGGCATCAGGTTCCGCGAACGGTACCGTTCATTCCTTGGGATCGACTACGGCCTATGCATTCCTCGTGATCTGTTGGACATGCAAATGGTCGACACGGCGCGCGCGGCAGGTGTGGATGTTCGCGAGCGATGCGGTTTCGAGTCGGTCATCTCCGATGGCGATCGTGCCGTCGGAATCCGGTATCGCTCAAGGGGTACTCTGCATGAGCTGCGTGCTCGTGTGGTGGTTGGAGCCGACGGGCGCAAATCGCGGGTAGCGGCCGAACTTGGTGTGTGGGACCCGTACCGGGGTTCGAAAAACGGTCGAGGATTTGCTTTCCGGTACCTCGATGACCCGATCGGACCTGATGCCCAGGAAGAATACGGCATCTATCGATACGGCACGACGGTATCGCTAATGATGCCCGCCTGTCCCCGCGGTCGAGCAATAGCGGTCCATATGTGTGATGCTGTGGAAATCCCTGCTTTCCGGGCCGACCCTGAGGGGATGTGGAACGCCAAGCTGGCTGAAGATGCTGCGTGGCGTGACCGCGTCGGCGGTGCGACGAATATGTCGCCGGTGCGCGCAACCGATGATCTATCCGCGTACTACCGTGCCTCGTCCGGGCCTGGATGGGCACTGGTTGGTGATGCCGGGCACTTCAAGGATCCGGTGACCGGCAACGGCCAGCGTGATGCACTCAAGCACGGCCGTCTGCTCGGCGAGACGATCGCGACGACGATCGAGGATTCGGCGAAGTTGGACGCAGCATTGCGACAGTGGGAACAGAACCGTGACCGCGACACGATATCGACCTACCACTGGGGTAATCGCGAGACCAATCCGGCACCATCGAGCCCGCTGGCGAAGGCTGTGATCGCGGGCTTCGCTGACAACCCAGCGGAAGTGCCACAGTTTTCGGACACGTTCAACCGGGTCCGGCCTGTGGAACATGTGTTGAACCCGGTGAGGCTGACCGCAGCAGTGATTCGGGCACTCCGTACTCCGGGTGTCAACCGGCGTGAGATTTTGGCAGAGGTAGCGCAGCAGCTTCCGCACGAGATTGATGTGCGTCGGCACCGGTTGATCGACGGCTTCCGGTCAAGTCGAAAAATCTCCACAGAACGGCCGGGTTGGACCGTTGGCACGGCACCTCGGGCGAGTTCTGACTCAGAGAATCGCAATGGCGGTGCCGTTCTCCCCGAAGCCGGCGACCCCGACCGAAGCACGACAGGTGCTTGACGGTGCGACCCCTGCGACTTGAATTTGGAAGTGAGATGCCGAACTTGAGGAGACGGTCAATTTCCAAGTCGGTAACAGACCGCCTTCGTGTGTGTCGCAATACCGGCATTATGCACGTGAGGTTGGATTAAATGCTAGGGTTGGCAACATGGTTGCGCCTCCGGGCGGAACGCGACGCAGCAAGGCTGGCGCTGACTTTTGAGAACTCGACGTTCACCTATGCCGCCCTTCAGAGTGAAATAGAAGGGTTCGCAAGCTTCCTTGCGACACAGAATGTGGTCCGAGGTGATCGTGTGGCATATTTAGGTATGAACGACAGTTCCTTCGTGGTCGCATTATTCGCAACGGCACGGCTTGGAGCGGTATTTGTCCCATTGAACTTTCGGTCGGCGGGCCCTGAACTGGCCTTCGTTATTGACGACTGTGGCGCGTCGGCGCTCATCGGAGAAGAGTCATTCCTCGGTATTCTCGACGGCATCGAAACGAATCCCGATCTGAAAGTGCGCATAAGCTTAGGTGAATTCGGGTGGGATGGATGGACGGTTTACGATACCAAAAGGAAATACCCGGAAGGCTCTGAAGTTGCGGTAGAACCCGACTCGCCGGGAATCATACTTTATACATCGGGCACCACGGGTCAACCCAAAGGTGTCGTGCTAACTCACCGTAATCTGTTCACAAATAATGTCAATTGGATGCTTTCGGTGAACTACCACCGTGATAACACCGCACTGACATCGGCGCCATTGTTCCATTCTGGTGGCCTGTGCGTTATGCTACTGCCGCTACTCATGGCAGGTGGACATGTCGTGCTCCACCGCCAGTTCGATCCGGACCGAACCTTGCATGATGTGGCTCGTTATCAGGTGACGACATTATTTTTGGTCCCTACGATGATGTTGTACCTAACACAAGCGCCGTTGTTCGCTGACGCCGATATGTCGTCGATCGAATTCGTGGTCGCAGGCGCGGCGCCAGTTCCGGAGCGGCTGCTGCAGATATTCGGTGAGCGCGGCATCGCGGTCAGTCAGTGCTGGGGTCTGACTGAAACATCGACAGGAGCGACCTTTCTTTCGCCTGAATGGGCACTAGATAAGCTCGGCTCGTGTGGTACACCGGGGATGCTGAACGAGGTGAAGTTGATTCGGTTCGACGGGGCGCCCTTGGAGGAGTCAAATGTCGCCGGCGAACTTTGCGTCCGCGGCGGCATCGTCACACCAGGCTACTGGAACCGAGCCGACGCGACGGCCGAGGCACAGTTGCCCGGCGGATGGTTTCGAACGGGCGACGTGGCTTATCGGGATAAGGACGGTTTCTACTTCATCTGCGATCGCCTGAAGGATATGGTCATCACAGGCGGTGAGAATGTGTATCCGGCGGAGGTCGAAAGCGTGATTTTTGATCACCCGGACGTCGCCGACGTAGCGGTGATCGGCGCACCCGATGAGGAATGGGGTGAACGGGTCGTCGCGGTAGTAGTGCCCAGACAAGGCGCTACGATCGAACTGGAGGCTCTTCGTGAATTCGTCGCGGCCAGACTGGCGCGGTACAAGCTCCCGCGTGAGTTGCGGCTGGTGCCAGACTTGCCGCGGAATACCACGGGCAAGGTCATGAAACAGAGCCTTCGTGTGCGTCGGTTGTAGACGCGGTGATTGCCGACGTGCCTGGTACCAGCCGCGCCACCATGCGAGTGGGTGTTTGGTATGACAGCGATCGGGAGATTCCGCCCGGGTCGATTGGGAAGAACCAGGGCAAGCTCCCCCGGGGGATGATGCGGACTCTCGGCCGCCGCACCGCTACCAGCTGGCAGCCGTCGTGTTCGGGGTGTTCGCGGGGTCGCCCCGCCGGAGCGGCTCCCAGGTTCCGGCCTGCAAGCGGGACCGATCGCTGATCACGGCAGTTCTCATACCGGCGGGTGGCACCCAACAGGCTGCGCCGCCCCCGCTACCCGCCGGTGTTCGTCCGAACATCTCTGTGGCACAGATTGTCCAAGTTCGAGCAGCCGGTGGAGGACAAATGGCAGCGGTGAGCCCGACGAGCCAGGGCGTCAACGCATTGCGTTGCTGGTAGAGATCACAGCCCGTTACGGGAGTCTGGACGCCTTCCTTGTACAGCTCCGCAGGGAATCGGAGAACGCCACCGTGGTGCTGCCACGGATCGTTGACCCCGCCGCCTCACCCTTGGCCCACTCCGCAAACTCGACTATGCTTGGCGAACGTCCTTGCCGCGCAACCGGAGAAGTCGCAGAAGAACCGGCGAACCACCAGCCGCAGAACCGATGCCCGGTCGGCGACAGCCATATCGGCCAACCGCCCACGATAACGGGAATGCACTCGCATCGAAGCAGTCGCGCATCCGGGACACCGTGCACTGACCGCCGCCGCTCCCGCTTCAATCACCAGCTCACCCTCGTCACCGAGGACCTCCACGGGCACCAGATCATTCAAGTGCGGCAGCATCTTTCGAAAAATGTCACCTGAGCAGGCCTCAACAGCGGCCGGGTCTGATCGTTCAACGGCCCGAACTCACCGGAGCGAGTGTTCGCGTTCGTCTCGCTCCCGCTGGCCGAGGTCCGCACAGTGAAGAACGGCTTCGGCGGCACCGTCAACGACGTGGTCATGACTCTGTGCACCGCGGCCTTGCGCCGCTGGCTCATCGAACACGACGCCACACCCGACCGGCCCAACGCCGCGAACCACTCGCGCGAACACCGGCGGATCCCGACGCGGCACTGCGAGCCTGGCTGCGTGACTACGCCCGCACGCACCCCAGATGGGGATTTCGTCGCCCGTACCACGACGCCCGCGCCGAGGGCTGGAACACCAATCACAAGAAGATCCAACGACTTTGGCGCGATGAAGGCCTACGAGTGCCACAGCGGCGCCGGCGCAAACGGATCGGGACCTCCACGGCCACCGACACGAGAGCGAACGCACCGAATCGAGTGTGGGCGGTCGACTTTCAGTTCGACGCGACCGAGGACGGGCGCCCAGTCAAGATCGTCTCGATCGTCGATGGGCACACCCGAGAATGGCTCGGCGGGCTGGTCGATCACCGCCGACCGACTCATCGACGAGCTCGACCGCCTCGCCGCCGACCGCGGCTACCCGGGCGCGCTACACAGCGACAACGGCCCGGAACTGGCGTGTGAAGCCATGCGGGACTGGGCCTACGAGCGAGTCGGGCTGGCATTCATCCCGCCGGGGCAGCCCTGGCGCAACGGCTACATCGAATCGTTCAACGGCCGCCTGCGCGATGAATGCCTCAACATCAACAGCTTCTGGTCACTGACCCAAGCCAGAGTCGTGATCAGCGACTGGAAGGACGAATACAACTACCGCCGAAGACATTCCGCGCTGGGATACCAAACCCCAGCCCGATACGCTGACACCTGCATCCACCGATCACCGACTCTCACACCCGGTGGACCAATTCACGGGGTCCGGTCAGGGCCACGAGACCTGCGAGGTCTCGGTCGGTAGCTCCGCTGGGCAGCGTCGCGGCCCGGATGTGGTACCCCAGGTCGATCGAGGAGGATTCCTCCCAATACGGGCGGTCCAGGCCTAGCGGGACTCGCTGTAGTCGCCTGCGTAGTGGCGCGGCCTGGTAGAGGCGATCGGCGACCAGGCACCGCAGTGTCATGATGTCGAGCGGCTGGTTGGACGCAAGCATGATGACCGCGCCGACGTGCATCGGTGTCGTGGGTGTCCCCATGTCGAGCAACTGTGTGTCCAGGGGACTGAGCTGTTTGGGGCGTCCCGAGTTCACCGATCTCGGAATGACCTTGGGCCGAGCAACCTCATGCACATCGTTTGTGGTGATGAGGTCACCTGGTGTCACCACGTGCGCTTGCAGAAAGAGATGAGAGAGGCAGTGCCCGCGGTCGGGTCGCACCTGCTCGATCGCCGCACTGGAAGGCGCTGCAGCGAGATTGTCGACAGTGTTCGTTTCCAAGTCGGTCATTGATTCTCCGCATTTGTACTGCTGGTGACGTCGGCGCATGGCTAATCGTGCCGTCGTGACCGAACGGAACCGTGGGGACGTCGAAGTAGGTGGGCGCGCACTCGATTCGGACTGTCCACGTTGAGATGCAGCGCGGGACAGCCGGAAGTGCTTGATGTGCTCACGCTCTGGTGAGCAACTGTTGAAGGAACCGTTCACACGGTGCCGGTCGCCGACTGGCATCGATGCCAGTATTTGATGACGTGACAATGAGGTTACTGCCCGCGACGGGATTTTGTGCGCCGAACGACGTGTCCGAAAGGTTCAGTTCGCCCGCTTATGAAACTACGGACCAGTCAGATTGCGTGTTGCGCAATGGAATACGTTCGTTTACAACGTGATTCCACGTACGCGCAGACGAAATAGACACTGGTGCTGTGGAATTCGTACACCGCAGGACAGGGTGCGTCAATTGCCCTGGCCTGCTGGTGGATTCGCTGGTCTGCGCTGCATTCGTCCACGTGTGTCCGCGTGCAGCGCTCGTGGGAAAGGCGGCCGACACCTCCGAATACCTGGTGCGCCACCGGGAACCGATGTCAGTGGCGACGGCTGTCCGGACACCCTTCGGGATCGATGGCGTCGCCGATGCGCCGGCCGATCCGGGTCAGCTGCTGGACCTGAGCCTTGGTGAGCGGGTCGAAGACGTAGCGCCGCACCGCTTCCACGTGCCCGGGCGCGGATTCCTCGACTTTGCCGAAGCCCTCATCGGTGAGCGTGGCCAAGGTGTAGCGGCCGTCGGTCGGGTCGGGCGCGCGGCTCACCCAGCCGCGTTTCTCGAGTCGGCCGACCGCCTGCGACAGCCGCGCCAGCGAGCCGCCGCACAGCGCCGCCAGCACACTCATCCGCAGCGTCCGCTCCTGCGACATGGACAGCGCGGACATCACCTGGTACTCGAAATGGTTGATCGCCGCATCCCGCTGCAGCTGCGCGTCCAGCGCGGCTGGCAACCGGATCAGCGTGCCGACCAGCGATATCCATGCCTGCTGTTCCTCGTCGTCGAGCCAGCGCGGCTGTTCATCGGTGCCCATGTCTACAGAATAACTTAAATCGTGAAGTGAAATCGATGAGCGATGACTTGCATGTTTAAGTAAATAGTCCTAACATTCACTCAACGGTTTAAGTGACCAAGGAGGGTTGACAACTATGAATGTGGCGCTGTGGATTGTGGCAAGCGTGCTTGGCGTGGCATTCGTGCTAGCGGGGGCAATGAAGAGCACCCAGCCGAAGGAGAAGCTCGCGGAGAAGATGCCGTGGGTCCAGGACGTGTCCACCGGCACCCTGCGACTGATCGGCATCACAGAACTCCTTGGCGGACTCGGCCTGGTACTGCCCGCCTGGACCGGCATCGCACCGGTGCTCACGCCCATCGCGGCGAGCGGGATCGCACTCATCATGGTGCTGGCAGCCGGAGTGCATGTGCGCCGCAAGGAGTTCAACGCGCTGCCGGTCAATGCTGTTCTGCTCGCACTGGCGGTGTTCGTAGCCTGGGGCCGCTTCGGGCCGTACTCCTACTGAAACCCGAGACGAAGCGGGGCGGCGCACCGAATGTCGGAGCGCCGCCCGCTCTTTTGTGAAATCCGCGGGCATGGCTACTCCATCGCACTGCCGAGGTGGCTCACGGAGGAGTTGAATCGCCGTCTGGGTCGGCGAGGATTGGATACGCGAGTCCTGGTGTGGGGTCGAGCCGGGTTGCATGTCGGTGGCGAGCGCTATCGTCGCGCCGTGAACTGGTTCGGCGGTGGTCGGCTCCTGAGGCCAGGTGACAGTGCGCCCGGTGAGTCTGTGGCGGAAGGAAGTATCTTCGCGATTCTCAACTTCGTGTTCGGCACAGGCAGACGCAGCTACAGGGTCGGTGGCCGCTACGAACTTCGCGCTGACATGTTCTTTGTGCTCGGAGAATGGGAGGAACGACTACTCGTCGTAGAGTACGACGGAGAATACTGGCACCGTGAACGCGAAGAGACGGATATGAGGAAGATCTGCGAAACTCTCAGTCTCGGTTCCGACTTCGACGTCATACGCCTTCGCCAGCAACCCTTGCGGCGCCTTCGCCCAGCGGATATCAGCGTCCCGCGGCGGGCTGACGCCATGACCTGTGCGCGCCTCGTCCTGCTCCATATCACTCATAGACCGGGTCCCTTCCTGCCTGATCATGGCACCTTGGATCGGATCCTCCAGTTTCTCGAGTTCGGTGCGATCCCTCTTCCGGAAGACGTCATTGTTTGCGACGCCTGTCTTGAGCTGAATTATGTTCTGCAAGAGGACTATCCAGGTGGGGCGCACGGCGAGCGTCATGTCACAGCAATGAGAAGAAGTCATTTCATGGAAGTGGCGACGGCGCTCAGTCGGTTAGGTGAACGGCCCGAAAGTGCCTGGCGCCCTGAGGATCGTGACTGGGAGCATGAGGAGATCCGAGAATATGAGAAGCGAGGGTTCAGAGCTGAGCTCGAACAGCTGCGCGAAGCCAGTCGGCCCCCAGCGCCTTCGAATCCTGCGCCGTCGACCCAAGTCGGATCCACTTTCCCTCTCATCACGAAAGCGGAGACGGGATGGATCGAAGGGAGCTGAACTCTCGCTCAGCGGTTCACGCACCAATTCGCTTACATCCAGAAAAACCGCTCGAGTATGCGGGTCACGTCCGTTGGTTGTTCGAGTACCGAGCAGTGCCCTGAACCGGGGATCTCCTCGAACTGGGCGCCTGGGATCAAGTTGGCCATTTGTCGTGCGAGTCGCGGTGGTGTCATCACGTCGTTCGCGCCACAGACGACGAGGGTCGGCAATGTGATGTGACTGAGCTCGTGTTCTATCGAGGGGCGGGTCATCGCGGCGCGCATCGCTTGCGCTACTCCTCGTCGATTGCAGTGGTCGAGTTGATCGAGCCATTCGTCGACCGTCGCTTTGCCTTGCATACTGGAGAGGTAGGCGGGACTGAACATCAGTGGCGCGATGGTGTATCGCAGTATTCTTGGTCCCAGGATGCGGAAGAATCTGGTCTGTAACTCATTTCGACGTATAACGCGCGTGGATGCGGCGATGGCGCAGGTATCGAGCAGGACCAGGGACCGCAGAAGATCGCCGTGCCGAATGGCCAAGCGCTGCCCGACAAAACCGCCGCTGGACAGCCCTACCCAGTGGACGGGGGATGAGCCGAGCATGGCGATCAACGCGGCTGCGTCGTCGGTGAGAGTGTCCATGTCGTAGCCCGTCCGAGGTGCCGGGGTGTCTCCATGCGCGCGCCAGTCGATGGCGACGCAGCGGAAGCGGCCGCGCAACCCCTCGATCTGCTGCTGGAACATCCATCCGCCGAACAGCGTTCCGTGCCCGAAGACGATGGTCTGTGCCTGTGGCCGCCCCGGTGGTTCTCCGGTGTCGGTGAAGGCGAGTGTGATGCCGTTGGTGTCGATGGTCGGCATGCGCGGACTCTATCGGCGCTCGTAGAGGGCACGCAGCTGGCGCTTGTAGATCTTGCCGGAGTCGTCGCGGGGCAACTGGTCGACGACGCGGATGAGCGTGGGGACTTTGTAGTCGGCGATTTCTTCCGTGAGCTCGGTACGAATGATCGTTTCGTCGAGCTTCGCGCCGGGCCGGGCGATGATATGAGCGGCTACTTGCTCCCCGAGATCGCCGGGGTGGGGAATTCCGAATACAGCGACATCCTCCACTTGTGGGAGGGCGCTGATTGCCGCTTCGATCTCGGCGGGGTAGATATTCACGCCACCGGCGATGATCACGTCGCTGGTGCGGCCGGACAGGTAGAGGTATCCGTCGTCGTCGAGGTAGCCGAGGTCACCCACGGTGATCATGCCCGGCAGGGGTGTGGTCTTCGGGGTGAGCTGGTTGAGGTAGTCGAAGTCGGGCCAGTAGTCGGCGCTTTTGATGAACACTCGCCCGATCTGGCCCGGTGGCAATTCGGTGCCGTGCTCGTCGGCGATGACGACGGCGGCCCCGTCCAATGGACGGCCGACGGTCCCAGGGTGTTCGAGCCAGTCGGCCGTACTGGTCCAGGTGATGGCACCGGATTCGCTGCAGCCGTAGAACTCCCACAGCGCGGGACCGAACCAGTCGATGGCGGCTCGTTTCACCGCGGGCGGGCAGGGTGCGGCCGAGTGGATGAGGTGGGTAAGGCTGGTGATGTCGTAGCGGGCCCGCGTATCCAGGGGCAGGGAAAGCAGCCTGGAGAGCATGGTCGGGACGATCTTGGCGTGTTGAATTCGATTCTGGTGCACCAGCTTCAGGAATTGCTCGGCATTCCACCGCGGCATGACGGTGATGTTGGTGCCCATGCGCAACGCCAGCAGCGCCACCGCGTTCGGGCTTGTGTGATAGAGCGGTCCGGCGACCAGCATCTGCCCGCCAGGTGCCAATCCCATCCGCCGCGCCGTCGCGCTGGCGATCGATAGCAACTGCTGTGGTGTCATCCGCTGGCGCAGTACACCTTTCGGGCGTCCGGTGGTACCGGAGGTGTAGATCAATCCCATGGAATCGGCGATCGTGCCCTCGACCCACCCCAGCGGTTCGCTGGCCGCGTCGATCCACTCCTCGAACATCGCGTGTCGCCCGGTCGGCTGATTCAGCGATCGGCCCAAGCCGGTCTCGTACGTCAGTTCCTCTGGCATCGCGATCTCGACGATGACCGGACTGGCATTCGCCGATTCGGCTGCCTTCTCGATGATGGGCACGAATTCGGTGTGGGCGAACACCATTCGGACATCGGCGTCTCTCAGCAGGTGCGCGACTTCGGGTGCCTGCCATCGCGTGTTGATCGGTACAGGGTTCGCGCCGCAGGTAGCGGCGGCGAGGGAGACCTCGAGGAACTCGATGTCGTTGCGGGCCATGATCGCAACACGCTGACCCGCGCCGACTCCCGCATCGGCGAGAGCGGCCGCGAGTCTCCCGGCACGCTGGTGCGTCTCCGATTGGCGCCGTGTCCGAGCGCCACAGGTGATGATCGGGTCCGACGCTGCAGCCGCCTCGCTCATATCCCGAAGTCTGCCATCCTCGGTGCGAACAGGCGCGCACCTTCAGCGATCTTGGAACAATCCGAAGAACGTGGACATGGTCTCGACCGTGACAGGGTTGTCGCTGGGCTTGCCGTACAGGAACCGTGGACCTTTTGAGGCGCCGGGGATTTGGTGACCGCCGTCGACGATCGTGTAGAGGCTGACCGGTGACCGGTCTGCCTGTGTGTAGTCCGTTCGGCGGACCGTGGTGCGTGAAGGGCGGTCCGGGGCGAGCCACTGAACGGTCGGGGGAGCATCGATGCCGTTGCGGGCTGCGAAGTACTGCGCGGTGTCGAGGGCAGACAGATGAACTCCTTTGGGGAACAGCCCGCGAAAACTGACTCGGCCACCCTCGTACGGGGCCAGCGGGTCCGCGGTCCCGTGGATGGAGAGCAAAGGTACGGCCCTGCCCGGCTGATCCGAGACCGAGCGGTTTTCGGGTGCGGGCAGGTTGCAGCCGATCAATACCGCGCCGGCGAGTACCTCCGGTGCATCGTGCAGGAGCCGAATCGTCATCTGGCCGCCAAGCGAATATCCGACAGCGAAGACCCGCTGTCGGTCGATCACGTACTGTTCGGCCAGATCCTCGACCAGCCGGCGTAGAAATCCCACGTCATCTATGGTTTTTGCCGTTGCAGACAGCATGACCGCCCTTCGGGCGCCGTTCCATTCGCGGCCGACAGCGTCCGGATACGCGACGGCAGCGTGTCCGCGGGCCGCGAGGGCATCGAAGGCCCGGGTGCTGAACTTGCGCATCGAATCCCCGGTCTGGAGAAACCCGTGCAGCACCAAGACCAGCGCCGGGTTGTCGGCCGGATTTCGTGGAATCACCACTGTTGAGGTGCGCTGGCGGCCTCCGTGATCGACGACGTATCGGTCAACGATGACGTTCGTAGCGAGGTGCTCCGGATCATCCACGGACTCGATTGTTGCTGGCCACGACGCCGGATGTTGGCGATATCGCTGACGATGCCCCGATCTTCACTAAACTTGATCTTGCTGCCGTGCAAAGCCAGGCAGTGTTAGGTACTGGCCGTCCCGACATCGAAGGGAAGGATCAGATGTGGTATCTCATCGACGCCGCTGAACCCGAGGCACTGCTGCGGTATGTGCCCGAGGAGGGCACGGCGCGGTGGCGTTCTCTCTACCGGGCGGTGCGTCCCAATTCCCTTGCAAGCCTTGCTCATTCAGCCATCACGCGAGCTATCGAGACTCATGCATCATTCACTCGGTCGATCACTATTCGCGGCACGGCGCACAGTGTGGTGGCCAATCCGATCAACGGGTTGAACGGGCGCACGCTTGCCGTGCAGCTCTGGGCCGGAGACGACGGGGCCGAAATCTTGGATCCACCGCAGGTGGATGCGTTCGTATGGGATGGGCAGTTGTGGACGCTGATCAGCGCTGGCGCCGGAGGGTCAGTGCTTCCTGCCAGTCACAATTTGCTGCACGGTGCTTGGTTCCTGTCCCGGATCATCGAGTGCGAACGCCGTGATCAGCTGATCACCGCCGCCATCGACCCGCAGCCGGACACCGAGTGGCAGGGTCCGATCCAGATCCTCACCGCCGATGATGCCCGCACAGCACGAGTAGCAGGCTGCTTTCGGTATCACGAGCCGCACCGCCTGCGTGGACTTCTACTGCAAGTCGAACATGGACGCGACCCCGGCATCGTGCTCCCCACCTACCACAATGACGCAACCGTGGCGCTGCTCGGCGGCACCACTGCGCTGATCGACATGCGGCTCATGCAGATCATCGAGTGGCTGACGCCCCCACTTCCACAGATCGCCTGGCGCCACCACCCCGCGTCAGGGGATACGGTCGCATCGACAAGCGAGGGTGAGTGGAACCTTGCGACAACGCATCTGGTCCATCCCGACGACAAATCGATCTTTTTGAGCATGATGGCGGACCTGGCAACGGGCAGAGTATTCGGAGCTCACAGCGTTGTCCGACTGCTAACCGTTGACCATGATTGGCTGCCGATCGAGATCTACACGGTGCCTCTACCTTCAGGTTTTCCGGGTTCGGAAGGATCGCTCAGGTTCTTCACCTCCCTCATTCGGCCTGCCGGTGACTTGCCTATAGGGCGGATAGCTGAACCGTTGCGGAAGGTTCAACTGTGATCTACGCTACAAAATGCACTCCCTCCAGGGAGTTACGCGAGATGTGAAGCCGGCCGTCTCCGCGTCGCTAGGTGGCTACGCATGTGCGCAGCTGAAGACGTCCTGGAGGTGGTTTCGATGGTTGATATCCCTATTGAGGCATCGCAGTCTCCGAGCTCTGGTAGGCCTGCATCCCAGCGTTTGCCAGGCGGCGAGAAATCACGCCTCGCATCCCCGGCGGACATGCCTGCGCGCATCGTCCGATGCTCGCACCCTGGCGGCACACACTCCCCGAAGCGCTGGGTGGTGGTGGAAAGACTCGGCGACACCAACGACGTCACAGTTCTTGTAGACGGTCAGCATCCGCGCCGCTTCGCCAACCTCAACCGCGTCACGATCGCGACGAACATCGTGATCGCCCGTCGGCTGCCGCCCCTCGTCGAGCGATGCGCGGTGAGCCGTCGGGTCGCGATCGACCAACTCGAGCTGGCGTGCGGAGCATCGATCAATATCGTTGCCAGCCCGATCTGCGGCCCATACGGACATGTCCGTGCCGTCGCCCTCTGGGCAGGCGACGCTGACGAAGGACTGCCGCCGCTGCCGAACATTGGTGTCCTGGAATGGGATGCCACGGTCGTGGTGTCAGCGTCCGCGTCTGCGCGCTCGTTGTTGCTCGATGACCAAAAGGTGGAGCGACTCATGCTTCCGGAGATGTTGTCGTACTTCGATCGTTTCGAGGACCGCTCCCAGTTCCTGGCGCTCCTCAGCTTCGACAGCCCGATCGATGAATGGATCGGTTGCGCCACAAGGACGTTCGGCGACGGTGTTGTGCATAGGCTTCACCTCGCTGCGCGGGCTTCTGGTATGGGAACCAACCGCACGGTTCGTGCCGTCGTGTGCGACATTTCTGATGTCGAAGCGCCGGTGCCTCCCGACATGTACTCCAGTGCCTTGCGGAATGTGCCGGTGCTGCGCGGCCACGCGTTGGCTCTCATCGATCTGAATGGACTGGTCATTCATGATTGGGTCGCCAACGACCATGACCGGATCGCAGGATGGTCGCACCATCGCCCTCTACTGCACCCGGATGACCAGGCTGCCATCCTCTCCGCCGGACTCGAAATGCTTTCCGGCACTGCGACTACCGCCAGCGTGCGTGCCCGGGTCCGATTCGATTCGGCCGACGATTGGATCCAGCTGGAATCGTGGTGGACCCGGATCGTCACCGGCGATCAGCCCCAGGTGCTCGCGGACATCGCGATCGTTCCTCCGATGCCGGCATCTGTACTCGACAAATGTTCTCGATGCCAGGGGATTTCGGATGAAGCCGCCTAGCGCTAGTGGCCCGCTGATGCGCACGAGCTGCCGCCCCTCAGTTTCGGTGTCCGAGGCGCGCGTCTCAGCCGCACTGGGCGAGAACTGTTCAACGAGACAGGATTCGGAGCACATCGATGAAGGAGGCCGTCATGAGGAATAACGTCTACCGGCTCGAGGACCGATCCCCGGCGGTCATCGATGGCGTGCCGCTCGACCTGACCTTTGCCGCCGGTGCAGCGCTGCGGGCCGCGCAGTCCGCCCTGGACCAATATCGAACTCGGCCATACGATCCCGCGGGCTGGAACAACCAGACATCAGCTGCGGCGGCCATACAACGTATCACGTCCTTCGATGCTCGACTCCAGCTGCTGCAGCCCGAGTGCCGGAACGTGATGAGCGATGAGGAATTCGAGTTCTATCGCGCCGGCTGGGAGCAGCAGTGGCGGCTGCAGGAACTGATCGCGCATTGGGCGGCCGCCGAGGCCAACCGGGACAAGGATCCGCACATGGCCGATCGGCGTTCTGCTCAGGTCGGCGGCGCGGGAATCGACCTCGATCGTGCTCGAGCCTGCGCTGACGAGCATGAAGAATCTGCTTGGCCGCCACCGGTGTGGACACGGATGGAACAGCTGGCCGTGGACTATGCCGAGATCACAGCCCAGCTGGGCTGGGATCCATGGCACTGAATCCTAAATGACGTCGAGCAATCCATTCACCCTGCGCAGCAATGTCCTACGGGGTGGTTCAAACTAATGTGATCACAATGTTTGACACCATTGCCCACCTCGGAACATCGAATCCCTATACCCGCCACTAGTTTCTGGTACTCGATGACATAATCCGCAATCCGAAGCTCTGGAAGATCTTGCGCGAATATGTGACATCAGTTACATTTAACGCATGCCTCTCTTTTGAGAGATTCCCGGCACCCGCTATGCGGAACCGGATGACAAGCTGGATGTCCCACATACCTCTGCCAATAGGTTGAGTGTCGCGTCTTCAGGCCCTGGGACATCTCGGCATGGCCTTGCGATTCTGACACTTTCCGAATACATCCTTCCACGGATTTCGGTGAGGCTGCGTCGGATCGGAAGGGAGTGGGTGAGATGAAAATCCTCGATCACGCCTATCGGCGTTCACATCGCTCTTCCGAGAGTGAGGCGATCCTGGTATGGGACGAGGCGCTCGACGAACGGTTCGAGCGGCTCTACGACAAGATTCTGGACAACGAGTTACAGCGCAAGCGCCGCGTTCGGCATCGTCGCATGCTCGACGCAGAATAGCGACGCTCTGGTCACTGTGGATACATAATTCTCGGTTCGACCGCCTGGTCATCCGCTACTCGATTGCTTCCTGCTGTGATCGATCGAGACGACGGCTGTCATTCATCGTTAATTGCAGTCCCGGCAACACTGATCGATTCAGCACATGTAGTTCGAATCGCGCAGCTTCGGGACCGGCTGAGTCATGCCGAATCCATTACTAGCACGCTACGGGCGGTGTCTTCACGCCACGCAGGTGGAACCTGGCTATTCGGCAATGGGATTGGAGGTTTTCGGTGGCAGAAAATCCGTGTGATCGCTGTGGTCGTGTGTGCCGCGATCGATTGTTGAATATTCGTCAGATTAGTGAGCGGACCGGGCATTCCCCGGACCGGATCAGGCACCTGCGTACGCAGGGCCATTCGCTGTATTCACGGGCGTGGAAAAACAGTGATGCCGCGAATTCCCCGCTGCTTCTGGAAGCGTCCGTGGTCGATGAATGGGTGCGAGCCCGCAAAGAATCCCAGGGGAACCGATGACGACCGCCGCCGGTAGGAACCGGCGAATCCGAAACAACCGGCGAGGCCGGGCACCGGGCTACTGCGCCGGGCTGGCGGTAATCATGGCCTGCGCGACCGCGATGACCGCGACTGATGTGTCGGGCACCGCGGCAGCGGATGCCTCCCCGTCAGCGCTGGACACATCGGGCTGCCCGGCTGTGACCGGTGTGTTCCTGCCCGGAACCTGGGAAACGCATGCGGGCGCTGACGAAACCCAGGCCGTGGGCTTGTTCGCGCCGGTGGCCACGGCGTTGGCACAGCAGTTCGGCTCCCAGTTCCAATATCGGTTCCCCGCGTACGCCGCCGAGGCGTTCGACGGCATGGCCTACAGCGACAGCAAAGCTACCGGCGTCGCTGCCGTCCGGCGGGTAGTCGGCGATATCGCAGGTGCTTGTCCTGCAACGAAATTCGTCCTGGCCGGCTACAGCCAGGGAGCCGACGCGATGGGGGACGTCGCGGCCTCGATCGGATGCAACGGGGATCCGCTCACCGCGGATCGAGTGCTCGGAGTGGGATTGGTGGCCGATCCGAAGCAGGGCACCGCCGGCGGCAAACTGATCGGTCCCACGGTGGACGGTCAGGGCATCGCCGGCACCCGCGCGAGCGGGTTCTGCGCGTTATCGGCGGTGACTGCGGAAATCTGTGCCACCAAAGACAAATACTGCGCCACGAACTCGAGCGAAGACCCGATCACCGCTGGCATCGGGCGGGCCCTGACCCAGTCCGGCGATTCGATCGGCACCGGCAATAGCGGTACGGGCCAGCAGGATGATTTGGGGCACGCGCTCTCGACCGATCTGTCGGCCGGCAAGATCGCCGATCTGCCTGCGACCCTCGCCCGTCTGGGCACCGAGGCGACCACTGGCACGGACTCGTCCGCGCTGAGCGCTACTGCCTCGGACGCGGCGAAAACCCTTCAGCCTCTTTATGATTTGAGCACCTGGGCCTCCGATACCCCCGACGCACAGAAGAAGCTCTCGGACGCCTCCGATGGTTCCGCGGACAAACTCGCCGGGTCCGTTCTCGACGGGGTTCGACGTTCCGACGTCAGCACAGCAGTGGACGCGCTGTCGGATCTCAGCACACAGAGCGGGAAGACCAACAACGAGACCGACCGAGCGCAGGCCGCGAAGACCGCCGCGAATGCCGTAGCACCCCTGACGGATTCGTTGTCGTCGTCCACCTCCGATCTGGCGTCGCAGGCCGCGCAGGTACTGGCCATGCTCAAGCCCACGGTCATTGTCAACCAGCTGGTGAACGTCGTGGAAAACGGATTGTCGTTCGCGCAGAACGTCCCCACCCTGGCGGACACGCTGGGACGGATGATCGGGGTGCTCGGGAATCCGGCAATGGACACCGCCGCCAAGGTGAACGGGCTGCACGAGATGTTCGGGCAGCTGAACAACTTGTTTCAGCCGCTGGTGAAGATGGCCGCCGGTGTCGATCTGCACACCGCTTCCCGGCTGATCGCGATGATCCCCGATCCGAGCGGCACCGCCCAGATCGTCGCGGCGGTAGTGGGTGTACTGGCGAACCTCGATGTGGCGAAGCTGGCACAGCAGGTCGGGCAGTTGCAGGACAAGGTGTGGGCTCTGGCCCAAACCATCAGCAGCGGAGGTGATCTGCTCGCCGTCGGTGCCCGTCTGCTCGACTTCGTCCCCACCGCACTCGGCTTCGCCACGCTCGCACTGAACACCCTCACCGGACAGTCGACCTCGACCGGGGGATCGCAGAGCACGACCGATCTGAGCAGCTTGTCGAAATCGCTCACCACCAAGAGCGATACGAGCAGCGGCGGAGACGGTATCGATGCGCTCTCGAAGTTGCTGTCCGAGGGCGCGGACGCGGTGTCGTTCCTGACCTCGGGTGTGCACGAGAGCTATGAACACTATGTCGTGGATTCCGACGGTCGTACCGCGGTGCAGTGGCTGAGCGACTGGTTCGGCAACCGCATCCGCCACGTCGTCGGAGTGGTCTGATGGGCGCGCTGGCCGTGGTGCTTGTGCCGGTCGCCGCCCTCGCGATCGCCGGCGCCGCGTTGCTGCTCGGGTCCGGGGACCGCACACCCATTCAGCAGGGCTGCCTACCGGATGTGCCACGCACGCAACCACATACCGGTGCCCAGGTCGTGGTGCCGCTGCCAGCAGGAACCTACACCGTGTCTTCACCGTTCGGGCCCCGCGACGGCGGAATGCATCAGGGTGTGGATCTGGCCGCCGCGCCGGGTACCGCGATCTTGGCGGCTACCGACGGCACGGTGGCTGCGGCCGGCCCGGCGGAGGGGTTCGGGAACTGGATCATCATCGACACCCAGATCGACGGAAGCCTGCTCTCGACGGTCTACGGGCACATGTTCGACGACGGGGTGAACGTCACTGTCGGACAACAAGTCCAGGCAGGACAACGTATCGGTGCGGTGGGCAGCAACGGGGAGGCCACGGGCCCGCACGTGCACTTCGAGGTGGTGCCGGGCGGACGGCTGCAGGGCGGTCGTCAGATCGACCCCGTGCCGTGGCTCGCGCAACACGGCGCCGCAATCGACAGGTCCGACGCGGTGGTGCAGCAAGTCGCGACTACGACGACCGCCGATGCGACGGGCGGCGCCAGGACATCGCGAGCGAGATTCGGTGTCGCACAAGAGGCCGGATTCTCCGGAGGATGCATGCCGGTCGCCGCGAGCGGGAGCGGCGGCGGCCCGGATCTGCGGACCGGTTCTGTCCCTGCGGCATTCGAACCGTGGATCCGCCGGGCGGCCACCACCTGCGTGGAAGTGACCGGGCCTTTGTTGGCCGGTCAGGAGGAGCAGGAGTCGGGATTCAACACCGAGGCGGTCTCGCCGGACGGTGCGCGGGGACCCGCACAGTTCATGCCCGGAACATGGGCGAACTACGGCATCGATGTCGAAGGCAAGGGGTATGCCGACGTCACCTCGATTCCGGACGCGGTGATGTCGCAGGCGAAATACGACTGCGACCTGGCACAGAGCGCGAAAACGGGTCTGGCGCAAGGAACCTTGCACGGTGACCTGACCGAGTTGTGGCTGAGCATGTACAACTGCGGCCCCGCCGGCACTTTCGCAGCCGGGGGAGTATGCCAGAACTCGCAAACCGTGAACTACGTGAAAGCCATCCCCGCACTGGCCGCTAAATACGCTGCGGCGCTGGGCGGCTCGTCGTGAACGCCGAGCCGAATCCCGGCGTCCGCGATATCTGCTGGACCTCCATGCGATCGCCGATGGCCTGCGAGCGCTTCGTCCACACACTGCTGCGTGACTTCGCGGGCGGCATCGAAACAGACACGCCAGCACAGGAACTGGGAAGGGAGCGCCGTGATGGACAACGACCCCGAGACGAGTACTGACACCGTCGAACGTGACGACTACACCGCCGAACAACCGGTGGATCTGCGCCGGCAACGGCTACGCATTCGCAGCGACGACGGCAACCCCGCACTCAGCGGCGAGGCAGATAGCGAGGTGGGCCCAGGGCATGGTGAGGATCCAGTCGCGCTGGCGCAGGACGAGAGCGACCCCTACGGGGTCGGTGAACAGAATTTGGCCGGGCCGGGGGAGCCATCGGCGGACGAGGTCGCGGCGGTGCGGGAAGCGCGGCTGGCGATGCTGCTCAAACCCGCGGCAGGAGTACACACAGACCCCGCCCGGTGGGGATGGCGAGGACGAGTCAACGCCTTCGGATTGCGGGTGCGGCCACAGCGGCGTGGGCAGGAGGTGGCGTACCGGCAGGCGGTGGAACGGATCCGCCAGCCACTGCCCGGCACCCCGGTGGTACTGGTCGCCAATCCCAAAGGCGGCAGCGGCAAAACCCCAGCAGCAGTGTTGCTGTCGGCCCTGTTCGGGCGGCATCGCGGAGGCCGGGTGGTGGCCTGGGACGCCCACGAAGCATGCGGGAGCCTCGCCTCGCGGGCGGCCTGCTGCCCGAGCGAGCACACCGTGTGGGATGTCCTGAGCCACGCCCATGAACTGTGCACCGCCAACGCCGACGCCTCCGGGCTGGCCCGGTTCCTGCAACGCCAGCCGACTCTCGATGAGATCCTGGCCTCGGACCAAACACCCGGCGGCAGCGTGTGCATCGGCCGCGAGGAGTGCGCGGCGCTCTTGGCGGTGTTGCGGCGCCACCGCGAAATAGTGGTCGTCGATACCGGCAGCAACGACCGCGCCGATGGGTTCCGGTGGGCGGTAGCCAACGCTACCCAGTTGGTGGTGCCGGTGATCGGGCGCCGGGATGTGATCGTGTCGGCGCTGCGCTTGCTCGACGGCATCGCCGAGGACGGGCACGAAGACCTGGCCGCTCGCGCGGTGATCGCGCTGTGCGGTGCCGGTGCCCAGCAGGCGCAGGTCACGGACACTTTGGCGGCTGCCGGGATTACGCGCGTGGTTGTGGTGCCGTTCGACCCGGTCTTGGCCAGCGGCGAACGCATCGTCGTGAGCCGACTGGGCCGCCCGTCGGTGCGTGCCTGGACCGAAGTCGCCGCCACGGTGGCCGACAGTGTCGCGGAAACCCTTGCCGCTCGGCATCTTCCGATGCAGACCCGGTTCGTTCCCGATATCCGATGGGCAGCGGGTATGGACGAGGCGACTCATCAGCGGCTGCTGGCGTACGCGCTGCATGAAGGGCAGCTCTCGCGTAGCCGAACAATCCGCACTCCAGCCTCTCCCACCCCGGTCGACGACCTCGACCCGGGCTGGTGAGAACCGATCCGAACACAAATGAGGTGAACGGCTATGGAAACGAAACACATTGTCCTGCTGGGAGTTCGGGCCTGCCGCAGCGTGGGAGCGGCTCTCGCGGGCGCGGTGGTGGTCGTCTGCGCTGCCCCGTCGGCATCCGCGCAGATCACCAACCCGCTGGGCGGCATCAAGCCGGACTTCGGGCTCTTCGACGGCGCCCTGGATTCCTCGTGGAAACGGATCGTCGCGTTCCTGTGGGCGCTGGTGGTGATCGGTGCGTCGGTGCGGGTGATCGTCGGAGCGTTCAAAGTCAAACGCGCCAAGTCCCGCGGCTACACCAACGATCTCGCCGAAGGCAGTGAGGACCTGCAGGACGCGCTGGTGTCCCTCGGCCTGGTCGGGCTCGCCTCCCCGCTGGTGGCCACCGTCCTGTTCGTCGTCGGCGGATGATCCGCCCTTCATGAGGAGGTCGCAGTGAAATACACCCACGGCACACAATTCGCCGAGCTCTCCCCAGACACCGCAGCGAGCGGCCCAAAACCTTCTGGCAGTCCGGTCACCACCCCTCGTCGGGCTAGGATGCCGCTGCGCCGGTGGCTGATCGCGGCTCTGGTAGTGGCCTCGGCCACTGCCGCAGCACTTTTCGCTGTCGGGTCATGTGGGTCGAACTCCTCGGGCGGCCACGATCCGACGATGACGGTCCGGGTGGCGCATGGCCCGACCGCGACCGCACATGGTGTCCCGGTCGGATACGCGCACGATCGGGCGGGTGCGGAGACCGCGGCGGTGAACACCGTGCAGGCATTGACCCAAGCCGGCCAAGGGCGCATCCCGATGTCCGCGGTCGAGCACGCCGTCATCGCCCGCGATCCTGGCCCGGGTTTGCGGCGTTCGCTGGGCATCGGCGCGGACCGCGCTCCTGGACGTGACGTGGTCAATCTCGTTCCGGCGGCGGTGTCGATGGTGGAGTTCTCATCTTCGGCCGCGCGGGTGAGTGTGTGGACGGTCGCGGTGTCACGGTCTTCGATCAGTGACGGTGATCCGGCCTCGGTGATCACCGCGTGGGCCACCCACAGTGTGTCGCTGGTGTGGGAAGCCGGTGACTGGAAGGTGAAGGAACTTACCTCCCAGACCGGACCGACGCCCGAGCAGAGCGTGGCGCCCGGCGCGCAGTCCCCGCTGAGCGGGGCCCTCGAGTCCGGTTACTACAGCTTCTACATCAACTAGGGGGTGGGACAGGTCATGCCTCTGCGACGAATCGTCACCGTAATCTTCACCGCCACAGTGATATTCACCGCCTGCGTCCATTCGGTGGGGATCGCCGCCGCGGACCCGGACACCACGACACCGGCCTCGGCCGGATCGCTGCCGGACGGGTTTCCCTCGGATCTGCGCCAATTCGTCGCCAACACCGACGAATTCAAAGCAGCGTGGTTCTCCGGTACCTGTGCCAGCCGCGGCGGCGATGTCGGCGCGTATGTGAATGCGGTGATGCCGGCCGAAGACCGGCTGATGTATTGGACCGCCGACGACACACAGAAAGCGCAGCTACTCGGGGCCGACGTGCCGGTCACCGGCCGGCAGTCCGAAGCGCAAACGATCATCACCCAACACGCCGAACCTCCGAAAGACATGCTGCCCAAGGTGTTTCCCTCAGGAGACCCCACCTACCGGATGCCGGCACCCACGTGCGCCGACGACCTGAAACGCTGGACGGGACTGTCGGCGGGCAACGCCTGGGGCTTCGACTGGGCCACCCACCCCGATGATCAATCGCTGAGCGCCATTCGTACACAGCTCGGCGGACAGAAAGTCCCCGACCATGTGTGGACCGACCCGTGCCACGTCGGTTTCGCCTATTGCACGCACGCCTACTTCGTCAACTGCGCCAACTCCGACCCCGCCACCGGGGACCAAACCAACTGCCTGATCTGGAATCGCGCGGTCGGCAAGCTCTTAGGCGGCACCGCCAACTGGCTCGACAAGAACACCAGCCTCACAGACACGATCGAGAAAGCCGTGGACACAGCAGTCGGAGCGAACTTCGCCGCGGGTGCAGCGATCGTGTCGGGATTCGGGTGGCTGTGGAAAGCCGGGGCGGCAACACTGCGATTCGTCGACAACCCTCAGAGCGTGATCGACGACTGGGCCAACTCTTCCAAAGACAGTGCCGTGCAATTGAGTTCGCGGGTCTTGGACGGTCTGGCCAGCGTCGGGAAGTTCGACCCCACCGCGGACTGGTTCCTGCACTGGTACGCCCTGAGCACCGGCATCGGGGTGATCGTCATGGGCGCGATGACCCTGCTCGCCCTCTGGCGAGCCGCCGCGAAAGGCGAAACCCTCAAGACCATCAGCGCGGATCTGTTCGGCTACATGCCCGCCGGGGTGCTGCTGATGCTCTTCGCCCCGATGTTCGCGACCCTGCTGGTGAGCCTGGCCAACGACGCCTCCGACGCGATCACCCGCGCCTCCGGCCCGGACATGGGACAGATGATCACCAACCTGCAGACCTTCACCGGAAAACTCACCGCGAGCAACTTTGCGGGTGGGGTGCTGGTCGGGCTGATCCTGTTCCTGCTGTTGATCGCCGGGGCGCTGGCGGTGTTCTTCGGACTGCTCATGCACCAGGTCGCCCTGCCGATGCTGGCCGTGGCCTCCGGGATCGGGTTCGGGATGTGGGTGCACCCGAACTGGCGCAAGAAGGCGCTGCGCCCGGTGCTGCTGTTCATCGCGATCGTATTCTCCAAACCCCTGCTGTTTCTGCTCCTGGCCACCATGACCGGACTGCTGAACTCTGCCTTGACCGAGAGCGCAGGAGATCAACAGGAGCTCGGCACCCTCGGGCAGCTCTGCCTGGTTGTCGTCGCTTTCCTCATCGTCGGCCTGGCGCCGTGGACGCTGCTGCGCTACGCACCCTTGCTGCCCTCACGCTCGGACGCCGCAGGATTCGGCCAATCGGGGTCGCTCATGGCCGGCGCGGTCGGCGGGGCGGGAACTGCGATGTGGTGGACCGGTCGCCGCAGTTCCGGCGGCGAGGGAGCCGGTGGGCAACAAGCAGTCGGTGGCGGTGCAACCGGTGGTGCTGGTGAGGGCGGCGGCCGGTCTACCGGCGGTGGTGGCGAGGGTTCCGGTGGTACCGGGTCGAGTCCACGTAGCAGCAGCGGTGGGGAAGGTTCGTCCGGATCGCCGACCGCCGCCCGCTTCTCCGGCACCTTGAGCGCGAACGCTGGGTCGAAGTCCGGCCGTGGCAGGTCGGCCGCGCGCGCATCGGTGGGCGCTTTGGGCTCGGTCGGACGTGCACTGGGTAAGACGGCGATGGTCGCGACACCGATTGCGGCGCAAGCAGCGTCGGGCGCATTGAACAAGGCCCGCAGCACCGCCGAAGCCGCCCCCGGTGAGGCCGAGCCAGGGGGTGGCGAATGAGCACCGGGATGCGCACCAGCATTCTCGGCGGGGAGATCGCCCGCCGCAGCTGGCTCGGATTGTCACGGCCGGTCCTGACCGCCTGGGCGCTCAGTATCGTTGCCGCGCTGGCGATCTACATCCTCGGCGGCGGACAGGCATGGGCCATCGCGACCGCCCTCGGATGGCTGATCGCCGTGTTCGCAGCGACGATGGAATGGCGAGACAAACCCTCCTGGGCATCGCGGCGCGCCCACGATCTGCGCACCTGGACCCGGCGGCGGCGCGGTGAGCACGTCTACCGCAACGGCGGCGACCCCGCGTGCGGGGACCCGTCCTTGGATCCGGGCTGGGAATTCCCGCCGCCGCTGGGCAATACCGCACCGTTGCCGGTGGCCGGCACCGGGCTGGACGATATGTTCATTCTGCGGACCGCCAATCCTGGTGAGCGATCGTACTATTCGGTGGTCATCGCCGTCGACGGGATCGCCGACGGGCTCCGCGGTGACGCCGCCTACGCGGCGATGTCGATGGCGTTCGGGACGTTCCTGGCGCAGATGGCACGCACCAGCTCCCACGTGCGCGGCCTGCAACTGCTGCACCGCAGCATCCCCCACGACATGACCCGCCACACCCGCTGGGCGCACGCGCGGGTCGCACGGTTGCGTGATACGAGGCTCCTGCCAGCGGTGGAGTCCTACGGCACCCTCATCGACACCCTCACCCCTCTGGCGGAGGAACACCGGTCCTTCCTCGTGCTGCGGTTCCCGCAGACCGAGGCCTTCATGGCCGAAACCGCCCGGCTCGCCCGCAACAAGAACGCCCCGATCGGTGGCGGCATCGCCCAGGTCGTGCGGGACGAAACCGAACGTGCCACACGACTATTGACGATGGCCGGTATGGGGCGAGTTGATGTGCTCGGCGAGCGCAGAGTGTGCGCGGTGATCCGCGCGCTGCTCGATGCCAGCTACAAGATCGACCGGCACCGCGATGCCACCTGGTCGACCTGCTGGCCCAGTTACGTCGGCGGGAGCGACTGTGTCGCGATCGGGCCGCAAGGGCACTGGCGCACCCGCGTGGGACATATCCCCCCGCGGGTGATCGAACCCGTTGCGCTCGGGCCGTTGTGGCTGGCGCCGCTGCTGACCGGAGTCGAGGCCGATCCAGGCGATGACGACATCGCGCCGATGCCCACCATCCGAACCTTGAGCGTCCGGTTGGATTTCGTTCCCGCCCATCGTGCCCGTGCGGCCACCAAGGGTGATGTCACCGCCGATCAGGCGCGCAAGGCCAAGGAACAGGAGAAGGGCAAGCTCGACGACGGCTCCACCGAGGTCCTCGCCGACGCTTCCGAACGCCGCCGCCAAGACCTCATGCCCGGCACCGGGCACCACGGCGCCATCTACACCGCGTCCATCGCGGTCACCGGCCGCGACCTCGACGATCTCGACCGCGCGTGTCTGCGCGTCACTGAAGCCGCGAACGAGTCCGCGATCACCGAAATCGACTGGTGCGTAGGCGATCACGACGTCGCCGTCTTCACCACTCTGCCCTTGGCCCGGGGACTCGCCCCCACCCCACATACCCGGTAGGAGGTGTCCCATGCTGCGATACCACCCAAGTGCCGCACGCAGGTCGTCCGAACCGAACGGCCCGACCACAAGCCGCAGCGTCGCGGAGAATCCCGAATCGCCGCTGCGGCGCCGCGCGCCGCGGCGTACGCGGTGGCTGGACCGGTACGGCTGGTACGAGCCACGCAGTGAGGGCGGGTGGACCACTACCCGTCAAGCCGAGGCCTGGAATCTGGCCACCAGCCGCCGTCGCGTCCGCCAAGACGGGGTGCTGGCCGGCCTCAACACCATTTCCCAGGAACTCGAGATCGTCGACGCGTTCGCCGCCTACGGCGACGAGACCTCCGGCATCAACGTCTGCGTCATCGGCGACATCGGCCGCGGCAAATCCTCCTGGATCAAAACCGTCTGCGTCCTACGCCAACTCGTCGCCGGCCGCCAAGTCGTGATCCTGGACAAGAAGCCCCAAGCAGGACGCGGCGAATACACCCCCTTGGCCGAAGCCCTTGGCGCAGAAAGCATCCGATTCAAGGTCGGCGGCGCCGGCGCCCGGCTGAATCTGCTGGACCCGGCCATCAGTACGGGCGGGGAACACCACGGCGGGCTCGACGGTGTCGTGCCCGCCGGTCAGGAAGCCCTGGTGCTGGCCGTGCTCACCGACGCCATGGGCCGACAACTCGACGAGAAAGAAAAAGCCGCCGTCGGCACGGGCCTGGGACTGGTCAATGCCGATGCCCGCGCGCAAGGCCGCGACCCGATCATCCGCGAACTGGCGATGCGCTTGCTGGATCCGCACCCCGACGATGGACATGACCTCGGGGATCGCTGGAGCGCACGTGCCTTGGAATGGGGTTTGGAACCCGGGTTGGCCCTACTGCGCCTAGCCGACCGCGACCTGCGCGGGCTGGTCGACGCACCCACCAGCCCCGCGGTGCGCGACGCCTTGGATACGCACTCGCTGGTCCATATGGACCTGTCCGCGTTGCCGACCGAGGGTCCGGCATTGCGGGTGGTGATGACCACCGCGAACACCTGGCTGGCCAACAAGCTCGCCGCCCGCTCGGCCGCGCACGAGCAGACCATCCTGGTTGTCGAGGAAGGCTGGCATGTTGCGGTCGGCTCGACCGGTGAAGTCTTCCGGTCGAATCTGAAACTCTCTCGGGGACTGGCATTGTCGACCGTGTCGGCATTCCATCACCCCGCCGATACGCCCGCCGATTCCCCGGCACGGTCGTTGATGGCCGAAGCCTCGATCGTCGTGTTGTTCGGCCAAGCCCGCGCCGACGATGCCGCCGAAACCGCACGCCTGTACCGGCTGCCGCCCGGAACCGAGGACACGTTGATGCGGCTCGGGCGCGGACAGGCGCTGGTCAAGATCGGCTCACGCGATCCGATCCTGATCACGCACATTCGGTCCCCGTTCGAGGCGGCACTCACCGACACCGACGCGGCGATCACCGGAGATCCTGACACCCTGTCCCTGCGCGAGCTCGCCCACGTGAACACCGAAGACGATGAGCCACAAGGTGAACCGTCGTGAACGCGGGACGAGGGATCCCGCACCCGGTGCGGCGTGAACCGATCCTCCCGGCAGGAATGACGCTGGCACTTCACCTCCTCGCCACCGTCATCGTCGGGGTATTCGTTGGCGGCGCCCTCTCCGGTGCACTCGTAAGGCATGGATTCGGAATCGCTGCGCCAGAACAGATGTCGACGACACTGGCCGGGCTGGTGGCACAGCCTGCCGATCCCGCCACCGCGTGGCCCAGCGACCCGCGCCCCGGCCCTGCCTGGCTGACCTGGCTGTGTATCAGCCTGGTCGCCGGCCTGTGGTGCACGGTGATCGCCATGGCGGGCAGCGAAATCGACACCCGCCTGCGCCGTCGGCACCGCGACGGGCTCGCCGGGTCGGCCGACCTGAACCACCTCGGACTCGACGAGCGCGCCGCTATGCGAAAGGCAGCCTACGAGTATCCCCGGTTGGCCAAGGAGCGTCCGGTCCATCGAAAGCTCTTTCCGCCCAGGCGGCGAAGATGAAAAGGCTGGCATGGCAGCGGAAAACGATTCCGTCGCCGCTAGCAGTGGATGTCGGCGCCCTGATCGGGCAGCCGCGTCGGCACGTGCACTTGCAGCACCGCGACGGAGTGATCGTGCACGGTCCCACCGGTGCCGGCAAAACCTGGCGGGTCGCCTGGCAGCGCGTCATCGATGCACCCGGCTTCGTCCTGGCCACCACCACCAAAGCCGACCTGGTCGCCGCCACCCTCATGAACCGGGCCGCGCGCGGGCGAGTGGCGGTGTTCGACCCCGAGCACCTCACCGGGTGGCCTGACAGCCTTGCGTGGTCGATCCTGACCGGCTGCACTGACCCCGACACCGCAATCCGCCGCGCCGACGCCCTCGCCCGCGCCATGCCCTTGGAAGGCACCCGCAACGGTGCCTACTTCGAGCAGAAGGCCGCCACCGTGCTGCGCTGTTGCTTGCACGCTGCCGCGCTGCGCGGGCTCTCTATTCGCGAAGTCCGCGTGTGGGTCTCGGCACGCACCAACCACACCCCGGTCGACATCCTCGCCGACACCCTGCCCGACTGGGCCAGCGAACTCGACCAAATCCTCTCCTCGGCAAGCGAATCCAGCGACGACGTCCTCGCCGCCGCATCGCGGCTGCTGGAGCCCTTGGCGTCCCCGACACTGCTCGCTGCCGTCGACGTACCGGTCGAGCAGACCTTCGACGTCGGCGACTTCGTGCTGTCGGGAGCGAACACGCTCTATCTCGTCTCCCGAGGCACCTCGCGGTCGATGGCACCGTTCGTCGCGGCCCTGGCCGCCGAGGTTCATCACGTCGCAGACCGCGCCTCTCAACTACGGCCGGGCAAGCGTCTGGATCCGCCGGTGCGGCTGGTGCTGGATGAAATGAACAATGTCGCACCGATTCCCGACCTGCCGCAGATCATGACCGACTCCGGTGGCAAAGGCATCACGGTGTGGGCGTTCGCCCACAACCAGGACCAGAACGAACTGCGTTGGGGCACTGATGGCGGACGGGTCCTGGCCCAATCCGCGCCGGCCATGCTCATTCTGCCGGGCCTGCGAGGCGTCGAGGAACTCTCGGCGCTCTCGCGGTTGATCGGTGAACGCCGCCGCTGGGAAGCGAGCCTGCACGAAGGATCGCGCAGCTATGCCCTGCATGACGACACTGTGCTGCGCACTGACGAAATCCGCGAACTGGGTACTGACCACGCACTGCTGATCTACCGCAATGCGCCCGCGATGTTGCTGCGGCTGCCCAGTGTCTGGGAACACCGGGCCTGGCGCGAGAGCGTGACCGCTTCCACTCGCGCCTTCGACGACATCGTCGCCGGGCGCCGCCCACCTCCGGGACATGGGCAGCGTGCCGCCCGATCCGGAAGGAGGTATCCATGATGAATAGTCCGCTAGCGCAACCCAACTCGGAGCCGAATGGTCCAGCTTTATCGCCGCTGCAGCCGTGTCGGTATTGCTGGCGTGAGATCGATCAGCGTGATGCGGCCCGGTTGTGGGCCGAACTCCTGGATTGGGTGGACTGGTTGCGTCATCGCTACCAGCTCGGCTCGCGCGTACCTGCCTGCTGGTACCGCCATGAGGCCATCGTCGAAGAACTCACCGCCCTGATGGCCGCCCACACTGCCGCCTACTGGTGCGATCTCGACAGCGCCGACCTGCCACGTGAGGACATGACGGCCTGGCACACCCAATGGCTATGGCCGGTCATCGAACGCCTCACCCGCATCAGCGATTTCAGTGCCTGCCGCCCCCATCACTGCCGCTACCAGAACCATCCACAGCCTGTCCATGCCGGAGTCGAGGAGTACCTCGCCGCTGAAATCGACACCCACGCACCGCCACTCGGCACGGCGCCGGGTTCGGAGGGATAGGGGAGATGTACGCGATCGACGATCAGATCATCGACCGGGCCCGCGTCGGCGACGACTACCTGCAACCCCTGCTCGCCGCGCTTCACCGGAGCCCTCAGCGGCGCCCGCGATGTTTGTGCAGCGCAAGCGAAACCGGGGGAGTGGACATGTACGTTGCCCGCATCGGCGGCCGGTACGTGCTCAAACGCATGCCCGGAACCGGACCCCACCACGCCCCGGCATGCACCTCCTACACCCCACCCGCCGAGTTGACCGGCCAGGCAGCACTACTCGGCACCGCGATCCGCGAACAACCCAGCACCGGACTCACCCGCCTCTCACTGAGCTTCCCCCTGACCCGAAACCCGTCACGGCGCACGAGCGAATCCAACGACCTCGCTCCGGACACCGGGAGCGCGGACGTCGACGGCAAAAAGCTGACGTTGCGTGCCCTTCTGCACTTCCTCTGGGACGAAGCCGGATTCGTCCGCTGGGTACCTGCCATGGCGGGGCGGCGCAGCTGGCCCGCGATCCGCCGACACATACTCCTGGCCGCGGAGACGAAGACAACGAAATCGCGTGAGCTGCCGGAACTGCTCTGGCTGCCCGAACCGTTCACCCTCGCGCAGAAAGCCGACATCGCCACACGCCGCACCGCCGCGTTCGCCCCGCTGGTCGGTACCGGCAAGCACCGCAAGCTCATGCTCGCCCTCGGCGAAGTCAAGGACATCACCCCCGCCCGTTTCGGACGACACAAGCTGCTCATCAAACACGCCCCCGACTGCCCGTTCATGATCGAACCCGACACCCTCACCCACCTGCGCCACGCCTTCGCTACCGAACTCGCACTGCGCCAGTCTCTTCCAGGCTCCAAGCTGATCGCGCTGCTCACCTTCGGTGTCACCGCAGCCGGCGTCGCCGTCGCGGACCGCATCGCTGTGATGAGCGTGAGCACTGACTGGATCCCGTTCGAATCGGTCTTCGAGCACACCCTGATCAGCGGGCTGATCGGCCGCGGCCGCCGATTCACCAAATCCCTGCGCTACAACCAGCCCGTCACTAGCCCGCTGGCGTCACTGGTACTCACCGACACTGACCCACCCACCGCCTGCTACCTCACCACCGGCGCCACCACCGGATCACCTGCCCTCGCAGATTCGAATCTTCCTCTGAAGCAATGGATCTGGAACACCTGCGTCGACCCCATCCCCGCAATCCCCTCGACCCTCAGCCACACCCGCAGAACCGGACACGCCCGGACCCCGAGCCCACGCGAGAACGCCCAGGAGGCACCCGACCCAGCACCCACCCAGGAGGCACCACCATGCCCGACACACAGCCCGCGCCCGACCGACCATTCGACGAACACGCCCTGCACGAGGATTTCCGCCAGTACCACCAGCTGACCGGGATGCAGAGCTGGGCGATTGTCTCCGAACCCGAACAACAGCAGCTCACCCGACAGATCAACCTCCTCACCGACCGCTGGCGCGCCGCCCCGAGCCCCTGGAAAGACCACTGGGATCACCTGCTCACCGCGGCGCAACGCTGGGAACAGAACCCGGAAACCACGCAACTGATGCTCGACAGCATCGCAGGGGACTACGAACGCACCGGTACCACCGATCTTGCCAGCCCTATCCAGGTCCGAAACCTGCTGCTGGCAGGGGAACTGGCCGAAGCGCGACGCACCGACCTCGGCCTCTTTAACGATCCGGGTGCCCCAGATCATGTCGACTTCGTCTACGGGTATCTGACCAGCTACCGCACCGCCGGTCACACCACAACGTGGCAATCGCTGCCGAGCTGGTCGACCGCACGCCGCTGGCTCATCGACCAAGCCGCAGCCACCGCACCCGAGACCGGTGTCGACATCACCATCACCGGACCCGACCCACTCATCGGGGCCGCGGCACGACCCCTCATGACCGGTACCGGCCTGACCGCTCGGGAACTCGGCGACCAACTGCGCCACCTCGACCAATTGCTCGGCACCGCAGCGATTCCCGTCGACCCCTACGCACAGTCCTGGCTCGATGACCTGCGCTACGAGGTGCTGTGCGACGCCTACCGCGACACCCTGACCGAGCATGCCAACCCGTGGGCAGTGGGCCGCCGATTCGAACACTACCTGCGCGCCGACGACCTTTACACCGACATCGTCGACTACGCCGACCGGGCCGCACTCCATCACAGCGAAGAAGACGATCCCGGAGAAGAGCGGCACGACACCGTCGAATACCGCCTCGCCGACATCCGCCAAGACATTCGACAAAACGACATCGATTGGGGCACTGCGCCACGCACCAGCACCTGGCTCGACGAAGCCCTCGACCAGGCCCAGCAGCGGCTCGACGATTTCGCCCGCGGCGGCCTCACACTCAACTACCCCGATCCCACACAAACCGGCCACTTCACCGAGATCGGATTCGACCACGACCAGTGGTACATCCAGCACATCCACACCGGCGCAGACGGCCGAACACGCCTCTACGACACCCCACCGACCCCATATTCCTCATGCGACGAATTGTTCGACAGCACAGCCGCATTCGTGGCTACATCAGACCCCTCTCCCGCACCGGATGCCTCGATCCCCGAATCGATCATCAGCGAGCTGCGCACGTTCGACAGCGAGCTGACCTCGTTGCACCGGGACCTTGCCACTGTGCGCGAGCTCCACGACGCCATCCGCGTCGGCAGCCCCTACACGATGCGCCGGCCCCAGCCCACTACCGAACACATGCGCACACAGTCACGGACCGGCACCGCGACAAGTCGCGACGCCAACCGGATCACCCTGCACACGCCCGATAGTGAAAAGCCGACGCCCCCAGCACAACCGGCTAAGGAACCGCGCGCGAAGCGCCGTCAACCACCGAAACCAGGCGGACGACCACACCGGCGAGGGCTGTGATCGAGGAAGGAGGCCGCGATGAGCAACCCAACCCCAGCACCCAGCGACCCCGCTGAGGCGAACGCCATCCACGCGATCCGCAGCCTCGTCGAAGCCAAGGACCTGCGGGCAGCCAAACAGCAACTGCGCCAACTCCAAGCCACGACAGACGACGCGACATGGGCCATGGTCGTCGAGATCGCCAATACCCTGCGATTCAAGACCCACACCGTCGCGGTCACGAAACTGCGAAACCTCTGGCGCAACAACGAACAATTCCGGCCGCTCATCGAAGCCTGCGCGCCGAAAGCTGGAGAACACCAACACATTCCCGAACCCCCGTCCGTGAGGGCTGACAACGGACCGATCGTCGCGCGAGCGAGCGAAGTCCGCCAGGACATCGACCCGGACAAACGCGTTGCACCGAAGGACAGGAGACGCAACCCCAACAAAAAGATCATCGAGGACTATGAAGATTCCCTGGCCAAGGACGAACGCGACGACCCGGGTATAGCTCGTGAGGAGCCGATTGTCGGCCGTCGCGACTACGAAGCCGAAGCTCTCACTCATGTGCCGACCACGCTGTGTGTCTCGTGCAGACTCGAACGCGCAGCCGTCGACCGGCACACCGATCGTGTCCGCGGCGGACTCGGCGACGATGGCCTCTGCGGTGAATGCCGCAGTCTGGGCCGGCCGGGTCTTCCGGAACTCTCCCCGGGCCACACCGTCACCGATCAGGTACATGCTCGGCTCGACTTCGTGGCCGAACATTTTCCCACCGGCGACCGTGGCATCTTCCGCCAGGAATGGCGCTACGCCGACGAAAGCGCCCGGCCGATCATCAGCGCCTGGGTGAAAGACCACACCAGCCCAGATCCGGATCGTCGAACAACCGTGCGCGCCAATCAAACTCCCGATCTCAATGGGTGGTGCGAAGGCTGCAGCGAATACCGTCAACTCGCTCCCGGATCCGGAAGCAAAAGACTGTGCTTCGACTGCGATCGGCGCTATCAGCGATCGGCGGTCCATCCGGGCAGTGTTGAACCAGCGCACCGCAAGTACGGTGAGGAGGTCCGCAGCGCCAGCGGCGAGTCCAGAACACACGGCTCATCGGATGGAGCCCAAAGTTCGGACGTAGCCAACGAATCTGGCACCAGGCAGGGGCCAGCGTCAGCCGAACGCGGTGGGTCAGCAACGAAACCGGAAGCTAGCGTTCCCTCGGTCGATCACCGTAGGAAATTGGTCGAGAGTGCCCGTGAAAAAGCAAGAGCCGCTGCACAAGAGCGTCGGCGTGGGATGACTCGTCAGCCCACCGCGGTGGCGCGGCCGCGCACACTTCGGCACTAGAGGTGGGTGAGTTCACGGATTCGCACAAGCAGGTGGCAGTTTGGTCAGAACAATCAGCGGCGGTGTCGGGTCCGGTATCCAAGGGACGGAGAAGGTCTCCAGTCATCCGGGCCTGACCTTGTGGCTACGAAGCTGGGAAGGTCTTCAGGTGCCGCTCGGGTGAGTCCAGACGTTCCACCCCAGGGATGGCCCTCGGGCGATCTCTCTGACCGCCTTGTTGTAGTACTGCCTTGCCTCGCATGCCTTGTCGCAACAAAGCATGACTGTGCAATCCGGCCTTGGCCTCAGCGAGGGTCATCGACCTGTGCGTGGGTGCTGGATGCCGATTACGGATCGCCGCTGCCATAGCCCACCACCTTGAAATGCCGGGTCCTGAGTGGGATGACCTTCGCGTCATCGACATACTGATCCACTTCAACTCCGATGATTCGAGTGGCCTCGACCTGCCGACTGCAATCGGACGGAAGGCATTCTCGATGAATGATGATGGCTTCCAGTGCCTCAGCGGCGGTCATCTCGATATCGTGATCGCGGACGTGGCAGTCTTCGAGTCTTTGTAAGCGTGGACCGTAGAATTCCACGGGCCTACTCCTTGCTATCTGGTTCTCGTCTTGGTCTATGGGTCGTCTGTGCTCGGGGCGTACGGCCGATGATCAGTGCTTCACCACCTCTCGGAGATGGCTGGGGCGGTGGCGTCCGTGGACCCCGGCAAGCCGCGGCACTTCGACGTAGCCGCTACCGTCGAGGTACGTCAGCCTATGAGTACTTCGGTGCCGCTCGGCCGCAAGCCGCTCTTGCCGAGCGGAGTGCAAGGCGAACAGTGCAAGTACTGCGAAACCTATTGCTAACCAGAGCATTTCGTTTCCCCTCTGGGTCAGAGAGCTGGTTGCGGATCTTCCACCCGGTACTGAGATGCTTGGCCTCGGCACCGGTGTCTTCCTCTGGTGCTATGCGTTAATCGGAGGTTCGCTTCGATGGAACCGGGAGGGTCGGGGATCGGCCGAATGGTGATGTCGTGTGTACCTGGTGGCTCTCATCTCGACTGTCCTTAAAAGCACATCACCAGTGCTGGATAGAGACCAGCGAAAACGAGAACCCGATTATGATTGCTCTAGAACCGCAGGACAGAACTCGCTTGTGAGGCAGACCCCGACTCGCTTTTCGTTCCGACGTGACTCGATTTCCAGGAGAGCCCTGTGACCAGCACTGAAGATGATGGACCCTCGTCAACACTGCCGCGCCGCCAGCTCGGCCGGTTTCTTCGCGAACGTCGAGAAGCCGCTGGATTCACCATCTCCGAGGCCGCCAAATTGGTCGACCTGTCGCGAGCTGTGCTCCAGCGCATCGAGACCGGACAGATTCAGAAGGTTCGAAGGCAAGACGTCGCGGCGCTGTGCAGTGTGTACGACGTGGGGGGAGGCGAGACTCAGGCTGCGGTCGACCTCGCCGCACAAGCAAGAGCGAAGAGCTG
The DNA here is from genome assembly GCF_025465275.1 of Nocardia sp. Taxonomy (GTDB): domain Bacteria; phylum Actinomycetota; class Actinomycetes; order Mycobacteriales; family Mycobacteriaceae; genus Nocardia. The sequence goes on along the minus strand of NZ_JAODNK010000072.1, from coordinate 42,058 downwards.
GCATCACGTCTACGGCGGCCTGTACGGTACCGCCTTCAACATGTACGTCGGCCTGGAAGCGGCGGCTCGCAGGCTGACTACCTGCCACGATCAGCACATCCCTGGACTGCTTCAAACGGCCGACTATGCGCGGGCGATCATCGATGCTTTCCCCTCGTTCACCAACCCCGAAGAAATCGACCGTCGCGTCGAGCACCGGCTCAAGCGGCAAGCGCTCATCACCCGCAGGACCAACCCTGTCGAACTGGACGTGCTGCTGCACGCATCGGTGCTCTACCGCATGATAGGAGGACCGGAAACCATGGCCGTCGCGCTGCGGCAGTTGGCCGAGGTATCGAAGCGGCCCAATATCGCGATCCGAATCCAGCCCTTCCGCGCCGGCCTCACCTGGGGAATTCCTCACGGCTCGTTTATCATTCTGGACTTCGGTCGCACTGCGAGGAATGAGCCGGTCGAGCCTCCGGTGGTATTCATAGAAGGGGGAGCGGCTCAGGACGTCTACCTCGAGAAGCCCGAGGAAATTCGGCTCTACAGTGAGCTGGCCGCGGCCATCCGGGGTACATGCCTCGGTGAGGTAGAAAGCAGGAACCTGCTGCGGCAGGTGGCGAAGGAGTATGAGCGTGGCGAACATTGATCTGTCCGAGGCGAAGTGGATCAAAAGCACCTACAGCGAGGGCGGCGCTCAGTGTGTCGAGGTTTGCCATGCTGGCGATGCGGTCGGAGTGCGCGACTCGAAGAACCCTGGTGGGCCAGAGTTGTTCTTCACCCAAGAGCAGTGGAACAGCTTCCTCGCGAACGGTATCTGGAAGCACTGACGCCGGCCATAACCCTCGACCGCCAAAAGGACCCGCCCCCCGCGTATCTGGGGTGGGTCGCTTTGGCTTGAGTCCTAGTCGCTTCCGTCGGTCGATAGCCTGAGGAAGACCCGCAGCCCCTCATTGATCTTCCCGGCGGCATTCTCGAGTTGCTCGGGAGTGAGGTATTTGCCGAAGGCTGCAGCATCGAGAAGTTGGTTGCGGACCTGTTCCAGGTTCATTGCGGCCCAGTCGCGAGGCATCAGTTCAGGCATGGCCGAGAGACTATCTCGAGTCGAACCTATGTTCGAACCGAATGGTTTCTGTTTCAATGAACCTATCTTGATCGGAATCGGGCACCCGCTGGGCGGTTCTGGATCGCCAACCCCTGATGGAACAGACTCCTGGCATCGCCTTGCCGCCGGGCCGCGTATCGCGTGACCCAGCGGAGTCCGGTTGCCTCTCAACGGATTTACCAACCCAGCCGTACGCGCCGTGAGGCGCTGCGTTCATTTGCGATCATCCTGATCCGGGTGAAGTGTCCATTTCGCACCGTCGGGTGTGTCGGTCACGCCGATACCAGCAGCGACCAGACGGTCTCGCACTTCATCTGCGGCGAGCCAGTCCTTTGCTGCGCGGGCGGTGTCGCGTTGCTCGAGTTGGGCGGCAACCAGTACTTCGAGTGCATGGCTGGTGACGTCGACCTTGTCGGCTCCGCGTCGGTCCCAATGCGGGTCCAAGGGGTCTACCCCGAGAATGTCGAGCATCTTGCGCACTTGTGCGGCGATGTTGGTGGCTGCGGCCGTGTCGTTGCTGTCGAGTGCCTTGTTGCCTTCGGTAACCAGGTTGTGGATCTCGGCCAACGCCTTGGGTATTGAGAGATCGTCGTCCAGCGCAACGCCGAACGCGCCGGTCCATTCACCCGGTGGCACGTCTCCCACGATGTCACGGACCTTGTGCACGAAGGCTTCCAGCCGTCGGTAGGCGGCGGCGGCATCGTCGAGTGCTTGCTCGGAGTACTCCAGCATGGAGCGGTAATGCGCGCTGCCGAGGTAGTAACGAAGTTCCACTGCGCGCACTCGGGTGAGCATGTTGGGTACCGAGAGGACGTTGCCCAGTGATTTCGACATCTTTTCTCCGCCCAGGCTGACCCACCCGTTGTGGAGCCAGTAGCGGGCGAAACCGTCTCCGGCTGCTCGGGATTGGGCGATCTCGTTTTCGTGGTGGGGGAATATCAGATCGATTCCACCGCAGTGGATGTCGAATTCGGCACCGAGGTAGGTGGTGGCCATCGCGGAGCATTCCACATGCCAGCCGGGCCGTCCGGGGCCCCAGGGCGACGGCCATGTCGGCTCACCGGGTTTCGCGGCCTTCCATAGCGTGAAGTCGCGCGGATCGTGTTTGCCCAATCCGGCGCTCTCGCCTTGCTGTACGTCGTCGAGCTTGTGCCCGGACAGCGCACCGTAGTCGGCGTAGCTGCGAACGTCGAAATACACGTTGCCGCAGGCGGAGTAGGCGTGGCCGGCGTCGATGAGTCGCGCCATCAGCTCGATCATCTGGGTGATGTGCTCGGTCGCACGGGGCTGCACGGACGGTGGCACTACACCGAGTGCGTCATAGGCGCGGTCGAACGCGCGTTCATAGGTGGTGGCCCATTCCCACCAGGGGCGTCCGGCGTCGGCGGCTTTGTCCAAAATCTTGTCGTTGACGTCGGTGACGTTGCGGACGAAGGCAACCTCGTAGTCGTTGGCCTGCAACCATCGTCGCAGCACGTCGAAGGCGACTCCGCAGCGCACATGCCCGATATGCGGTTCGCCCTGCACGGTGGCGCCGCAGAGGTACACCGACGCACGGCCAGGGGTGATCGGGGTGAAATCGCGCAGGGTCCGCGTCACGGTGTCGAACAGGCGCAGCGTCATGGCCGAGGATGTTACCGGTGCTATCACCGGTCCGTCGCTGCCATCGGTGAATGCCGAATCGTGTTCTCGGGTGCGGAAACTGGACCGTTGTCATGGTCGCCCGCCCACCATTGGCGGCCTTCCGGTGGAAGGGTGTCGAGTGGGTCGTAGAACTCGTGCAGGCGGGTCAACGCCTCGGAGTCATCGGCTTCTGCCATGGTGCGATAGTTCTTGGACCAGTACGAAATTCCACGTATCCGGTCGTAGTAGCACGGCTGGTGCACCCATCGTTTGCCGACGAAGGGTACGTCACACACGATCCGCGGGGTTGCGAAGCCTGGGAGATAGCCCATGATGTCCAGTTGCAGGGCCTGCGCTTGGGCTACCGAGGTTCGCCAGTGCTCGCTGAACGGGATCATGTCGCACATGTAGATGTAGTACGGCATCACTGCGGCCTGGTCGAGCAACGCGAAGGACAAGTCGAGCAGGGCCTGCGCGCTGTCGTTGACCGATCGCAGCAGCACTGCCTGATTGCGAATGTCGCGTAACCCTGCTTCCAAGAGGCGACGTGCCGCAGCACAGACGCTCGGGGTGATCTGCTGGGCCGCGTTGGCGTGAGTGTGCATTGACAGCTGGACTCCGCGAATGTGTGCGGTGAGAGCCAATCGTGCGAGACCGGAGACAACGTGCTCGTCGGCCCAGTGCTGGGGCAGGCCGATCAGCGCCTTGCTCGCCAACCGAATGTCGCGGATGGAATCGATTCCCAGCAGGCTGTTCACGAATGCTTCGACCCGCGGCCACGGCATGTTCGCGAGGTCTCCGCCGGAGACCACCACGTCCCGCACGGTCGGCGTCGTTCGCAGATAGGTGAGCATCGCGTCCAGTCGCGCTTGTGGTTTGAGGGTGAAGCCGGTCTTGCTGATCTGCGCGGTGGAGGTGCCGACCAGATCCATCCGGGTGCAGTGTCCGCAGTATTGCGGACAGGTGGACACCACCTCGGCCAGCACTTTGGTCGGATACCGGTGGGTCAAGCCCTCGACCGCCCACATATCGCGCTCGTGCAGCGAGTCCCGTTGAGCGCGAGGGTGGGACGGAAAATCGGTACGTCGGTCGGAGAATAGCGGCAGCATGTAGCGCCGGACCGGATCTCGGAGGAAGGCGTCGGTGAGGCTCCCGGGTCCACTGACCGGGGTCTCGGCGGCGATCGTGTTGACCATGTGAGGGGTGATCAACATCGACATGGTCGCGCGCTCGCGTTGATCACGTGCTAGATCGTCGAAGAAGGAGTCGTTGACAAGGTCTGCGGTGACGTCGCGGAGTTGACCGAGGTTCTTGAGGCAGTGGGCTCGTTGCCACTGCGGCGAATTCCACTCCTGCGCAGTCGTTTTACGCCAGCCGGGAAACCGCCGGTGGTCGGGCTCCTGCGTGGTTCGCCGTCTGTAGGAGTATGGCTGGAGCAGATCGGGAGACATTCGTCCTCGCAGTGCTATCTCTGGGGTAGGCACGTGTCCGTCGCTAGTGGCGCTTGGCTGCGACGGGTATCAGCTGTCGGTGACCTGGTTGAGCAGCCGGGCAGCTTCGTCGGCGCGTTGATTGATGGTGGTTGCGAGAGAGTCGATCTGGTCGGTGAAGAATCCGTCAGCGCCGATCAGTGCGGCTTCGGCCGTTCCCAATCCGCTGAACAGTCGTGAGGCGAAGCGGTGGTTGGCGGTATGCCGGTGTCCGGAAGCGTCGAGAATCTTGTCGATCGACACGGCATGGTCGCGGGGGTGCCAGATGTAGCGCCGGAGCCGGAAGCGCAGCTCGACGGGGCCCAGTTCCCACCATGCGGAACGGATTCCGAGTTCATCGTGGGTGATGCCGGAGTAGTCCTGTGTGTTGCGCAGATGCACGCGCTCATACAGCGCCAGCAGCTCGTGCAGACTTTCGTGGTTGCCCGGCGGTTCACCGTGCTGAGCAACAGTGTCGGAAGCCGGAACGGCTTGTGGCGGTAGCGCTTTGCGGCCTCGATCCAGGGCGTGCAAGATCTGCGGCCGGTAGGCCCACCATTCCGCCATGATCACATGGGCCAGGTTTTCACGGATGGAGCGCTCGGAACGCAGCGGTGTTCGGTCCAGCAACGCGTCCGGGACGCCGACGAACAGCGACTGGAATTCGCGGTACGCGAACCGGTGCTGGCCCAGCAGCCGGTACGTGTCGGTGAATTGTGGTCCATGCTTTGCCCGTTCACGCTCGGCGGTGACCGCGAAATCGCACAGTTCTTGATAGCCCTGAAGGACAACTTCACGCAGACAGTCCGAGTACCACTGCCAGTCGCCGGCCCCAGGCTTGCCGACCCAGTCCTTCATCAGAAGCTCGTCAGGCACTGCGGCGACAGTCTGGGCGAAGCGCTCGACCGCGATCGCGAGGGGAGATGTCGTCACCTGACGATGACGGTCCCACGTTGATTCGATCACGCCGCCGCTGCGGGCGACTTTGCGCCACCGTGTGGCTTCCTCCACCGTGACGCGATCATCACAGTGACGCGTGATCGCCTCGTCGAAGAGCCGGATCGCCTCGCCGTGCTTCTTCTTCCGCAGCGCCGCTTTGCCCCGTCCGACGAGCAACTGAGCTTTGAAGCTCTCCGGCGTCAGGTGACCAGGCGTGTCGTGGAAGACGGTCTGGTAGCCGACGGACAACCGCGTGCGACGCGGTGCCCCGTTCCATTCGTGGTATCGCGTCTGGTCGGGTGCGAGCAATTGGATGGTCGGCGACCAGATGTAGATGTGGCTATTGATGATGTCCGTGGCCGCCTGGTCCGGAGCGGTAGTGACAACCCGAACAGGGAAAGTGTGCTCGGCAATGTCGCGGGCAACGTCGGGATCGGAGTAGATATTTCGATCATGACTCAGACAGCCGGAGCATTCCGGTGAGTGTAAATCCAGAAGGACCGGCTTGTCTTCGACATCAGATCGCTTCAATAGCGTGTGAAAATCGTGTTGATTTGCCCATTGAACTATCAATTTACTAATCCATTCGGCGTGAGTCCGTTGCGGACGCTGTCCAGTGGCCGGAGTCGATCGGTGTTGTCTCCTTCGAGTGCGACCGATCGAGCGCCTAATGCGCCGTCCATTGTCTTGTCGCGAGTTGCGTAGCAGGGCAAGAGAATTGGCGAAAGAATCGAGAATCTCTTGGTGATTTCGTTCAACGGTGTTGTGGCGGCTCGTCCCCGCTGCCTTCTCCAGATCCTGTGACGGCGGTGGGTTCGTTTCCTGCGCGCCGTTCGGGGTGCGCCGCACGGAATCGGGCTATCACGCCGTCGATTTCGGCTTGAGTTCCCGCATTCCCGGGTTGCGTTCGTAGCTCGCTGATGATGTCGGCCAACGTGCCGGGGTCCGCGCGGCTGGCATCGCGCAAGATGGCTTCCACCTCGACGTGACTGTCCCGCGAGCGTGCTCGGCGAGGAATCAGGCGTCGTCCGTTGTCGTTCACATGCCACCTCCAGATGGGATGTCATCTCCTGCACTGGTTTTCGGGTGAGTTGTTCGGTGTTCACCAACCGTCGCATTCGTACCGGCCCTTGACACCTGCCTGACAGTGCGAGAGCCGTCCGATTCTTGGGCTACTCTGACCTGCGGTTTTCGCGTAAGCGCCGGTCTTGCCCATCGCGATGGGTAATCTGAGGGCTGTGCAGGTTCCGGGTGTGGAGGACTGGGTGCCGTGGAAGCTTCATCGGGGCAGTCGAATCCGAGCGCGCAGATGATCCAGCCCCCGACTCCGCAGGCACGTGGCCGGGAGATGGCCGCCGTCGGCAAGAAGCTCTGGACCACCCTGGGATCGGTCACGCGCGCAGCGACAGAGTTGATGGCCCTGTATCAGGATGTGCCGAGTCTGCAGGCATACCGATACGCCGCCGGCCTGTCGCAGGACCACGCCGCTGAGAGGTACAACGCGAGCACCGGCAACCAGACCAGCCTCGGCGGCACCTCCATCAATGCCTGGGAAACCTGGGCACGCGGGCGCGGACGCGGCTCACCACCCTCGTTATCGAGCATCTTGATCCTGTGCGCCGCGTACGGCCGGGGCCCCTTCGGTGTGGCTGAGGAGAATATTTCGCCCACCGAGCTGATCGCCGAAGCCTACGAACACCTACCGATCGAGGACCAACTGTCCCTCAAACAGTTCACCCTCGGCCCCCAACCCGAGCCTGCGCACCGGCCGCCAAGAACAACCGTAACGTCTCATGGACTACTCGCAACCCCGTCGGGCAGATCGACCGGTCAGGTAGGCGAGGAGTTCGTACTGTCAGTGCCGACCGTCGAACATGGCAATCCCGATATCTGTGTCTTCGCCCTGCCCAACCCACGTCCAGGCCAGCTGTTGGATCTGACCTGGGAGACGTTCGGGTACGGGCTGGAGCAACTTTCGGTCCAGATCAAGAATGTGGGACGACGGCTTGATGTCGATGTGTGCTTCGGTGTGAACGAGGCCGGCCTCGTCATGGCAACCTTCATGGCGTCATCTCGGTTCTCGCGCTGCAAGATCGGCTACCTGCGCTGCAACAAGATCCGCGACGGCATCGACCTCGATGAGGCATCATTCTTCCCCGATGCTCCAGACACCCCTACGATCGTTATCTGTGATTTCGAGGTCAAACACGCCGACGTCGTCGGCTACCTCGCTCGTCAGCTGCGTGTGAGGTACCCGAACGCCGAACTGTACTTCGCGGTATTCGGTGCAATGACCAAGAGCCGCGGCCTTACGGTGGAAAGCTTCGACGACCTGACCGGCGCGAAAATCATGCGCGCCGCCGGTTTCGAGGCCATCTTCATCGCCGCCACCATGAACCCGCCGGGAATCGAACCCCCTATGGAGCTGCGATGACACAGTCGAAAGGTGACCCGCAATGACCACTGGGGCAACGAACACCGAACTGGCACACCACATCGCCGACTTGGTGCGCCAGATGATCACCGAAATCCGCCCCCGCCTGATCGACGCCGCCCTGACCGGTCACCGGGCAGAGAACGAGAACCTGCGCCACAGCGACAACTTCCTGTCCGACTACGACCTGTGGATGCACCACCGCTACAAAGAGCTACTGGCACAAAAGATCCCCTCGTTCGTCTACGCCTCTGAGGAAGCCGATCCCGAGGTTATCGGCCCCGACCCGGACCCCGACCTGTGTGTGCTGGTCGACCCGCTCGACACCAGCGAGCTGGCCGTACGCGGCCTGTACGGATACACCCACGTCCTGATCTACTCACGTGCTCTGGCGCGGCCCGTCGCTGCGGTGGTCGGCGACATCTTTCACCACATCCAGATCTACCTCGCGGCCATGGACGACGCCGGAAACGACCGAGCACTCATGATCACCGCAGACGGTGCCCGATACGCTCTCGACCGGCCATCGCAAGCCTCACTGTCGGACGCATTGGTCACCAACTACCTCATGCGACCTGCCCAACGATTCCAGCCATTGGCCGGGCAGCAAGAATTTCTGAAAGCGTTGAGCGCTCCGGCCGGGAACGGAAAATCGAACGGGCGTATCGGTGTTGATTTCGGCTCGATCGGCTTATGTCACGTCGCGGCCGGATTCTCCGATGCCATGATCGAATTCGCCAAAGGTTTTGCAATCTGGGACCTTTCGCCAGGGCACTACATCCTGCACGCCGCAGGCGGTATCGTGACTGACCTCGACGGCAGAGATATCCCACTGGACTACCGTTTGAACTCGATGTCCGACATCAACAAAGCCATGAACACGCGTCAGAAGTTCATTGCCGCCGGAAACGACAACCTGGCTCGCGAAATTCAGTACACGTTGCATACGTGAATCACAGTGTCCGGCATGGTCGGGTTGTGGCTGCGGAAAAGCCGGATCATCGGTGTAAGGGGAGTGATATGGCGGAACTTCGAGTGGCAGTGGTGGGATACGGGCTGGCCGGGTCAGTGTTCCATGCACCACTGATCGCCGCCGAACCACGCATGCGCTTGGACGTGGTAGTCACCTCGTCGGCCGAACGCGCCGAACAGGCGCGCCGGGAACATCCGGGGGTACGGGTCCTCGCCTCAGCCGGGCAGTTGTTCGCTGATCTCTCCGGAATCGATCTGGTCGTGATCGCGACACCCAATCGAACCCATGCCTCGATCGCGCTGGCGGCGATCGAGGCCGGGATATCGGTAGTGGTGGACAAACCGTTCACCGTCACCTCGGCCGAGGCCGAGCAGGTCATCGCTGCGGCCGATCGGCGTGGGGTGGCGTTGTCGGTGTTCCAGAACCGACGGTGGGACGGCGACTTCCGCACCGTCCAAACCTTGATGGCGAACGGCCGCTTGGGGAAGGTACGGCGATTCGAGTCGCGGATCGAGCGGTGGCGACCAGTGGGCAAAGGCGGCTGGCGTGAGCTCGGTTCAGCCGCCGACGGCGCCGGCTATCTCTACGACCTCGGCAGCCACCTCGTCGACCAGGTGCTGACCCTGTTCGGCGCGGTCACTGATGTCTACTGCGAACTCGACCGCCGACGTGCCGGAGTGCAGGCCGATGACGACGCGTTCCTTGCCCTCACCCACGCTTCAGGCGTCCGGTCTCATTTGTGGATGAGCGCAGTATCAGCACAGATAGGCCCCCGCTTCCGTGTTTTGGGATCCGAAGCCTCCTTCGTCCTACACGGTTTCGACCCACAGGAAGCGGCTCTGCGCGCCGGCCGACGCCCAAATAGTGAACATTCCTGGGGCACAGTCGAACCCGACTGTTGGGGCCAGTTAGGGACAGACGGCGATACCTGTCGGATTCCCACCGAGCCCGGCGACTACCCTGCGTTCTATCGCGCGATGGCCGACGCCCTCTGCGACGGCACGTCGGTCCCGGTTGATCCCCACGACGCGCTCGAGGCACTCAGGATTCTGGAGCAGGGATTCAGCGCCGCCGATCGAACCGTGACTCGGCGGCGATAGCTGGTGGACTGGCGGCGACTGCGCCGTTCGCCAAACCGGTTGCGGGTCGCGTAAATCACATGCATGCTCTCGCACGGCGTGGATCTTCAGGTCCAGAAGATCGGACGGAAATCGGAATTCAGGGGTGGGATTGATGAGTTCTGCGATGCGGTGGGCGGGCGCGGTCGCGGTGGCCGGGGTTGCGGTTTCGATCGCACGGCGTACGCGGGTGACTGCGACAGCAATACCTGCCTTCAGCCAGGTACCGGCACCGTCGCCTGACCCGGAGGACATCGATGAGAAGGTGGCCAATCAGATTATCGCTCGGATGCAGGCGCAAGGTCGGGCGCAACTGCAGGCTATCGCTGGAACCGCGGCGTCGCTGGTGCTCACTGCGCTGCTGGCCGCTTGGCTTTTCGCGGTTCCGAGCACAGTCCGACAAGTCACGCTGCCAACGCAATTCTGGGTGTGGGTTCCCTTGGCGTGGACGGCCCTCGGCGGCCGGTTCTCGGGTAGTCAGACCGTTACGTTCAACGCCGTGATGCTCGCCTTGTGCGGAAGCCTCACCGTGGCGTTAGCCGCCGGCAAGTCGAACCTGCTGACCACTCGTGACCAGGTCATATCTCACACATGGCGACTCCATCTGGAGCTGGCGGCCAACGCGGCCGCCACGGCCGCCGTGGTGGCCGCCGTGTTGTGCTGGGCAGGTCCACTGACCCACGACAGCGTCGGCCCGAATATCGCCGCAGCAATGATCACGTTCCTGGCAGTCCTTCTCGTCACCGCAATCCGCCAGGAACGCAACCCCATCACCGACGCAGCCGCCATCCGAAACTATCGTGCCCGATTGAAGACGATTGATACCCGCCGTACCGAAATCGCAGTTCCCACACTCATTGACAAAGACTCGGGCAAAGTAGCCAAGCCCTCGACTAGCACGCTGATCGTGCGCGGCCTGACAGGTGGAACCGTCCTCGGATTGCCGGTAGCCCTTGCCACTGCAGTCATCGGCGAAGGCGCCGACGCGCTTACCCGGGAGCACCTCATGACCTGGCCGAAGATGATCGGGCTCGTAGTCATGTTGTCGCTCACCGCGGGCATTACGGCGTGCGCAATGGGCGCGAATACCGCACAGAGGTGGTCAGCGAACCGTACGAGCTGGCCAGCGAATGGCCGACGCTGGACAACCGTCGGCGTACGGAGTTTAGAAGTGGGCTTTTTTGTTCTTGTCACCGTGGTCTACGGGCAGGGGCGAGCCGCTTCGACCATCATGCTGTTTGTGTTCTTCCTCGGCACAGGAACCGTGATCAGGTCCGCAATCGCACAGGGCCGACAGCAGCGCGACCAGCGATGGATCGCCCGAAGAATGAGCGAACCTCTGTGGCAGCGTGTGCTGTGCAACCTGCAGCAGCTGGAAGAGGCGACACAGACGGAACTCGACGACGCACAGACATCACTGCGCGCCTCCAAGAGACTCGGCTCCAGCCCCGCCGCGAACCGTGCCGACCTGGCGCGGCAGTGAACAGCATTGTCGAGGTTCGGCGCGGTCGGTGTGCCGAGTGGAACCCAGGTTTCAGGGGCCCGCCCAAACGATGAGGCGTCCTCCCGTCATAGCGCCGACGGCGTGTTCCGCGCGACGGTGGCCGGTGGTGGGACCTGGACCCGTACGGCCTGCCAGCCACCGACCCACACCTGCTGCGATTCCTCCGCAAGCTCGACAGCGTCCTGTTGCCGGAGACGCGCCGGTGAGCGTGTTGGTCGTGACTCGTGGGATTGCTCCAAGATCATGCATCTCGTTCGGTGTTTGATGCACGATTTGTGATGCCCAGGCCCCGGAGGTGATCGCAGACGGTGAGCAGGTGTTCGCGGACATTTCCGAACGAGATGGCGTAGGCGGGGAAAGCTCCGGGGATGAAGGCATCGTCGAGCAGTGCGCGGACCTTGCCGGTGCGGGTGTCGATTCCATAGACGCGCCCGTCATATACGGAGAAAGGGACAATGGGTAACTGGAGTATGCGTTCGCGGACAGGAGGTTTCGGAGGTGGGGGTCGGTCACCTTCGCGGGCTGCTTGTTCGGCGAGGTAACCGAAGTAGTCGTCTTCGATGGTTTGGGCGCGAGTGAGGGCGTTGTGCCAGTGGGTGCCCTCGCGGATGTCGTCGACGGACAGGACATGGCCGAGCATCGGTTCCGGGGTGCAGAGTCCGTCGGTGATCGACAGAAGTTCCCGATGTTCGGGATGCAAGGCGCCAGCGAGGTCGGCATCGAGTGCGTCGAGGGAGGCGCGGGCTGCGCCGGGATTCGGCTGCACGGGCTGGCCGGGGTACGCGGCGTCGCTCAGGTCGATGATCCTGGTGATGATGTCACTGAAGCTGGGCGGATCGATGCGGATGTCGCGTCCCCAAGTCTCCGAATGGGGCCCGAACACCGCCTGATCGGTGAAATAGACGATCTGGCCTAGCTCTGCCACCAGATAGGAGTACAAGTCCGGCCAGATGCCGCCAAAGTCAATGAAGAGGGAGAAGATGGATCCGGCCGGGCCTTGGGAAGTGTCCCGCAGGAGCATGCACAGGCGGTCGGCGATCGGCAGGTAGCTGCTGGCGTAGTCGTCGGGTATTGCGAGATTTCGTGCGGTTTCGGGTCCGATGTCATCGACAAACCAGTGCAGTGATTCGACTGCTTCGTCCCAGCGTGGCCCGATGCCCAGGTCACCGGTTCCGAGAAGGTCATTGTAGAAGTCGTATCGGTCCCAGCCGTTGGCGATCGACAGGAATTCGCGATACTGCGGGTCCAATCGGAAACCGAGCCGGTTCTCGGCGTCGCGAAGCTGTTGCTCGGTGGCTCCGATTGCCGGCTGTATCAGCGGGTGCTGCTCAGGATCAGCGGCGGCGCGGCGCCGGTGTTGCTCAAGCAGGTCATCGTGTATTTGGCGCCAGACCTCATCCCCAGCGGGTTCACCCATGGTGCCTCCTCGCAGGAACCTCACCTCAATCCCATTGTGGCAATTTCTCTGCAAACTTCAATGGGATCGGTGGCATCACATGCCGCGGCGGGGTCTACCGGGTGAGGCGGGTTTGATGCGACGGCGCGCGTCTGCGGCGGTCTTTCGGGGGGCCGGTGAACGTGGTGCGGGTGCGGTCGGCGGCGTGGTCGGGGTCGGGGCCGGGGGTGTGGTTGCGGATGTTGTGGCTGGGGTGCGTGGTTGCGATTGTGCGGTGTCGATTCGTGTGCGGAGTTCGCTGGCGCAGTCGGCGAGTTGTTCGTCGCGGCCCGGGTAGTAGGGGATCGGCCGGAACTGACCGGGGTAGGGGCTGTCGGTGAGGGCACGGAATGCGGCTGCGTCGGTGGGTTCGGTGTTGGGTAGATGGTGGTGGATCCATATGTCGGCGCGGTCGCGTAGCTCGCGTGCGGGGTCGCTGGCGAGGAGCAGGGAGGCGCCCAGGTCGTTGTAGTTGTCGGTGGTGATGGCTGCGATCAGTGTGTTGGTGTCGAGCTGGTGGGCGTCGGCGAGGGCGATGGTGTCCAGCAGGGCATTCCAGTGTCGGGAGTTCACCGCTAGCCGGTGCAGGACCGCAGGCATCGCGAGGTAGAGAGCGCGATCGGTGTGGGTGTCAGCGAGTTGTTTGACGTAGTCGTGGTAGTCCGAATGCATGCGCGCCAGTCGTTCCGCGCTGACTGGTGGAGGCCGGCGATCGGTATCGGCTTCCGGCAGGGTTCCTGGTTCGGTGGTGAGAGTTTCAACGGAGTTGAGCCGTGCGATAAACGCGATTGGATCGTAATTATTGGTCGCAGTGAGGTTTTCGGTGTGCCAGGCAACGGCACTGGGAAGATCCGGGCGCCCGATTTCGTCAGAGTTCGGGAGATTGTCGGGCGAGGCAGGCGGTACATTCTGGCGATTTTCGGTGTCGGGGAGAGTGGTGTCGGCGTTCGGGCCCAGAAGCCTTCGCCGAAGTTCGTGTGCGTAGTCGCGCAGTGTGGTGTCGATGCCGCGCCATGGTGTGGGCACCGGCAGGAACGGGCTTGGGTAGGGGGCATCGCGCAAGGCGCGGAAGCGTTGTGCGGCAGGTGTGGTCAGGATCGGCAGAGCGTTGAGTCGTGCGATGAGGTTCGTGATGGCGGAAAAGTCTGTCGTGGTGAGGGTTTCGACAGGGGCAATGGTGATCGGGTTGGGGATGGGTGAGAGTCGTTGTTGGATCCAGCGGTCGGCGCGTGAGCGTAGTAGGGCGGCGGTGTCGCGGGCGGTGACCAGTGATTCGCCGAGGTCTTCGAGGTTGTTGGTAGCGATGGCGGTGACGAGTGCGCCGGTGTCGAGTCGATGTGCGTCGGCGAGTGCGATGGTGTCGAGCAGATCCTGGTAGTTTGGCGAGTTTTTGGCCTCGTGGAGGAACACAGCGGGGAGTGCTCGGTTGAGTAGATGCTCGGCGCGTGCATCGGCCAGGAGTTGGTAGGCGTGCTGGTAGTTGACGCGAATGCGGTGGTCGGCGGCGGTTTGTTCTTCGCGCATGATGTCGGTCGCGGAGCGGTTGTCGTCCTCGCGTGCCAGGACACGGGCGAAGCAACGGAAGGGCTCCCCCGGGTCGTCGGGTTGTTGGTCGCCGGAGATGTCGATGAGGGCGTCGGTGGCGAGGAAGAGTTGATTGAGGTCGGTGCCGCGGGTCAGGCCCACGTAGGCAAGTGCGCGACCGAGGGTGTCGTTGAGCAGGGTGTAAGCGTGGCGGACGGTGATGCCCTGGGAACGGTGGATGGTCGAGGCATAACCGAGTTCGACCTGTTGGGTCACATAGTCCGCTGGCAGGGTGACATGCCCGCGGTGGTCGATTCCGGTGACGGTGATCGACCCGTCGGTGTGGATGGCATGGATGGACCAGAGGTCGCCGTTATCGACCTGGGTGTTATGGCGACGCCCACCGAGAACTTTCAGGAACGGCTTGTTGAGACGGGTGACGACGGTGTCGCCGAGGTACCCGGTGTGGCGGTCGGACAACAGGATTGCTCCGCTGTCGGCGCGGACGCGACCGGCGGCGAGGTGGCTTGTTTGGGCGGCGGCGTTGAGTGCTGCGACGTCGAGAAGGGTCGCGGCGATCATGACCGAGGAGATCCCGGCGTCGGCATCGGCGAGGTGCCGCGACAGGATCTCTGTGCGAAGTTGGTCGCTGAGGCCGTGGGTGACGCGGCCATGACTGTCGTAGAACTCCCACGCCTTATTTGCGTTTCCCGCCCGCACGGCCAGGGTTGCTTCGGCCTCTTCCGGGTCGGCGAAGCGCACCAGTTCTGAGAGTTCGGGTGAATGGTTGTCACGGGCGATCGTGCGAATGATGCCGCCGGATTCGACGGCAGAGAGTTGTTCGGGATCGCCGACGCCCCGGATGATCGCGCCGTGGGTATCGGCGAGGGCGAGCAGGTCATCGAGGTCGAAGGTGGCGGCCATAGCGGCCTCGTCGACGAGCAGCATCGCCCCGGGCGTGATCCCGGTTGGGACACCGTGGTCGGCTTGGGCGAAGAGTTTATGGATGGTCCGGGCCGGAACACCGAGACTGGCCGAGAGCTGACGGGCCGCCGACGCCGAGGGTGCCAGGGCGATAACATCACGCCCGCTCTCGCGCCAGGTGGCAGCGACGGCCGCCATGGCGGTGGTTTTGCCACTGCCGGCGGGTCCGATCGCGACAGCGAATTTCGTTGCGGCCGTGCACAGATAACGCGCGATGACACGCTGCCCGGGATTGAGAACACGTCCACCACCGCGTTGGATTAGTGCGATGGCCGCGTCGACTTTTCGGGCGGGAACGGTGACGGCGCTCGGGGTGCGGGCGGCATCCAGGAGTCGGGTTTCCGCATCCAGGATAGCCCGGCTGGTCCAGCGGGCGGTGCCGGTGGCGGTGAAGATGCTTTCCCCCGAGGCGCGGGCCATGGCGGCGGGAACCGGATCCGGGTCGATGGTCAGGAGAATCGAATGGTGATCACGCACGGCGACGGTGATCGCTTCCACGGCCGCGCGGTGCGCGGTATCGCTGACGAAATCACACAGTCCGACCCGGTCTTCGACGGCGGAACGGATATTGGCTTCGGTCCAGGTGGCGCGGCGCCGTCCCACCGTGTCGGTGACCTCCACCGCGATCCCCTCCGGGTCGTAAATTGTGCGGCGCCGTACGAGACATATGGCGTCGATGCGGTCGAGCAGCGACTCCTCCGGGTCGGATGCAAACCGCACCGACAATGTTCGGGCGGCGCCTGCGGTGGCCTGGGGTGTGCTGAATTGGAATCGGCCGAGTTGGTTAGTGATTGCTTGCTGCAGCTGTAGCGGTGTGGCGGTGAGCAGTTCGGCGACACCGCCGAGGCCGACACCGATCTCGACAATGGCGTCGTCGGGATCGAACGGTCGGGGTGCGTCGGGATGGTTGTGGGCCCACAGCAGGTCATCGACGAACTGTTGCCCACTGCGGCCGCGGCCGAACACACAGCGGAACCGGGCATCCCATTCGCCGATCATCTGCCGCAGCGCCTTGGGTAATGGTTTGCCCGCACGGGTTTGCAGAGTGGCCTGCTGGGCGAGTTTGTACTGGGTGACCTTGCTCGGGGTGCAACCGTGGCTGCTGCGGTAGTCGGCGACGAGGTCCTCGAAGCGCGCGAGGATGTCCTCGCGACGGGAGAATTCGGCGACCATGTCCTCGCCGACACCGACCACTTCCAGGACGGGTTGTTTGCCTCGGCCGCGGGTGCGTTCCTCGAACCGTAACCCCATGCGCCGCTTCAACTTCCCCACGATCGTCGCGTTGTAGCGGCACGAGAGCGACACCGTCGCCGCGTACAACGCACGCGCATCCAACGCCGACCACTTGCCATCGGAGCCGAGAACCTTTCCCGAAATCACCGCATGCGTGTGTGGATTCATGTCCCCGGCGCGATTGTCGAAGTGGGTGAACGCTGCGATGATCAGCCCGGTCGCATCGATCTGCCTGACCCCGTTCGCGCCGCGGCGGGTCACCGCATACCGGGATTCGGCGAATTCCAGGACCTCCCGCACGGCCTCGAGATGGCACTGCCAGATCTCGCGGCGCACCGTATCCGAACCCAGGCCCCACAGGATGCTGATGGACTTCTGTGGGGTGAACACGTTGTCGAACCCGGCCACCGCCTTGCGGGTCTCGGCTTTCTCGGCGGCGAGTGCGTGGTCGATCTCGGCGCGTCTGGGAGCGCGGCCGAGCACGCTGGTGAGGTGTTCGCGGGCGGCATCGGTGCGCAGGATCGTGCGCTCGTCCCAGTCCGGGCGCCGCCGCTGCACGAAAGTGAACTCGGCCAACTTGCGGTCGAGAATGTCGCGAATCGGTGAGGGTTCGGTGGAGAATTCGTAGAACATTCGGCCGATCTGCGCGGCCTCGATGGCTTGCTTCACGGTCTTTCCATCCGCTATTGCAGTGGCAATGATGGTGTCGGCGTCAGGATTCAAACCCTCGCCGAAGAGCGCTTTCATCTGCGCCTCGGTCACCATTCCCGACAGGCCGAGTTCGGCCGCGCCCCGGCCCATCCATATTCCGGGCGGAGTGCCGTGCTCGGTGTAATAGTCGGTGAGGTCGCGGGTGCGATCTCGCAGGCGATCTCCGCTGGCCACTTGCCTGGTCAGGTACTCGTAGCCGTCTCCGGCGTGTAAGCGGTGAAGGGTCATCACCTCATCGAAAATAGCGCGGAATGTAAACTTAAAAAAGACATTACCCGTGAGTAGCATTGGAAATGCAAGAGGTGTGACGGAATGAAGAATAGAACCCATATGGGAAGTGGGAGAACGGAACTCGGAAGGTTGAGGAAAGGGTTCATGAAGGGGAAAGTGGGAGGTGGATATGGGAATAAATGAAATGGAAGTATTCAACTCCTGAGTGCGTCGCCCTCCGAATGCGAGCGTGCGCCCGGGAGGGGGTCGGAGAGGAGGCGCGATGGGAGACAAGACGACAGCGCGTCAGTGGGCGCGGACGGTGACGACGCGGCTGCTGGCTGAGCAGGTGCAGTTGGTGCGAGCGAACGAAGCTGATCTGGCGGAGTTCCGCAAGCAGCACGGCCGATGGGAACGGACAGAGCAGCGGCGGGAAGTGGCGATCGCCGCAGTGAATGCGCGCTATCGGCAGAGCGAAGCCGAAGCCGAAGCGAGCGCGGGAGCCGCCCTGGGGCGGCTACATACGCGCGGGATGAGCGAAGCCCAACTGTGCGAAATCACCGGTCTGAGCGCGTCACGGGTCCGCCAGCTACTGCGCTGTGGGCAGCGCACGGGCGCGGGTTCACCGGTAGGAGTCGCGCTCGACGTGGACGAGAGCGGAGCGCGGGATGACACGGCGCAGGCCCGGCAGCGCGAAGATGCACAGGGCGACACGGGAATCCCAGACGCCGTGCTTGACCACCGACACCCAGTGCCCGGCAAGCCAGACGAGCAAAAAACCGAGCACCAGCCAGGACAGTTCGCCCGGGATAGCGCGCGCCGGGGTGATAACGATCGCGAGCGGTGAGTCGACGATGAGAAAGAATCCGACGACCCGGGCGAGGATGGGGAACACCCACCACAGCACCATCGCCGCCAGGACAGCGACCGCCGCCAGCCAGATCAGGCCCATGAGGCCACTGCTTCCGCGGAGTGGGTGTGGCAGGTATCGGTGTACTCATCGCACGCCGATACCTGCTGGTAGATAGCCGGATCGGGGAATTGGGCTCGATCAACACCGTTCGACGCGAGGGAGCCGGTCGTAGAACTGGACGAGTCCGATCAGCCGCTCCTCGTGCGCGCACAGGGAATGGATGTCGGCGGCATCGAGCAGATCGTCACGGGCCAGAGTGAGCTCTTGCACGCGCAACACGAGCGCCTGGTTCTCAAATTGGACAGCCTGCAGACATGCAGTCAGTGCAACAACGAGCAGGAGCAATGCGTCGAGGTCTCGGCCGCGGTGACCGGCTGGAGTGGGCAGCGAATCTGTTGGCGGGCACGGGTGGTGGGTTTCATGGGCGGGCATCGGGGCCACCTCCGAACGGATGCGAGAGGAAACCGAGTCCGCCCCACCGACAAACGGCGAGGCGGACTCGATGGGGAACAGCGGCGGTGCACCCCGCAGGGTGCACCGCTGATGAATGATCAGAAGTCGGGCTGGTCCCCGGCTCCCGCGGCCACGAGGGGGCGCTTGCCGCGGCGAGCGGGTTGCTCCTGCTGCTCGGCCTCCTCCGTGGTCTGGACTTCGACGGCGGTGAAGCGCAATGAGGCTGCGATGTCGTCGATCATGACTTCGGTGATCCATTGGGTGGCGCCGTTGCGGTCCTCGTAGCTGCGCTGGCGCAGCCGCCCGGTCGCGATGACTCGCGTGCCCTTGGTCAGGCTGGCGGCGACGTGGTCGGCCATCTCGTTCCACACGACGCAGCGCATGAACGCGGCTGCGCCGTCGCGCCATTCGCCTGAGGCGCGGTCGTAGACGCGGGAGTTCTGGGCGACGGTGAGGTTCGCGACGACCTGGCCGCTGGGCAATGTGCGGTGGTCGGGGTCTGCGGTGAGGTTGCCGACCACGGTGACGATGATTTCTCCAGACATGACAATGCACTCCTGAATTGCGAAGGGATGAGGGAAAGCCAGACCGCTGCGCCCTCCGAAACCTCGATCACGGTGAAATCCGTGATCGGGTGGTGTCTCGGAGGGCTGGCGATCTGTGGCTTCGCCATCAGGGGTGGGCCGGGCCCCGGAGGGGCCGGCGGGGGTTCTGCGGTGCGGAATGCGGATCGCCGCGCTTTTTGCGGCGACCGGAGCGCAGCGCCGGCTCGTCCCTATTCCGCACCGCAGGTTCATCGGCGGGTACCCGGCCCGCCCCTGATCCCCTGGGGGCAGATCGCCGGGACTCCGGGAAACACCCGATGATCAGCTCGCCCGTCTCCCCTCTCTATTGCCTCAGCGAGAAGTCATGGGGAGAGGGACTGAAGCTGGACCTAGATGATGGGCCTGACCCGGCGCGGGTGATCGCCGTCTCGGAGCTCCCAGTCGCCGTGGCTGTCGCAGTAGGCGGTGGAGAGCCAGCGCCGGATTCCCCAGCGCTCCATATCGATCCACCGAGTCGCCGGATTGGTGCATCCCATCTGGTAGCAACCGGCGGTGCCGTCGGGTAATCGGTCAAAATGTTGCACGGTGCTCTTGCTGGTTCCTTTTCCCATGTTGATTCCTCGTCTAATGCGGTAGCGGATGGGCTTCGCGCGGGTTCGCTGGTGGCTCAAGCGTTGGTTGTCGCCGCGGGGAGGCTCCGGGGTCGGCGCGCGCCGATGGTGAAGCCGCTGGTGATGGTTCGCTCGATCTCCCGGGCAGTGAACTGGTGATGTCCGATGTGCACTGCCGCGGCGGCAGCGAGGACCTCGTGCGCGTGGTGCTGGTCGAGTGCGCCTCCGGCGACGAGACGGCCGAGTGTGAACGCCGCCCGGAACAAGGCGGTGTTGCGGGTGCCGGGAACGGCGGCAGTGACCTTGCCGGTCTCGGCGCTGAGGATGGCGCGCAGATACGCGTCCGGATGAGCCGGTGGCGCACCAGGTTCCGCCGCTGGCGCAGGTGAAGGGGGAGGTGTGAGCATTTGCAGGATCCACGGGGGCAACTCGCGGGGGTGGCGGTTGGTGAGGGCTCGGTAGTCGCCGTCGTTGGTGTGTGAGCCGGCGGCGACGACGTATCCGCCGTGTCCGCGCGAATCGATCCCCGGTGCGATGAGGGCGGCGGTGTTGGGCAGGAGCAGCCCACCGGGCATTCGGTAGTAGAGGTGGCGGCCATTCGGTGTGGCGACGGTATAGGTCAGCAGGGTTGCTCGGACGCCGCTTCTGGTGGCGAGCTGGTAGAGCGCGGCGGGGCCATCGAGGCCGCGGTGGGTGTCGAGATCGATGACGTGCAAACCGGAGGGGCCGGTGGCGATGGCGACGTTATTTCTGCAGTGGTGGGGCCAGAAGTCTCTGATGCGGATTTCGTCGGTGGTGGCGCGGTGCGGCCAGTCCTTGATCGCCGGGACCTTCGAGTGGGGTTGCAGTGGGAAGACGTACCAGCCCCGCATGGCCGCGGACAGGGCGGCGTCGAGGAATCGATTCGCGGACAACGGAACTCCTTTCCAGGAGAAAAGGGGCGGGCAGGCTCCGGAGACGAGGGAGCCTGCCCGCCCATTGCGGGTCGGAGGTTCAGGAGTCGATGTCGATGGTGTTGGGATCGACGTCGCCGGCTGCCGCTTGCTCGATGGGTGTGAGGGCGTGGCCGTGGTTGGCGAGGAAGTGCAGATAGTGAGTGACAAGGCCGTCGGTGTATTGCCAGGCGTGCTTGGTGGTCCGGACCTCGTAGGCGCCCAGTACCAGCGCGAGGATGATTGTCTGGCAGCGTTGTGCTTTGGCCGACTCGATGCTCGTCAGTAGGGCACTCGCGCCACCCTTGAGACCGAGCAGTCCGTGAGCGATTCGGTCGGCGTCGGGTCCCAGGAGCAGATCGGGCTTCTCGGTGAGTGATTGGGCAACGAATGGCCACACCGTCTGCGGCGGAGCCGTTTTGCGGGACAGGAACCGGGTGAGGAACTCGCGGCGTGCTTCGAGCGCGGCCTGGCCCTGCTTGTTGAGTTCGTCTCGGCGATGACGCGCCGCCGCCTCCTGGGCACGCACCGCTTCCGCTGCAGCCCGGGCCGCTGCTGCTTGTTCGGCCGCTGCGCGGCGGCGTGCCTCGATATCGGGATGGGCAGTGCCGGCAGGATCGGGCTGTGCGTCGGTGCCGATGTGAGCATCGTCCGCGGCCGGCTCGGCAACGTCGCTCGCCTGGCGAAATCCGGACTCGTCGAGCCGGTCAGTGCGCAGGTAGTACTCCGGTGCCCACAGGTACCCGCGTTCGACACTGTCGGCGTGGCGAAGCCCCTCAGCGGCAATCGCATTCGGTTGTCCCTTGGTGGTGGGGTCGATGCTGTCGGAGTCCACGACGTGCCCGGTGTCGGGGTCGATGAGTACTTCGACGTCCGTGGGCTGGCAGTAGACCGTCCACAGCATGGGAGTGGCGTGAATCTGCGCAACGCTGATCTCGGTGCCGTCGCTGGTGCACAGGCATTCGGCGGCGAGGAACCGGTCGTCGGCATGGGGGTCGGTGCTGTGTACACCGAAGCCCTGCGTGGCGTAGAGCAGCGATTCACGGAACCGGTCGCGCGATTCGTCGCGTTCGACGACGATGCGGCGGACGTGATAGGCGAACATCGACCGGGGTGCGGCGAGCAGGCGCGCGACCGCGTCGGTGTCCTCGACGTTCTCGTACACCGCGAGGACCGCGGCCTGCTCGAAATCGAGTTGGTGGGCATCGATGGCGTCGCGGGCGGTCTTGCTGCGGCCCACCGCGACCGCGAGCTTGACCTGTTCACGTCGTTGCCCGATCTCCGCGCTGATGCGCGTCAGGGAGGCACCGAAGTCGAACATCCGGGTCATCCCCGCGGCGCGGTCACCGTCGGTGAGCGCGATCCGGTGATCGTTGACCGAGATCTGCTGCGAGGTCCGGCGGATCTCCCGTTCGGCCGCGTCGGCCTGCGGCGCGGGCGTGATCCAGACCGGTACCTTGCCCACCTTGAGCTCGATCGCGATCAGCGCACGGATCTGGCCGTCGACAACGGTGATGGTGCCGTCGGATTCTCGGTGAGCGATGATCGGAATCTCCACCCCGCGTTGACGAATCGATGCCGTGACTTCGGGGTGATCGTCGAGATCGAAGGTCTTGCGCACGTTCTCATCGATGACCAGCTGTGTCGGCGGCAGGAACGCTGCCTGAGCGGCAACCGGACTGCCGAGATCTTTGGGGGTATCACCGGAGTCGGCTGGTGCGGGGTCGTCGGTGGTGTGAGCGGTGTCGATTGTCGTGGCGGTCATTGAAACTCCTGTCGAAAATGCGACAGGCGGGTACCGGCCCGAGAATGGGCCGGTACCCGCCTGAAAACGGAAAGGGTGGTCGAATCAACGAATCCTGCTGTCAGGCAGGAGGTTCCCGTCGTGAAAGACGAGGATTGGGAGTGAGTGTTACGGCTTCTTGTCGCGGGTGGCGACGTTGATCGGGTGCAATGACCAAACCCTGTCGTCGGCGCGGACAAACAGCCAGTACTTGCCCAACCATTGCGGTGTACCGGCGCGCCAGGCGGCGATGGTTTGTGCGTCGAGGTGCGAGACGGGGCCGGCCGATCCGAAATGCCGCTCGTGCTCATAGTCCTTGCGGGACAACGTGTCGATCATGGAACGAACCTCCTGATATGAGAAAGGGCGGGATCCACGACAATCAGTCGCGACGTCTCGCCCAGGGGGAAATCGGTTAAAGCTGTCAAGAAGTGTGTTAGCTGTAGTGGAATTACGTTCCGGGGCAATGCATTTGATGTCAGACCAGACTCATGGCCTGGAAGGCGAGATCGTCGAGGGTATTGGCGCGGTCGGCGTCGCGAATGGTTTGGGAGTAGCTGGTGACCGCATTGGCGACACCGGCGGCCGTGAGCTGACCGCCGGCGATGAAATGCGACAAGATCCCGGCGCGTTCGCTCTCGCTGAAACCCAGTCGCTTGGACAGGGTTTCGAGGGTCTTGTCCGGTTGGGTGACCGGTGCGCCGGCGGCGTGTTCGAGTTCCTC
Source organism: Nocardia sp. (assembly GCF_025465275.1). Classification (GTDB taxonomy): domain Bacteria; phylum Actinomycetota; class Actinomycetes; order Mycobacteriales; family Mycobacteriaceae; genus Nocardia. The sequence goes on along the minus strand of NZ_JAODNK010000072.1, from coordinate 18,850 downwards.
GACCCGGGCGGCGAAGAACTCTGGCGACAACCACTCCGCCACACGGTCACGGGTTTCGGCGGTGATGACCGCCAGCTTCTTGCGCAACGTGTCCTGCGACCAGGACACCGTCCCGGTGTCGAGGCGTTCACCGACGTGGCGGTGGGTGTGGGCGAACAGGGGGATGGTCAGCCCGTTGCCGCAGATCTGTACCACCAGTTCGGGGGTCAGCCGGACGGCGTGGTGGCCGGTTTCGTCGTTGCTGAACCGGAATCCGGCGAACACCACCGGTTCGCTGCCGGGTTCGTATCCTTTGCCTTCGCGGGCGGCGAGGGGCCGAATGCGGTCGAGATCGCCTGCGACACGGCGACGTTCGGCCTCGAGCTCGGGGTGGGCGAACGCGCTGCGATAGTTGGCCAGGAACCGCGGTGCCAGCGCCGACATCTGCGGGGAATACACCTTGCAGTGCATCCTGGAATCGGTCAGGTCACAACCGCGGATCTCGGTGTCGGCCCCGGCGCCGCGGATGCCCTCGAGCACTGCGGTAAGCACGTCGAGGTTGTCGATGATCCCGTACCGATCCGACACCATCGCGCGCAGCACACCGGGTTGATCTGGGCGCGGTGGGGTGAACAAGCGCAGCAGAAACGACCGGTCATCGGGTTCGGGCAGGTCGGTGCCGGTGGGGCCGTGCAGCCACCCGTTGACGTTGCCGTCGAACAGGTCCAGGCGATCGTGCTCGCGTAACCGGCGCAGGTAGCGCACCGGGATACCGAGCTTGTCCGCGATCTGCCCGTCGGCCGCGCCGGTCGGACGATAGAGGCCATCGACGCAGGCGACACCGCGCTCGTCGACGACCGGGCCGATCCCGAACAACTCGACCATCCCGCCGGTGGCGCGAATCGAGGACGCGGACGCAACAACGTCGACCTTGGCGGCCTGCTGCTCCTCCAGCAGAGGCACCAGATCCTGCAACGACAAATGACGAACGTAGCTATCTACAGGCATGAGACTTGCTTCCTTTCACAGGGATTGGATCAATCACGGGTAGAGCGGAGGGCTGCCGAGGTGCGAATTGGCACCTGGACCGTTCAGGAGACGGTCTTGCTGCGCACAGCGGCCAGCAGCGCGTCTGCTGCGTCGGCCGCACCCCGGGCCTGGCGGTACTGCAGACGGGCGATGTCTTTGCGCATTCCGGCCAATTCCTGTGCGCGCGAAGCTCGATCGCATCGCTGCGCAGCTTGCTCCTGCCGATACTGCGCGACCCGCAGGTCGGTGAGGAACCGCAGCGACAACGCGGTCAGCACTGGAGCCACCGCCTGCTGGATGTGAGCGGGTTGATCGGTGAGCAGCCGACCCACCTCGACCACCAGATGGCCGGGTTCACCCAAACTGAGCATCGGTGTTCCGGGCTGGTGATCGCTCCAGTTCGGGTGGAATGCCGCGGTGCTGACCGGTGCCCCCAGCCAGCGGCCGTGCACCGAGAGCCCGAAGAACCGGAACACGATCTTCGGGCGGCGCTCGTACCCGCTGTTGCCGGGCACGGTGTGTTCGGTCAAATCGACGAACACGCGCCCGCTGAGAGGGGCCTCGTCGGTGGGTTCGATGCTGTAGCAGGTGCCGAGATCGGAGGAGTTCTCGTAGGTATCCTCGACGAAGGAAGGGATGGACATGGTGGACGGAATCCTTTCTGGTGGAGTGGGTTTCACTTGGGTTGAGTCACTCAGTGGCATCGGCTGGCTCAGGTGCCCACGACACGAGGGTGTGGCCGGAGGACAGATCGGTGATCTCGATCGACTCGACCGTTTCGCCCTGCGCCCCGTTGTGCGCGAGGATCTGATCCGGGGTCGGGGTATGCGCCGTGCACGCATGCGCGACGGTGACGAACGGGACCATCGATCCGCGGACGGTGACCCGGGTGGCAGCGAGGACACCCCGGCCGAAATGCTCGGCCAGCTCACAGCGCGGTGGCAGTGCCACAACGACTTTCGCGCCGGCAGTGAGCTTGTGCAGCGCGCGTTCGTCGCGGGTGATCCACCATCCGCCTGCGTGGCGGCGCACCACGAAGTCGAGTGGAAGTCGTGCGGTGAGGGCGCGGGCACCGTCGGCGGTGAGCGGGCGGGACACCACCACGTGGACCTCGTCGCCGCGATCGGTGACGGTGAACGCGGAATCGATGGTGTAGGTCGCCGAGCGGCGCTCCCGCCGACCACCAACGGAGTCACGTGTGAGAGCCCCACCGGCCGAGACCCGGCGGGCCGGGCCGCCGAGTTCACGTCGCGCTGCTGCGGCGAGTTGCGCCGACCAGGCCGATTCGGAGAGCGGCGGATCATCGCTCGAACGAGACAGCGTGACGTGCAGCAGCGAACCTTCCCGGTCCACGACCACGGTGCTGCCCTGCGGATTTCGGTATCCGGACATCGGAAATCTCCTTGAAAGCGAAGGGAATTCACCAGCCGACCCAGCCGGGTACGAGACCGGGCGGTGCTGGATCGGTGGTGGGTGAACGGTGGTGATCGGCTGGCGTGGGCCCGGGCGACATGTCCACGCCAGCCGACGACAAGGCACCCAGAACCGACCACACCCGCAACGGCGCCTGGTGCTGCGCGCGTCGTGCGGGTGTGGTCGGTGGGGCGCTTCACGCGGACACCGGCGGCGGGAGTGGGCGGTCAAGCCGTGGCACCGACGATCGGTGCCGTTTCTGTGACGGTTGATGCCGGCCGGTGCGTGGCTCGGTGCGGCTTGATCGGCCGCGCCGCCGGTGTAGCGTGCGCGCTGCCCCACCGACCACCCGCCCGCGACTGGAGAGAAAACGACGAATCAGCAAGCGCTACAACGGCGTATCGGTGGTCTCTTTCCAGTTGGATGACCACAGGGCGGTCACGCACTGGTCAGTGCCCGTTGTGGGGCGAACGGAGTTCGGTCGCGACCCAACGGTCACGCTGGCGCTCCAACCGCCCGGCCACCGTCAGCGCCCGTGATCGGTCGCGGCGATCGGTCACCCACACCGTGGCGCAGAATTCGATGACGTTCTCGGCGCACCGGCAGGCATGCAGCGAATGCAGCCGATAGCGGCCCTGCGCGCATCGCGCGCGCGTGAGCAACCCAGCGAGGACCTTCTCCGACAACAAGCCACGCAGCTGCATCGCCGGCCGACGATGATTGATGACCTCTACCAGCCGGGAGAGCAGATGCCACAACTGTTGATGGATCTCGCCGGATCCGATCCGGACCGGGAACGTTTCCGGGTGCAGGGCAGCGGCCGTTTCGGCGTCGCCGCCACGACCGACCAGTTCGATCAGCGGGGCGGAAGACATGCTTGCCGTACGGCAATCAGAGCCCAAGGAAACTGGCTCGTACAGACCGATGTCACTTCGTCACCGACATCGACGGATCCGGTTGCGTGACACCGATGTCTACGCGCAGATCGGCAGCTTCCTCTACGCCGCACTGAATCAGCTTCTGCAAGCGGTCGGGATGCATCGCAGACTGCAACGCGGTGTCGAGCAACAGGGCCATCCTGTGCCCGGGGTCGGCGGCCAACGCAACCTCCAGGGCAACCCCAGCCAGTGCTCCGTCACCGCGGCGGTAGGCATTGAACGCCAGCAACATTGCTGCCTCGGCCCGGTCCGGTCCCGACAACGAACGTGTCAAAGTCAGCCAAACCTGTTCCGCAGCACGCATATATATCCCGGCAGTAACTCCGAACATGCAATCGCGCACCTGCGGATCCCGCAATGCAACAGCGGTCTCCGCCAACACCGAAGGCGGACACGTCGAGAAATCGGTCGCCTGTTTGATGGCCTCGATCACGCGCCACAACGCCATTCGACTGTAGGCGTCGGGATTACCGATCCGGACAGCCCGCAAGAAGCGTCGATGCGCATCGGCCGCTGCCGGGGGCAGCGCACGTGCGACCTGATCCCGCAACGATTCATCGACCGCGACAAGGTGTTCCAGATCGGCGCGGGAACGATACAGCGGGCAACCGTCGAATACCCGCAGCATAGCTGTCCTGGAAGCCCTGGGATCGGGAAGCGTTCCGCGGCGATACGGACGAACCAGAGTCCACCACAGTGCGGTCGCGCAGAACTCGGCGACAGCCCAGGCGTTGACGAGCACGACATCGAGTTCCGTCAGCCTCTTGTCCAAGTCCGCTATCAATTGGTGGTGATCGCGGTGCGGGCGGACGCCGTCGCCCACTGGCGGCGAGACCCGGTCGTCGACCACGATGGCAAAGGCGGCAACGATCTCCGAACGGCGACAAACATTGGCGACCTGCGATATCGCCGGGCACTCCGAATGCGTTCTGTATTGCGGAAGATCAGCGCGCACGGTGGTAGCGATTTCGAGCGTGCCGGTCTCGGTAGGTCGCTTGAGTGCGATCACGACCAATGACTGCTCGGGGGTGAACCCGAGTACTGCGGGTACGGCGGCGATCAGATCGCCAGGTGTGCTGATACGCAACTCCGACACCATGGGGTGGCTCCTCCTGGAAGGGGAAGCCCCACGCACGCAACACATTATTGAGCAATTCCAAGTGCGCTGCGCCTGCGGGGCGGTGGGCGCATCGCGTAGACACCGGCGGCGGAAAAGGGCGGTCAAGCCGCAGCAGAGACATTCACCGCAGTGATCCGGCGGTCGGCGTTTCTGGTCTCGGCCCCTCGCGGCTTGACCGCCCGCGCGGCCGGTGTAGCGTGCGCCCGCCCACCGCCCCGCAGGTGCGGTCGCACTGATAAAGCTGTCATCCCCTCAAAACCTGAGGTGTTGAACAAGAGCCAGTTGGCGCAGGCGCTCGGGCACACGTAGGCGCCCTGTGGTGATCGGCATCGCCGCATGCCGATTCAACCTGGTTGGCCGGATGGACGATGAGTAGCATTGTGAGACAACGCTATTCGGAGTTCAATACCGCGTCCGAACACAGCAAGGGTCCCGGTGAAGGTATCGGTTGGTGCCTGTGTGCTGGATGCCGCCCGGCTCATCGCCGGTGAGGACACGCTGCTCGCGGTGATCTCCACGGTTGCGTGCGCTGGCCCCTGCGCTGTCCTGCCTGAGCTCGGCAGTCGCGGTCTACCCATATCGCGGGCGATGGTGTTTCTATGTACCGCTGCGGTGGTTACGTGGGGCTGGGTTGGCGGGTTTTCTCGGCACCCTGCGTTGTGTGCCGATCCGGTGGCCTGTCCGGCGGGGCGAGGATTCGGGTGACCCCGCCGGACAAGCGCGTATCCGGACTGCATTCCGGGAATGGTTGGCGAAACCGTGCAGTAATTCGATGCAGAGCGTGCGGATGGATTGCTCAACGCTGTCAGGATCGAACCGTTTGTGGCGCGGTCGAGGGCGGCCATGATCGGTGCGTGTCGTGAATGCCCTACTCGCGGGGTGAGTTTACCGGTTTCGGCGGCAGGATCACCGGCCAAGGGACGACGGTGGCTACAGATCTCTGCTGGTTCGCTGTGGGTGAATATATTGGCACGATTCGGCATGGTGTGCTTCACGGTCGATGTGGTTCAGGGCAGTAGAGTCACTGCCGCTGAACCAGCGGTCGACGGGCGGGACCTTTTTGACTATGTGATGCGGTGACCCTTCGAGGCGGGAGAGCGGGTATGGACGAGTCGCTCAGCGGTGCGAATCTGCAGAACCTGCTTGCGCAGGTGTTGGCCCGTTACGGCAGTATCGACGCGTTCTGCGCGCAGCTCTATCGATGGCTGGACTACCCCACTACCGAACTCCCGATTCTGATCGGGCTGCCCGACACGAGTCGCGGGCGGCACCAGTTCCGCGACGTGTGCTGAGCCACGAGACCTCGCCGCAGCTTCGCGCAGCACCCGAGGCCACGGATCTACGTCTCGGTATCTACGAATTACCGTGTCCCGCCTGGTGTCAGCCTTCGGGGATTTCCCGTCGGACGCTTCACTGGGGAGGCTGTTCGATCGGCATGGCGGAAATATTCGGTCTCACCCTGCTGCTGGACGTGGACCAGATGGTGCTGTCGGGGTTCGGGTCGGCCACGAACTCCGCTGTCGAGGGCATCGGTCGCAGCGAGTTGTTCGGTGGTGAGTGTGCCGAGTCGAAGCGTCGAAGTTCTCAGCGGTGCGAGCGGGTTTGATCTACTCGACGCCACGCCCATTCCCTACCGGCCGACCGGTAGGTTTTGTGGGATGCTGAGCGTGTGTCCAACTCCGACTCCGACACGTCGCTGCCATGGACCTACCGGGTCGAGATCTCCTGTCCTGGCGACCTGGACCGGCCGTGGTGGAATGTCGCCAACGCCGGTCGGTGTGCTCAGGTCGCCGCCGCGTTGGCCGAGCTCGCGCATCGGCTCGCCCGCGAACCGGCCGCCGCCGGCGCGCGCTGGTGCCGCTACCACTGCGAGATCCGTGACAGCATCGGCGTGGCCGCGCATCATCACTCCGCGCTGCTGCCCGCCCGCGATGTGCCCATCGTTCTGGCCGCCATCGCCGCCCGCCTCGCCGATCCCGACCGTGCCAACCCGCGTCGGTAACCCCGTCAATCGAAGAACCGGCGCGCGAGCTGGCACGTCATTGCCGACCGATGTGGGTGTCGTGTGTCCGGTTCGAGTGTGGCTTCGATGGATGATGGCTCGTTCCTGCCATTGAGTTGGAGGTATACCAGTAGGGATCGGCTGAGATGCGTGGGCGAGTAGGTAAGTCGCTCAGCATTATTCGGCATGCTGGCGTGCGGATTCGCCTGCAGCGGCGCGGTTGCCCGGGAAGGGGGCAGTGCCGATTCCTGCCGCAACCGGATTTGTAGCTGCGCATTCGCCATCACCCCGCTATGCTGTAAAAGCCTAGCTAACGTAGCGAAAACATCAGTGCCCCAAGGGGGCCGGTCGACACCGAGCTGCCAGTCCAGGTTGCCGAACTAGTTCGGAACCGATGCTGCGGCAGATTTTTGTCGGGGTTTCGGTTCGGTAGGTGCAATAACGTACGCGCACGCGAATAGTGCAGCGACCCAATAGAACTCGCCCTCAGCTGAATGGAATGTGCTGCGTGCGGGGATGGATGACGCTCGCGGTCGAGCTGATCTCATTCACGAGCGGGCTGTCCGAATGGTCGGCGTCGGTCGCGGTGGGACGAATGACCTCGGGGAACAGTCCAGAAAGGGGCGATTTGTTTGCACTCTCACCGGGAATCGCCGAACAGTGACATCGAAGCCCACCTATCGAGACTCCGGCAGCGCGTTCCCCACCTGGTCGGTGCGGTCGTGGCGTCGAGTGACGGTCTGCTGATCGCTGCTGATCTGCCCGAGGTGATCGAGCCCACCGGTATCGCCGCCCTGGCGGCCGCGCAGCTTTCGCTGTCGCTGACATTCGTTGCGACGACCCATGGTTCGAACCTGCACGAGGTGACCATCGACAGCGGCGGGGGACACGTGGTCGTCTACGCCGCGGGACCGGCCGCGCTGCTGACCGTCCTGACCGACACCGACGCCGTTCTGGGACGGGTGCATCTGGAAGCGCGTCCGGTGGCCCGGGCGATCGAGGAACTGTTGACCCCAGCTGTCGCGCCGGCGGAAATGATGATGACCAGTAGTGGATTCGCGGTGGCATCCAACGGATCCCGGCCCGAAGCTCCGAAAATCCACTGAGCCGCACCACAATGCGGGAGAGAGGCGAACGATGTCGAATTTGGATGTGGCATTGAAGGACATGATGAACATCGACGGTGCGCTGGGCGCGGCGGTCGTCGACTACACCAGCGGGATGGCCCTGGGTACAGCCGGAGGTTCCCGGACTCTGGATCTTCAAGTCGGCGCCGCGGGCAACACCGAGGTGATGCGCGCCAAGATCCGCACGATCGAACAGCTGGGCCTGAACGAGGGGATCGAGGACATCCTGATCACACTCTCGGGTCAGTACCATATTCTGCGCCCGCTGAGCGCCCAGCGTTCCACCGGACTGTTCCTCTACCTGGCGCTAGATCGCGCTCGCGCCAATTTGGCTCTCGCACGCCATCACCTGCGCCAAATCGACGACGAACTCGAGATCTGACCAGACTTCGAAATATCGGCCGATCAGGCAGCTCGGTTACTCGGAAGATCAGCCGCAGCATGCGAACGTCGGGACTTCCGCCGGAGGATTCTCTGCCAGGCAGCCGCCTTGCTACATGCGTGATCGGTTAGTATCTCCGCGTCAATAGCTTTGCGACCATTGACGATTACCCAGCTGGCGCCCCATACCTCTTCGCACGAGGGTGTGGGGCGCCAGTGGTTTACGCCGTCATGCGACCGTTTGCAGATGGTTGGACATCCGCTTCGAATCCTTCGCCAGCTGCGTGTGATCCGGGCGAAGGTACAACTCGGTCACGCGCGAGTCGGCATGGCCAGCGATCAGTTGCAGACGATGAATTGGAACGCCGGCATCGGCAAACCAGGTGAGTCCGGTGTGGCGAAGGGTGTGGCGTACCAGATGCCGGTATCCGAGTGAGGCTACGACCTCGTCCCAGTGGGTTGCTCGGTGCAAGCTCCCGGTATCGATGCTCCCGCCACGTGGGCCGATGAACAACCGTGCGTCTGGGTTGCGTCGGCGCGGCGCGAGCCGATCAGCGATCATCGCCTGGATCTCCTCGATCAGCGGCACATAGCGGGCTCGATTTCCCTTGGTCCCCTTGTCGATTGCTCCTATCGAGCTGCGTGTGGTCTGGCGGCGAACAGTCCAGATCCACGAGTCTGTATCGATATCGCGGACGCGGCATCCGGCTACTTCGCCGATGCGTGCCGCTGTGCAGGCGGCGAACATGACCACGTCGCCCCAGCCTTGGTATTGCTCGGCCGAGGCAGCGACCAGCGCGTCGCAAAGCTCTACCAACGCTTGCCAATTCGGCAACGCCAACGCACGTGGGTTCTGGAGCTCGTCTTCGAGCTGCTTGTACAGCGCTTGCCAGCCACGTACCCGCGCGGGATTGATGTCTATGAGACCATCGCGCTTGGCCTGAGCCATCAGCCGGGACAGGACTGCGAGAGTGTTCTTGATGGTGGATTTTCCGCAGCCGTCGTCTTCGATCCATCCGACCACGGCCCTGTCCACCATACCGTTGGTGATCATCGGAACCCCGAGGTGGCCGAGAGTAGGTTTCACCCGCAACCGCCAACCACACATGTACGGGTCCAGAGTCTTCTGCTCCAGACCTCGCAGCGCCAGGTTCATGTTGGCCTCGCCGTAGTCCAGCAGACTGACGTCGGCGCACGCGGGCGAGATCCCGCGCATTGCCAAGGTCTTCATTTCCGCGAACCATTCGTCGGCGAGGTCGCCGGTCGGGAAGGTCTCGGACTTCGAATCACGTTTTCCGGACTGCGGATTGGTCCATCGCACCCGCGCTCGGAACGGATTTCCGGACCGGCTCCGCGCGAGCTTCTCGATATCGCAGTTCAGCCGGGTTCCGATCGGTAGCTTCAGAATCTCAGACATGGGAGCGCACCCGCCGCTCCCGCGCGACCGGAACTCGATCGACTGCGACCATCACGCAGCCGGTATCACATGCCGCGCAGCCAGATACGCCTCGATATCGCTTTCCGGGTACTTCGCCACCCGATTCGAAATCCGGATGAAGCCCGGGCCTTCGACCGGCTCTGCGCGGCGCCACCGCCGCAGAGTCGATGTATCGACACCGAGTAACCGTGCGGCCTCGCCAGTCGAGTACATCCGCTGGTTCAACCACGATAGGTGATTGTTGTTCTGCTCCTCCACAATCCACCACCTCCCTCCGGCCCTGGAGGTCGACCAGCGACAATCGCTCCGGCTCAATTGCCTTCGTGGCCAACGCACGCGGGGACCCAGTCGTCCGGCGGCGCGACATCGAAGGATGTGGTTCGGCTCCGCCGAGCGTGGAATCGACAGCATGCCGCGGATATCGCGAGCAGTTGCCTGTCGGTGCTTCATCCGGCTCCGCTGCGGCAGTTACCGGGAACCCCGAGGATCCGGGGAGTCTCTCCAAGGTAGGGCGGAACCCGATATGCCCGCAACCTTGCGGCATCCGCGATATGGGATGTGACATGTGCGGTTGGCGGCGCGTCGAACGGCCCGCGAAGACGGCATCGGAGGACCCGAAATACCCGTTGATGATCTCTGTGCCCGACAACCCCGAGATACCCGGGGTAGGCGCTGTGGTCCACAATTGGTCCACAAAACGTGACCGGTCGGGGGCGGAAACCGCCCCCGACCTGGTCGGGCTGACAGGATTTGAACCTGCGACCACTTGACCCCCAGTCAAGTGCGCTACCAAGCTGCGCCACAGCCCGTTGCACTCCGCTTCGCTTCGTGCTCGATGAGATTACATCAGGACCCCCTGGTTCCTCCAAATCGGCACGTTACGGGCGTGTGGGAGGGGTTTCGGAGGGGTTCGGTCGGGGGCTTTCGGGTTCGTGGGCCACTTGGCGGGGGGTCAAGTGGCCTGCGGGCGAATTGTGGTGGGTTTCTTGGGGTTTGCGTCAGTAGTAGACCGGGCCCGGTACCCCGCCGCCTGCGGCGATGGCGTCGCCGGTGATGGCGACGCTGCGGGGGGAGGCGAGGAAGGTGACTACGTCGGCTACTTCTCCGGCGTCGATGACTCGGCGGATGGAGTTCTTGGGGAGGTCGGCTTCCAAGGCGGCGACTGTGGTGCCGGATTCTTCGGCCTGGGCGGTCAGACGGTGGGTGAGGCGTTCGGTTCTGGTCAGGCCGGGGTGGACGACCGTGACGTTGATGCCCTTGGGGCCGAGTTCGTCGGCGAGGTTCTTGATCAGGGCGGAGACGCTGACATTGCGGATGGTTTGGGCGATCGAATTGGCTTGGCGGGCACCGAGTCCGCTGATGTTGATGATGCGGCCCCAGCCCTGTTCGATGAAGTGCGGTGCGACGGCGCGTACGGTGCGCAGATAGCCGAGGACCTTGATCTCGACCTCGTGGCGGACGACGTCGTCGGTAGTGGCGGTCAGGTTTGTGGGTGCGCCGGCACTCCAGGGTGTTGCGGCGGAGTTGACCAGGATGTCGACGCCGCCGAGCTCCTCGACGGTGCGCCGGACGAGCTCCTGCACCTGGTCGTCGTCGCCGGTGTCGGTCGGGATCGCGATGATTCGTCGGCCGGTCTCCGCGGCCAAAGCCTGTGCCGCGGCTTTGAGCGGTTCGGCCGAGCGGGCGGCGAGCACGATATCCACGCCTTCGGCCGCGAGTCCGCGCGCAATGGCCAGACCGATGCCTTTGCTGCCGCCGGTGACAATCGCGCGCTTTCCAGTCAGATTCAGATCCACCCCAGTCACGCTAACCACGCCGCCGGCACCGGTCGCCGATTCGGCTCGAGCTGAGCACATCGAAATCGTGGTGAGTGCAACCGCTGTCCGATGTGGTGCGCTTCGCTAACGTTCATTGGTCGGATGCTGATGCGGAGGAGTGTGTATTGACCACCGAGTCGATCGTCGAAATCGGTACCTCGCTGCACCCGCTCGACGACCCGGTGCGGGCGTCGTTGCGTGGTGTGCACAGCCGGTTCGCCCACTGGGTGGGCGAGATCGGCCGCTACGACCCGGAGGTCGCCCGGTTCATCGGGCATCCGCCGGTGCTGGAGGAACAGGACTGGGCCGATCTGGCCGCGGTGCTCGGACCGGGCGGCGGTACCGCACTGCGCGGGCACGGCCATGTGCTGCCGGACGGATGGACACTGCTGGATCAGTTCGGCTCGGTGCAGATGGACGGCACCGGGCTCGAGGTCGCCCATGATCCGGAGCTAGAGGTGCTCACCGCGGCGGATGTGCCCGAGGTTCTGGAGTTGATCGCCCGGACCGAACCGGGCCCGTACGCGCCGCGGACCATCGAAATGGGCACGTATCTGGGCCTGCGGGTGGACGGCAAGCTGGTGGCGATGGCGGGGGAGCGCATGCATCCGCCGGGCTGGACCGAGATCAGTGCCGTCTGCACCGATGCCGAATTCCGGGGCCGGGGTCTTGCGACCCGTTTGATCCGGGCGGTCGGCGCGGGGATTCGGGCGCGCGGCGAAACGCCGTTCCTGCATGCCGTCGCGCACAACACGACGGCGATCAGCCTCTACGAGACGCTGGGATTCACGCTCCGCAAACGCGGGCAACTGAGCCTGGTGCAGGCGCCATGACCTACGCGCTCATCGAGGAGCACGGCGTCCACGGCACCGGCCTCGCACTGTAAAGCCACCGGGACGACCGCAAGGGTTGGGAGCCGAGCTCCCAACCCTGGTGTGGTCCTTGCCTATTCGTGCAGCAGCGGCAGCAGTTGGTTGCCCTGCCGTTCGATCTCCGTCAGGTACGGGGTATCGGACAGCACGAAGTGGGTGACCCCGAGATCGCGGTATTTGCGCAGCGATTTGGCGACATCCTCCGCGGAGCCGACCAGCCAGGTGGTGCCGGCGCCACCACCGCCGAATCTGCCGGGTGCGGTGTAGAGATTGTCGTCGAGCACTTCGCCGCGGGCGGCCAGGTCGAGCAGTCGCTGCTGCCCAACGGCTGCGCTGCGCAGCGGATCCCGCAGCGCGCCTTCGGAGTTGGCCATCTCCGCGACCTTCGCTTCGGCATCCGCCCAGGCCTGCTCGGTGGTGTCCCGGACGAAAGTGGTTACCCGCAGCCCGAATTCGAGCGGCGCGTGCTCCCGCCCGAGTTCCGAGCTCAGAGCTCGCAGACGCTCGATCCGCTCACGCACACCGTCGAGCGGCTCGCCCCAGAACAGCTGGACGTCGGCTTCGGTCGCCGCAACTCGCTCGGCCGCCTCGGACGCGCCGCCGAGGTAGAGCTTCGGGTGCAGCCGGTCCCCGCGCGGGGTGATCCGCGGTACGACCGTGGAGTCGGTCACCTGATAGTGCTCACCGCGGTAGGTGACGTTCTCCTGCGTCCACAGTTTGCGGACCAGCTGGAGGAACTCCTTGGTCCGGCCGTACCGCTGCGCCTGATCCTCCTCGGCCGCACCGTAGGCCCCCAGATTGTCCTTCCCGGACACGATATTGACGCGCACCCGCCCGCCGGACAGCTGATCCAGAGTGGCTGCGGCGGTGGCGAAATGGGCGGGCTGCCAGTATCCGGGCCGAATCGCGACCAGCGGTTCGAAGCTGGTGGTCCGGGCGGCCAGGGCGGTGGCGACGGTGAGCGTGTCCGGCCGACCCCAGCCGGTGCCGATCAGCGCCCCCTTCCAGCCGTGCTCCTCGAGGGCTTTGGCCTGCGCGCTGAGGGTTTCGAGGCTGTTGTGATCGGTCGTGACCGGCTCGCCGCGGTGCCCCGGGGTGACCTGATTCGGGATGTACCAAAGGAATTCGAGACTCACCTCGAAAGTATCGACCTCGGCCGTGCCCGCGGCCCCGGCCCAGCGCTCGTCATCGATTCAGGAAATGCGCCTGACCAGCAGCGGATCACAAGGCTGAGACATTAATTCGTCGAGATTCCAGCAGCAAGCTCACCGAGCAGCTTCCAGGTCCGCCGCTGATCGTCCGGACCGGCCAGGTCGGTGCTGGTGAGCACGACCTCGGTGGCCCCGGCCTCGAAATAGCGCCGGATCTGGGCGGCGACGGTCTCCTCGTCGCCGATTACGGCCAGGTCCGCCGCCCGGGTCGCGCCCTCGAGTTCGATAATCCGGGTGTAGGAGGGCACCTGGTCGTAGAACGAGAGCTGCCGCACCGCCTCGGCGCGCGCCGCCTCCACATCGGCGGTGACCACGGCCGGTACGAACGCGACAATGCGCGGCGGTGTCGAGGACGCCTTGGTGATGGCCGGAACGATGTGCTCGCCGAGGGTTTTCGGGCCCGCCAGATACGGCAGCGTGCCATCGGCGAGTTCGCCGGTGACCCGCAGCGACTGCGGCCCCATGGCCGCGACCAGCACCGGTACCCGCGGCTGCGCGCCCGGGAGGGCGGTGGGCATCGGGGGAGTGGCGGTGAGCAGTTCGCCGTGGAAGTCGGCCGTCCCGGTATCGAGCAATTCCCGCAGTGCGGTGAGGAATTCGCGCAGGCGGGCGATGGGCCGATCGAACGGCAAGCCGAAAGCGCCTGCGGCAAAGCTGGATCCGACCGCCAGCCCCAGGTGATAGCGCCCGTGGGTGGCCGCCTGTGTGGTCTGGGCTTGCGCGCAGACCAGCAGTGGATGCCGACCGACCACCGGAATTGCCGAGGTGCCCACCTGCAGCTGTGGCACCTCCCGGCCCACAATGGCGGCCAGAGCGGCCGAGTCGTAATCCATCCGCTGGCCGAACCACACCGATCGCACCCCATACTGCGCGGCCTCGCGCGCGGCGAGCACGATCGCATCGACATAGTTCGTTGTATTCGCCTGGGCGAGAGCTATTCCGAGGTTCACGACCGAGTGCAACCACACGCGATCGCATAATGTTCCGGCTTCGCTTTTACGAATTGGGCAGAATCACCGCGCGACCATCGATCGTGCCCGCGTGCAATCGCTCATAGGCCAGGGGCGCTTCGTCGATGCCGAAGGTCTCGACGTGCACCTCGACCTCACCGCCACGGGCGATGTCGAGCACCTCGATCAGTTCCGCCCGAGTGCCCCAGTACGGGGCGGTCACCGCGGTTTCGTAAGGGAGCGAACCGAATCCGACGGGCACCGAGCCACCGCCGATTCCCACGATGGTGAGATCGGATTCCACACCCGCACACGCGGCGGCAATGGATGCGGTGGGCGGCGCACCGACGAAGTCGAGCACCACCTCGGCGCCGCGTCCGCCGGTGAGCGCCTTGACCTTGTCCGGTGCGCTGGAATCGGAGAGGAGCGTTTCGTGCGCGCCGACGCGACGAGCGAGGTCGAGTTTGTCCTCGGACACATCCAGCGCGATGACGCGGGTGGCCGTCATGGCGCGCAGCAGCTGGATGGCCACATGGCCGAGACCGCCCGCTCCGATCACCACCGTCGTACTACCCGGAATCAGCTTGGGCACAGACCTTTTGATCGCATGGTAGGGAGTGAGCCCCGCATCGGTGAGCGGCACACTGCGTACCGGATCGAGGTCGCCCAAGGGCACCAGATGGCGGGCATTGTCGACGATCATGTACTCCGCCATCGCGCCCGGCGCACCGAGACCCGGCGGGAAGATCTGCAACTCGGCCGCACGCAGGCAGTAGTTCTCCTTGCCCTCCGCGCATTTGTGGCACGCACCGCATCCCCACGGTCCGTACACGGCCATCATGTCGCCGATCCGGACACCCTCCACCCCGGAACCGAGCGCCGCGACGGTGCCCGCACCTTCGTGTCCGAGCGTGAGCGGCAACGGAAACCTGATGGCCTCGGCCGGCAGACTCATCACCATGACGTCGGAATGACATACCCCGGCGGCGGCGACCTTCAACAGCACCTGACCCGGCCCGGGTTCGGGATCGGGCACGGTGACAACTTCGGGCGACCCGCCCACGGTTCGATACTGCACAGCCTTCACTGTCGACCTCCGTTCGGAAAACCTCTCGGGAGCTGCCGGTCGGTGGTGCGTTCGCAAACCGAAGGTTACTCCGGCGAACGGGGCCTCCGAATGCTGGTGTGTGGAGGCCCTGCTCGGCTCAGTGAGTGCTCAGAGACTGAACGGCGTGCGCACCCGCCCGGCGACCGGAGAAGACGCAGTCGGCCAGGGAGAGCCCGCTGACATAGGAATTGGAGCAGACGCCGACCGCTGCGCGTCCCGCCGCGTACAGCCCGGGGATGGTGCCGCCGTCGTCGGTGCGCACGGCGCCGGTGTCCTCGTCGACGAGCAGGCCGCCCAGGGTGAGCATCGGCATCGGGTAGCTCAGCCGGGCCTTGAAGGAGATGTCGAGTAGCTGGAACGGCCCGTTGCGAAGCGGGCGGCGAATGTCGGCCGGCTTGCCCATGGGGTCGGGCAGGTTCTCCTCGATCGCGCGATTGTGTGCGTCGACGGTTGTGCGCAGTGCGGCCGGTTCGATACCCGCGCGGGCCGCGACATCCTCGATCGACTTACCCGTGATCGGATTCAGCCGCATGAGCCGTTCGGCCTGCATGCGCTGGAACCACACCGACTGCGGCCCGATCTGCGTGCGGGACTCCGCGACCAGCTCCGAATCCAGCAGCAGCCAGGCCCGATTGCCGGGGCTGGTGGCGATCGCCGCGCCCATGGCCGCGCCGTAGCGGGATTCGTCGATCATGCGCCGGCCGTTGGCATCCACGGCGATCGAGCCGAAGAACGCACTCGGCGGCGCGATGAACCGCCAGGTCGACATGGCATCCATCTTGCCTGTGGCCGCACCGATCGCCTCGGCCATGGTGATGCCGCTGCCGTCGTCGCCGGCGGTGCCGAGCGGCAGGCCCTCGGCCCACGGGTAGGTCGGTGCGTGCCGCGCGACCATCGCGCCATTGGCAATGAAGCCACCGGTGGTGAGAATGACGCCGGACCGGGCCTCGATGCGCACCGGCACGCCGTAGCGGCGCTCCATACGATCGAGCTGCGACTGCACGAGCTGCCGCAGACCCGGGTGGTACACACCGGGTTTCGCGGAAATCCGGGCCAGCGCCGCAAATCGCTTCAGTACTGCGGGGGAGGCACCGGTGAGCGTGATGGCCTCCACTCCGACCACGCGACCGTCCTCGACCACGAGTCCCGTTGCGCGGGTGGCGGTTTGCGTCCGCACCCCGTGCCGCGCGGCGGAGTCCGCCAGCGGCCCGAACAGCTTCTTGCCCGAGACACCGCGCCCGTGCGCGCGATGCCCGCGCTGCCGCGGTTTCGCCAATTCCCGGAAGCCGCCGGAGTTTTCGCTGCCGGAGTAGTACAGGTAGTGCTCGTCGGTCGGGTACGACGTCTTGTACGGGCACAGCGAGGGCTCGAACGGCACCCCGTGCCCGGTCAGCCAGTCGATCATGGCGGAGGATTCCTCGCAGAACCGGCGCAGTGTCTGCTCGCTCACCGCATCGCCGACCTCGGCGCGCAGGTAGGCGAGCATATTGTCGACATCGTCCTCGACGCCCGCCGCGCGCTGCACCCAGGTGCCGCCGCCGGCGTACACGATGCCGCCGGACAGCGCGGTCGCGCCGCCGCCGATGAACCGGTCGATGGCCAGTACGTCCGCGCCGGATTCGCGCGCGGCCAGTGCCGCCGCGACACCCGCGCCGCCGTATCCGACGACCACAACATCGGCCGAAGAGTCCCAGGTCCGCACCTTCGCGACCACCTTCCAGAACGGAAAAACGCCCACCCATGACGAGCGAGACAACTATAACGTGTTCTAATTCACCGGCGATCGGAGGGTGTGCCCGCAATTCGGCTGGGCTTCAAGCCGATAGGTGCGCGATCAACTCGTCGATATAGGCGCGGAAGAGTTGCGCCATATCGACGCTGTCGGGCTCGAGCAGCCACTGCAATTGCAGGCCGTCCATCATGGCGAAGATCTGGCGGGCGACGGCCGGGGTGTCGACATCGGCGCGGATGGTGCCGTCGGCGATGCCGTCGTCGAGCGCGCCCGCGAGGTAGGTCTCGAAAGTGCGGTACCGGTTGACCACCCAGTCGCGCGCCGGATGGTCCATGGTGACCGCCTCGCTGGTGACCACGGTGAACAGCCGGACCAGTCCGGGCACGTGCATATTGTGTTCGACGAGCCGGACCAGTCGTTCCAGTGCGTCCTTGCCACGAAGTTGCTGGCTGAAGCCCAGGCGGTCGTAGTCGAGGCGGTCGCGGTAGTCGAGGACCGCGGCCAGCAGTGCCGCCTTGTTCGGAAAATAGTGCAGCAGACCGGGCTGCGACAGTCCGCAGCGCGCGGCGATCTCGGCGATCGACGCGCCGCGATAACCATTGTCGGCGAAGGCCTTCAGGGCCTCGTCGATGATCTGCTCGCGGCGGTAGTCGGCCCGCCGGCGGCGTTGCGGGTGCGGGGCCATGTGCAGCGACAGTAGTCGCGGCCCGGGGAGCTGCACCTTCACGCTAGGTAACGAAGCGATTACAGTACCGAGTGATCACTCGGTTAGTGGGTTATCCGCTGGCAGACTCGGGGCAGCCGTACAGGGCCGTACGAGGAAGGACAGCCGATGACTCAGGGCACCGAAGCACCGATCGAATCGATCACGCTGCAGGGCGGGGCGGGCACGCTCGCCGCATGGGAGACGAAGCCGCCGAGCGGTACGAAAAACCGCGGCACGGTGGTGCTGGTGCCGGGCTTCACCGGCTCCAAAGAAGACTTCGAGTACATGCTTCCGCTGCTGGCCGCCGCCGGCTATCGCGCCGTCGCCTACGACCAGCGTGGCCAGTGGCAGTCGCAGGGCCCGGACGATATCTCCGGCTACACGATGGCCGATTTCACCGGTGATCTGCTGGGCGTCATCGATCAGGTCTCGCCGGACGAGCCCGTGCACCTCGTCGGCCATTCCTTCGGCGGCTATGTCGCCCGCGTCGCGGTGGTCACCAGCCCGCAGCGCTTCCGCAGCTTCACCCTGCTCGCCTCCGGGCCGTCCTCGGTCGAGGACATCAAGTTCCCGCCGCCGCAGGCGGTCGCGCAGATCGTGGAAACCGCTGGGCAGGAGGCGATCTGGCAGCAGATGAGCGCCGCCATGACCGCGGCCGGTCAGCCCCCGTCGCCCGAGCGCATGGAGTTCCTGCACCAGCGCATCCTGCAGACGAAGAAGGCCAATATTCTCGGCATTCTGAAGGTCATGGAGGTGCCGCCGATCACCGATCTCGCCGCGCTGCGGGATGCCGGTGTGCCGCTGCTGGTCGGCTACGGCGACACGAACGATCTCTGGGACCCCAGCGTCCACGAGAAATTCGCGCAGGAGCTGCACGCTGAGACCGCGGTGTATGCGGGTTCCGGGCATGTGCCCAATGAGACCGTGCCCGCGCAGGTGTCGGCGGATCTGGTGAACTTCTGGGAGGAACTGGCATGAACGACGTCATCGACGACCTATTGGCCAAACTGGATCTGGCGGCCAAGGT
>NZ_JAODNK010000048.1 GCF_025465275.1 Nocardia sp. | reverse complement strand
CAGCCCTTCTCCGAGGCGATGAGTGCCAGTCGTTGTGCGGGACTGGCCAACCGGGGTTCCTGGTCGGAGCTGACCGAACCCGGACCATGCTCGGAGCTGGCTGAACCCGGACCGTGTTCGGGACCGTCGGGGCAGGCGTCGCCGCTGGGGATCGCTGCGCCGGTGTCGGATTCGGTGCTGGATGAGCGCAGGTCGCAGTCGGGACCGGCCCGTCGGGGACCCTGATCGGGATCAGCCGAACGCGGACCGTAGACGAGGCGGGCGGGTCGCGGGCCGTAGCCGAGGTTCGCCGACCGGGAGTTGCGCGCGGTTTCGGATGAGCGAACCTCGCGGCCGGAACCGGCAGGACCGGGCCCGTGCTCGGAGCTGGCGGGGCGAGCCTCGTCGCCGGGAAGCGCGGACTGGGAGTCACACTCGGTGCCGGATGCGCGCGCGGCGAGCTCGAGGTCGGCCCGGCGGTCGCCACGACCCAGATACAACGGCAACCCCACCGGATTCAGCACCGCGAGATACTTGCTGGACTTCGCCGCCAACTCGAGAGCTTCCGGGATCGACACGATCCCACCCGACGCCGTCGTCGCTACACCCGCCCGCGCTTCCAGATCAGCCAAACCCATGGTGACGATCGCCGACACCGGCAAGCCACGATGCTTACCGAGCTTCTTCACACCACCGAACTCCGGACGCAAAAACGCCAGCAACGCATCATGATTACGCTGCGCCGGAGTACGGGTGTCACGTTCGGCACACACCGCCAACTCCTGAGCGGTGAGCTTGTGATCAGCGACCCACGGACTTTCCGGGTCCTTCGCATTGCACATGCCCGGGCGGGCCAGCTTCGCGAACATCGGCTCCAGGACCGAGCGCAGCTTCCGGTTGATCTCACCCACGAACGGAGACATCCCATCCGCACGTTCGGCACCCAGGGTCAGCCCGCGCATCCGCTCACGATCGGCATCGGTGCTCAACGTGCCGTCCGGATCCAGACCCGCGAGCAGCACTTCCCCCATGACCGGCAACCCTTCGGGGTACCCGGTGGGGGCGAACTCGGTCAATTGCAACTCCGTGGCTTCACGCACATCGGCGTCGAGACAACCGGGCAGGCGGTTCATGACCGTCATGATCCGCCGCACGTGATCGACCCCGATCACCCCCTCACGGTGGGCTCGGGCGACGTGGGCGAGGGTGGGTTCGAGTTCGACGCCGGAGACGATGCGCGGCCCGGTTTCGACGGCGATGTTCACCCGGGACGCGGCGTCGGCGCGGGAGATGCCCAGGGTTTGGCGCAGAAACACTTTCGGGGTGGCGACCCCGCCACGCTGGGCCAGACCACGGGTGGTGGTTTCCACGACGAACCGGGTTTGCACGGCCTCGAGCTTGCGCTTACACGTTTCCACTTCCCGCATCACCGCGATGAATTCATCATCCTGCAACGGAACCAGCGACGCGTTCAGGAGGTCATCGACCGCCACCGACAGTGCGTGCGCACTATCGGCGTTTACGGTTTCTCCCCCCGAATTCATACCTCTATTCTACCGCCACAGAATAGGCCCGGAAAGGCGAATTGTGTTGTGATATAAGGATATTCAGATTCCCGTTTTGTTCTTTTTCGTTTTCTCTTCTTCTCGTCCAGGCGTCCTTGTCTTTTTGTTCTTTGCTAGCCTCGATCCCGAACACCTCAACACCTACGGAGGGCCACAGCCATGCAGCCGTCGCAAGAACAACTCGCGGCCTTGATCGGTGAAAACGCCTCCGCAACAGCCGTTTTCGGCGCTCCAGTCACAGCCGACGGCACAACCGTCATCCCTGTCGCCCGGGCAGCCGTCGGATTCGCTGGTGCGCCGGGCGGCGTCGGCGGAGGTGTCGACGTACGGCCGCTGGGCTTCATCGAGATCCGTAACGGCACAGCGCGTTACCGTTCGATCGGTGACAACTGGGCCCGTGTGGTCCTGCCGGTGACCGCGATTGCCGCCTACTTGGTGCTCGCGGCGAGGTCGATCAGCCGTGCTCGCACCAGCTCTGGGCGTTCGTCGACGATGAAGTGGCCGCAGCCGGTGACGCCTTCGAAGGTGTAGTCGTCGGATCGTGCGGTGGCGGGGTCGGCGAGTGAAAAGTGAACGGCCGCATCGTTGATTCCGAAGAGGGCTCGGATCGGGACTGTTGCGCGGCGGCGCTCGGGGTTGCGCGCAGTAGCGGGGATCTCTTTCAACCAGAACGTCCGGTAGGTGTCGGTTGCCGCTCGGGCGCACACCGGATCGCGGAAGCGGTCGGCGAAGATCTGGACTACCTCCGGGCTTACGGCGTTGCGATCGGTCATGGCGGAGCGGATCAGCCATTCCAGGAAGCCGGTTCGCTGCTGTACGGGGACACCGGCGATGGCGATCAGGGGCTGGTAGGTCAGGAACCGCCACAGCTGCCGGGAGACGACCCGGGTCGGTACCCAGGGGTGCGCCATATTCATCGCGAGGTATCCGGAGAATCGGTCCGGCTCGCGCAGCACCATGCGGTATCCGATGAACGCGCCCCAGTCGTGGCCGCCGAGGAGCACTCGTTCGATACCCAGCTCGTCGAGCAGCGCGAACAGATCCGAGGCCACGTCCTCCTTGGCCCAGCGGTGCGGCGGGGGACCGGACCAGCCGTAGCCGGGCAGGTCGGGCGCGATGATGCGCAGGCCCGCAGGCGGATCCGCCAGTAGATCGCGGTACGCGTAGTGGTGTTGCGGCCATCCGTGCAGCAGCAGGACCGGCCGTCCGTCGGGGTCGCCGCTCTCGGTCACGTGGAATCGGACGCCTCGCGCTTCGACGAACGACCGTCGGACTCCGGGTAGGGCAGGCGGCTCGGAAAGGACGGCACCGGTGGATTCAGCCATACGATCACGGTAGCGGTCGGGCGTGTGGTGTGCCGGAATGCGTATATGGCGGCGATCATGCACGTAATCTTGCAAAGAGAGTCTCCGGTCCGGCAGGCCGCTGATCCGAAAGGCCGTGCGTGGATCGTCGACTAGTGCTCGAGTTGATCTCCATTCCGCTGTTCACCGGCGTTATCGGGTACATCACCAACTGGACCGGCATTCTGATGTTGTTCGAGCCCATCAAGTTTCACGGGTTCCGGCTGCCGGGGCTGAAGTGGGTGTTTCCGTATCTGCCGCGCCGGATTCAGGTGCTGCCGCTGCTGTCGCACGACGGGCGGATCGGCTGGCAGGGGATTGTGCCGTCGCGGGCCGAGAAAATGGCCAGCATTGCCGTCGACAAAGGCTTGTCCAAGCTCGGCAATATGTCCGACTTCTATCGGGAGCTGGATCCGGACAGCATTGCCGATCAGCTGGTACAGCTGACCCGGCCGCAGATTCCGGCCATGGTGGCTCGGGTGATGGAGCGGCGAAATCCGCAATTGTGGTTCAACCTGCCCGAACCCGCGCAGGAGCTGGTATATCGCCGTGTCGCGGATCAACTCCCCGAGAGCGCGCACACCATCACCACCACGATCGGCGAACATATCGAGGAGCTGATCGACCCCAAGTGGATGACGATCCGCCACCTTACCGAGCATCCCCGGCTGATCAACCGCATCTTCCGCGAGATCGCCGCCTCCGAACTGCGATTCATGCAGAATTTCGGCTTCTACTTCGGCTATCCGATGGGCTTCGTGCTCGTCGCGATCCTCTACAACTGGCCGTACTGGTGGATCCTGCCGCTGGGCGGCGTGATCATCGGCTATGTCGTGAACTGGGTCGGCATCACCATGATCTACGAACCGCTGCACCCGAAGTGGTGGGTGCCGTGGCGGCAGGGGCTACTCCTCAAGCGCCGCAATGAGATCGCGGACGGCTATGCCGAAATCATTGCCGGTGAGGTGATGACGCCGCGCAATCTGGCCCGCGAACTGCTCACCGGACCGCGCTCGGATCGCACCGCGGCCATGCTCGAATCGGTGCTCGGGGCCTCCATCGACAAGGCGGCGGGGCAGGCCAAGCCGGCGGTGCGCTTCTCGCTGGGCCGCTCCGGCTACGACCAGATCAAATCCGATGCGGCCCCGGAGCTCATGAGTCTGGCCAAGGTGGCATTCGCCGACCCCAGCTTCCTGTCCACGCAAACCGTCCGCATTCGCGACTTCGTGGCTACGCAGATGCGCACGCTGGACCGCCGCGATTTTGTCGACCTGCTGCGCTCGGCCACCCGACAGGACGAATGGCTGCTGTTCGTCCACGGCGCTGCCCTCGGTGTGGTCGGCGGCCTGATCCACCTGGCGATCTTCCCCGTGTGAACGGTCAGGGCCGAGGGGCGATGAATTCGCGGGTGAGCGCGTCGAGAGTGCGGGCTGCCGCGGGGTCGAAAGCCCGGCCGGTCACATTGATTCGCCTGCCCTCGATGACAGCGGTCAGCGGATCGGCGGGTGGATTGTCGACCAGTTCGAAGATGGGGGCGGCGGCGACCGGAATGGGTTTGCCGTAGCGCCGCAGGTTCTCCACCATCAGCTGGGTGGCGCGGTCGTAGTCGCCGGTCTGCGCGGTGGCGGTGACGCCGGGGTGGACCAGCACATAGCGGGTCTTGCCGGTGGGATACTGCTGCACGAAGGCGACGCCGAGCAGATCGTTGAGCTTGCCGCCCTGGCCGAGGGCGCCGCCGCCGGTGTAGTGCTGGGTGAGCTGAATATCGTTCCAGGACACCGCGGAGAGATCGCCGCCCGGGCCCGCCACATTGACGATGACCGGCCGGGCGGCGCGCTCCAAATTGTCGTGGAGTTCATGGCCGAACAGGAAGCGGCTGAGATAGAAGTGCGCGAAGGTCGCCTCGATGCCGTCCTCGGTCTCGGCGCGGTCGGAGCGAAAGAATCTGGCGCACAACACCAGTGCGTCGATCACCGGAAAGCTCGACCGCAACTCGTCCAGGACGGCCCGATTCTGTGCGAGTGAGCCGAGGTCGGCGGGCAGGAACACCCCGTGTGCGCCTGCTCGCTCCAGAAAGGCCTTGCCCTTCTCGGCATTTCGGCCGATCACCACAACCCGGTCACCGCGCTCGGCATACGCCTGAGCGAGGTAGCGGCCGATCCCATCGGTGCCGCCGGTGATCACGATCGTCCTCATCGCCGGCATGCCTCGAGTGTAGTCCTGTGCGCGAGTGCCGATACGGGCTATGCGGGCACGATGGTGGCGACGATGGTCTTGATCGAATCGTCCGGAATGACGAAGGTTTCGGTGATGTCCACCGTTGCCAGCCGCACCCCGAGGATGCCGGAGTCGAGCAGATAGCGGGTCGTCACCACATCCCCGGACTGCGACATATGAAGATCGTGGATGCCCTGGATCACCGAATACTGCACGCCGTGATTGAGATCCTCCGTCAATTGCGGTCCGGAGTAACCGGTCTGCAGCCCCGCCTCGACGCGCGTCGCATCGGGCGTGAACTTCACCGCGCCGGCATCGTGCGATACCAGGGCGTCGATATAGGCGCGAGCCATCGCCTCCTTCGGGGTGATGGCGTAATCCGCCTCTGCCGCAGCGATTCCCGAGCTGGCGACGAGGGCCGCCGCCACCGTGGTCGACAAAACTGCAACTCGTTTCAGTTCCATGCGCTCATCCTGGCGTAAACACCGCAACCTTCGCAGCGGATCCGGCCACGCCGCTACTACGGGGATCTCCTCGGCTATCGCCACGAAACGGCCAAACAACGTGCGAACAGCGAATAAGGCGCAATTGCCGGGTCGCCGGGATTCATAATCTGAGTTATGCCGAAGCCGTGCCTACTCCTGCAGTTGCGGCCCGAGACGGCGGCCGCGGATGACGAATACCTGGCCATTCTGCGCATCGGCGGGCTGGACGCCGCCGAGGTGCTGCGGGTGCAGATGGATCGGGAGTTTCCCGATATCGAGCTCGATGAATTCTCGGCGGTCATCGTCGGCGGCGGGCCGAGCAATGTCGGCAGCCCCGAGGACCGCAAGTACGAGTATCAGCGGAAGTTCGAGCCCAAGCTGCGGAAGGTGCTCAGCGAGGTGGTCGAGCGGGACTTCCCGTATCTGGGCGCCTGCTACGGGTTGAGCATTCTGGCGGATGTGCTGGGCGGGCGGGTCAGCGATGAGCGGTACGGGGAGAAGACCGGCGCGCAAACTATCGAATTGACCGATCAGGCGCGCGAGGATCCGCTGCTGCACGATCTGCCGCAGACCTTCCGGGCCTTTGCCGGGCACAAGGAGGCCTGCCAGGGCACGCCTCCGGGCGCGGTGCTGCTGGCGCGCTCGGCGAGCTGCCCGGTGCAGATGATTCGGGTCGGCGAGCACGTGTACGCGACGCAGTTCCATCCCGAGCTGGATGGTGACGGGCTCGCGGTGCGTATCGAGATCTACCGGCACTCAGGGTATTTCGATCCGTGGGAGGCCGATGCGCTCACCGAGCTCGGCCATCGGGAATCGGTCCCGGTGCCGGGTGAGATCCTGCGCAGATTCGCCGGCCGCTACCTCGGCAAGCGGCTCACGAGCCGCCCATGACCACGTGCTTCATCTCTTCCTGTGGCGCGCAGCGCATTTGGCCGCCGGCCTGGATCCATTCGCCGACCACGCGCGGCGCGTCACGCACCGGGTTGTAGATGTCCTCCTCCGAGGAGAACAGGCCGTCGCCCGCGTAGACGATGCGGCTGACATTGGGGAACCAGAACTCCACGCCCGGTTCGGTGGGGTGATCGAGCAGATTCCGGATGCCGATCACGATCGCGTCATCGGTTTCGTCGAAGGCGATCCACTGATGCGGAAAACGCATGTGCGGGAACGGCTTCATCACATTGATGATCCACTGCCGCACCACTTCGCGGCCGTGCATGATCCCGTAGGCGTGTTCGATGTACTCCACGTCCTCGGTGAACAGATCGGCGAAGGCCGACCATTCGCCGGAGGCCGAACACTCGTCGACCACGCTGCCGTAGTGCTCGAGGGCCTGTTCTAGTTCCGCGCGACTGTATTTGCCCATGGCCATAACTCCTGCATAGATCTCTGACCGCCCCGAGTGCGGCTGAGAATCACGCTAGGGGAACCGATGCGCGAATGGGAGCGAAATCGTATGCCTCGAGGCAACTTCGATTATGCGGTCTCACCAGCCGGGACGGTCGCCGTGCTTGAGGCGGTAGGTGTTCTCCACAATGGCGCGGGTGAGAGCCCGCTCGGGCGGGGTCTGGGTGCGGCGCGGTGAGTGGATGAGGATGAACTCGATACTGGACGGGCGCGGTTCGGGCAGCCCTGAAACCGGGTACAGGTCCGGGGGCAGCAGGCTTTCGCTGTGCACGACGAACCCGAGTCCGGCCAGTACGGCGGCCCGAAGTCCCAACTGGCCCTTGGTGGTACAGGTGATCCGGTAGTCGAGGCCCGCGTGTTCCAGCGCGGCCAGGGCGGACTCCCGGGACAGGCCGGGCGGGGGATAGGTGACGATCGGCACCGGCCGGGTGAGGTCGAGGACGGCATCGGCGGGGCCCGCCCAGACGAAACGGTCCTCGAACACGAGCTGGCCGTGCCGGGTGCCCGGCCGGCGTTTGACGAAGGCCAGATCGAGGCGGTCGGCTCGCAGTTCGGCGTGCACCTCGTCGCTGAGCCCGATGGACAGTTCCAGATCCACCTGCGGGTAGGCGCGGCGGAACTCCAGCAGGATGGACGGCAGGGCCTGGGAGACCAGGTCTTCCGAGACGCCGAAGCGGATCCGGCCGCTCAATTGCTCACCGTCGAAGAAGCGCACCGCCTCGTCGTGTGCGTCGACAATGGTCCGGGCGAAGCGCACCAGGGCCGCGCCGTCGGTGGTGAGGGTGACCGAATGGGTATCGCGGACGAACAGTTCGCGGCCCAGCGCGGATTCGAGCTTCTTCACATGCCCGCTGACCGTCGGCTGTCGCAGGCCCAGCTGCCGGGCGGCCTGGCTGAAGCTGCGGTAATGGTCGACGGCGAGGAAGCTGCGCAGCAGCACGGGATCGAGCATGACTGGTCCGCCTATCGCGATACGTGATAGCGAATATAGCTCATATCGCGTTCCGTGATGCCGTGCGGATCCGTAGCGTCGCGCCTTGTGAAGGTGCTGAGCAAGTTCCATATCGACGGGTTCATTCTCGGTCTGCTGAGCATGGTGGTCCTGGGTGCGGTACTTCCCGCCTCCGGCTCGGCCGCCGACGTCCTGGGCTGGGTCACCAAGATCGCCATCGCGATGCTGTTCCTGCTCTACGGCACCCGGCTCTCGCCCGCCGAGGCGTGGGCCGGGCTGCGGCACTGGCGTCTGCATCTGACGGTGCTCACCGTGACCTTCGTGATCTTCCCGCTGCTCGGCTTCGGCCTGTGGCTGCTGGGCCGCGGATTCCTGCCGTCGGATCTGCGCACCGGCGTGCTGTTCCTGTGCCTGGTGCCCTCCACCGTGCAGAGCTCCATCGCCTTCACCTCCATCGCGCGCGGCAATGTGGCGGCGGCCATGGTCAGCGCCTCGGCCTCGAATGTGCTCGGCGTGGCGCTCACCCCGCTGCTCGTCGTACTGCTCATGACCACCAGCGGCGAGGTGCATATCGGCGCGGGCGCGATCATCGCGATCCTGACCCAGCTGCTGGTGCCGTTCCTGGTGGGGCAATTGCTGCGCCCGCTCGTGGGGCCGTGGCTCGCGCGGCATCATCCGGTGGTCAAGAACGTCGACCGCGGCTCGGTCCTGCTGGTCGTCTACACCGCCTTCAGCGCGGGCACGGTGGAGGGCATCTGGCAGGCGGTGCCGCCCTGGCGCATTGCCGAAGTCGCGGTGATCTGCGCCGTCCTGCTGGCGGCCGTGCTGACCATTACCGGCGGCCTCGGCAAACTGCTCGGCTTCGCCCTGGCGGACCGGATCGTGGTGACCTTCGCCGGTTCGAAGAAGAGCCTCGCGTCCGGGCTCCCGATGGCGGCGGTGTTGTTCGGCGGTCAGCAGACGGCGCTGATCGTGCTGCCGCTCATGATCTTCCACCAGATTCAGCTGATCGTCTGCGCGTTCCTCGCGCCGCGATTCGCCCGCAAGGCGCAGGTCGACACCGAGACGGTGGCACCGGAGCTGGCCGTGGCCGCTGCTCAGTAGGGCGCGGCGGCGGCCGTCCAGCGGGCGGTGAGCTCTCCGGAGAGGTTCCGCGGGAAGGAGATTCGGGCCGGGTCGCCGTCGGAGGTGTAGCGCTGGTCCGGATGTTCGTCGAGCCGATCGAGCCAGTAGGTCGAATCGAAGGGGACCGGGCTGCGGCCCGAGCGGATGCGGGGTACGGCGGCGGGGTCGAACGTGCCGTAGGGGGAGGGTGCGGGTTCCGCGCCGACCAGCAGAACCGCGTCGAACGTGTAGGGAGTGCCGTCCCAGTTGCCCGCGGTGGCCAGGGCGTGATCTCTGGGGAAAACACCGAGTGGCAGCGCCATTGTCCGGACCGGCACGCCTGGTATCGCCGTAGTGATCGCACGCAGGTTCAGCACCAGTTCGCGCTGGACGCCGGTGCCGTCCAGGTGCGCGAGATTGGCGTGTGTGGCGGTGTGCGCGCCGATCTCGTAGCCGTGCGCCGTCAGCCACGGGAGGGCCCGTGCCTCGTCTGCGAACGGGTCATTGTTGACGAAAAATGTTGCGGTGGGCGCGAAGTCCGGGTGCTGGGTCCGGAAGGTCTCCAGGATTCCGATGGCGCTGCCGGGCGCCGGGCTGCCGTCGGCGGCGAAAGCGAGTTGGCTGGTGGTCGAATCGTCGAAGGTGAGTACGACGGGATGGGTGCCGGCGGGGAGGTCGATGGCGCCGGAGATGTACCGGGACAAGGTGATCGGCCGATAGTTCTCGCGTTGCAGCCGATCCAGTTCCGCCCGGAACTTCTCGGGCGTCTGGTCGTACTCACCGGCCGGTGCGGGGGAGAGCTGGTGGTACATCAGGATCGGCACCAGACCGAGTTCGTTCGCACCGACGACGGCCGGATCGGGCGGCGGTGTGGTGATCGGCGGCGCGATGGCGGTAGTCCTGGCATCCCGCGCCGCGGACACCGTGGGCTCCGGAGCTGTGCAGGCGACGGCGATGATCATGAGAGCCGCCCAGATGATCCGCAGGGCCGCGATCTTGGCCATTATCGAACTCTACTGTCGGCCAATCCGTTTCGGGCGATACTCGAGAATCTCACGCGGTGGGTGCACCTGCGGCGGGATAGTGGGGGAAAGTCGAGCGAGAGTTGGTATACGCGGTGCTGAAGCGGGTCCCGGCTGCCAGGCGATGGCGCCTGCTGGTCGTTGTCGCAGTGGTGGTGGTCATTGTCGGTGGGATTGCCGGCTTCCTGCGCGCGGGGCCCGAGGCGTCGCGCGCCGCGGCGCAGCCGCTCGCGCTGGAATTCACTCAGCCGGAGACGGTGTCGTCCTATCGGGCGCCGATTACGCTGCGCGGCAGGGCGACCGGTGCCAAGAGCCTTGCCGTCGCCGGACAGCCGATCACGCCGGGCCCCGACGGCACGTTCGAGGTCACCCTGCCGCAGTTGCCGACCGGCGCGGCGGTGGTCGCGACGGATGCCGATGGTAAGACGATGACGCAGCCCATCACCACCCGCGCCGAGGTGCCGCGGATTCGGGCGGTGCACGTCACCGCGTACGCGTGGGCCTACGAACCGATGCGCGACGATGTGCTGAATATGGCGCGGGAGGGGCGCATCGATACCGTCCAGCTCGATATCAAGGACGAGGACGGCGTGGTCGGCTACGACTCGCAGGTACCGCTCGCCCGGGAATCGGGGGCGTCCGCGGGCATCTACGACGCCGGTTCCGCGCTGAAGACCCTGCACGATATGGGTATCCGGGTGGTGGGCCGGATCGTCGCCTTCCGTGATCGCACCATGGCCGAGTTCGCCTGGCACTCCGGGCATCCGGACTGGGTCATCCAGAACCCTTCGGGTCAGCCGTATTCCAGCGGCTACGGATCGATCGCCTTCACCAATTTCGCCAGCCCCGAAATGCGCCGGTACAACATCGATCTCGCGGCCGAGGGGGCGCGGCTGGGGTTCGACGACATCATGTACGACTACATTCGCCGCCCCGACGGGCCGCTGTCGAATATGGTCTTTCCTGGTCTGAACGTGTCGCCGAGCGTCTCGATCGCCGACTTCCTGCACGAGAGCCGCGACCCGGTCCGCGCTGCCGGCGCCTTCCAGAGTGCGGCGGTCTTCGGCATTGCCGCGACGCGGCCGGACGAGATCGCCCAGGATATTCCGCTGATGGCACGCAATCTCGACTACGTCGCGCCCATGCTCTACCCCTCGCACTGGAACGCCGGTGAATACGATGTGGCGAATCCCAATGCGCAGCCGTACGACATCATCTTCCGCTGTCTGCAGGACTTTCAGCGCCAGGTGCAGGGCACCGGAGCCAAGGTCGTGCCGTGGCTGCAGGATTTCAGCCTGGGCGTGAATTACGGCGATGCCCAGGTGCGCGCGCAGGTTGATGCGGCCGCGGCCCAGGGCATCCCCAGTTTCTTCCTCTGGAATGCGGCGGTGCGCTACCACTCCGGCGCGCTGGACCCGGCCTGATCCGCTTTCCGCGGGGTGCGGGGGATAGTAGCGGTAGGTTAACCGACCGGTCGGAACCGTCCCGCAAGGAGTGATTATGAGCAGCCCCGAGAAGCCGTCCGTACTCGCCCGTGTCTCGCCGATGCAGTGGGTGGCGCTGGCGCTGACCGTGCTGGCCGTCGTCTTCGTCGCCGAGAACCGCACCAAGGTCTCGATCGAATTCCTGCTGATCACCATCCGCTCGCCCATGTGGATGGTGCTGCTGGTGATGTTCGTGGTCGGCTGGATCGCCGGCCTGCTCACCGCACGGCAGCGTCGCCGGTCCCGATAGATGTCCGGTAGTCGCTGGACGGCCCTACCGCGGGCCGTCTGGGCGTATATCCGCTATGACACTCGGCTTCGCGTGTTACCCCCTGACTCGCGGTCGTCCCCGCCGAGCAATTTGGTGAGGGTGGCGGTGTCAGTAGTGCGGGAGCCACCGGCGAAAGCCAGTGTGGCGTACGAGCGTTCGGCCGCCTCAGGGTGGCCGCTGCCGCACGCGTCGGTGACCACGATGGGGAGATAGCCGAGATCGGTGGCGTGGCGGACGGTGGGTTCGATGCCTACCTCGAGGGCAATGCCCGCTATGGCGAAGCTGTCGATTCCCAAGTCGCGCAGGGCGATATCCAGTGGAGTGGCGGTGAACGCCGACATGGTGATCTTGTCGAAGACGATCTCGTTCGGGCCGGGGGTGAGTTCGGGTACCAGCTGGTACTGCGGTGAGCCCTGGGGGAACGAGGCGTGGACTTCGTTCACACTGTCCACGTGCTGCCATTCCATGGCGGTGCGCAGTTGTGAGACACCGGCCGCTGCTACGGGAATCGACATATGCCTGGTGTAGAAGACCCGGAAACCGTTCTCCCGGGCGGTATCTCGCAGCCGCCGGCAGGACTCGGTAATGCGCTCGCCGTCGGGGAGCTGGCGGACGATCCCGATCTGCATGTCATAGATCAGCAGCGCCAGGCGCGCCGGATCGCAGGCCTCCTCGACGGTCTGCGGAATGGTCAGGCCGTACGCGTATTGCACGTCGGCCTCACTTGGTCCGGTCGTAGGGTGCGGCGACGTCGACGGCCGGATCCATCAGCGCCTCGAGCGGCAGCGGCGCCATGACCGGAACGTAGGTCCACTCCAGGAACCCCTTCTTGGTGAGCGGGAAGTCGTCGATGTACCGCTTGGCCTCCGCGACGCTGTCCACCTCGAACACGATCACCACACCGGGTTCGTCGGCGCGCGCGTAGTTCTCGCGCACAATGCCGGCCTTCCAGAGCCGCCACACATTGGCGACTTCTTCGGGTAGGAACGGGGTGATGGTTTCGAGGGTGACGCCGGGCTTGAATCGGTCGAACGTAATGACCTTCATGGGCTGTGAACTCCGTGTCCGCGGATTGTGCTGCGGCCGTGCGCCGCAGTCCAGAATCCATGGAAGCCTGATGATTACAGTCTTACAAGAACGCACTTTTCGGTAAGTACCGGAGGCTCGAATGCCCGTGAAGCGCTATTACTGCCCGGTCGAGGTGACCGTCGATCTGATCGGCGGCAAATGGAAGCCGGTGATTCTGGCGCACCTCAAGGAGGGGGTGCGCCGCTATGGGGAGCTGCGCCGGCTGATGCCGACCACCAGTGAGAAGATGCTGATCCAGCAGCTGCGCGAACTGGAATCGGCGGGGCTGGTGCGCCGCGCCGCCTTCGCCACCGTCCCGCCTCAGGTCGAGTACGACCTGACCGAGGAGGGCTGGAGTCTGGTGCCGGTGCTGACCGCCCTCTACGAGTGGGGCGAGAAACGCTGTGAGCGAACCGGCATTACGGTCGAACTGCCGCGGTGACCATCTGGCCGTAGCATTCGGTTCTGTCGTGCCCTCGCAGGAGAGTCAACGTGGAGTCGAAAATGCCATCCGCACCGTTGTTCACCCGCTTCGTCGCCCTGGGGGACAGTCAGACCGAGGGGATCGGTGATCCCGACGGTAATGGCGGGCACCGCGGCTGGGCGGACCGGCTGGCGGGCACTCTCGCCACCGTGAGTCCTGGTCTGCGCTATGCCAATCTGGCCGTGCGCGGCCGCCGGGCCGCGGAGATCCGGGCGGAACAGCTCGGCCCCGCGCTGGCATTGCGCCCGGACCTGGCCGCCGTCGTGGCGGGTATGAACGATGTCATCCGGCCCCGCTTCGATCAGGCTGCGGTGCTCGCCGATATCGAGGCGATGTTCGCCGCACTCACCGGCGTCGGGGCCCGGGTCATCACCTTCACCTTCCCGGATATCGGCAGTGTCGCTCCCGTGGTGCGGCCGCTCTCGGGCCGGGTGCGGGCCTTGAACGAACGCCTGCGGACACTCGCCGCCCGGCACGGGGTGACGCTGATCGATTTCGAGCCGGTCCCGGCCACCGCGCATCCGCGCGCGTGGGCGGAGGATCGGCTGCATCTGAGTCCGCTCGGCCATACGCTCGTGGCCCGCGCGGTCGCCGACACCCTCGCGCTGCCCGGATCGGATGCCGGTTGGCGTCAGCCGCTGCCGCCGCTCGAACGCAGCCTGCCCGCCGTGCTCACCGATGAACTGCGTTGGACCTCGCGATATCTGGTGCCGTGGGTAGGACGGCGTCTGCGCGGGGAGTCCTCCGGTGACGGTGTGGTGCCGAAGCGACCGGATATGACTCCCGTCTGATCGGCCCCGGCTCAGCCGCGTCCGCCAAATTTTCATGCCGCATGTGACGGGGTAGACAGTCTGCGGACCATCTGAAAAGATCTCTTACCAATAAGGGTAGGAGGGCGGAATCATGAACGTGCGCAAAGGTGGGCGCGTCTTGGTCGTGGGTGTCATCGCGATAGCGGGAGCGTGGACCGGGTTTGGTTCGTCGGCCGCGGCGCCGGAGGTGCAGCCCGCCGATATTCGAATAGAACCGGCGCCCGCGCTCACGCTGCCGCCGGAATTGGATGATTTCTATCGACCGGCGGCAGGCGTCGTCGCGGCAGCGCAGCCCGGCGAAATTCTGCGGGTGCGTTCGGTCAATCCGGCGTTCCTGGGCGTGCTGCCGCTGAATATCGATGCGTGGCAGCTGCTCTACCGCACGACCAACAGTCACGGTGAGCCCATATCCACGGTCACCACGATTCTGCGTCCGCGCGGGGATGCCCCCGAGGGCGGGCGCAAGCTGCTGTCCTATCAGATTGCCGAGGACAGTGCGGCGCAGTATTGCGCACCGTCCTATGTCATCCAATCCGGTGCTATTCCAGCCGATTACGTCAATGCGGCCGAGACGCTCATCCCGATCGCCGCCGGCGTCGGCCAGGGCTGGACCGTCGCACTGCCGGATTATGAGGGGCCGAATTCGGCATACGGCGCGTCTCGAATGAACGCGCAGGCCACCCTCGACGGCATTCGCGCCGCGGAGAATTTCGGACCCGCGCAGCTGAGCGGCCCGGGCACGCCGGCCGCGCTCTGGGGATATTCGGGCGGCACCATTCCCAGCTCGTTCGTGCCGGAGATCAAGGAAAGCTACGCGCCGGAGTTGAATATCGTCGGTGCCGCCTCGGGCGGCGTGGCCCCGGCCGACTTCGCAACCGTGGTGCGGCACAACAATAATGGTGTCTACGCGGGCCTCATCTCGGCCGCCTTCACCGGGATCGCGACCGAATATCCGGACATGCAGCGCGTGCTGACCGAACGCGTCGATCTGCTCGGGCAGTTCGTGCTGGCGTCGAAAAAGGTGCTGTGCCACCCGCAGGGCGCGATCGTGTTCCCCGGACTCAACTACCTGGGCACCTTCGAGGGCGCGGATCCATTGCAACTGCCGGAGATTCGGGAGGCGATCGCGGACAATACGCTGGGACAACACACTCCGACGGTGCCGATCTACTTCTATCACGCGCAGAACGACGAGTTGATCCCCATCGGCGGCACCGACGCGATCATCGACAAGTACTGCGCGGAGGGCGCTCCCAGCGTCACCTATGTAAGGGAATTCGCCGCCGAGCACATCTCGGGCGTACTCACCCACCTGCCCGGGGCCTTCGACTGGCTGCGGGATCGGCTCAACGGGGTAGCGGCTCCCGCGGGCTGTTCGATCACGAGCCCGACGACCACCGTGACGGATCCGCAGTTCGCGCAGGCACTCTCGGAAATCTTGCCGCCGCTGGCCCAGGTCCTGGTCGGACAGGCCATCGGGCGCACCGGCTAGGTCGGTGACCTACCTATTGCGCAGAGCGGAAGCGGACTGCGCAATAGGTAGGATCAGCCAATGGCACGACAGCGGGACGACGCCAGCATTCGTCGCAGTTATGGTGGTCTGTCCAGCGAGGAGCGGACGGCGCAGCGACGGGAAAGACTGCTCGAGGCAGCGCTGGAATTATTCGGCACCCAGGGTTATGCGGCGTCGCCCATCGAGCGACTGTGTTCCGAAGGCGGTATTTCGACCCGTAGCTTCTACGAGGAAATGGGCAGTCGCGAAGCACTATTGATCGCACTGGTCGATCAGATCACTTCGCGGGCGGTCGAGCGGGCATTGGAAGTGCTCGGGAAAGTGCGTGATCAGCCGCTGACCGTTCAGGTCTCGGAGTGCGTGCGCGCCTACCTCGAGGTGACCTGTCACGACCGGCGCTCGGCGAAGGTCTGCTATGTCGAAGTGATCGGAGTCAGTTCTGCGGTGGAGGATTGGCGGCGGGAAAAGCGCCTGCTCATCTCCGGAATGCTGGCGCGCGAGGCCGAGCAGTCGGCCGCGCGCGGTGAGATATCCGAGCGCCGGTTCGACCTGTTCGCGCTGGCGATTATCGGTGCGGTCAATTCACTGGCCCAGGAGCTGGTGCAGACCACCGATCCGGGCACCGAGATCACCCTCGACGAAATCTGCGATGAGATCGCCTATCTCGTGAATTATGGGCTGTCCGCACGCTGAAATCAGCTGGTTGATTTTCGCTGGGCAGTACGCCGCCGATCATCTGAAAAGAAATCTTGCCCAATGTGATCGAATCTCCTACAGTCGTATTCAGTTCATCTCGTTCGAGTTGAAAGAATGATTCTCTGGACGGAGTGTTCATGCCCTCCCTCGGTAGCGCGATTCGCGCAGCGGCGGTCAATCTGCATTCGGTAGGCGTGCTCCAGCGCGCGGGAGTGATCGATCTGCTCGCGCCGGCCCGCACCGTGCGCACCGCACGAGCGGTCCGGCACTATGGCGCACTCTCCGGACCGGTGCACAGCGCGGCCCGGCGGGAACCGGACCGGGTGGCGGTCATCGACGAGCGCGGCGCACTGACCTATCGGGACCTCGACCTCCGCAGCAATGCGCTGGCCAGGGGACTCGTGGCGCGCGGGATCGGTCCGGGCAGCACGTCGCCACCCTGGTCCAGGACAGTCGCGAACTCGTCGACACCATGCTCGCCGCCGGCAAGGTCGGTGCGCGGCTGGTGCTGCTCAATACCGGATTCGCCGCACCGCAACTGGCCGATGTCGCGGCGCGCGAAGGGGTGAATGTCCCTGTGTACGACCAGGAATTTACCCCGCTGCTGCAGGTCTTGCGGTCGGATATGCACCGGGTACTGGCGCAGCACGACGGTGGCGGAACGCTGAGCCTTGATGAGCTGATCGCTGCGAACGACAGTGCGGAACTGCCGCCGCCGGCATCCCAGGGCGGGTTCGTGCTGCTGACCGGCGGCACCACCGGGACACCGAAAGGGGTGCCGCGTGAGGTGCGATCGCCACTCGCGGCAGCGGCCTTCCTGGAGCGGATTCCGCTGCGTCGCAACCAAACCCTGGTGCCGGCGGCGGCGGCAAGAACCGCATCGACGGCCTGCTCTCCTCCGGCGATGTCGGGCACTGGGATGCGGGTGGCCGACTGTTCATCGACGGCCGCGACGACGACATGATCGTTTCCGGCGGTGAGAACGTCTTTCCGGGTGAGGTCGAGGAGCTGCTGTACGCCCACCCGGAGATCGCGGAGGCGGCGATCGTCGCGGTGCCCGATGCCGAATTCGGGCAGCGGCTGGCGGCATTCGTGGTGCGGCATCCGGGTGCGTTGCTGGATGCCGAGGGGGTCCGGGCGTATGTGCGGGCCAATCTGGCGCGGTTCAAGGTGCCGCGTGATGTCGACTTCGCGCTGGAGCTACCCCGCACGAATACCGGCAAACTGCTGCGCCGTCAGCTCGAAACCCAGTGAACAAGAAGAGAACACATCAATGAAGATGCCAGGAAAGTATTTCGCCGTCACTGTTCTGCTCCTCTCTTCCGCCCTGATGCCACTGGCCGCAGCACCCGCGAGCGCCGACCCTGATCCCGGTGCCACATTCGCAAAGGCGAACGCCCGCACCGGATTACCCGACGGCTGGAATCCCGCGCCCGAGACCTACGGTGTCGGCGAGACCAAGAACGTCGAGATTCCCGTGGCCGACGGCGTGGTGCTACGGGCCGATGTCCGGTATCCGACCGATGCCTCCGGTGCGCCCGCCGTGGGACCGTTTCCGATCGTCATGACCCAGACCGCCTACGGCAAGGACAGTGCCGGTCTCATGCGGCTGCTCTCCTACGACGGCATCGGCCCGGCGCTCGATAGCGCGCTGCCCAGTGTGGTGGCCGTGGCCCGGCAGATCGCCGATGCCGCCGGATACGGCGACTATTTCGTGAAGCGCGGCTACATCAGCGTCATCACCGATATTCGAGGGACCGGGTCGTCCGGCGGGCAGTGGAGCATTCTGCAACCGCAGGAACGCGAGGACTCGAAACGTGTTGTGCAGTGGGCGGCCGGGTTGCCGAACTCCACCGGGCAGATCGGGCTGTGGGGTCTTTCTTACCTGGGTATGAGCGAATTGCTCACCGCCGGAGTGCTGGAGCCGGGCTCGCCGGTCAAGGCGCTGTTCCCGCTCATGGCGGGCAATAACGCCTTCCAGGACCTGCTCGAGCACGACGGGTACTACAACATCTCCTTCCTCGCCTCCATGCTGGAGCTGCCGATTACCGCACTGCCGCAGCTCGATCCGATCCTCGGCCTGTACCGCGAGCCGGACAAGATGATGAGCGTCTTTGTCGATCACCTGCTCTCGCACTTCCGGCCGGACGGGACCTGGCCGTCGGTGCTCAATGCGCTCGTCGACGGGGACAAGGCGTACAACAGCCCGTACTGGGAGTCACGGGCCATCGACAATGTGCTGGATCAGGTTGCCGCCAACGATATTCCGACGTATCTGATCGGCGGACAGTACGACCTGCTGCAGGACGGCACCCCGCGCACCTTCGCCGGTTTGCAGAACGCCTTCGCCGGACGGCCGCACACCGGGCCGATGCCGGCCGATGCGACCTCTACCGGCCGCGTCCAAATGCTCACCGGCCCTTGGTTTCACATCCAGCCGGGCGTGCAGCGCAATACCGACGACATCGATATGCACGCGATCCAACTGGCCTGGTTCGATCGGTGGCTCAAGAACGATCACAATGGGATCGACGAGACCAAGACGCCGCTGCACGCCATCGACGTGAACGGCAATGTCATCGAGAGCGCGACCTATCCGGTGCGCGAAGTACCCACGCAGAACCTGTATCTCGGCGCGGACGGGCAGCTGGTGTCCGACCGGCCGCAGGATGCGGACGGGTCGGATCGGCTGAACTTCAGCCCGTTCGATACCGGCACGATCTGCAATGCGTCGTTCTCGCGCAACTTCTCCGGGGTATATCAATTGCTGGCCAGTCTCTTCGGCGCCGACGATCCCTGTGCGAAGTTCGCACCGCAGGGCAGTCTGCCTCCGGTACTGGTGAATCCGTCCTACACGAGCGCGGCGTTCACCGAACCCACGGTGCTGGCGGGCCCGATCGGCGCGACCCTGTACGCCGTCTCCAACAAGCCTGCGGCGGCCTTCGAAGTCACCGTGCAGGACATTGCCCCCGATGGCAGCGTCACCGCACTGACCGACGGCGAGCTGACCGGAGACTTCCGCGCACTGGACGAGGCACGGACGTGGCGGGCCCCGGACGGGAGCGTGCAGGGGGCGTTCCATCCGGGTACCCGTGACTCGCTGCTGCCGGTGGTTCCCGGCCAGGTGACCGAATAGAACGTCAAGGTGCGCCCCGCTTTTCACGTCTTCGAGCCCGGCCATCGGCTGCAGGTGACGCTCGGCACCGGCGACTTCCCCACCCACATCTTCAATCCGAAGGAGTATCCGGACCTGCTCGGCGGTGCGTACGACGTGCAGCGCAACGGCGGAGCCGCATCGTTCCTGACCGTGCCGCTGGCGGGGTCTCGCAGATGAAGGGCTGAGCGGAGGCTCAGAGGGCTGCCGTATTCTCGGCTGAAGCTCGCCACGCCGGGGTTGTCCTCCACCCGGCGTGGCGAATACCCGTGATCGCCGCAGTCGAAATAGGTGCCTTGTCGAATCGTTGGACGGATCCGGTGCGCTCGACCGTTGATGAAGCGCGGGTCGGCGTGCACGCGCGCATTCAGAAGTACCTGAATTCCGATTACGGCTCGGGGCCGGTGCCGCCCTCGCTCGAACCCGGCCACGGACTGTGGCAGTCCGTCGTCGACGAGGTGCGGTGGTCGTTCACCGGATCGCGGCACTGGCTCGAAGGTCTTGCCGCCAATATCGTGTTGTCGCTGCTGTATCTGCTCATCTCGCCACTGGCCGGCAGCACCACGCACCGGCACGGGATGGTCATCCTGGTCGGCACCTACTTCGCCACGTTCATCCTGGCCGATGTCACCACCACGAATGTGCTGGGCGTCGATGCGCACCGGGTGCAAGTGAGCACCGAGCAGGGCACGCCGCTGCGCCGGATTCTGCTGATCAAGAATTTGGCGCTGCTGGTCATCGTGGGCCTGCCGACCTTGGCCCTGACCGCGATCTTCACCCTCGCCGACCAGGCGCCGAAATCGCTCGAGGTGACGCTGCCGCAGGTGGCGCTACCGATCCTGGCGTGGCTCGGCATCGGCAATATCGTCTCGGTCCTGCTGGCGGTGCCACCCCTGACGCTGGCGCAGCGCTGGCGCGAACGGTTCTCCTGGCGCACGGCCGGATGGATTCTGCACCTGGCCCTGCCGTACGGCCTGTACTACCTGGTGGCCCCGATCGACGGGACCCAGCGCGAGGTGCTCTTCCACCTCGGGCATCACGTGAGTCCTTGGCTGCGCGCCGATCTGCATGCGCTGGTCGGGCTCGCGGTCTGGGTGCTCGGCACCGTGATCGCGCTGTACATCGTGCGCCGCCGCGGGCTGCGGGTGTACTGAGTTCCGATGCGGCGAGCGGTGTTCCGGTCGCCCGCCGCAGTGGGAATCAACGCACCGCGAATCAATGAGAGCTATGGGGTGTGGGCCTATCCGGGTACCGGGGTGGTGGCCGGGGTCGACGGGTTGGTGCGCGTGCGGGCCTGCGAGATATGTGTCGCGGTGATGGTGTCGCCGGAAATCTGCCCTTCGATCATGACCTGATCACCGACGGCGAACTGCTGCTGCGTCTCCGGCTTCAACTTGTTGCCGAATACCGTGGTGGGGGTGATGGTCACGGTCTCGGTGCCGCCTTCGCGCTTGGTCACCGTCCAGGTGCCCGCGTTCTCGGTGGCGATCGCACCGGAGATGCCCTCGCCGTGACGCATGCCCGGCGGCTTACCCGAGGTGGTGGACGAGGCCGGGGCGGGTGCGGAACTATTGCTGCCGGACGAGCCGCAGGCGGTCAGGGTGACCGCGCCGATGATCGACAGGCCGACGGCGCCGATCAGCACTGCCTTGCGGCGGCCTTTGCGCGGTTGCTGCGCCGGTTCGGCTGGGCTCCCCGAGGGGGTCGAATTTGTCATGAACGCAACGCTATCCAGCGCTGGTGGGAGGTTCCTGAACGTCGACTGCCAGCTTGCTCCGCACTCACCGTGAGAACCCTGGCAGGGTGAGGCGCCGGGCTACAGCTCGTCCGTACTGATCAGTCCGTCACGAATGGCCCGGGCGACCAGGGCGGCCTTCGTCGGCGCCGACCGTCCCACCGCGGCGTACTTGGCGCGAATGCGTTCGAGATAGGTGTTGACCGTGCCGGTGGTGATGAAAAGCTGTTGGGCGACAAGGGCTTTGGATTCGGTTTGAAACCAGGCCAGCAGTACTTCGCGTTCCCGCTGCGACAGCTTGGGGCGGTCGTCGCCGTCGGTGCTCATGGCGCGTGCCATGGTCGGGCTCAGATACGGCCGCACGTCGGCGGCGGCATGCAGGGCCGTGATCAGGTGTTCGCGGCCTTCCGTTTTCGACAGATAGGTGACGGCGCCGAGATCGAGGCAGTCCCGGACCAGGTGCGGTTCGGTGTGCTGGGAGTAGACCACGACCCGGTGTCCGCGTTCGCAAATCGCGCCGAGCGCACCGAGATCCGGTGCACGCTGGTCGAATTGGAGATCGAGGACGACGGCATCCAGATCGCCGCGGTCCGGGCCGGTGGCCGCGAGAAAGGCCGCCGGCTGCGGATAGTCGTCGGCCACGGCTATCGGCGGTTGCGCCGCGGCGCACCAGCCCCGGACGCCGTCGCAGATCAGCGGATGGTCGTCGATAATGGCGATCCGGATCATCGGCGGGTTCCTTCGGTGTCGAAACGGTGATGCATTCGCGCCCAGAGCAATTCGCCGGTGGTGACCAATTGGGTGTCCACGGTGGTCGCGGACATGCGTTCGAGGCGGTCGAGCGTTTCCGGCGGGCAGTCGCCGAGCGTGCTGACGGTGCAGCCGGCGGCATCGGTGGTCACCACCACGCGGGCCCGGGATCGGCTGGCATCCAACATCATTCGGGTCGCGGCCACCAGGTGGCCGCGGACCTCGTCGGGCAGATCCCGGTCGGCGGTGGCGGATTCCACGGTCACGGCCACCCCGCGCCGCTCGGCCTCGTCGATGCCGGATCGCAGATCCGCGAGCAGGGGATGGCCGACGCCGTCGCCCTGCGTGAACAAGCGGCGCAGCCGGGCGTATTCGGTGCGCGCGGCGGTGCGCACGGCCGGATCGTCCGGCGCCAGCGTGCCGTCCGCGAGGCCGCGCAGCAGCGGCGTGAGCTCGGCCAGCAGCTGCTCGTAGCGGCGGCGGCACTCCAGTTCGGTCATGCGCTCGACCGCCTCGACGGTGCGGTCGCGCAAACGTTCCCGGTGCAGTCCGGCCGCCGAGCGCGCCACCCGATCCAGGGTGGCGGCGAACCAGGCGACGAATATCTGCAGGAAGAAAATGGCCGCCGTGTGATAGCCCAGCACGGTGGCGGTGCTCCAGCCGGGATGGCGCGCCAGCACCAGCCCGCACACCAGCACCCACCAGATGCTCAGCGCCGAAAGCGAAATCAGCGGTCGTAAGCGGAAGCCGAGGGCGACCACGGCCCAGCCGGAGGCGCCGATGGACCAGTTCGCGCCGGCCAGCACATCGCCCGCGGGCAGCAGCGCGGTGAGTGTCAGCGAGCCCGCAACGGCCGCGGTCATGAGCGCCAGCGTGGTTCGTTCCCGCCGTCGCGGCGCCAGGGCCGCCAGTGCGCAGGCGACATTCACGGCGACGAGCACTGCGTTGATCGCTGTCGGGGGAGTCCGTGCGGCGTCGGTCAAGACCGATTGCAGCAGCGTATCGGCGACGGCGATACCCACCACGCCGTAACCGAAGCTCCTGCCGAGCCGGTCGACACCGGCCGAGGCGGCCGGTTCGTCGAAGGAATCGATCTCGGCGGCAAGGGGTTCGATGATCGGCCAACTGAGCCGGATTTCGGTGCCGCGCCCGACGGTGCTGTTGATTTCGGCCAGCCCACCGGCGGCGCGCAGCCGCGCGACGATCGAATTGCGAATGCCGTAGTGATCGTCCCCGGGCCGATGGTCGAATCCGATGCCGTCGTCGGTAATGACCATCCGCCCCGGTTCGACCTCAATGACAACAGCTTTCGCCTGTGCGTGCCGGTCGATATTGGTGAGCGCCTCCCGCGTGGCCGCGGTGACGGTCCAGGCCAGCGTGCGCCGGGTCGACAGTGGGCCACTGCACCGCAGTGTGACCGGAGTCGCGCATTCGGCGGTCAATTTCCGCAGCAGCTCCGCGAGGTCGACGCTGGAATCATCGCCGGGCGTGGGGATTCCGGCCTCCAGGACGGTGAGGTCGCGGGCTGCCTGCCGCGCGATGCGCTCCGGATCGGCGGCCGCGCCCTGACCGACCATGAGCAGGGTGGCGGCGGCGGTATCGTGCATGACCGCCCACTGTTCGCGTTCGTAGCGACGGCGGGCCGCGGCGACATCGCTCGCAATTCGCGAATCGGCTGCGGCCGTGACGGTTTGATCGTGCACGGTGGCGGCGTGCAGCACCAGCCGGCGCTGCCCGATCGCCAGCAGCCACTCCACCAGCAGGTAGGCGACCGCCAGATCGGTGAGAAAGCTGATCGGCGTCAGGCCCGGCGCGGCGCGGTTGGCGTGGTAGAGCAGCAGCAGGATCAGCACGGTCACCGCCGCCGATACCCGCACCCGCTCCGCCATGCCGACCGAAATCACCGTTGCTGCCACAACTTTCACGTCGATGAGGTTCTCGGTGGCTATGCCGGAAGCGGCGACGCTGACCGTGCCGAGGAGATAGATCGACACCACCGCGACATCCGCCGCGGTCCACCACGGCCCGATCCGATGGCCCCAGAGCCGGGCCGCGGACCACACCGCCAGCAGCACCGTCACCGCGGTGCCGGGCAGCGGGCCCGGCGCTCCGCTCGCCAGATGCACCACGGTGAGAAGCAGACAGCAGACATGCCGGAATCGGATGGCGAGCCACATGGCCTCTTGCGCGACGCCTGCGCGGGTCGGGTCGGCATCGCGTAACACCCGGTCACGGTACCGGACCTGCCGGGAACCAGCATGGCACGGCGGCCCGCCCGCCGATGTCCGTCGAACGTCGGACAGACACGCCGCGCCGTATGCGGGATCGTTCATGGTGCAGGAGGGTGCCGGTCCGGCCGGCACTCACACCGCAATCGCGGCCGTTGGCAAGCGGGGAGCCAGCGGCCGCCAACCTCCCCGGAACGTCAACAACGTAGGTCTACACTCGTTCGAGTCGGAGATTCCGATGCGAACGGAGGACCTCCCGCATGGCTGACCGCGATAGCTCCCGATCCGCTCGCGGCGAGAGTCCGATCACCCGGGCGGTGGTGCTGGCCGCGGCGCTCGAGATAGTCGATCGCGACGGGGTCGACGGCTTGTCGATGCGCCGGCTCGCCGAGGCGGTGGGCCGGGATCCCATGGTGATCTATCGGCATGTGCCGAACAAAGCCGCGGTGCTCGACGGTGTTGCCGAGATCGTATTCGCCGAGTTGGCCGTCGATGCCACCGACACCGACTGGTCGGGCCGACTACGTGTGGTCGCCCGCGACTTCCGGCAGCTGGCGCTGGCCCATCCGCGGGTAGTGCCGGTGCTGGTGACCCGGCCGCTGGCCACGCCGCTGGGGTTGCGGCCCAAGGCCGTGGTGCGTCCGCTCGAAGACATTCTCGTGCTGCTCACCAATGCCGGATTTTCCGGCGCGGAGGCGCTGCACATCTACCGCGCGCTCTTCGGCTTCCTCTATGGGCATGTGCTCAACGAATTGCAGGAAGTCGTGGAGCGTCCGGAGGAGACCGACGAGGTCCTGCGGCTCGGGCTCTACCGGCTGCCGATCGAGGAGTTCCCGCTGGTGCGTGAACTCGCCCCGGT
Organism: Nocardia sp.; assembly: GCF_025465275.1. GTDB lineage: Bacteria > Actinomycetota > Actinomycetes > Mycobacteriales > Mycobacteriaceae > Nocardia. Next base: position 35,217 of record NZ_JAODNK010000048.1, on the reverse strand, counting down.
GCTGGCCGCCTACGACGGTGAGGCCGAGCTCGAGCGCGGTCTAGATATTCTGCTGACCGGACTCAACGCGACGCTGTCCGGTCCGAGGCGCTGAGCCGCGCGACGGCTCCGCCTTCGGAGTCCCAACGATGCTGTGCCGCAGCCATTTCGGTGTCGTCTAGATCGGATCGCAGCAGGTGACCGGACGGTGTCCGCTGATTCTCTCTGGTTATCGGGTCTTGCGCCATGATCGATGCTCCTTCCTCGGATACTGACATGGTGGTGGTGAGGCCGGCGAGCAGAATGTCGAGCCCGCGTTCGAGCTCGGTCGCGCCGTCGTAGTTCGCCAGGTCCGAAGCGAGGCCGCGCAGCAGCGGGAACTCACCGACGGGCAGGCGCTGCAGGCCCAGTCGCAACAGGTCGGTGGTCTCTTCGGGGCGTTCGACGATCTCCTGGAGTTCATTGAGGATGTGGCCGTGCAGGAATCCGAACAGTGCGCGGTAGATGTGCAGGGCGTCCGCACTGCTGAAGTCCGCGCTGGTGAGCAGCTCGAGTATGTGTTCCACCGGTCGCAGGGTGCCCAGCGGCCGTAAGGCGAGCGGGGTCGCGAAGGGGTGAGTCACCAAGAGCGGCACCGTATTCGGGTGGGCGACGGCGAGCTTGCGGAAGTCGCGCGCGATATTGCGCAATTGATGACGCCAGTCGGGATCGGTGACATCGACGGTCAGTTGCTCGAGGACGAGTTCGACGACTCCGTCCAGGAGTGCGGCCTTGTTCGCGGCGTGCCGGTAGAGCACCATGGGATCTCGATCGAGCGCCTGGCCGAGGCGTCGCATGGACAATCGGTCGATGCTGTCGCGGTCGATGATCTCGAGCGCGGCGGTCAGCATGGCGGTCCGGGTCAGTGGCTTGATCCCGGCCCTGTCTCGATCGGGGCGATCCGCCACAGGCTCTGTAGGGCCAGGTGGTCCGGCCCGGATTCGGTTCATCGAGTTCAGCGCCTCCCGATAGGAGAAAAAGCATCTGTCTACGACGTAACTCTACGCTGTAGACAGGCATTGTAGTTGGGGGTTAAGCTGGGGTGACGCTGGCATCGCCGCCGGATTGTCGATCTGTCCGGGGCGAGCTCAGAAATTCGAGGATACGACAAATGGCAATCACACAGGTCGCTGTTTACGCGCATTTGAGCCCGGAGGATGTCGAAGCATTCGGGCGGGAGCTCGATGCGATTCGCCGTGATATCGAGGAGCGGCGCGGTACGAAAGACGCCGCTTACATCCGCCGCACCATCGCCTTCCAGCGTGTTCTCGATGTCACCGCCCGCCTGGTCATCGCCTGCAGCAGTACGAAGCGGGGCTGGCTGCTGGGGACGGCGGCGCTGGCGACGGCGAAGAGCATCGAGAACATGGAGATCGGCCACAATGTCTGCCACGGCCAATGGGATTGGATGAACGATCCGGAAATCCATTCCAGCACTTGGGAATGGGATATGGCCGGCGTCTCCGCGCAGTGGCGCTATTCGCACAACTACCGCCATCACGTGTTCACCAATGTGCTCGGCATCGACGATGACATCGGCTTCGGCGTCATCCGGATCACGCGCGATCAGCAGTGGCAGCCGCGGGCGCTGCTGCAGCCGCTGCAAAACCTCTTCCTGGCAGCCACATTCGAGTGGGGCATCGCCCTGCACGGCCTGTACTCCGAACACGAGCGCGCGGCCTCCGCGGCCGAGAAGTCCGCACAGACCAAGGCTTTCATCGGCAAGATCGTGCGGCAGGCCGGTAAGGACTACCTGCTCTTCCCGGTGCTGAGCGGGCGGCACTGGCGGCGCACCCTCACCGCCGATATCTCCGCCAATGTCGTGCGCAACCTGTGGGCCTATGTGGTCATCTTCTGCGGCCACTTCCCTGACGGCGCAGAGAAATTCACGCCCGCCGCGATCGAGGACGAGACCAAGCCGGAGTGGTATCTGCGGCAGATGCTCGGCACCGCGAACTTCGATGCGGGCCCGGTGCTCGGCTTCATGAGCGGACATCTGTCGCATCAGATCGAACACCACCTGTTCCCCGACCTGCCCAGCAATCGGTATGCCGAGATCGCGGTGCGGGTGCGGGCGCTGTGCGACAAGTACGACCTGCCGTACACCACCGGCTCACTGCCCCGGCAGTATCTGCTGACCCTGCGCACCATCCACAAGCTGGCCCTGCCCGACAGCCTGTTGATCGCCACCTCCGATGACGCACCCGAGACCTCCTCGGAACGCAAGTTCGGCCCGCACCCCGCGCTCGCCGTCGATGCGCCCACCGGCCGGCGCGGCCTGCGCACCGCGCTCGCGGAACGGGCCGGGCACCGCCGGATTCGCCGCGCGAGAGTGACACAGAACTAGCCTGTTACCTCTGAGCTGGGCGTTCGGCGGACGTTCAGTGGACGTTGAGTCGTGGCCGGAGAGTTTCCCCTATGACCAACGCCCATGAACTGCCGAATGTCCTACTCGTCCACGGTGCCTGGGCCGATGGCTCCAGCTGGCGCAAGGTGATCGAAATCCTGCAGGCCGACGGATTCGGCAATGTGGTGGCCAGTCAGCTGGCGTTGCGCAGTTTCGCCGACGATGTGGCCACCGTCGTGCGCGATCTGCGATTGCTGGACGGTCCGACGATTCTGGTCGGGCACTCCTACGGCGGTGCGGTGATCAGCCAGGCCGCTTCCGGACAGGCGCAGGCCGCCGGGCTCGTCTATGTGGCCGCCTATGCGCCCAAGGCCGGGCAGTCCGCCTTCCAGATCAATCAGGAATTCGGAGTCGAGCTGCCCAGTGGCGCCGATCTGATCAATATCGGTGCGGCCGAGACCCCCGACTTCGTCGTCAACCGGTCCCGATTCCACCAGGACTTCTGCGCCGATCTCACCGCCGCGGAAGGTGCGGTGCTGGCGGCGGTGCAGAAGCCGACTTCGGTACTGGCGCTGGCGGGTTCGGGCGATCAGGTGCCGGCGTGGGAACAGTTGCGCGCCAACACCTGGTACCAGGTATCGAGCAATGATGCGATGATCCACCCCGATCTGGAACGGCAGATGGCCGGACAGATCACCGATGACGAGCGGATCATCACGCTGCCGGCCGGGCACGCCTCCATGGTGAGCAAGCCCGGCGAGATCGCCGACCTCATCGAGAAGGCGGCCCGGAACCGCTGATCAGCCAACGGATTCGGTGAGCGCGAGGGCCTCCTGCAGCAGCTGTCGCGCCCGCTCGGGCTCGCCGCAGGCCTGTGCGAGGTCCCGCAGCGCGGCGATCAGCTCGACGGGGGATTCGGCCGTGCGGAGCAGTTCGACGGCACGTTCGAGCAGCGGCACGTCCGTACCGTCCGGTGCTGTCGAAGCCAGTGCGCGCATGGACCTTCCGAGTGTGCTCGGGACATCCCAGCGCTGTGCGAGCGCGAATTCGGCGGCGGCCAGTTCCCGCGCCCGGACCCGGTCACCCGAGCGCACCAATTCCAGGGCCGCCGAACTGCGCCAGGGGATATGAGCGGGATTGCTGATTCCTATTGCCGCAGTGCGGCGTCCGCAATCGAGGAAGTGCGCGACCGCCGCACGAGTGGCGCCGCGCGCCGCGCTCAGCTCGGCGCGGATATGGGTGATCACCGTCCACTCCCAGGTCTCGGGATTGGCGCGGGTGGTGCGGCGGTCGAGCCACTCTGCGGCTTCCTCGACGCGGCCCAGGGCGAGCAGTGCATGTGCGTACTGCGCCACCAATGTTGCCGGGGGAGCGATCAATTCGTCGTCGATGGCACCGATCATGGGGCCGATCTCGCGCAGTACCTGCTGGTACGCGCCCGCGCGGATCAGCACTTCCGAGCGGACGATGACACGGTAGGTGTCGATCGCGCCGAAATGCTGGTCGTTGCGCTGCTCGGTGAGGTGCAGGGCGGTCGTGAGGTCACCGGCCCACATGGTCAGATGGGTGAACAGTCCGAGCAGAGGTTCGGGTAGCGACTCGTCCTCGGGGTCGAGCGGCTCCGGAGACAACCGATGCAGCGCCGTGCTGGCATCGATCCGGGTGCCGAAGCAATCGTCCAGGGTGAGAATCGCGGTGGTGATTCGATCCTCACTCTGCGCGGCGCGCAGATCGGCGATGTAGTCCCGCCAGGTCGCGGGAGTCAACGCGGCCACCATCCACTGGGAGCTGCGAACAGCATCGGCGGCCGAGGGATCACGAGCCTGGGTCTCGGCGATCACTTCCGATATGAGGGTCATTGCCGCTGCGGCCTCACGCCGTCCGGCCATGGTCCAGGCCAGTGGGATCAGGGCCGTCGGCGCGCTGGCGCGGGCGCGCTGGCCGGCCAGCGCATCCTCCAGGTGGGCGCGGGCGGCGGCCGGATTGGTCCACAGTTCCAATTGCCCGAGCCGGACCAGTAGATCGTCGCGAGCGTCCGGTGTGCAGATGCGCAGCGCCGCCTCCAGCCAGTGTGTGGCCTCGGGAATCATATTGCGGCCCAGGCATTCTTCGGCGGCATCGGTGAGGACCACGGTCCACTGCGCGTACTGCGTGCCGGTCAGCTCCGCGAGATAGGCGGCCACCTGCCGAGCCGGATATCCGGCCACCCGAGCGCGGGCCGCGGCGGCGGTCAGGAAGGTCGCCGCATCCTCGGCCGGGCACAGCCATCGAATCGTATTGGCGATCAAGGGATGCCGGAATTCCGGGGGATCCGGCACTGTCAGCAGACCGAGCGCCGCGAGCAATTCGCATCGGTGCCGCATGGCCGCGACCGGTTCATCGCAGGCCGCCGCGAGAATCTCGACCGTGGGGCGGAATTCCTGCAGGACCGCGAGAGCGCGCAGTGTGCGCACGCCTTCCGCCGAGTACCGGCTCAATTGGCGTTGAATCGCGCGTGAGTAGCACCCTTCCGGCAGGCGATCGGGGACCCGTGTCCGAATGCGGAGCGTGGCCAGATCGGTAATCAATGCACCTGCCACCAAAGGGATTTCGCCGGCGGCATGCAGGATGTCCGTGGCGAGTTCGGGCGGGCACGGCAGCCCGACCCGGCGCTCGTAGAGTCCGGCTATCCCGGCGGCGCTCAGCCCGCCCGGTCGCAGCACCGCCGCCGCGAGCGGCTCCAGGCGGCCGTGCAGATCCAGAGACTGTTTGTCCCAGGATCTTTCGTCGAGGGTGAGGATGATCAGCGCCGGCAGGTCGTGCAGCCGCGGTGCGACCGACATCATTGCCCGCGCCGAGCATTCGTCCATCCGGTTGGCGTCATCGATCAGTATCAGCAGCGGCTGCGCGGCCGCCTTCCGGGCAATGGCCCGGTACAGCCGATCGGCCGGTGCTTTGTCGCCGGTGATGTGGTCGTGGTCATCGAGCCGTTCCAGCAGCTGACCTACCAGATCCTCATTGCCCGACGCCGAGGTGAGACCCATTCGCAGTGCCGAAGGATGCTGTCGCGCAACCTCGTTCAGTAGCTGTGTCTTGCCGTGGCCCGGACGGCCCGTGATCACCACCAGGGCGCCCACCCCGGCCGCGGCGCGGCGCGCGCACGCGGCGATCCGGGCCAGCTCGCGCTCGCGGTCGAAGACCAGTGGTAGCGCCGAATCATCCTCCGGCGCTGGTTCTTTCATGTCCATGACGGTGACGACCCGCCGCGGTCGGTCGGCGGGTTCGTCTCCGGTCAGGATCTGTTCGTGCAGCTGCCGCAGCTCCGCGCCCGGTTCGACACCGAGCTGATCGACGAGCGCCCGCCTGGTGTCGCGGTACACGTCCAGTGCTTCGGATCGACGGCCACGCTCCGACAGCGCCCGCATCAGTACCGCGCGCGGCCGTTCCCGCAGGGGGTACTGCGCGGTCAGCCCCCGCAGGGAATCGATGGCAGCGTCCAAGCGGCCGCACAGCACAGCGACATCCAGGCTGTCCTCCAGGACCGCGAGCCGGCGCTCCGATAGTGCCGCGCGCTGCATTTCGGCGAAAGGTCCGGGCACACCGGCCAGCGGTTCGCCCGAATACAGCGCCAAGGCCTCTCCGTAGAACAGTTCGGCGCGTTCCCAGTCACCGCTGCGCCGGGCCCGGGCGGCATCGGCTACCAGCCGGTCGAATACTCCGACATCGAGCTGTTCGTCATCGATCCGCAACTGATAGCCGCCGTGACCCGACAGCAGCAGGGCCGGTGCTGTCCGCGGCGCGCGATCGGGTTCGATAATGCGGCGCAGTGCGGAGATATAGGTCTGAATGACGCCGATGCCGCTGGCCGGCGGCGCCTCGTCATAGAGGCTGTCCAGCAGCCGCGTCGGCGAGACCCAGTGCCTGCGTTGCAGGGCCAGCGCGCACAGCACCGCGCGGCGTTGCGGCGGGCCCAGGGGTAACGACTGCCCGGCCCGGCGCACCTCGACGCCGTTCAGCAGTGTCACCTGTATCGCGCCCGCCTGATCCACCCGTTCTCCAGTTCCGCTCGCCGTTTGCCCAGGCCAGCGTAAACAGCCTTGTCGCCCCGGAGAATTCGGACATACGGGACGCTCGGCGGGGTAGGCGTCGCTTCGGCCGGGGTTGTCGCTGCCCGTCCATGTCCCGAGCAGGGCATATGGCAATTTTCGGGCAACCGTGCGCCGACCGGGCAGTGATGGAAGTCGCATGGCGTCGGCGAGTGGGACAGCGAGTGGCCTAGGGTTATTCTTCTGACTGCTTGGTCAATCTTTGTCCCGGTGGTCGACAGACCGTTTTGTGCTGAAGGAGGATGTGTTGCCGAGGCAGACACGCGAGGAACTGCTCGCCGAGATCCGGGCTGTGGCATTGCGGATGTTCGCGTCGAAGGGTTATGGCGGCACCTCGCTCGCGGAGATCGCCCAGGAGGTGGGTTACTCCAAGGGTGCACTGCTCTATCACTTCGGATCCAAGGATCAGTTGCTCGCCGAGATTCTGGACCCGATCAGTGCGCGGATCGAAACGCTGGTGGGTGAGCTGACTCCGATACCGCGGCAACAACGTTGGGATCGGATGCTGACCGAGCTCGTCGAGTTCGCCATGCGGGATCGCCTCGAGATCGCCTGCTACGGCCGGCTGATCGATCAGCTGCCCGAGCATCCCTCGGTCGCCCGGTGGGCGGCGACCACCGCGCCGCTCGGCGCGCTGCTGATCGACGACGATGCGCCGCTGGGCGACCGCATTCGTGTCCGATTCGCACTGGTCGGGTTGTTCAATACGCCCCTGCGCTTTGTGGATGCGCCCGATGACGTGCTGCGTGAGGCCTTGTCGGCGAGCCTGCGTGTGGCATTGGCGGACTTCGCACCGGTCTGATCGGGCCTACTACCGCAGGCGTGGCACTTCAGGTCGGGTCACCGGGACCAGCGTCAGGAGCCCGTCCAATCCGCGGAAGTCGTCCGGGTTTGTTGTGAACAGTGGCAGTTCTTCGGCGATGGCCACGGCAGCGATCATCAGATCCGCGATTCGGCGGCGCGGCTTACGTCCGACGCTGATGACGCCGGCGCAAACCCTGCCGTAGATTCGCGCGGCCTCCGAGCCGAAAGGAATTGGGTCGAACTCGTTTTCGGCGCGCTGCAGTACATCGAGCCGGCGGGCGCGCTCGACATGCTCGTCGTACTCGGCTTGTTCGTCGTTGCGGCGCACCTCATGCGGTCCGGCTGACAGTTCTGCGAGCGTAATGGCGCTGATCGCCATAGCCGCTGGAAGCTGCTCCGGATCGATCCAGCGACGCAGGATCATAATGTTGGTGTCGAGTAGACCTTGCTCGTGGTCAGCGTGCATAGGGATCGCTCGCCTCCTGGTCGGCTGTGCTCTCCTGATCGGCGCGGAACGCATCGATGGAGATATCCGGTGCACTGCGCGACATTGCTGCGAACTCCGCGCGAGCGACGAACCGTCTGCGCCGACGCAACGGAATCAGCTCACCGATCTGGTGTCCATCCCGAGTGACGGTGAAAGCTTGCCCCTGCTGGACGGCATCCATGATTTCCTTCGATCGATTCCGCAGGTCGCGCTGGGTGATCTCGGGCTGTGCAGTCATGTACCCATGGTACAGGCTATGTGCCATCAGGTGCCACAGCGTGGCACCGCTGGTGCGATTACTGGGCGAGTCGGTCGGTGAGGCGGGTTTTGAGGCCGGGCCATTCGGCGGCGGTGATGCTGAACAGGATCGAGTCGCGGATGTGGCCGTCGCGCATCACCATGTGGCTGCGGAGGATTCCCTCGTGCGTGGCTCCCAGGCGGGCGATCGCGGCGCGGGAGGTTGTGTTGCGGACGTCGGTGAGGAACTCGACTCGGTTGAGAGCGTTGTCCTCGAAGGCGTATGTGAGCATCAGCAGCTTGGCTTCGGTATTGACGGGGGTGCGCTGCCAGGACTTGCCGAGGAAGGTGCCGCCGATCTCGGTTCGCTTGTGCGGGAGATTCACCTGCAGGAATCGAGTGGTGCCCGCGATTCTTCCGGAGGCGATGTCGATGGTCGCGTAGACGAGTTGCGTTCCGGCTTCGGCTGCTTCCATGGAGTCTTCGATGAAAGCGCCGACATCGTCGGGATGGGGAACGAACGTCACCGCCAGTTCCCAGAGGTTGCCGTCGCTGAACGCCGCGCACAGGCCGTCGTGGTGCTCGGGGCGGACCGGCTCCAGGCGGACGTGCTTGCCTTCCAGCGCAATCGGGCGCAAGCGAGCCGGGGTCTCGGTGGGCTGTTCTCCGGTCGTCTGATGCGTCGGCATAGTTGTCATCATGCCGATGTCGAGACGGGTCCACCCGTTGTGGGCGTGGTTCCCGTCGAGACCTGTTGGGCGGCTTGGGAGATGATGGGTGGGTGTTGAGCATCTTCGATGAGGAATTCGCGCGGGAACCGTGGCCGGTACTGCGGTCGCTGCGGGACGGCGGCGGCGTGCATCGAGTGGCGACGCCGGACGGGCCACCGGCATGGCTGGTGACGCGTTATGCGGATGTCCCGGCTGTCCACGAATCTGCGCTACAGCCAGGGGGAGGACTATCGCGGGTTCGCGGTTCCGCCGCCGCTGGACGTGTTCCAGCGCAGCGAGCCGGAGCAGTGGACACGGCTGCGCAGCCGGGTGGTCGGTGAGCTGCGCCAGGCCGGGGAATGGACCGATCGGGCGGCGCTGCTGGTCGGGAAGTGCCTGGCGGAGCTCGACGGCGTGGACGAATTCGATTTTGTGGAGCGGGTGGCATTGCCGCTGCCCGCGGTTATTCTCGCGGAACTGCTGGGATTGCCCGATACCGAACGGGATGCGCTGGCGGCGTGGGCGAATGCCACGATGCGGCCGGATTCCCTTCCGCGAGCACGAGATACGCTGGCGGCGATGCAGGAGATCATCACGGCGGTGATCGCGCGAGGGCTGCAGGACGGCGAAGATACGATGCTCGGCCGATTGGTACACGCCGAGATCGACAGTGCGGGAACCGATTCCGGTGACATTGCCGGACTGCTGTTCTACCTGCTGTTCGTCTGGTACGAGGTATTGATGGACGTGATCGCCGGGGCGGTGCTCGTCTTTTCCGGTAGGCCCGAACAGCTCGCGGGAATGATGTCGGTTCCCGATCGGTCCGGGCCGGTCGATGAATTGCTGCGCTTCCTGTCGCCGCAGGTGCTGGCCGGACCGCGCTTCGCGGTCACCGATCTGGAGATCGGCGGTCAGGTGATCGCGGCGGGGCAGACGGTGCTGCTGTGCCTGGCGTCGGCGAATCACGATCCGGAGCGGTTTTCCGACCCGGCGGAACTGGATGTGTGGCGCGGTCCCAATCCGCATGTGGCGCTGGGCCACGGCGCGCACGCATGTGTCGGCGCCGGATTGCTGCGGCCGGTGCTCGCGTCCGTTCTCGAACAGATCTACACCCGCTGGCCGAAATTGCATGCAACCATTGATGATCGGGACGTGCCCTGGCGATCGGGCTTCCGCCATCGTGGTCCGCTCACGCTGCCGGTGCGAGCAGGGGAGCGCTATTGAATGGGGCGAGCAGCTTTGGTCGCCCCATCCGGGACTTCGCACTCACCGGCTCCGCTGCCCTCCCCTTCGGAGGCAGCGATATCGGCGATCGATAACGAAGTAGGCACGAGTATATGATCGAGCTCACCTCGACTGTCAACTGCAGGAGACAAGATTAGAATGGTTGCCGCGCAACAGCATCCGTTCACCAGTGCGCTCAACAGCCTGATCGGCGGCATGCATCCGCCCGTGACCAGGGACGGCCGCGAAGTGGAGATCACCCACCGCGCGCTGGCCGAGGATATTCACAGCACCACGGGTGTCGGCCTTTCGGCGAACTATCTGTGGAAGTTGCGGACCGGGCAGACGGTGAACCCGTCGTTCGAGACGCTGGAGGCGCTGCGCCTGTACTTCGGCCTGGACAGTCTCGATCCGCTCACCAATCCCGAACTTGCCGTCGCGCGCGGCCGCGAGTTGGCATTGGTCAACGCGCTCAAGGGAAAAGCCGATGGTGCGGCACTCGAATTGGTGCTGCGCGACGGGCTGGCGCACGGTACGGTGCGGGCCGACACCATCGCGGCCATGCTCGATGTGCTGCGGCGCATCGAGTCGGAGAACTACGGGGAAGACTTGTGAGCCATGCGGATCGCGGTCTGGGAGGGCTCGGAGAATGAACGTCCGATGATGGATCATCGCCGGCTGCGGCGCGAGCTGCGCGGGCTGGAACTGCCCAGTCGATTCACGGTGACCGAATTGGCGGAGACCCTGGCCCGGCGGCGCGGGCGGCCGTTGCGGCTGCGCCCGGAACCGTTCCCGGTGGCCGGGCTCTCCGGTGGTCTGCTGGTGACGCGGGATATCGATTTCCTTGCCTACCAGAGCAATACCAGCGAACTGCACCAGGATCACATCGTCTGCCATGAATTCGGGCATCTGCTGGCCGGGCACGAGCCCGTCACGGTGACCGGGCAGGACGCACTGCGACTGCTCGCCCCGAATATCGATCCCGCCGTCGTGCGCCGCATGCTGGGCCGCACCTGCTCCTCGGAGCGGGAGGAGCAGGAGGCCGAGCACATCGCCGATCTGCTCATGGCACACCACATCACGCGCTGGACGCCGCGCGCGGAATGGGTGCTGCCCGATAACGCACCCGCCGATATTCGCAGTCTGCTCGACACCTTCGGACCTGGAATCGACTGATAGCAGTGCAATTCGCCCTCGTCTACGGAAGTGTCGGAGCGCTGGCCGCAGGGGTATGCCTGTGGCGGCTGATACTGGCCGCCCGCAATCCGCAAGCCACGGCCCGCTGGGCGGTCGTTGTTGCCATCGCCTGCACGGCAATAGGTTTCGAGGCCGCGGTGCCGCAGACCTATGAGCGGATCGGCCGGGTCAGCGGGATACCCAATCTGGCGACGCTGATCGTCTACTCGGCCATCACCACCGCGGTCATGGCGCAGATCGTCTGGACGACGTATCTGATCGTGCCCAATGCTCCCGCTGATACGAACGCACATATCAACGGCCGCAGCGTGACACTGGTGAACGTGGCCGTCGTGGTGACCATGGCCGTGCTGTTCTCCATAGCGCCGGTCCATGACGAAAGCCACGCCACCGACTTCGACTATCACTATGCGACCACCTCGATGGTCGACGCCTTTCTCGCCGTCTACCTCTGCGCGTACACGCTGGCGCTGCTGCGCATCATCATGCTGTGCCGCACCTGGCTGCCGCACGCGCGAGAACAGCCGTGGCTGCGCCGAGGTCTGCGCCTGCTGGCCTCGGGCTCCGTCATCGCGGTCGGCTACAGCATCGGCAAGGTCATCGCCCTGGTGGCCGCGTGGGCGGGAATCTCGGCGCGCCACTTGAATATCGACATCGCCCCCGCCTTCGCCAGTATCGGCGCGGCCATCATGCTGATCGGCTACCTGTGCCCCTCGCTGCTACCGCAGGCGATGGCCGGTGTGCAGCGCATTCGCGCCTATCCCCGACTGTATCCGCTCTGGTCGGCACTGAGTGCGGCCGCCCCCGAAGTCACGCGTACGGCGCCGAGCGCCCGTGGTGTCTCCCGGGATCGGCTGTACCGCCGGGTCATCGAGATCCGTGACGCCCTACTGCTCCTGCAAACGCATCTGAGCCCCGAAATAACCGCTCGCGCAGAGCAAGTCGCCGACGAGCTGAATATCCCCGCCGGTGAACGGGAGGCGGCGTTGGAGGCGGCGCGCATCGCATATGCGCTGGATTCCCACCGGAACGGGTCGACTCCGATCGATCGGGGCGAGACCTTCCGCCGCCCCGCCCGCCCGACCTTCATGGGCGAAATCACCTGGCTGGTAGCGGTTTCCACCGCCTACCACAGGTCGCCGATCGTGCCCGCGGTGCGCAGCCGCGAAACCAGCACCTGACGAAATCGCCCTTTGCCGCTATCCTTTCCGGTGCGGGCGTGCTGTTCGATATCCCCTTCATCGAACAGCACGCCCGTCCAAATACCTTGACCCGCTGTAGATTCCGGGGAATCAGAGGGGCAGTGCGGTCTCGCGCAAGGTCCAGGCGCCACCGCGTTGGTGCAGGGTGGTGGCGCTGAGCGGTGGGATGTCGATGCGCCAGAAGGACGTTGCGGGAGCGGACAGCGCGATCAGGATGGTGGCGCGCACAACGGCGGGGTGCGTGACCGCGAGGATGCGCTGCGGATCCTGCACGAGGGTGTCCATCCACGCGCGGACGCGCTCGATGAGATCGGTGATCGATTCCCCGTCGTGTGAAACATGATTCGGGTCGGTCAGCCAGCCCATCAACTGTTCGGGCTGCAGGTCCGCCATGCCGGAGCCGGTCCAGCTGCCGCAATCCAGATCGCGCAGTGCGGGTTCCGTGCTGCCGGTCAATGCCAGCTGGGCCGCGGTCTGGGCCGTGCGGGCCTCCGGGCCGACCTGGATCAGGTCGGCCCGGAGGGTGCTGTGATCAGCTTTCTGCACGGTGCGCAGCCCCAGCTCGCTGAGTGGTTCGTCAGCGGCAAATCGCGCTGCCGCCATGGCCTCGGTCATGGCGTGCGAGATCAGCGTGAGCCGGGTAACTGCGCTCATGCGGCGGAAGCCGCCGCGACGATCGGTGCGGGACTGGTCTGGCGGCCGAACAGCCGCGGCGCCAGCGTGGCGAATCCGACTCCGATGACCGTCCACAGAATCAGCTGGGCGGCAAAGGAATAGAACCGGAAGAAGAACAGATCGTCGGCCGGGAACCCGGGGTAGACGATCTTGCCGGACGCATCGGTCAGTGGCTGCGGGGTCTCCGTCGCGAAATCACCGAACTCGGATTTGTTGGCCGAGAGCTGACCGAGTGACGGCAGCAGGGCCATCACGATGCCGATCGCCACCGCGAAGGCCAGCCCCGCCACGATCGTCGCGTTCCAGTTGCCCAGTCGCGCTTGCAGTCTGCGGCCCAGCCAGATCGCGCCCAGCAGCAGAATACCGGTGATCACGATCATTGCCACGTACAGACCCGTGCGCTCCTTGATGGTGTCCGGATGTCCGATCGACGGCGGATTGGCCGGGTACTTCAGGAATGGGACACCGTAGAACACCAGGAACATGCCGCCGGCAACCACCAGCGCCAGATTGCGCGGGGTGAGCTTGCCGACCCGGCCGACGCAGACGCAGTACGCCGTCGCGAACAGCGCGCCCATGGCGATGCCGAACAGGACCATGCCGAAGCCGATACCGGTAGTGGACTGGATGTCGCGACTGAAGATTTCCGTACCCATATCGGCCATCGGATGGCCGCCGGCCTTGTCCAAGGCCATCTGGGCGTTGTCGCGGCCACTCTCGTAATCGATGGCGCGATTGATGATGGGTTCAGCCAGGATGCGGGCGAACAGGAACGCCAGAAGGCCGCCGAGTGCCCCTACCAGCAGGCCCCGGAAGATGATTCGCTTTTCCATTGTGCCGACTCGTTTCCCTGGCTAGTGGCAGGGGAAGCCGAGGAAATGCCGGGCGTCGTGCACGAACTCGTGGACATGCGTATCGCTTCCGAAGATCGAGACCGCGCCCTGATCGATGCCGATGAAGTAGTAGGCGAGCAGCGCCAGCAAGGTGGTGCCGGCCAGCCACATGGCCGTTGTGGGGAGCGAGAGTGTTTCCACCCCGGACTGGGGGACGTAAGACGTAGCCATGAGACTCTCCTGAACCTGGCGGGGATTTACGCGTCCCCGGTGGTGGGCATTGCACGGCTCTTCGAGTGTCTGACTCGCACCTCCGCAGGGGAAGTGCTCACAGTGGCGCGACCGTCCCGGGTTTGCACCGGGTTCCTCGAATCATCGCTCACATCACCATACGAAACCCCTGATGCGCTGGTCAATCGGGGAGCCACCAGATGAGATCGCACGGCACCCGGCGGGGTGGTCCGACTCGGCGGGTTCGGGTTCGGCCAGGGACCGGCATTCTCGGACAGGAAATTTGCTCGCGGCGCGGACATACTGTGGCGTGGGAATTTTCAAGCCCAGGTGCCCGGTAGGGGAGCTGGAGCGGCTGTGGGTCGAAGAGATGATGAGCTGGTGCGCAGCCCAATTCGGCCCTCGAACACTGCGAACGCCCGTGATCCTGCCGACCCCCGACTTCTTTCCCGGCTCCTACACCGGGACCGAGCAGGAGATCCGGGCACTGGTCGGCAGCGTGAGCAGCTATATGGGTGTGCGCCGCGATCGCATTGTCGTGGAGCTGCATTCGGACGGCGACAGCCTGCCGGACAATGTCGCCTTCCTGGCGGGATCCACGCACGGGGAGGCCGGGCACTACCGGCTGGAGCCCGGTCGCGCGGTGGTGTCACTGGACATGGCGCACATGCGCTCCCCGGTGACGCTGGTCGCCACTGTCGCCCACGAACTGGCCCACGAACGCCTCCTCGGTGAGCACCGCATAGACCACACCCGCCGCGACAACGAGCAGCTGACCGACCTGGCCACGGTCTACCTCGGCCTCGGAGTGTTCACCGCCAATGCCGCATTCCAGTTCTCGCAATCCCGGCACGGGTGGCGTTCCCAAAGTCTCGGCTATCTCTCCCAGCCCATGTTCGGCTACGCCCTGGCCTGCTGGACCACCCTGCGCGGCGACCGGAAACCCCTGTGGGCCAAACACCTCGACCTCAACCCCCGCGTCTACATGAAGCAGGGGCTCGAGTACCTGCGATCGAACCCCGAAGCCCTACCCGACCGGGGCACCGCAATCCCCGAGTGTTAGGGCTTCTGCCGATCGCTCTGGCTATGCCGGTGGTGTGGTCCACAGTGCACTGATGGGCAGGCAGGTCAGATTGTCGCCGAAGGGGAGTTGCTGGTCTCCGCAGTAGAGGACGTATCCGGCGTGGAAGCGGTCGCCAAGGCGGCGTTGCAGGATGCGGAGGGCCCGGAAGTCGTCGGTACGGACGGTTTCGGAGGCTTTGACCTCGATGCCGATGATGCGGCCGGCGTTATCCTCGAGGATCGCGTCGACTTCATAGCCGTCGCGGTCGCGGTAGTGATGAAGCTGAGCCATGGTTCGGCTCCAGGTGAGCTGGCGGGTGAGTTCACCGAGGACGAAGGTTTCGATGAGGCCTACTCGATACTTTGCCGACAGGTAAGCCGATAATCTGCCGACCACTCAGGCGATGATTTGCCGACATTTGAGGCGATGATCTGCCGTATGCGGAAGTTGTCGGGCTCCTGAATTGGGAGGTCAGGTGTGGTTGGCGGGGAGGAGGGCGGCGAGGGCGCCCAGGCCGGGGAGGTCGATGCCGCCGCCGGAATGGGTGGCTCGGCCGAGTAGCTGTTGGAGGCGGGCGTTCAGGGGGGCGGGGACATGGTGGAGGCGGGCCAGGAGGGCTATTTCGCCGTTGAGGTAGTCGACCTCGTTGGCGGAGGTGCCGCGGGCGAAGCTCTGCCAGGTGGAGGATCTGCCGGGGATCACTCCGGAGCGTTCGGTGAAGTTCTCCTGGGCGGGGTCGAGGGTCAGGTCTGTGGTGTTGTGGTGGGTGATGCCTGCGGCTGCGAGAACTGTCTTGGCTTCGGCGGTCAGGGCCGCGCTGACTGCGTCTTTGAGGGTGCGGTCGCCGGCGAAGATCGCGATGCCGTTGTTCACGCTGAGCAGGATCTTGGCTGCTTTGTAGGCGCGAATATCGGTGACGGCTTCGGCTCTGAAGTTCGCGGCTTGCAGGTCTGTGGTGAAGGTCTGGAGGGGCTGCTCACCGGCGGCGGGCGAGGCGGCGTTCGCGATACCGGCGATGACACCGCCCACGTACGGGTGCCCGCCCACTCGCACCTCACCAGTCCGGACGTGCTGGGCCGAGATCAGGAAAACCGCGCCCAGCACAGTGTCGAACCAGCGGGCCGCGGTGCGTTCGGCGTCCAGCCCGTTCTGTGCGGTGACTACCGGCACCAGATCGGCTGCCAGGCCCCGGATGCGGCCGTGCGCGTCGGTGACGTCCCGCCAGGCGATGGCGGGCGCTACGGCTGGCAGATCCTGGGACTTCACCGCGAAGACGACGATATCGCCGACTCGCAGCCCGAGGTCGTCGGTGAGCGCCGCGACCGGTAGCCGAACCTCCCGGTGCCCGGCTTGGGAGTGATACGACAGCGGTTGCCGCGCAAGATGATCCAGTGTCGCGCCGCGGGCCACGAGCAGGATCTCGTGGCCACGATCGCCGAGCTCGACGGCCAGGCTCACCCCGACCGCGCCCGCGCCGACAATGACGTACCGGGTCATCGGTCCGCCCGCAGCAGTCGGGTTTCGCCGGCGCGTACCGGGAAGTCCAGCCGATTCTCCGCCGGCGGCAGGGGGCACAGGTAGTGATCGGTGAAGGTGCACGGCGGCAGATAGGCGCGGTTGAAGTCCGCGACGATGTGTCCTTCGGCATCCGGAGCGGGAACCGTCAAGAACCGGAACCGCTGCGTCTCAGCACCATTGGTGGTGTCGGCGAAGGTGATCTGGATATCTCCGGACAGGGTGGCCGCGCCCCACAGCACCAGATCCCGGCCGTCGATCGGCAGCCGGATGCTCACACCGGTGTTGTCGCTGACGAATCCGTCGATGTGATCGAGTTCCAGTGCCGCCGACGGGGTTTCGATAACCCCCTCAATCACCCAGTCCGGGTCCGGATCGAATGCGGCGATCCCCTGGAGGCCGGTCCGGGTCGCGGCCTGCGGGTCGAACACCCGCAGTGCGACCGCACCGGCGCGAATCAGCGGTTGCAGCACCAGGTCTCCGCTGCGATGCCGTTCCCCGGGCGCGAGTTCGAGATGCAGTCCGGGCCCATTGCCGACGGCCCGCCCGTTGGTGGCGACCCAGCTACCCGGCACACCCTCGATCTCCAGCGGGGTATCGCTGAGCCAGTGGGTGCCGGTGGCTGCGGCAATGCCGTGTTCATCGGTGGCCTGGGCATTGCGCTCGGTGCGCCACTGCTGCCAGTCGGCCGCCCAGGTGCCGGTTGTTGCGGTCACGGGATATGCCTTTCGACGAGATCGGTGGGAGTGCGGCCGGACGGCGCCCGGCGGCCGGGTATCGCGGCGAGCAGCCGCTGCGTGCACACATGTGCGGGAGTGCCGAAAACATCGGCAAGGGAACCGGATTCGACGACCTTGCCCTTGTCGAATACCGAGACGGTGTGCGCGATCTGTGCGACCACCGCCAGGTCGTGCGAGACGAACAGATAGGCCAGGCCGAGCCGCTGCTGCAGATCCAGCAGCAGCTCCAGAATCTGTTCCTGAACCGAGACGTCCAGCGCCGACACCGGTTCGTCGAGCAGCACCAGATCCGGCTGCAACGACAGCGCCCGGGCGATGGCGACCCGCTGCCGCTGCCCGCCGGACAGCTCCTCGGGCAACCGGTTCAGCGCGGTGCGCGGCAGCGCCACCTGGTCGAGCAGTTCGGTCGCGCGGGCGTGCCGCTCGGCGCGGCTGCCGATCCCGAAGGACACCAGCGGTTCGATAATGCTGTCGCGCACCGTGAATCGTGGATCCAGGGAGGCGAACGGATTCTGGTGCACCAGCTGGAACCGCCGCCGCAGCGGTCGCAGTTGCCGCCAGGACAGTCCCGCTATATCGGTGCCGTCGAACCGCACCGAGCCCGAGGTGGGCGCATCGAGACCCATGGCAATGCGCAGCATGGTGGTCTTCCCGGAACCGGATTCGCCGACCACGGCGTGCGTGCGCCCCGCGGCGACCCGCACCGACACCTCGTCGAGCGCCACCACGCGGTGCCCCCGACCGCCACGCGGGGCCCGGAATTCCTTTGTCACCGAGTCGATCTCGAGAATCGTCTCGCCCGCCCGCGCCTCCTGGTCCGACAGCCGGAAGCGCGGCTGCACCACGCCGCCGTGTGCCAGTGCGGGCGCGGCCGCGATCAGCCGGCGGGTGTAGGCGTTCTCCGAATGCACGAGAATCTCGGCGGGCGTGCCGGATTCGGCGATCCGCCCCTGCCGCATCACCACCACGCGGTCGGCGCGGTCGGCGGCGATGGCCAGATCGTGGGTGATGATCAGCAGCGCGATGCCGCTTTCGCGCACCAGCGATTCCAGGTGATCGAGAATGCGCGCCTGCACGGTCACATCCAGCGCGCTGGTCGGTTCGTCGGCGATGATCAGCTCGGGCCGCCCGGCCAGCGCGATGGCGATCAGCACCCGCTGTCTTTGCCCGCCGGACAATTCGTGCGGATAGCGGTGCAGGCGCTGCTCCGGATCGTCCAGTCCGGCCGTGCGCAGTACGTCGAGAACCTCGGCATCCGCGGCCGCACCTCGGAGGCCGCGCAATCGCACGGCTTCGGCGACCTGAGCACCGATGCGCTGAGTGGGGTTGAGGCCGAGCATGGGATCCTGCGGAATCAGCCCGATCGTCGAGCCGCGTAGCGAGCGCACCAGTTTCTCCCGAGCGCCGACGATTTCGACTCCGCCGACTCTGATGGATCCACCGGTGATTCGCGCGGCATCGGGCAGCAGTCCGATCACGGCATGGGCGGTGGTGGACTTACCCGATCCGGATTCACCTACCAGCGCGACGATTTCGCCGGGACGCACCGCCAGGGTGACATCGTGTACCGCCGGTTCGACCGCGCCACCGCGCACATATCCCACTGCGAGACTGTCGATTTCGACGATCGGTGTGCCGGTGCGCTCGCGCTCGGCCGTGGTGGCGAGGGTCATCGCCGCACCTCCCGCAGCGTCTGAGCGATATGGTTCAGCGCCAGCACCGTGGCCGCCACCACCGCACCGGGCAGCAGCGATACCCACGGCGCGGTCACCAGGAAGCTCCGGCCACCGGCCACCAGCGATCCCCATTCCGCCCGCGGCGGGGCGGCGCCGAAGCCCAGGAAGCTCAGTGCGGCAACGGCAATGATCGCCGTCCCGAAGTCCAGTACCGCCAGTGACAGCACCGATCCCCACGAATTGGGCAGCACGTGCCGGATCAGCACCCGCGGCCACGAGCCGCCGCCCGCGCGGGCGGCCTCCACATACGGCAGTGTCTTCACCCGCAGCACCTCCGCCCGGGCGGTGCGCGCGAATCCGGGAATCGTGGCCACTCCCACCGCGATGGCGACCGGAATGGTGCCGAAGCCGAGCGCGGTGACAATGGCCAGGGCCAGCAGCATGCCCGGAATTGCCAGCTGTACATCGACCACCCGCATGATCAGCGCGTCGAAGAAGCCGCCGAGGAAGCCGGAGACCACGCCGAGCAGCAGTCCCGCGCACAGTCCGATGGCTATCGCGATGAGCGCGGCCTTGACCGTGAGATCGGCCCCGAACAGCGTGCGCGTCCACAGATCGCGCCCGAGCTCGTCGGTGCCGAAAAGATGTGCGCCGCTGGGGGATCGCAGCCGCTCGGCCGGTGCGGTGGCGTACGGGTCGTGATGGGTGAACAGGGTGGGTGCGAAGGCCGCCACAATCACGAAGGCGACCAGCAGGCTCGCGAGCACGAAGCCGGGGCGGCGGGCGAGCAGCACCGCCCGCGAGCGGGACCGGACCCGGCCCTCGGCAGCCGCGCCGAGGAGACCGGAATCGTCGAAGGTCCGGGCGGTCACGGGAGCGCTCGCGTCGCCCACGGCGGTAATCAGGTTCTGCACCACGTCAATTCACCTCTGCGTGCGCGGGGTGGGCAATGCGGGGATCGAGCAGGGGATAGAGCAGATCGACGATAAGATTGATCAGCACGAATCCCGCGGCGGCGATCACGACGATCGCCTGCACCACCGGAACATCCTTGGCCAGTACCGATTCCTGGGCCAGCCGGCCGATGCCATTGCGGTTGAATACGGTTTCGACCACGATCGCGCTGGTCACGGTCAGGCCCACCAGGACTCCGACAATGGTCAGCGCGGGCAGTGCGGCATTGCGGAAGGCATGTCGCAATTGCACCGTCCCGCGTGAGAGCCCCTTCGCCCGCGCGGTCTCGATGTACGGCTCCCGCAGTGTCTCCTGGAAGCTGCGCCCGAGCACCTGCGCCAGCTGGGCCGCGCCGGGCAGAGCCATGGTGATCACCGGCAGCACCAGGAATTTCCAGTTACCGCTGCCCGAGGACGGCAGCCAGCCCAGGTCGAAGGAGAAGTACTGGATGAGCACGAGCCCGACCAGGAACGACGGCACCGCGACACCGAGCGCGGGCGCGCGGTCCAGCAGGATTCGCACGGGCCGGAGGCGCACGAAAGCGGCCAGGTAGGCCACCGTGGTGCCGAGCAGCACCGCGAGCAGACCGGCGAGCAGGCTGAGTGTCAGTGTGCCGCCGATCCGTTCGGCGAGCAGGTGGCTCACCGGCACCTGCTTGGCGATCGAGGTGCCGAAATCGCCGTGCAGCGCGCCCGTCAGCGACGAGAAGTACTGCTCCAGCACCGGCCGGTCCAGCCCGTACTTCGCCTTGGCCGCCGTCAGCTGCGCCGCTGTGAGCGAATCGGTTTCGATACCGGCGGCGCTGAGCTGGATCGATACCGGATCACTCGGCAGCAGGTACAGCACCACGAAGGTGACCGTGAACGCCGCCCAGAGCACCCCTGCCGCCTGCGCGATCCGGCCGGCCAGGTAGCGAATCACGGCTGGATCCAGACGTCGTCCAAATCTATGAAGGCCTCGGAGGTGAAGCGGAAACCATTGACATGGTTTCGGATTCCGGCGTACTGCACGCGCTCGAAGAGCGGGAAGGTGACGCCGGCGTCGACAAGTACACCCTGCAGCTCGCCGTAGATCTGCTGGCGCACAGCCGAATCCGTCGATTGCACGGCGCGGCTGAACAGGTCGGCGATCCGGGCGGCGGTATCGGGCTTCTGCGCATTGCGGGCCAGCGCTTTCGAATTGGCGAGCGCCTCCACCAGGATGAATTGCAGCGCACCGGGATCGGCGCGGGTGAAGTAGGTGTCGAGCAGGTCGTACTGGCCGCCGCTGATGACCGCATTGCGCTCGGCTGCCGTGATCGTCTTCAGCTGAAGTTCGATGCCCACCTTGCGCAGCTGGTCTTGGAACAGCTCCGAACCGGTGGTGCCCGGGGCGATCGGCCAGGTCAGTGTCAGCCGCTTGCCGTCCTTGGAGCGGTACTGGTCACCGGGGGCGAGCTTCCAGCCCGCCGCGTCCAGAATGCTTCCGGCCTGTGCCGGGTCGTAGGCGAGCTTGCCGGTCTGGGCGGCGTAGTACGGCGTGGTGCTGTCGAACGGTCCGCCGACCACGGGGTAGTCCGAGCCGAAAGTTGTTGCGGCGAAAGTCTTCAGGTCGACGGCGTGGTAGAGCGCCTGCCGCACCTGATCGTCGGCCAGCGGATGACCTTCGCTCACATTCGGATACAGCGTGTAGGAGACGCCCGGCAGGGAGCGCGAGCGCAGGTACGCACCCGAGCGGCCGATGAGGTCGCGGTCCTCCAACGTGAACGGGTTACGCGGCCAGGCGATATCGATCTGCCCGCTGACCAGGTTGCCGGTGCGCACACCGTCCTCGGCGACATAGCCGGCCTGGATCTTGTCCAGGTACGCGTCACCCTTGTTCTTGTTGAACGGCGACGGCCAGCGGTAGCCGGTGCGGCGGCTCAGCGAAACACCCTGTCCCGGTGTGTAATTGTCGAGCTTGAACGCACCCGATCCGATCACATCGCCGAGGCAGCGCTGCTGCGCCGTCTTCTGGAACGAGGCCGGGGACAGCAGCGCCAGGTTGGTCGTCGAGGTCGCCTGCAGGAATGAGGCATTCGGCCGGCTGAAGTGGAATCGCACCGTCTTGGGGTCGATCACCTGCGTCGAGTCCAGTCCCACAAGGTAACTCGCGCCGTAGGCGGTGCCATTGGAGGTGTGGGCCACATCGAGGAAGCCGTCGAAGTTCGTCTTCACCGCCGCCGCGTCCAGTGGTGCGCCGTCGGCGAAGGTCACTCCGTCGCGCAGCGTGAAGGTGTAGTCGAGGCCGTCCGTGCTGATCTGCCATGCGGTGGCCAGCCAGGGCACGATCTCCCCGGTGTCGGGGTTCTGGTCGGTCAGTGAGTCGGCGAAATTGCGGATCAGCGAGCGGTGTTCGATCCAGTAGGTCTGGAAGGGGTCGATGCAGGCGAAGGCCGCATTGTCCGGCCAGAACGCGATATTGAGGGTGCCGCCGCGCACCGGGTCCTTACCCTCCCCGGACGGCCCGCTGGCCGTTGTGCTGTTGCCGCCGCAGGCGCTGACCAGCAGGGTCATGGCGGCGGCAACGGCTGCGGCGCTGCGCCTTCCGATCTTCCGCGGGCTGCGGGCGGTGCGGGTGGTAGTGGTCATCGCGGGGTGATTCCTCGGGGTAGATCGGGAGCAAGGACCGACCGGCCCGTGCTCAGCAGGGCGGCGTCCTCCTGCGGTGGGTGCACCCGGACGCACAGCACATCGCGCAGGTGACGTTCGAGCGGGTGGTGCCGGGTCAGCGCGGCATTGCCGAGTGCGGCGACCGCGGTCTGCACCGCCGCGATCACCGACCGGGAGATGAGCACCTTCACCGCCGAAAGACGCTGTGCCGCTTCGGGGTCACCGGCGGCCAGCCGATGCAGCGTGCCGTACAGCAGGGTCTCGGCCTGCACGATCTGCGTCTCGATCTCACCGGCCACCACCTGGATGCGTTCGGTCTCGGCGATGGGCTTGCCGAGCGCGGTCGGCACGCGGGTGCGCGCGTACTCGGCGAAGGCGGTCCGTGCCGCCCGCGCCACCCCCACGTACAGCGCGGCGTGCCCGAAAGAGGCGGGACCGGTGGCGACCGCCGGATCGCGGTAGACGCCGTCCTGGAACGGTATCTCCGAGAAATTCCGCAGCGGCACTGCGACATTCGAGTAGCTGACGTCGTGGGTATTGGACGCGCGCAGCCCGAGGTGATCCCAGGTGTCGTGCCAAGTGATGCCCTCGGTGTCGGCGGGAACGATGAGATGTCCCACCCGGGCGGGTGATTCGTCGGTCACCACCCACACCAGGTGATAGGCCAGGGCCCTGCCACCGGTCGCGAATGTCTTGCGCCCATCGAGAATCCACCCGTTCGCGGTGCGGCGGGCAGTGGTGGCCGGCAGGCCGCCGCGAGCGGGCGCTCCCAGTTCAGGCTCGGCGCGCACCGCATTGACCAGCGTCGGCGCTTCGGCGGAGCGGCGCACCAGCTCGGCGTAGAGATCCTCCGGCCAGTGTCCGGCGGCGGCCTGGGCCAGATGAGCGCCCAGGTTATTGGCGGCCAGCAGCGCCACCGACGGATCGCCCTCGCCGATCGCGACCAGAATCCGCACCACCTCGCTGTGGCCCAATTCGGGGCCGCCGTACCGCGCGGCGACCGTGGCGGTGAGATAGCCGCCGCGATGCGCCACCAGCAGACCGGCCTCCGGCACCGCTCCGCTGCGGTCGTACAACGCTGCGGTGGTGGCGATTTCGGCGGTCAGCGCGGCGAGCGCGGCAGCTGAGGTGTCGGGGACGGTCAGCGTGCGGCCGGTAACGGTGGTCACGACCGGCCTGCCGTGGCCAGTGCGCCCAGATGCTCGCCCTGCAGGGCGCCGCGCCGACCGGTGACCCGGCGGTGCTCGAGTTCCTGCCGGACCAGCGGCAGCACATAGCGCCCGTAATCGATGACATCGTTGACGGTGTCGTAACCGCGGATCGAGACCAGGCTCGCGCCGAGGTCGATGTAGTCCAGAATGGCCGCGGCCACCGTCTCCGGGCTGCCGACCAGCGCCGTCGACGCGCCCTGGCCATTGGTGGCCGCCGCGGTCCGGGTCCACAGCGCGCGATCGTAGATCTCCTGGCGCTGCGCGAATTCCAGCGCCCGCTGCGAGCCGACATTCTGCGGTGCGGCCTTGTTCCCCTTGCGGAACGCGCCGGTCTCGAAGGTGCGGGAGATTCGCTCGGCATAGTCGTGCGCCTTCGCCCAGGCCAGCTCGTCGGTGCGATCGATAATGGGGCGGAAGGTCACCCAGATGCGCGGCCGGTCGGCGCGCCCGGCCGCCGCCGCGATGCCGTGCACGCGGGCGATCTGAGCTGCGATGTCGGCCAGCGGTTCTCCCCAGAACGAGAAGATATCGGCCTTGCTCCCGCCGATATCGAAGGCGGCATCGGACTGCCCGCCGATCGAGATCGGAATGGCTGCGGCGTACGGCGGGAAGCCCGGACCGAAATCGTCGAACCGGTAGTGCTCGCCCGCGTGGGAGAACGGCTGCGTCTCGGTCCAGGACCGGCGCAGCACATCGACGAATTCGCTGGTGCGGGAGTATCTTTCGGACTTGGGCAGGTAGTCGCCCTGGCGCGCCTGTTCGGCATCGCTGCCACCGGAGATCAGGTGCACCACCGCGCGCCCTTCGGTCAGCTGATCGAGGGTGGCCAGCTGCTGTGCCGCGACCGTCGGGAACACCGTGTTCGGGCGGACCGCGACAATCGGCTTGATCCGCTCGCTCACCTGTCCCACCGCCGCCGCGAGGACGAACGAGTCCGCCGAGGCCGAGCCGTACGGCAGCAGGGTGGCGTCGAATCCGCCGTCCTCGAGCGTCCGCACGTACCGGCGCACGAACGGCAGGTCGATGCCCCGGGACGGGATCGGCACGAGCTCGGTGGAGGCATTGGTATGCGTGAGGCTGATGAATTCAACCTCTGTGGCCGCAGTGGCGGGCACGGCATCCGCGGCGGGATCGGCAGTCATGGAATTCCTCTCGGGAGGCGGCGCTCGATGCGCTGCGGCCATGCTATGGAGCACAGGCCCGCCGAAACCAGAGTTCTTTTCATCGATTTCAATTCGTATTGCCGATAGCAACCGATAGTCGAAATCCATTCGACCCATTTCGATCTCGCAGATTCGAACGGTACACAAAAGCAGCGGAATGTAGTTGGCTGAATTCAACCTGTCGTGCCTACGCAAGGTGGAATGCAACATGGCGGACCCGCTGGATCTGACGCATCTGCGCACGCTGGTGACCATCGCCGATACCGGCGGGTTCCGTCGCGCAGCCGATGCCCTGCACCTCAGCCAGCCCTCGGTCAGCCAGCACATTCGCCTGCTGGAGCGGCGACTGAAGCTTTCCCTGCTGGAAAAGGACGGCCGCGGTTCCCGTTTCACCGCCGATGGGCAACGCTTGCTGGTGGAGGCCCGCGCACTGCTGTCGGTGCACGATGAAATGCTCGCGCGATTCGCGCCCGTCGATCATCAGCGCATCAGTATCGGTTCCACCGAGCATTCCGCCGACGGTTTGCTGCCCGAACTTCTCGGAGTACTGCGCGCGGCGTATCCGGAGACCTATCTGCATTTCCGGATCGACCGTTCGACCACACTCACCGATTCGGTGCTCAAAGGCGCCCTCGATTTCGCGGTTGTGCTGGGCGGCAATGGCGATCCGGTGGGCAGCGAGGTCGGCGAGCTCGGGCTGCGCTGGGTGGCCGGGCCGCGCTGGCAGCTGCCGTGCCCGCCCGAGCCTATCTCGCTGGTGGCCTTCGAGGAGCCGTGCGGATTGCGGCGGCGTGCGGTGCAGCGGCTCACCGAGCTCGGCTACGAGGTGTCGGTGACCGCGGAATCGGGCAATCTCGATGGTGTATTGGCCGCCGCCAAGGCCGGACTGGGCATCGCCCTGCTGCCGTTCCACACCGCCATCCCGGAGGGTGTGGCCGAGGTGTCCGCGCTGCCCGCGATGGGCTCGATCGACGTGCGACTGGTCGCGCGACGCGGGCTGCCCCACGATATCGAGCGCACCGCGGTCGACACCATTACCGCCCACTACCGTTCCGTGACCGGACGACGACTGCGAGGAGTCGCCTGATGCCTTCCCGTACCGAAACTCTCATCACCGTCGACGAACTGGCGAGCCGGATCACCGCGGTCGAGCCGCTCGTCGTGCTCGACGTGCGGTGGCAGCTGGACCGCCCGGATGGGCGAGATATATACGCCGAGAGCCACATTCCCGGTGCGGTGTATGTCGATCTGGAGACCGAGCTCTCCGATCACGCGCTGGCCGGGCGGGGTCGTCACCCGTTGCCGTCCGGATCGGCGCTGCAGGCCGCGGCCCGGCGCTGGGGCGTGCGGGCGGGTGTTCCGATCATTGTGTACGACAACTGGAATCGAGCCGGTTCGGCGCGGGCGTGGTGGCTGCTGCGGGCGGCGGGGATCACCGATGTCCGCATTCTCGACGGTGGCCTCGGCGCCTGGGTGGCGGCCGGGCACGATGTGGCCGCCGGCGCCGTGCACCCGCGGCCCGGTGATGTGCGGATCGCCCACGATGATCTGTATGCCGGTGCGGCAGCGACTTTGAGCGCCGACGAGGCGGCGGTGCTGGCCGCCGACGGTGCGCTGATCGATGCGCGTGCGCCCGAGCGGTTCCGCGGCGAGGTCGAGCCGGTCGATGCGGTACCGGGCCATGTGCCCGGCGCACGGAATGTGCCCAGTGGATCGGTTCTCGACGAACACGGATTCTTCCGTCCGACAGCGGAACTGGAAGCGCTGTTCAAACAGGTCCGCGATGCCGATCGGGTGGGCGCCTACTGTGGCTCCGGAGTCACCGCGGCCGTGGATATCGCCGCCCTGCGGGTGCTCGGGATAGACGCGGCGCTCTTCCCGGGTTCCTGGTCGCAATGGAGCTCGGAAGCCGAACGGCCGGTCGCGACCGGGTTCGAGGCCTGACCGGGTTGCCGGCGCGTCAGCGGTGGAACCGCGGCGCGTCGGCGCAATCATGCTGTGTCAGTATGCTTTTCCCGGATTGAACAGCCCGTTCGGATCCAGCGCGTGGCGAATCTGCCGCTGTACCCGCAAGGCGTCCGGTCCCTGCTCCCGTTCGAGCCACTGCCGCTTGAGCACTCCCACACCATGTTCGCCGGTGATGGTGCCGCCCAATTCCAATGCGGTGGCGAAGATTTCGTCGGCGGCCCGCGTCGCGCGAGCAGCGGCGCCGGTATCGTCGCCGGGCACCACGATGATCGGGTGCAGATTGCCGTCTCCCGCGTGCCCGAATGTGTAGATGCGGCTGTGGTGGCGGGCAGCGATCTCGGTGATCCGGCGCACCGCCTCGGCGATTCGGGAACGCGGCACCGCTATGTCCTCGATCAGGACCCGCCCGTGCCGTTCGAGGGCGGGCAGGGCCGCTCGGCGGACCGCGAGCAGTTCGGCGGCGGCCTCGGCGTCATCGCCCACTTGAATGCGAGAGGTGTACTGCCGGAAGACATCCGAGATGATTCCGGCTTCCGCGCGAGCACCGAATCCGTCGGCCTGCGCCACCACGAACGCACCGGCGGCCTGGGTGCGCACACCGAGTAGATCCTGAGCTTCCCGCAGTGATGCCTCGTCCAACAACTCCAGCATCGCGGGACGGACGCGTGCGGCCAGCACTGCCGCCGTGGCGGATGCCGCCTGCTCGACATCATCGAACCAAGCCGCCACGGTGAGGGTCTGCACCGGAATCGGCTGCAACCGCACCACCGCCTCCACGATCACCCCCAGCGTCCCCTCCGAGCCGGTGAACAGCCTGGTCAGATCCAGCCCCGCAACACCTTTCGCGGTCCGCCGACCGGTGTGCACGAGGCTGCCGTCGGCAAGGACGACACCGAGTCCGAGCACCGCGTCACCGGTCACCCCGTATTTGACGCAGCGCAGGCCACCGGCATTGGTAGCGATATTGCCACCGATGGTCGAGATGGCGATGCTGGCCGGATCGGGCGCATAGCGCAGACCGTGCAGTCCGGCCGCTGCGTCCAGCGTTGCCCCGCTCACCCCGGCCTCGACCGCCGCCCACTCGTCGACGGCCGAAATCTCCAGAATCCGGCGCAGCCCACTGACATCGAGCACGAGCGTGCCCGCACCGGCCGACGCACCACCCGCCAATCCGCTTCCGGCGCCCCGAACCACCACCGAAAGGTCTTGTTCCGTCGCGAGAGTCACCGCTCGGCGGACATCGTCGATGTCGGCCGCGAGCACCACGATCTCGGGCGCACCCGACGGGTCGTAGCCCGACCGATCGATCCGGTACTCGCCGGGGATCTCGGCCCCGATCAGCACGGCACCGGAAAACGCCGCTACCCCGGCGGTCGAAAGGCTCATCACCCGTTCATCATCGCCGAGCACAACCCCGAACGGCACGGCCGAACCGATCGGAATCTCCTATACGTGCTGTTCCGCGCGGCGGCAGACCCGGTACCCGGAATCTGCCGCAGCTCAGCGGGTGGGGTCAGAGGCTGACGCCGAAATCGGTGGCGATGCCGGCCAGGCCGGAGGCGTAGCCCTGGCCGGTGGCGCGGAACTTCCACTCGGCGCCATTGCGGTAGAGCTCGCCGAAGACCATGGCGGTTTCGGTGGAGGCGTCCTCGGACAGGTCGTAGCGGGCCAGTTCGGTGCCGTTGGCGCGGTCGACCACGCGAATGTAGGCATTGCGGACCTGGCCGAAACTCTGCGCGCGGGTGTCGGCTTCGTAGATCGAGACCGGGAAGACGATGCTGTCGATGGTCGGCGGGGTGTTGGCGAGGTCGACATTGATGATCTCGTCGTCGCCTTCGCCCTCACCGGTCTTGTTGTCACCGGTGTGCTCGATGCTGCCTTCCGGCGACTTCAGATTATTGAAGAAGACGAAGTGCCCGTTCGAGACGACCTTCTTCTCCGGGTTCAGCGCAATGGCACTGGCGTCCAGGTCGAAGTCGGTCCCGGTGGTGGTCCG
The DNA here is from genome assembly GCF_025465275.1 of Nocardia sp. Taxonomy (GTDB): domain Bacteria; phylum Actinomycetota; class Actinomycetes; order Mycobacteriales; family Mycobacteriaceae; genus Nocardia. The sequence goes on along the minus strand of NZ_JAODNK010000048.1, from coordinate 6,251 downwards.
CAGATCCCAGCCCAGGCCGACGGCCACCGCGGTGAGGTTCGGGGCCTGCTTCGTCAGCGATACGTTGCCGCCCTTGGTCAGACTGACACCCATTGTGCTTCTCCCATCGATTTATTACGGCGACCTGCCTCCGGGCCGCCGAACTTCTCGGAGTACGACTCCGCAACGCGTTCAACGTCGTTCTGCACGGGATGGTTCCGAACCACTCAGATCACGGTCGACGAGCGTTGCCGGTCCGTGCCGGTGGTGGTTTCGATATCGGCGATGAATCGTTCGACGGCGGTGAGTGCCGCGCGCGCCTCTGGGAGGAGGCGATGACCCACCTGGAAGACGTGGAACATGCCCGGCCACAGCTGCACCTCGCAACGTCCGCCGGCGGCGCGTTGTGCGGCGCCGAATGCTTCGGCGTCGGCGCTGAGCATTTCGCTGCCGCCCGCCTGCAACAGGATCGGCGGGAGGTCCGGGCCGACACCGTCGAGGACGGCGAGGCGTGGATCGTCGAAATGTGTTGTGCCGGTGTAGAGGCCGGTCATGCGGCTGGCCAATCCGAGCGACATGAACGAGTCCCGCACCTGGGTGCGGCGCTGATCGGCCAGCGACCAGGTCGCGTCGACCAGTGCGGAGAAGCAGACCACCGCGCGGGGTTGCGGCAGCCCGAGTTCGCGCAGCTGCACGCACAATCCGAGCGCCATGTGCCCACCGGCCGAATCGCCTATCACCACAATGTCTTCGGCGGCGTGCCCCTGTTCGAGCAGCCACAGATATCCGTTGAGGACGTCGTCGTGCGCGGCGGGAAACCGGTGTTCGGGGGCGAGGCGGTAGCGCAGCGCGAACGCGGACCGCTCGAGCCGGCGCGCCAGTTCGGACACCAGACCCCGGTGCGTCGCGGGGCTGCAGCCGACATAACCGCTGCCGTGCAGGTAGTAGACCAAAGGTTCACCGGGCTGCGGTGGTTCGCCCACCCACTCACCGACGGTCCGGCCGCGCGGTCCTTGCTCGTCCACGGGCCGGTGTGCGAGTTTGGGGTCGAACCATATTCGGCAGACGGCGGCCAACCCGAGGCGCGCCGCCCCGACACCGAACCGATTGGCGGGAAGGACCGCACCGAGCGGCCGCAGCGTGGCATTCAACGCGAGAATCGCGCCCTGACTCGGCAGCGACACCGTCGCGGCTCCGCGATCTCCATTGATCATCGCTCCATTGAACAACCGCTCCGGTACCGCTTGCAATAGCTAGCGCCGACGTCGGCGGGCGGCAGTCGTGTTCGGCGTCGTGGTCGGCGACAAGATCACCCTCAACCTGGAGGTCGAGGTCGGCCTGCAGGCCTGACTCCCCGCCTTCCGTCGATTTCAGGGTTCCACGGTGACCTTGATGGCCGCGCCGCTCTCGACGATCGAGAAGGCGTCGAGGACATTGTCGAGTGGGATGTGGTCGGTAATGAGATCCTTAACCGGTACCTGGCCCGTCGAGATGTAGTCGAGGGCACGTTTGTTGTGTGCGGGCGCGGATCCGTTGGCGCCGTGGATATGCAGCTGCCGGTAGTGCACCACGTTGGAGTCGCAGGTGATGACGGGGTTGGTCTTGGGCAGGCCGCCGAAGAAGGAGATGCGGCCGTTGCGCGCGGCCATGGCGATGGCCTGCTCCTGAGTGATATTGGCGGCGGTCGCAGTGATGATCACATCGGCGCCGCGACCGCCGGTCAGCTCCATGACTCGCGCTACGACGTCGACCTCGGCGGCATTGATCACCTCGTCGGGCCGGACCGCGTCCGCCGACAGTGCCAGCCGCTGGGCATTGACATCGACGAGATACACCGGCCCGCAACGATGTACACCGCGCGCGATGCGAATGTGCATACAACCGATCGGGCCGGCGCCGAAGACCACGACCGTGTCGCCTGCCTCGATCCCGAGCAACTCCTGTGCATTGATCGCGCAGGCGAGCGGTTCGGCCGCCGAGGCCTCGTCGAATCCGACATTGGCGGGGATCCGGTTGAGGCCGTCGACCTGGAGCACCTGGCTGGGCACGATCATGTACTCGGCGAAGCCGCCGTCGTACTGGTATCCCACCGACGTCTGGTTCTGGCAGACCGCCATCCAGCCCTTGTCGCACTCGTAGCACTTGCCGCAGGGCACGGCGGCGATGACCTGCGCGCGGTCTCCGATGTGCCATTCCGTGCCGTACAGCTCGCGCACCGCTGCGCCGACTTCGACGACCTCGCCGGCGATCTCGTGGCCGAGTGTGCGTGGGGGAGTGAGGTTCTGGTGGCCGTTGTGCCGGATCTTGACATCCGTACCGCAGGTCGAGCAGTTGCGCACCCGGAGCTTGATCTCATCCGGACCGCACTCGGGTTCGGCGATGTCCTCCAGGCGAATGTCCTCTGGTGCGTAGTAGCGCAGGGCTTTCATGAGTCCACCGTAACGGTCATGCGGGCGTAAAGCCACAGGAATCTGTGCCCATTTGTGCCCGATCTCTTGTCATTGTGCCCGATTGTGCGGTCTACTACTGCAAGAGATGTGGCCGGGGTCACACGCTCGGTCGAGTTTTCCAGAGGAAGTCATATGTCTATCTCCCCACCGGAAACCCGCGGCGGCGCACGAGTGCGCGTGCAGCGAGTCGGTACATTCCTGTCCAGCATGGTCATGCCGAACATCGGCGCCTTCATCGCGTGGGGCCTGCTCACGGCCCTGTTCATCCAGAAAGGCTGGATCGAATCCCTCACCGATCGTTGGGGTTCGGGCAGCTGGGTCGCCCATATCGGCGGCTGGGGCGACTACGCCAGCGGCGGCATCGTCGCCCCGACGATCACCTATCTGCTGCCGATTCTCATCGGAGCGACCGGCGGTCGCATCGTCTACGACACTCGCGGCGCCGTCGTGGGTGCGATCGCCACCATGGGCGTGATCGCCGGCGCGGATGTGCCGATGTTCATGGGTGCGATGATCATGGGCCCGCTCGGCGGGTGGGCTATCAAGAAGCTGGATGCGCTGTGGGACGGCAAGATTCGCCCCGGTTTCGAGATGCTGGTGAACAACTTCTCGGCGGGTATCGGCGGCGCGATGCTGGCGGTCGTCGGCTTTTTCGGCATCGGTCCGCTGGTGTCCGCGTTCAGCCGGGTGGCCGGCAATGCCGTCAATTTCCTGGTGAATCATGATCTGCTGCCGCTGACTTCGCTGTTCATCGAACCGGCGAAGGTGCTGTTCCTGAACAACGCGGTCAACCACGGCATCCTGACGCCCCTGGGCACCACCCAGGCCAGTGCCAACGGCAAGTCGATCCTGTTCCTGCTGGAGGCCAACCCGGGTCCGGGACTGGGACTGCTGGTGGCCGTCGCATTGTTCGGCAAGGGTGCGGCGAAGTTGTCGGCGCCCGGCGCGATCATCATCCACTTTCTCGGCGGCATCCACGAGATCTACTTCCCCTTCGTGCTGATGAAGCCGAAGCTGATCCTCGCCACCATCACCGGTGGCATGACCGGTGTCTTCATCAATGTGGTGTTCGGCTCCGGCCTGCGTGCGCCCGCCGCGCCCGGTTCCATCATCGCGGTGTACGCGCAGACGGCCAGCGACAGCTATCTCGGCGTGACGCTGTCCGTACTCGGCGCGGCGGGAGTGTCGTTCGTGGTCGCCGCGCTGCTGCTGCGGACCGACCGTGACACCGGCGAGTCCGATCTGGCCGGAGCCACCGCCGCCATGGAGGCGATGAAGGGCAAACGCTCCATTGCCTCTGCCGCCCTTGTCCCTTCGGGGTTCGGCGACACCTCGCAGACGACGACCACCTTGGCCGTCCCGGCGGCGATTTCCACCATCGTCTTCGCCTGTGACGCTGGAATGGGTTCCTCCGCCATGGGAGCCTCGGTGTTGCGCAAGAAGATTCGGGACGCGGGATTCGCCGAGGTCAGTGTTGTCAACCAGGCGATCGCGAGCCTCACCGACAGCTACGACCTCGTTGTCACCCATACGGACCTCGCCGAGCGAGCGCGCGAACGGACACCGTCCGCCATCCACGTCTCCGTCGACGACTTCATGAACAGCCCCGAGTACAACGAGATCGTCGGGTTGGTCAGCCGTGCCGACAGCGCAGCCGCGCCGGACGAGACGGAACCGGCCGAGCCGGAAACCGGTTCGGACGGAGCAATGCTCGCCCTGGATTCGATCGTGCTCTCCGGCACCGCCAGGACCAGTGCCGATGCCATCGACGAGGCCGGCGGATTGCTGGTCGCGGCAGGAGCGGTCGACGGGTCCTACGTCGAGGCCATGCATGAACGGGAGCGGTCGGTATCGACCTATATGGGCAATGGGCTCGCCATTCCGCACGGCACGAATGAGGCGAAGACGAGCATCCGGCACACCGGAATCTCGGTGGTGCGCTACCCGCAGGCCATCGAATGGAACGGTAAGCCGGTCGAGTTCGTCATCGGCATCGCCGGGGCCGGGGACGATCATTTGGCGCTGCTGACCCGCGTCGCTCAGGTGTTCGTGGACAAGGACCAGATCGAGCGCCTGCGTGCGGCACAAACGCCGGGCGAGATCCAGGCTGTCCTTGGCAACGTTCACGTCTGAGTGATGCCGGATCGCCGCCGCCGCAGCGGATCTGCCGCGGCGGCGGCGAAACGGTCTATCTCGATGAGGGATTCACGCCGCGCCCGATCAGAGCCGGATGATCGCTGCCGCGGCGTGGCGTGCGGTGTGCGGATCCGTCGTCGACAGCACAGCCGCGGCCGCACGGCGGCAATCGTCCATGGTGACGGTGGCCAGGGCAGCCCCGACCGCACTGACCGCCGAGGCAGCCGCAGATAGTGAGGTGATGCCGAAACCGGCCAGCACACAGGCCAACAGCGGATCGGCCGCGGCCTCACCGCACACGCCCACCGGCTTGCCGAGCCGCTGCCCGGCCGCCGCCGTCTGCGCCACCAGCCGCAGCACGGCGGGCTGCCAGGGATCGGTGAACCCGGCCAGTTGCGGGGACAAGCGGTCGGCGGCCATGGTGTATTGCGCCAGATCATTGGTGCCGATCGAGGCGAAGTCGACCTGCTCGACAATCTCCTCGGCCAGGAGCGCCGCGGCCGGGACCTCGATCATGACGCCGGCCACCAGTCCGCGTGCGCGCACCTTCGCCGCAAACGACTTCGCCTCCGCCACAGTCGAAATCATCGGAGCCATGACCCACGGAATGCGTTCGCGCCCACGTGCCGCCGTGGCGATGGCATCGAGTTGACGATCCAGAATGCCGCTGTCGTGCGCGGCGATTCGAATACCACGCACGCCCAGTGCGGGATTGGCTTCCTCCGGATGTGCCGCGAAGCGCAGCGGCTTGTCCGAGCCCGCATCGAGGGTGCGGATGACCACTTTCCCTTGCGGACAGGCGTCGAGCACCTCGCCGTACAGCTCCGCCTGCTCGGCCACCGACGGCTCGGATTCGCGTTCCAGGAAACACAATTCGGTGCGGAACAGGCCGATACCCTCGGCCGGACTCTGTCCGGCGGACCGTGCTCCCGCACCGTCCTGCACATTCGCAAGTACCTCGACGCGCTGCCCGTCTGCGGTGGCGCCGGGACCGGACCAGCGCGCGGCGCGCTCGGCCGAGACTCGATACCCGGCAACCGCCGCAGCGGCGGCATCGGGCTCCGGGCGCACGACGACCCGGCCCTGTGCGCCATCCACCAGCAGGTCCGTCCCGGCGGGCACCTCGTCGAGACCGTCGACCGCGACCACGCAGGGAATTCCCAATTGGCGGGCGATGATCGCCGTATGGCTGGTCGGCCCGCCCAGCGACATGGCCAGTCCGACAATCAGAGTCGGGTCGAGCCCGGCGGTGTCCGCGGGTGCGAGGTCGGTCGCCACCAGAATGGCGGGCCCCGCCGGAGTGGGGATTCCGGGTTCGGGCGCACCCAGCAGCTCGGCCACCACCCGGTCGCAGACATCGCGCAGATCCGTAACCCGTTCCGCCATCAGGCCACCCAGCTTGGCGAACATAGTCGCGAACTGCTCGGTCGCGGCTTCCGCCGCATCGGCCGCGGATGTGCCCGCGGCGATCAGCTTCTCGGCCGCGCCCAGCCAACCGCGGTCGGTGGCCATGGCGGAATTCGCGGTCAATACCTCCGCGGCCGCACCGGTGGCCGCCCTCGCACGCAGTCTCAGGCGATCGGCGACGATGGTCGCGGCCCGCCGCAGGGCCTCGGCCTGCGCTGCCCGTTCGGACTCCGGAAGTGTTTCCTGTCCGTTCTCCCTGCGCGCTCGAGGTACCGGCCG
>NZ_JAODNK010000123.1 GCF_025465275.1 Nocardia sp. | reverse complement strand
AGCTGTTCGTGGTGGTGGGCGGTGTCACCAAACTGATTCCGCTGACCGGTCTGACCACGCCGTTCATGTCCTACGGCGGTTCGTCGCTGCTGGCCAACTACATGATTGTCGCGCTGCTCATCCGCATTTCGCACGATGCGCGCACCGCACCGCCGCCCCCGGTGCGGCCACCGGTCGCACTGGCCGAGGCACGCACCGAACACGTTTCGAAGCGGTGGCTCGCCAAGCCGCAGTGAGCTAGGCCGGTTCGTCGTAGGACGAGGTGCCCTCGTCGAGCAGCGGCTCCTGCACCCGGTAGTGCGCGGGCGCGAGCCAGCGCAGCACGTGATAGCCGGTGATGACGACCACGGTGCCCAGCGCGATACCGCTCAGCGTGAAGGTGTCGGTGAATTTCATGCTCACATTGCCGATGCCGATGATCAGGCCCGCGGCGGCCGGGACCAGGTTCAGCGGATTGCGCAGATCGACCCGCGCGGTGGTCCAGATCTGCGCGCCGAGCAGGCCGATCATGCCGTAGAGGATGACCGTGATGCCGCCGAGCACACCACCCGGAATGGCGGCCACCACCGCGCCGAACTTCGGGCAGAGACCGAACAGCAGCGCGAAACCGGCTGCGGCCCAATAGGCGGCGGTCGAGTAGACGCGGGTGGCGGCCATGACGCCGATATTCTCCGAATAGGTGGTGTTGGGCGGTCCGCCCACCGCCGTCGAGAGCATGGAGGCCACACCGTCCGCGGCAATGGCGGTGCCGAGCTTGTCGTCCAGGGAGTCGCCGGTCATTTCGCCGACCGCCTTCACGTGCCCGGCATTCTCGGCGACGAGCGCGATCACGATGGGCAGCGCGACCAGGATCGCCGACCATTCGAAGGACGGTGCGTGCAGCTGCGGCAGTCCGATCCAATCCGCCCTGCCCACGCTGGAGAGATCCAACCGCCAGTGGTCGCTCACCGCGCCGCTGCCGTCGGCCGAGTGGATCTTGCCGAACACCCGGTCCAGCACCCAGGAGAAGACGTAACCGAAGACCAGACCCAGGAAAATCGCGATGCGCGACCAGAATCCACGCAAAGCGACCACCGCCAGTCCGGTGAGGAGCATGACCAGCAGGGCCGTCCACTGATCCTGCGGCCAGTAGGTGGAGGCCGTCACCGGGGCCAGATTGAAGCCGATCAGCATCACCACCGCACCGGTCACCACCGGCGGCATGGCGGCGTGAATGATCCGGGCCCCGAACCGCTGCACCGCCAGGCCGATCAGAAACAGCACCGCCCCGACGGCGAGGCAGGCCCCGGTTACTGTCGCGCTACTGCCACCCTGCGCCCGGATCACCGCTGCCACACCGACAAACGACAGCGAACACCCGAGATAACTGGGCACCCGGCCACGAGTCGCGAGCAGGAAGATGGTGGTCGCGACACCCGACATCATGATGGCCAGGTTCGGGTCCAGGCCCATCAGTACAGGCGCGACAAAACTCGCACCGAACATCGCCACCACGTGCTGGGCGCCCAAACCCAGTGTGCGCGGCCAGGACAGCCGCTCATCAGGCCGGACCACCGCACCGGGTGCCGGTGTCCGCCCGTCGCCGTGCACAGTCCAGCGGACACCCAGGTCCATGACAGCCCGCTTTCTACCGCACCGGAAACAATCCCGGCCATCGTAGTGCGAGCAAACCCTCAGCTCCGAGTCACACGCGGGTCGTCCACATTCCTGCGGTCAGGGCAGGATGCGAATCTGCTGCATCATGTCGTGGTCGGCGTGGTCGAGATTGTGGCAGTGCCAGACGTAGCCGCGAATACCCGACGGACCCGAAAGCAGTTCGGCGGCGCTCATTCCGGCCGGCGCCATTGCTTCCGCACCCGGTGGGACCGTCAGCGGGGCATCGGGATCGAAGCCCATATCGTCCACCGACGGCCAGTGCACCAGCACCCGGGTAATGGTGTCGGTGGGGCATTCGACGGTGTCCTTCCAGCCGAATTCCCAAGGCGGGGGCGCTTGTTCGGGTCCGAGGGCGAAGGCATCCGCCGACGGAGCCCAGCGCACACCGAATTTCGGCGGCAGGTCGGCCACCCAGTAGGCCGAGGTGAGGATGGGCTGGCGGCCGATCACCCGCAGCCGGGCCAGATGCAGGTGGATGGGGTGATCGAAGGGCGTGGTGTTCACAATGTCCCACTGTTCGACGGTGGCCGCACGGGCCAGGTCGATATCACTGCTCAGGAACGGAAGGTTGTTGAGCGACATCATGGTTGGGAATACCGCGGCCGCACGCGAGTCGTCATTGAGACCGATGAGAGTCACGGTGCGAACGGATTCCGGCCGGTAGACGGGCTCCAGCAGATCGGGCAGTCCCGGTCCGCCACGCAGCCGAGGCGGGACGGTCGCAGGCGGGCCGTTCCCATTGACCGTGAATCGCATGATCGGCCGCAGCTCCGGCACCACGAAAACGGTGTTGCCCAGGTCATTTCGCGCCGTATTGAGCAGATCCACCACCTCGCCGTCACCCAGCGCACCGAAGTCGACCAGCAGATCGACGCGCTCCCCCGGGCTCACCCGAATCGAGGGGGCCGGGACCGGCGCATCCAGCAATCCGAGATCGGTGCCGATGGCCCAGCACGCCATGCCATTCGAGAACTCGAAAATATAGGGCCGCGAATTGGATCCGTTCAGCAGCCGGAACCGGTAGAGCGTGCGCCGGACCTGGAGCCGCGGCCAGGCCATACCGTTGACGCAGGCCACGTCCCCGAACTGCCCGGATTGGTTGTAGCCCTCCGGAATATAGGTGGCGACCATGGGTTGCAGACTGCCGTCGGCATTGAAGGTCCGGTCCTGCACGATGAGCGGGATCTCGAATTCACCGCTGGGCAGTCCGAGTGGGTTGTCCGCCTTACCGGTGTCGAATTCGTCTCGCAGGTAATACATTCCAGCCAGACCGGCCTGAATGTTCAACCGCGTGATGCCCATAGCGTGATCGTGGTACCAGAGTGTCGCCGCCTCCTGCCGATTCCGGTATTCGAAGGTCGGCCCGCCGCCGTTGCGCCATCCGATGAGCGGATGCCCGTCATCGTCCGGTGCATTCACGCCACCGTGCAGATGCACGGTGAATCGCGGATCGGTCCGATCCCGCTCCGTCACGCCGTGCATGGTGAGATCCACATGCGGAGCGAGCACATGGGTTCCGAGCTCGTTCCGAAAGGTTATGCGCGCCAGTTGATCACGCCACGCTTCCAGATTAGGCCCCAATACCGGCTGCCCGAAACCCCAACTGCGCGTTTCCGGTAGATCCCGGTGATACCGATGCATCCCCGATATCGCGGTCAATTCCCCTGCTGCCGAACGCGTCTCGATTATCGGTAGCTCGTCGACAAAAGGCGGCAATGGCGGCGAGTGATAGTTGAAGGGTGTCACCGGCAATGCGGGAAGCGGCGGAATCGGCACCGGTGGCGGTGGTAGTGGCACCGGATCGGCCCGCGCGGTCGCCACGGGGCCGAGTCCGGCCACTGCGAGAGCCCCTAGCAGGAACCCCCTTCTCGGCAGGTTCTCGTTCATCACCTGGCTGATCCACTCCGCCACGCCGGGCCCGTGCGTCCGCGGCTGTGTCCGATTCTGCACCCGCACTTCCGCACAGGTGTCGGAAACGACGGAGGCCGCTCACCCGGCATGGGTGTGCGGCCTCCGAAAGACCTGTCGGCCCAGTCGAACTCAGCCCCCGGTCGAACTCAGCCGAGGCGCTCGATAATGGTGACGTTGGCGGTGCCGCCGCCCTCACAGATGGTGAGCATGCCGTAGCGGCCGTTCACGCGCTCCAACTCGTTCAGCAGCGAGGCGAAGAGCTTGGCGCCGGTGGCGCCGAGCGGGTGGCCGAGGGCGATGGCGCCACCGTTGACATTGACCTTGTCGGTATCGGCGCCGGTCTCCTTGAGCCAGGCCAGCACGACGGAGGCGAAGGCCTCGTTGATCTCGATGACGTCGATATCGTCGATGGTGAGGCCGGTCTTCTCCAGTGCCCACTTGGTGGCCGGAATCGGCGCGGTGAGCATGTAGATCGGGTCGGCGCCGCGCGCGCTCACATGGTGGATGCGAGCACGCGGGGTGAGGCCGTACTCCTGCACCGCCCAGTCGGAGGCGAGCAGGGTGGCGCTGGAGCCGTCCGAGATCTGGCTGGCGAGCGCGGCGGTGATGCGGCTGCCCTCGGCGAGCGGCTGCAGACCGGCCATCTTCTCCAGGGTGGTTTCACGCGGGCCCTGATCGATCCAGAAATCGCCGACCGGGACGATCTCGCGGTCGAACTTGCCCTCGGCGATGGCCTTGCGCGCGCGGTCGTGGCTGCGCAGCGCCCACTCCTCCATATCGCGGCGGGAGATGTCCCACTTCTCGGCGATCATATTGGCGGCGTTGAACTGTGACACCTCGGCGGTGCCGTAGCGGTGGTCCCAGCCGTGCGCGCCGACGAACGGGCCCTCGAAGCCGTACTGCTGGCCCGCGAGCATGGCCGCCGAGATCGGGATGGCGCTCATGTTCTGCACGCCGCCGGCCACGATGACCTCGGAGGTGCCGGACATGATGGCCTGCGCGGCGAAGGTGATGGCCTGCTGCGAGGAGCCGCACTGGCGGTCCACGGTCACGCCGGGCACCGACTCCGGGTAGCCGGCCGCGAGCCAGGCGGTGCGCGCGATATTTCCGGCCTGCGGTCCGATGGTGTCGCAGCAGCCGAACACCACATCGTCGACGACCACGGGGTCGATCTTGTTGCGGCCCATCAGTCCACGCAGCGCCGCCGCACCCAGATCGGCCGGGTGCACCGCCGCGAGCCCGCCGCCGCGCTTACCGACCGGGGTACGAACAGCGTCGATCACATACGCCTCCCGCATGGGTGCGTACTGACGGCGAGACGGTGCTGACATGTGAACTCCTACTGCTGACTGCGGGCTGAGCTGGTGCTGTTGGTCTTTCGAGCTGCTGTCGGGGGTTCAGGGGCGGAGCCCCTGAGAGTCCCGAGAGTTGGGAACAGTTATCGCGCTTCGGGATTGGTGAGACCGTCGAGCACGATGGTCAGGTACTGCTTGGCGAGGCTGTCGACGGTGATCCGGCCGCCGGGCTGGTACCAGCGCACCGACACCCACACGGTGTCGCGCAGGAAGCGGTAGGCCAGTTCGATATCCAGCTCCGGGCGGAAGCCGCCCTCCTCGACGCCGTTCGCGAGCACCTGGTGCCATAGCTCGCGGAACTCTTTGTTGTATTCGTCGATATAGCCGAATCGCGGTGTGCCGCTGAGCCGCTTGGCTTCGGCCTGGTAGATGGCGACCGCGGCGTGCCACTGGTCGAAGGATTCGTAGGACGCGACCACCAGCGCCTCGAGGGTGTCGCGGGCGCTGAGGCCCGAGCCCACGATCTCGCGGTACCGTCCGAAGAGGTCGTCGAGGAAGCCCCGCAGGATTTCGTCCACCATGGCTTCTTTGGAATCGAAGTGGTGGTAGAGACTCCCGGATAGAATCCCCGCGGCATCGGCAATGTCACGAACCGTGGTGGCGCGCAGTCCTCGCTCGGCGAAGAGATTGGCGGCCAGGCCGAGTAGCTCGCTACGACGCGCCGACTTGGAAGGCTCCGATGGTGGGGTCACAATCCCCAATATACAACCAAGCATTTGCTTGGTCGAGAGGGGACTGTATCTTCGACCTTCGCTTCGCTGCGGCGGGGTCGTGGCCCTGTTACCCGGGCCTTCCCTCCTCCGCTTCGCTCCCCCGCTCCAAGGCGCAGGTCTATGGAGCCGCAGTCCAGACCCGGGCGGGCCACGACCTCGAGGGGACAGCAGGGGGAGTTATCGCACCGAGTAGCGCAGGGGTGACGATACGGAAAGGTCCGCCAGTAGCCGGTCACAGATGACTATGGGCGAGATTCCCGCGCGGGCCATGCGGGCGACCAGTGCGAGCCGCCTTTCCGGACTGTCCCACTCGACGGTCAGCGGTTCGAGGCCGGGTCCGGCATCAACCGTTGCCATGACATGCGCCGGGCTGTCGTCGCGTGCGGGGACTTCGCTGAGTTTCAACACCATCCCCCGCTGCCATGCCCGATATGTCTCCATATCCGCGCCCTCGACCAATTTGTCGGTGGCTGCGCACAATCCCTTCGCTATCCCGTCCGCGAAGGCGATGCGGTCGTAGCTGACCCGTCCGCAATCGCGCACCACCTCCAGCAGATCCGCGCGGACTTCGCGTAGTAGTACCGCTTGTTTCCGCCGCCGCTGCTCATCGTCGGAAACCGGATGCCAGGACTCGCGCACCAGGCCGATGCGGCGGGCGCGATCGCGATCGCGAATCATATCGCCCCGCAGCGCGGCCCGGGGATCGCGGGAAATCTCCACCTCGTCCACCGCATGCTGTTCCAGAATCTGCGCCGCGCGCATGGCGGTGGCCCGTTCGGAATCGTGGTCGAGCAATTCGGCGCCCAGCGTCAGTGCCGCGAGCACGACATTGTCGAGTCTTCGGCGCGCAAGAACGACCTCGCGCACCAGCTGTAGTTCCAACCCGTCATCGGGCTGCGCTGGGACTGCTTGTTGTCGGCGATCCGGACCCATGGGTCGCGCCCTTCGACTATGCGGAACCGGCTTAAACCAGGATTACACAATGACGGCAGGGGCGCGCCAGCCATTTTGGATACCAAATGAATCAGGCGGCGTCAGAGCCCGGAAATAGCACTGCCGCGCCCCTGTGGGACACGGCAGTGAGAAATACTGCGACCGGGTGACACGGCTTTTCACCTCACCCGGCAATCCGAATTCGGCTGCGCTGAACCGAAATCAGGTTCGCCTATCCAAATCAGGCGCGCTGGCTCGAAATGGAGACGACCTCTCCGGTGAGGTAACTGGTGTAGTCGCTGGCCAGCATGGCGATGGTCGCGGCGATCTCCCACGGCTCCGCGGCCCGGCCGAAGGCCTCACCCGCGGCCAGGCGATCCAGCAGATCGCCGGAGGTGACCTTGTCCAGGAACGCGTGCCGCGCGATGGACGGGGCCACCGCATTGATGCGCACGCCGTATTCCGCGGCCTCGACGGCCGAGCAGCGGGTCAGCGCCATGACGCCGGCCTTGGCGGCGGCATAGTGGGCCTGGCCGTGCTGGGCCCGCCAGCCGAGCACGCTGGCGTTGTTGACGATCACGCCGCCGTGGCCCGCGTCGCGGAAATACTTGAGCGCGGCGCGAGTGGCGCGGAAGGTGCCGTTGAGGGTGATGTCCAGGACCTTGTCCCACTGCTCATCGGTCATGTCCACGACGGGGGTCTCACCGCCGAGGCCCGCGTTGTTGACCATGATGTCGATGCGGCCCAGCGCCTGCACGGCGGCGGCGATGAGCTGATCGACCTGCTCGGTGGAACTCACATCGCAGGGCACGGAAGCGATTCGGCGGTCCGGGAATTCGGCCTGCAGCGCCTGTTCGGTCTCCTTCAGGCGACGCTCGTGCCAGTCGGAGACGACGACATCCGCGCCCTCGGACAGCAGGCGGCGCGCGGTGGCCGAGCCGATGCCGGTACCGGCGGCGGCGGTCACGACGGCGACCTTGCCGGCCAGCAGATTGTGGCCGGGAGTGATTTCGGGGGCGGTGGACAAGTCGGTCACGGCCGAGCCTCTCGGGGAAGTCCGAGCACCCGCTCGGAGATGATGTTGCGCTGCACCTCGTTCGAACCGCCATAGATGGTGTCCGCGCGAGTGAAGAGGAAGAGTCGCTGCCAGGCATTGAGGTCATCGCCGGGCGCGTCGGCGATCAGGCCGGGCGCGCCGAGCACGTCCATGGCCAGTTCACCGAGATCGCGATGCCAGTTGGCCCACAGCAGTTTGGTGACCGACGCCGA
>NZ_JAODNK010000022.1 GCF_025465275.1 Nocardia sp. | reverse complement strand
CCATGATCACACCGCCCTTCAGCATCTCGGCCATGCCGCGCTTCACGCGGGCGGTGCCGATGGCGGGTGTGGTGTCGGGCGTGGTCACGGCAAACTCCTGTGTCATGTGGGCCAATCGATCGCTCGGACTCGAACACCATGAGTCTACGAGCACTGATCAGGCCACTTGATAGCCAGTCGGACACCACTGGACTGCAAGCCGGTCAGGACCGGTAAGCCAGATCACACCGGGCGGCTATCTCGCCGCAACGGGAGACAGCTGCAATACCGTGCTCATCCGGCGGGTCAGTGCAGCTGGGCCCAGGAATTCGAGCCGACCGGCGCGTATGGCGTGCAGCATCGGCACCCGGCCCAGCCACACCTGATACAGCGAGCTCACATCCGACGTAATGGTCACATCGACCGGAAATCCCGGATCGGAATCGCAGACCGACGGGATACCGGACTCCACCACGATCCAGTATCGGCGCGGATCATCGGTGAACAGGACACCGAGCACCGCCCGTTTGCCCGGGAATCCGGAGGTGTCCAACCGCGTATGCATCCACCAGACCAGCAGCTGCGCATCCAGCTCCGCCGGCTCGGGCTCACCGAAGGTCCAGCGCGCACCCCACGCACCCAGGCCGAAGAGAACGGGCTCCAGTTCGTACCCGGCGGCGCTGAGCACATAGCCGCCGTCCGCGGTCCGCTCCACCAGACCGGCCCGCTCGAACCGGCGCAGCCGGCGGGCGAGCAGGCTGCGCGAGAGCCCGGGCAGCCCGCGCGCCAGATCATTGAATCGCGTCGTGCCGGTGAGCAAGTCACGCAGAATGAGCAGCGACCAGCGCTCCCCCAGCAGGTCGAGCGCCCGCGAAATCGGGCAATACTGGCCGTAGCCTGCGGTCACGGAGTTCACGGTTCACCTCGTTGCGATTCGGACGAGTCCACTTTCTGGACTATTCGGTTATCGCGGGAATCCCTAGCTTCGACAACATGACATCGACTCTTCCCGAAACCACCACCACCGAGTGGATCGCGGCCGCCACCGCGGTCGGCGAACATCTGCTCGACGGCGTCGCCGACCGCGACCGCACCGGCGAACTCTCCACCTCCGCCTACGATCTGCTGCGCTCCTCGGGGCTGAGCCGGGCGCTCGTGCCCGTCGAATTCGGTGGTGGCGGCGCCACCCACCGCCAGATGGGCCAGATACTGCGGGAATTGGGCCGGCACGATCCGTCTACCGCGGTAGCCTTCGCGATGCATTCGCATCTGGTCGCCGCACAGGTGTGGCGGCACCGGCACGGCATCGATGCCCGACCGGTCTTCGAAAAGGTCACGGCGGGAGCGATTCTGGTCAGCACCGGCGCTTCGGACTGGGTGGATTCCAATGGCAGTGCGGTCCGGGTCGACGGCGGTTACCGGGTCAGCGCACGCAAGGCTCCGGCGAGCGGGTGCGAGCTAGGTGCGGTGGCGGTGACCAGCATCCGCTGGGAAGACGCCCCCGACGGGCCGCAGGTGCTGCACGTCGCCGTGCCGTTCGCCGCCCCGGGCGTCAGCATCGAGAAGACCTGGGACACACTGGGTTTGCGTGCAAGCGGTTCACACACGGTGGTGTTCGAGGATGTCTTCGTCCCCGATGCCGCGATCTCGCTGATCCGCCCGGCCGGCGTCTGGCCGCCGATTCTCAATGTCGTGATGGGTGCGGCCATGCCGCTGGTCATGGCGGCCTATCTCGGAATCGCCGACCGCGCAGTGGAATTGGTGACCGATCTGGTGGCCGGTCGTAGCGAAGCGCACACGCTGAGCCTGGCCGGCGAGATGATGAACTCTTACACTACGGCCACCGACCTGATCGATGCCATGTTCAGCGCCTCGGACAATCTGAACTTCGCCAATACCGACGAGCACGCCGCGCGCACCCTCAGCCGGAAGACCGTGGCCGCCGACGCGCTCGTCGCCACTGTGCGACTGGCCATCGAAACCGTCGGCGGCGCAGGCTATTCCCGCGGTTGCCCACTCGAAATGTGGTACCGCGATATGCACGGATGTCTGTTCCACCCGCTCCCGCGCGCCAAGCAGACCCGCTTCACCGGGCAGGTACTGCTCGGTCACGCGCCGCAGGGCTGATGAACCTGGACTACCTCACGGAGTCGTGGTGCCCAGCGGGTTGATCACGAACACCGTCGCCCAATACTCGGCCGCCGAAGGACCCAGGTACGGCATCAGGAAGTCGTAGAGCAGATAAGACACGAATCAGTTCACCTTCCACACACGGTCGGCCGCATCTCGTATGCGGCAAACCGAATCGACCCTAACCGAGATGCGGACCCGCCACATCCCGATCAAGCATTGCCCCGCTGGGCCCGCCCCAAACCTGGCTCAATCCCAGCGATCGACGGTGTAGCGCACCCGCACGCCGCCCGTGGTGACCCTGAATGTGTGTCCGACCTTGCCACCCTTCGACAACAGCAGTCCGCAGACCTCGGCCTCATCCTTGCCCGCGACAACAGCATCTTTCGCGTACGCCTCGAGCGTTTTACGGATCTCGTGGAGGTCGCTGCGGAGGAACTCCGGGAAGAAGCCCGCACCCTCCGTGTAGGTCGTATCCGTCGCACCCGCGAGGGCGAAGAGCACGGCCTGCTCACGTCCGGTGCAATCGACCTCGACATGCCAGGTCGCCGGATGCGGGACCACGGCCGTCACATCCCGGAACTCCCCCGGCCGCAAACCCCATTGGGCAGCCGGGGAGCCGTTGACATAGACGTACCAGGTCACGGGATTTCGGTTGTCCGGAGCATCCCACTGCACGATCGGGGGCGCGTCGGGATTCGCGGCGGTCACCATGGCCCCGTAGCTGGTGGCTGCCTGCGGCACCTCGAATTCGAGGCGTTCCGCGTCCGGAAGTACGGTGCGCGCGAACTTCTCCCAGGTGATCACCACCGGATCCGTGCCGAGATCGGTTGCCGCCCTGCCCTTCCGGGCCGGGACGAGGTGCCCGAAGACGCCCTCGGACCGTGGTGCGACCATGGCCCGCGACCACAGGGGCCGGACATCGGCAAGCTTCGCGAAACGGCGCTCCAGCGCACCGGCGGCCCGCAACTCGCCGATGACCCGCTCTGCGCGCGCGATCATCGCCGCCGTCGGCTCCGCGGTCGGCCGGCGGTACTGCAGCGGATGCATCTTCTCCGCGAAGCGCCGCTTGACGCTGCTGAAGGGCAGATCGTCGGCGAGATCGGTCAGCAGGGTGCCGATCATGCCGCTCTTGACGTGGCAATAGCCCGCCGGTGCGGTCGCGGCGGCCAGCCAGATGAGATTGTCGCGGCGGCGCTGCGCGGTATCGTCTTTTCCGCGCACCGCGCGGAGCTGCTGATGCAATTCCGACAGCCAGGTGCCGACGCCGAGTATCGCGTCCGAGCGATACAGCTGTTCGGTACGCAGCAGGGCCACCGCCTTTTTCACGACGGCGAGCGGAAATTCGGCCAGGGCGCGCTCGAGTGTGCCCCGGTCGGCATTCTTCGCGGCGACGTACTGGAAGGTCGTCGCAAGCGCCGAAGGCGTATGCACCAGATGCGCGGGCGGGATCACCGCGAGATGGGTCCATGAGCCGCGTTCCGGATCTCCCCAACTGGCCGCGCTCGAGCGAAAGACCGAGGTGATGGGCTTGCTCTCGACCTGTGCGGCCAATGCGGCCACCGCCTGCGCGTACTCCGGCGGCGCGGTATTCGCCGACCAGAGAACGGATTTCGTCTTCCCGTCCGGACCGACCGTCACCAGCCCGCCGTAGCGGCGTACGAACAACCGGCACGTGCCACAACTGTTCTCCGCGGCGAGTTCCGGAGTGAGGGCTCCGAGGAACACCTCGAACAAATCCTCGCCACCGACCCTGAACAGGGTGGAGCCCTCCGTGACGGTCTCCCGGAACACCTGCTGCACGCCGTTCAGAAACTCGTCGTACCGGTCATCGGCAGGCGGCTGCGCGCCTACGGCGGCTTGCGTTGTCATAGTGGCTTTTTCGATCCCTCGTCTCGGTCACCGAACCCGAGACTAACGCCCGACCACCGACTCGACCCAGGGAATAATGCAGTGCTGGTCAGCGCACGCGGGTGGTCTTCTCGGCGAACCGCAATTCCATGGTGACCGGAACGACCCCCACCCCCAGCGCCTCCCGCAGCCGGGCCACCGCCTCACCCAGAATCCGGCGGCGCAGCGCGGTGATATCCGCACCGGGCTCGGCCGTGACGATGAGATGCAGTTCGGGCGCGCGCCCCGGACCCGACAGGAACGCCGATACCGACCGGGCATCGGCGTAGCCCTCGATATCCGCCGCCACCGCATCGGCGGCCACCGACGAGGCCAACACCGTTGCCCCGGCAGACTTCCCACTCGACAAGTCCCACTCCACCGAACGCGGCATGCGGAACACCTGAGCGAGCAGCCAACGCAGGCACAGCAATCCGACCACCACCGCCCCGGCCACGATGACCAGCAGCACCCAGCGCGGGGGCGCACCCGTCCCCGGCGCCAGCGTCCCATGGGAATCCAGCCAGCCGAGGTGGCCGCGATTGGCGGCAATCGCGTACCCGCCCGCCGCCAGTAGCAGCAGACCGATCAGCCCCAGCAGTGCCCGGTTGAGTCGGGCCGGTCGATTGATCGCCGTCATCGGTTCTCCCCTTTACTGGTCGATCGCAGCCGCGTGCGAACGGTCGCCGGGCGGGCCGGGGCAATGCGCTCGAGCATGCGGGTCACCGCCTCCTGAACCGCGCCGTCCACCTCGCTCGAGCCGGTGCGCCCGGTGCGTGCCGAAACCAGAATCTTCTTGCTCCCCAAACGAACTCGCGCCGAATCCACACCGTGTACGGCGCCGGCTTCGCGGCGCAGGGCGGCGCGCAGACTCCGCCGAGACACCCCGGCTGAGCTGCCGTCCACCTCGTCGAGCGCCACCACGACCGGCCGTCCGGGCAGCAGCGCCAGCACCAGCAGCACCGCGCCTACGACCACGACGGCCACACCCGCGCCGAGCACCAGCCCGTCACTCCACCGGGTGTCGTGTAATCGGTGCGCGATCGAGTCGTAGGACACCACTTCCGACCTGCCCAGCAATCGCCCGATCAGCGAGACCGCCGTGAGGACGCAGAGCGCGAGCACCGCCAGCGCCACCACCACGGCCGGGCCGACCCGGCGCGGGCGGCGGATCACCGTACCCTCCGGTGCGCGGAACCGGTTGCCGCCGAGAGGGATTCGACAACCATGGCGGAGACGGCGATATCCAATCCTGTCACCGTCACCCCGGTGAGCTCGCCGGTCCGGCGGATCACATGGGTCCGGCACTCCTCCGCGATCCGGGTCACCGGCAGCGGATACCGGATCGGCAACCGCATGCTCAGTACGGCGGAATCACCCGACATGCGGGCATCCACCGTGACCCCGTCCGCCACGCCGTCGATCTCGCGGGCGGCGCGCGCCGCAATGCGTTCCACGGCACGCTTACTCACCGTCGTCCGTCCCGCAGGTTCGAGTACGACGGCGGTGGTCATCGCCGGCCCCGGTCCCGGGCCGATCGCAATAATCCGGACAGGTCGATCTCGCCGTCCAGCCAGCGCCCGGCGACCAGGCCCAGCGCGGCGAACACCAGGACGATGGCGAAAGCGCCGAATCCGCCGAAGGCAGCGGCGAATCCGAGGGCGAGACCGACGGCCAGGCAGATCGATGTGGCGTTCATCAGCGACTCCTCTACGAGGCGGGCGACTTACTGGACGCGAGTGACTCCGGAGGCGGGGGCGTCATCGTCTTCGGGGATGTAGACGTCATTGACATTGATATTGACCTCGACGACCTCGAGCCCGGTCATCTGCTCGATCGCGGCGATCACATTGCGGCGGATCGAATGCGCCAATTCGGCGATGGCGACACCGTATTCGACGACGATCTCCAGATCGACGGCCGCCTGCGTCTCGCCGACCTCCACCGAAACACCCTGCCCCACACTGGCGGAAGCACCGGGAATGCGGTCGCGGATGGCGCCGAACGCGCGGGCCGTGCCGCCGCCGAGATCGTGCACGCCGCGCACATTGCGGGCAGCCAGGCCCGCGACCTTCTGCACCACGATATCGGCGATGCTGGTGGTGCCCTGCTCGCTCTGCAGGGCGCTGGACGAGTTGGCCGGAGCCTTCCCGGTAGTGGTCTCGGCCTTCGGCTTATCGGTTGCGGTAGCGGTCATGTCTGCCTCCTGATTCCCTTGCGTTGGAAAGGATGAAACGAAACTGCCTTGGTGGGACACAGCATTCGGCCGCCTGTCACGGCGGCGTGACACAGGTCACGGGCCCGCCCCGAGCGCCGACGCATCGAGCTGGGTCACGACCAAGCGCACGGTCGCTCCGGACCACCGGGTGTCCGCGAGCAGCGGCTCGACTGCGGCGGTCACGCTCTCCAGCAGCGGCGGCAACGGCAAAGTGGTTGCGACAACCCGGATTTCGACGAGGCCGTCGCCCAGATCGATAGCGGTGGACCGGCTCGGCCAGGGCAGGCGCACGCCGTCCTTGATCGAGGATTCCAGTCGCAGGCCGGTCAGCGCCGACACCGCCCCGGCGATCTTGTCGGTCAATTCCCCCGTGTCCCTCACCGCGCCTCCGGTTCGATATCGACGACCAGCACCGACACCTCGTCGATGCGCACACCGGTCTGCTCACGCACGGTCCGCACCACCTGGTGCTGTACCGCGGTCGCGACCACACCGGCATGGCGTTCCGGGCCGATCGCGATCTCGAGCTGCACCGCGAGCACGCCGTCATCACGCAGCACGCGCACGCCATCGGTGGGCGCGGTCTCGAATCCGGTCCACAGCTGCCGCCCGGCCCGGGTCAATTCGGCGACCAGGCCACGCAGTCCGGGTTCGACTCGGACCACGCCCGGCACGGCGACCGCCGCCCGGGCGGCGACACCCGCCACCACGGCATCGGCGACGACGAGTTCGGACCGGGTAGCCGCAGCGCTCACCGGCCGCCCTCTTGGTAGACATCCACGATCGCGATATCCAGCCGTCCGACCAGCAGGCCCGTCCGAGCGGATGCCGCGGCCGTGACCCGTTCCCTGACCTTCGGCACCAATCCCTGGACGCCGTCACCGTTGACGTGCACCGCGATGGTCATCGAAATGTGCACGACGGTCTCACCTTCCGGGCCGATGCCGACATTGCGAATCCGGCAGCGCCGGGCACGCACGCCGGGCACGCTGTCGGCGGCGAAACGCAGCACCACCGCGGCGGCCTGCTCGCTCACCGCGACCGTGCCCGCATGCGGGGTCGGCAGGCCCAGTGCCTGGCCGCGCCGCAATTCCGCACGGACCGCGGACATGATGCGCTCGACCAGATCCGAGGGCGGTGGATCGGGTTCGTCGATCAGCTCCTGGGTCGCGGTGCGCAGGCCCAGCAGGCTGTCGCGCGCTGTCCGGCAGTGCACACAACTGGCCTCGTGTGCGTCCCCGCCACCGTTCTGCACGGTGCCGAGCCGTTCCCACACGCGTTCCAGGCCACGGCCGCAGGGCAGCAGATAGTCCTGCTCGGTGTCGGTCACCGCCATGGCTTCATCACCTCCGCCAATTGGGCTCGTGCCCGCGCTATGCGACCGCGTACCGCGGTGGCGTTCGCGCCGACGATCTCGCCGATTTCTTCATACGACCGACCGTGCACCTCGCGCAGTAGCCAGCAGGCCCGCTGTTCGGGGGTGAGCTGCTGCAGAGCCACGGTCAGCGCCTCGAGCTGGCTGTTGACCTGCACCGCATGCTCGGGCTGGGTTTCGGTGCGCGGCGATTCGGTGGCGTCGGGATCGACGTCGGCCGGAAGTTGCCGGGACCGCAGCAGGTTCAGGCAGCGGTTGGTGGTCATGCGGTAGAGCCACCCCGCGAAGGCGCCATCGTCCTGCAATTGGCCGATGCGCCGCCAGGCGGTCAGGAAGACCTCCTGCACGATGTCCTCCGCCTCGGCCCGATCCGCCAGGATCCGCGACGCCAGCCGGAACATCTGCCCCTGATAGCGAACGACTAGCTGCTCATAGGCTCGGACATCACCGTCACGCACCCGAGCAGCCAGGGTCGCATCGTCCGGCTCTACCTCGAGTGCTGCCTCTGGCATGGTCACAGCACCTCCTCATCGCTTACGACAGGAAGACCCCCGCCGTCGCGGATCGTCACGCAGCAGTCTCAGTGATCGTTGTCTCATCGGTTGCCGCGTGACAGTAGGCTGGCCGGAGTGTCCTGTCCGAGTACGACAAAGTTCGACCACCGATACGGAGGATTCGAAATGTCTCTCAGCGACAAGATCGGCCAGAAGGCTCAGGAAGTCGGCGGCAAGGCCAAGGAGGCCGCCGGCGATATCACCGGCGACGACGACCTGCGAGCCGAAGGCAAGGCCGACCAGATCGAAGCCGGCCTGGAGAAGGCCGCCGACAATGTGAAGGACGCCGTGGGCGGCGCCATGCAGGCGGTCAAGGACAAACTCGGCCGCTAGCCGCTCCGACTGCCCCCAATCACGAGAAGGGCTCGCTACCACCATATTTCATGGCTGTAGCGAGCCTTTCTTCGTTCCCGCCGGCCGAGCCGAGCGGCATTGTAGCCCAAAATGTGAAACGAATCACAGTTTGCATGAGATTAACCAGGTAGATCCGCATTTCGCGGATCCGAAGGGAAAGAAAATCATGTTGCTCTCACTGTTGATCAACACGTTCGGCGCAACGGCCGCGCTTGCCGCCAAGGCATTCCTAGCGACGCTGGGCTTCTTCATCTGATCGCCGCCCAGCACAGGAGCCAGGACCAACTCCCAACCCGCTCCTCGGAATCCGATAGCCACCACAGGTAACCACTGGTTATCAGCGGTGGCATTCGGCGTTTCAGGCCCGCGCACACCACTCAATTCGCCTGGGCCGGTGCGGAGTTCACGGTTCCTCTGAGCTCACGGCCTCACAGTTTGTACACGTACCGGCTGGTGGGTACCAGGTCGAGATCGAGGTGGGCGCCGAAGCTGACGACGCTTTCCATCATGCGAGTCACGCGGCGCTGGAGTTCGGCGTCGTCGTCCGCGCCGTAGAAGGCGTGTGCACTGGTCATAGCTGCCATGGGGAAGAGCTCCTCGACGAGAGCGTCGACGCGCTTGCCCTCCGTGACGGGCTCCAGGACGGTGTTCTGGACGTAGCCGAAGGTGTCCTGGGTTTCGATCGCCACCGGCGTGTGCAGATCGTGCCAGCGGTGCAGCCATTCCTCGCGGGTCAGGTCGGACGGGATGCGCAGCAGGGCGAAGTTCGCCAGCGCGGGAGTGCGCACCCCGTTTTCGACGGGCGGCGGCACGATCGGCGTCCGCTCGTCGACGATCCAGCCGTTCACCTCGGTGGCCACGGTGCCCAGGGCGGCGGTGACGGCCTCGTGCCCGCCGCCGGTCCGCACACTCACGATGGCGGCGATCGGCTCGTCATAGGTCGTGTGCCGGACCTGGGCCGCGGCCACTTCCGCGTCACGGACGTTCACCTGCCACTCGGTGGCCCCGATATCCGCCAGTCGGTGCCGCAGCTCCGCGGCATGCAGCCGCTCGTCCAGATCGGCTCCCCACAGTGCGTACATCAGCTTCATTTCGGACGTCCCTATCGCATAGCTGTCGTTGAACGGCTCACGGTAACGCCGACGGCACGAGCGGCCGCGCGCTTTCGGGGTCCGATCCCAGCCACCGGACTGCGAGAACGGCGGCCGGTCAAACACCTATTTTGATTTTGTGTCGAAAAGGGTGAAACGCATCACGGTTTGCGTGAGATTAACCGTGTACATCCGCAAACTGCGGAAAGGTCGAAAGGAAAGAAATCATGTTGCTAGGACTTGGACTTGGTGTACTCGGCGCAACCGCTTGGATCGCCGCCACCGCATTCCTCGCCACACTGGGATTCTTCATCTGAGCGAGGAATATGCACAAGGGCTCGAAGTATTAGGGGCCCTTTTCTCCGGAGTTCGAACGCCACCAAAGATGACCTCGGTTGTCTACGGTGGCGTTCGGCGTTCCGGGGGAGATCAGCGAATCGAGCGAACCTCGGGGTCGATATGGCCGTCAGCTGCGGTGATCGCTTCCTCCAGCAGCTCGTCCAGGTGGTAGGGATAGACTGTTTCACCGGATCGGTCGAGCGCCGCGATATCCGCGGGAGTGCACCATTTACTACCGGTAATCGACCGGCGTTCGACAAAATCCAATTTTGCCGGATTAGGTTCGAAGTTTTTAGCACGCAAGACGAAGAAGAGTTCTTCGGAACGAATCAGTTCGCCATTGAACGGGAATACCGCCACGCGACGCCAGAGCGGACCGTGCAGCCCTGAAGAGTCGGCAGGATAACCGGTTTCTTCATATAGCTCGCGAATTGCGGCTTCGCGCAAGGTTTCACCGGGATCGACACCGCCACCAATGGTGAACCAGAATTCGACATCGGGAACTTTCGGATCGCGACCGCGCAGCAGCAACACCCGATTCTCCTCGTCGAGCAGCAGCACCCGCGCGGAAGTGCGAACGGTATCGACCTCCAAACCGGTGGAGGCAGCGGCCGTCACGCGTTCGGCGATCTCGAAATACGTGGGCAGCGGCGCGGTTCCGCCCAGGTGCAGCAGACGGACCGACCGGCGCGTACGCAGCGCCAAGGTGTCGCGCACCGCATCATTGTGAAAGCGCCTGGCAATCAAGACCCGAGCCTCGGCATCGGCGAGCTCAGCCACCAGCTGCGGCGGCAATTGCGAGATCTCCACGCCGGAAAGCGCTCCGGCCAGCTGATTCTCGATCGTCTCGCGATCACGCCAGTCGGTGCGCTCGGCCCGTCCTGCAAGGGCGCCGAGGTGGCGGGCCTGATTGGCGCGGTCCACATCGGCGCCGACACCCAGCACGGTGGCCACCGTCCGCGCCACCACCGTGCGGCGGTCGAGCGCGGCGCTCAAGGCATTCCGCGCCTGATCACTGCGCACGTGCAGCCGGTCGAGGCGATTGGCGGTGGTGTAGGCCCAGACGCCCAGGGTGATGACAAACGCCGCGATTAAGGCGAGAACCAGAATCGTGGTCGCGGAGAAAGTGATCATCCAGCGGTCCTGACACGGATATCGCCCACGGTGACAGTCTCGTAGACCCGCAGGATCTGCTCGGCCACGACCGGCCAATCGTATTCGCCGACAACCTGATTCGCGGTGCGGATGAGCTCTTCGCGGCGTGCGGTATCGGTGAGCACGCCGTCGAGCGCCGCGGCGAGCAGGTCCGAATCGCCGACCGGCACCAGCATGCCCGCGGTCCCGTCGCGCAGCACCCGGCGGAAGGCGTCCAGATCGCTGGCGACCACGGCGGTTCCGGCGGCCATGGCCTCCACCAGCACGATGCCGAAGCTTTCGCCGCCGAGGTTGGGCGCGCAGTACACATCGGCGCTGCGCATGGCCGAGGCCTTCTCCGCATCCGAGACCTGCCCGAGAAAGCGCAGGTGTGAGGCATTTTCACCGGCTTCGCGGCGCAGTCGCTCCTCATCGCCGCGGCCCACGATCAGCACCTCGATATCCGGATGCCGGCGCACCAGTTCCGGCAGCGCGCCCAGCAGCACATCCATGCCCTTGCGCGGCTCGTCGTAGCGGCCTAGAAACAGCACAGTCCCACCCCCGCGCGGGTACCCCGCCAGCAGCGGGGCGTGCGCGAAGGCCGGAACATCGACACCATTGGGGATTTCGACGGCATCCCCGCCGAGCGCCTCCACCTGCCAGCGCCGCGCCAGCTCGGAGACCGCGATCCGCCCGCTGATCTTCTCGTGGTACGGCCGCAGCACACCCTGAAAAGTACTGAGTACCAGCGATTTTGTGGTCGAGGTGTGGAAGGTCGCCACGATCGGGCCTTCGGCGATCTTCAATGCCAGCATCGACAGGCTGGGCGCATTCGGCTCGTGAATGTGCAGCACGTCGAAGTCGTTGTCGCCGATCCAGCGGCGGATGCGGGTGTACGCGGTGGGGCCGAAGGACAGTCGCGCGACGGACCCGTTGTACGGAATGGCGACCGCCTTGCCTGCGGACACCACATAGTCCGGCAGCGGTGTGTCATCGGCGGCGGGCGCGAGCACGCTCACCTTGTGACCGCGTTCGAGCAGTACCTGCGCCAGTTCCACGACATGCGACTGCACTCCGCCCGGCACGTCGAACGAGTACGGGCAGACCATGCCGATTCTCATAGTGCTGCGTCTCCCCTGTGCCCATCGACGCCGTGTGCCGCCTCGGGCTCCCGAATCCCCACTTGATCCTTTGTCACTGCCTGCTGCGCCGCCGCGATGCGGTCCAGCCGCGACTGCGACAAATCACTTTCCCACAGCGGTTGCAGCATGTGCCAGTCGGCGGGATGGGCGGCGATATTGGCCGCGAACCGATCCGCCAGCAGTTGGGTCGCCGCGGCCGCACCGCCCGAAACATCCAGCGCCGCTTCCGTCTTGAAGCCCCAGCCTTCGCGGCCCTGCGCATCGGTGGCGTTCCAGCAGTGCACCGGAATGAGCGCCGCACCGGTCTCGATCGCCAGTTTCGCCGGACCCGCGGGCATCCAGGTGCGTTCGCCGAAGAAGTCCACCGGCACACCTTTGCCGGTGAGATCGCGCTCGCCCAGCAGGCACACCACGCGGTTCTGTCGCAGCCGCTCCGCCAACTGCGGGAACGGCGGCTGCTCACCGCCGGTGAGCGGGAACACCTCGAAGCCGAGGCTTTCCCGATATTCAACGAAGCGCTCGAACAGGGATTCCGGTTGCAGCCGTTCCTGGACCGTGGTGAAGGGACCGTGGTTCTGCACCAGCCACACACCGGCCATATCCCAGTTGCCGGAATGCGGCAGCACCAGCACGGCGCCGCGACCGGCGGCCAGCGCGGCCTCCAGATGCTCCGCCTGATCGACGAACAGCTGGCCCGACTTCACCATTCCGGCATGGTCCATGGTTTGCAGCCGGAACGCTTCCCGCCAGTAGCGGGCATAGGACCGCATGCTCGCGCGGATCAGATCGTCGGGTACCTGCTCGGGAGTCGAGCCGATGACCCGGGCGAGGTTGCGCCGCAACTGATTCGGGTGCCCGGCGTGCGCCTTCCGATTCATCCGACGAGCGGCGGCATCGGCTCCGGCATTGAAACCGCGGCGCGCCGCGCCCTCCGGAAGTCCGCGCACCAGAGCCCATCCGGCCGCGTACGCCTTATCGGTCATCGCGGACGTGAAATCGGTGCTCACCGCTGGTGTTCCTCCGGCGCCTTCGCCACGGGGGCGATAATGTCGCGTGCGCCAGGCGAATTGCGCACGGCCAGCACACGCTGAAAGACAGTGACGATGCTGAGCACCGCCAGGATGTAGATGGCCACATACACGGCGTAGGTGAGCCAGTCGATCTCGAAATACCCGCCGATGCCGGTCAATCCGGCGCCGACGAGCCCGATGACCAGCCGGTCGGGGCGCTCGATAATGCCGCCGTCGGCCGAGAGTCCGCTGGCCTCCGCGCGCGCCTTGGCGTACGAGATGACCTGCGAGGTCACCAATACCACCAGCGTAGCCGCGAAAAGCACCTTCGAGTGCTCGTGATAGACGGCCCACCAGGCCAGACCACCGAAGATGGCGCCGTCGGCCACCCGATCACAGGTGGCATCGAGCACCGCACCGTATTTCGTACCGCCGCCACGCGCCCGGGCCATCGCGCCGTCCAGCATGTCGAACATGACGAACAGCCAGATCACCATGGTTCCCCAGAACAGGTGACCGGACGGGAACAGCGTCACCGCCGCGGCAATCGAGGCGGTGGTGCCGATCAGCGTCATGGCATCCGGTGTGAGTCCGGTGCTCACCAAGGCTTTGCCCAGGGGCGCAGTCGCTTTGGCGAACGTCTCGCGACCGAAGAAGCTCAGCACGCTATTCGGATTCCTTCCGTGCCTTGCGGGACACCCGCACCCGGTCGGCTCCGATGAGCCGCTGCGCGATTGTCGCTCATCTACGCCTCCTTCCAGGCCTCCGCCAGCAGTGCCCGGGTTTCCCGTAGCAGCTGCGGCATGACCTTCACTCCGCCGACGACGGTAATGAAGTTCGCGTCGCCACTCCAGCGGGGCACGATATGTTGATGCAGGTGATCGGCGAGTGAACCACCGGCAACGCCACCGAGATTCAGGCCGACATTGAAACCCTCCGGCCGCGACACCCGCTTCATCACGCGAATCGCCTGCTGGGTGAAGGCCATCAGCTCGGTGCTCTCGTCGAGCGTGAGGTCCTCGAGATTGGCCACCCGGCGGTAGGGCACCACCATCATGTGGCCGGGGTTGTACGGGTACAGGTTCAGCACCGCGTACACGAACTGGCCGCGCGCCAGGACCAGGCCGTCCTCATCCGACATCTCGGGGATATCGGTGAAGGGATGACCGGTCTTCTTGGGCGCGTCTGTATCCGACTCGTCGGCGGGCTTGCGCTCGCCGGTCGCCCCGGTGATGTAGGACATGCGGTACGGCGTCCACAGCCGCTGCAAGCGGTCCGGGTCACCGGCGCCGCGATCGACGATCGTCTCTCGCGGCGTCGAATCTGCAAGCCCCGCAGCGTCTTCGGAGAGACCGTCGGGCGCCGTGAATTCGCTCATGCCCTACCCGTTCGCCTTCTCGAAACGCTGCGCGGTCGGAGAGACGTTCTCGCGGCGGCGGATCCACTCGACGATCGTTGCCACCGCCTCCGCGACCGGCACACCATTGACCTGGGTGCCGTCGCGGAAACGGAAGCTGACCGCGCCCGCCTCCACATCCTTCGCGCCGGCGAGCAGCATGAAGGGCACCTTCTGCGCAGTCTGATTGAAGATCTTCTTCTGCATGCGGTCGTCGCTGCGATCGACCTCGGCGCGCACGTCATGGTCGCGCAGCTGCTCGATCACACCGTCCAGGTGCTCGGCGAAGGCCTCGGCGACCGGAATGCCGACCACCTGCACCGGCGACAGCCAGGCCGGGAACGCGCCCGCGTAGTGCTCGGTCAGCACGCCGAAGAAGCGCTCGATGGAACCAAACAGCGCGCGGTGGATCATGACCGGCCGGTGCTTCTGGCCGTCGGAGCCGGTGTACTCCAGCTCGAAGCGGTCGGGCAGGTTGAAGTCCAGCTGGATGGTGGACATCTGCCAGGTGCGGCCCAGCGCGTCCTTGGCCTGCACGGAGATCTTCGGGCCGTAGAAGGCCGCGCCGCCCGGGTCCGGCACCAGGTCCAGGCCGGAGTCGGTGGCCACCTTGCGCAGGGTTTCGGTAGCCTCTTCCCACAGTTCGTCGGAGCCGACGAACTTCTTGGGGTCCTTGGTGGATAGCTCCAGGTAGAAGTCGTCGAGGCCGTAATCGCGCAGCAGGCTCAGCACGAACTGCAGCGTGGAGGTGAGCTCCGCGTGCATCTGCTCCTTGGTGCAGTAGATGTGCGCGTCGTCCTGGGTCATGCCCCGCACGCGGGTCAGGCCGTGGATGACACCGGACTTCTCGTAGCGGTAGACCGAACCGAACTCGAACATGCGCAGCGGCAGTTCACGATACGAGCGGCCGCGCGAACGGAAGATCAGATTGTGCATCGGGCAGTTCATCGGCTTGACGTAGTAGTCCTGGCCGGGCTTGCGCACGGTGCCGTCGTCATTGAGCTCGGCATCGAGGTGCATGGCCGGGAACATGCCGTCGCGGTACCAGTCCAGGTGGCCGGAGACCTCGAAGAGATGGCCCTTGGTGATGTGCGGGGTATTGACGAACTCGTAGCCCGCGGCGATGTGCCGGCGACGCGAGTAGTCCTCCAGCTCCTTGCGGATGATGCCGCCCTTGGGGTGGAACACCGGCAGGCCGGAGCCCAGCTCGTCCGGGAAGGAGAACAGGTCCAGCTCCAGGCCGAGCTTGCGGTGATCGCGCTTCTCGGCTTCGGCGAGCAGGTTCAGGTACTCCTCCTGCGCCTCCTGCGATTCCCAGGCGGTGCCGTACACGCGCTGCAGATCCTCGCGGCTCTGATCACCCCGCCAGTAGGCGGCCGAGCTGCGGGTCAGCTTGAACGCGGGAATGTACTTGGTGGTGGGGATGTGCGGGCCGCGGCACAGGTCGCCCCACAGCTTTTCGCCGGTGCGCGGGTCCAGATTGTCGTAGATGGTCAGCTCTTTGCCACCGACCTCCATGACCTCCGGATCGTCGATGCCCGACTTATCGGAGATCAGCTCCAGCTTGAACGGCTCCTTGGCCAGTTCGATGCGAGCTTCCTCGACATCGGTCACGCGGCGCGAAAAGCGCTGTGCGCCTTTGATGATCTTCTTCATCCGGGATTCCAGCTTCGCCAGATCCTCCGGGGTGAAGGGGCGATCGACCTGGAAGTCGTAGTAGAAGCCGTCCTTGTTGGGCGGGCCGATGCCGAGCTTGGCCTCCGGGAACTCCTGCTGCACAGCCTGCGCGAGCACATGCGCGGCCGAGTGCCGGATCACGCTGCGGCCGTCCTCGGAATCGGCGGTGACGGCTTCGACCTCGGTGTCGGTGTCCGGAATCCAGGACAGATCCTTGAGATAACCCTCCGCGTCGCGGACGACGATGACGGCGTCGGGACCCTTGCTCGGCAGGTCGGCCTCGCGCACCGCGGCACCCGCCGTAGTCCCGGCCGACACCCGGACGAGGGCGACTGGGCTCTTCGGGGCTGTGGTGGTCACGGCTGCGCACTCCTAGGCATTGTCGTAAGCGCGGGAATTCCCCGCGATGTCTGGCCGGTCCATGCTATCGGCACGGTGGTGGCGGTGCGCCGATGGACCGGCTGCCGGGGTGTCAGCCGCGCGCGGCCAGCTCCGCGAGCAGTACTTCGCGCTGAGCCGCAGGTCGTTTCGGGCAACTGGTGCACATCTCGCAGCCCGGAACCTCGAACACCAGGCAGCAGGAGATGCGACGCACAAAAGTACGGCCCCCGATATCACTGAATCGGGGTACCGGGAGCCGTCCCGCCACCTCCCTGGCCAGCAGCGCACCCGATTCCTGAGCGCCGGCATCGAGCGCGCGATTGCCGATGGCATCGGCGACGATCGCCCACAGCGACGCCACCCCCGCACCCGATACCTCCGCCACTACAGGCACCACCCGCGAGAGCGTGTGCCGCAGCGCATGCCCGACAGATTCCGTAGGCGCCTCGTCCGCAGCCGTCCCCGCCAGCGGCAGCACCCGCTCCACTCCCCCATCCGGCCGAATCTCGCAGCCGATGCGCTCCAATGTGGGATCCAGCGCCGGCAACCCATGCGCATAAGCGCCGACAATCGGATCCACCAGCGACGATGCAGCCATGCACCACCAGAGGGTCCCGGACACCCGAGAATCCCCCGTCCCCCACGAAATACCCATCTCGGAGATCCGCTCCCCCAGCCACTGCGCATCCAGTAGCCGAGTACCAGGCACTTCACTCATCCGAACAGGGGGCTGCGCAACCATTTCCATCGGACTCCGATCCAGCCGCCACCACGGGGGCTCAACACCAGAATGTCACTGCCAGGCCATAGCGGCCGTAGACGGCCCCACATTAGGGGGCAGCACGTCAACCTCCCCGCAGGCGCGCCGGGGATCCGGTCTGACCGGTCATTCACTCGGCTCAGAGTGCGAAAACTGTTGCCTGAGCTAGATTTTTGTCCGCTAAGGCCGATTCTGCGAGCCGTCAGCAGCCGGGCCTGCCATTTGCCATCGAGCGAGTCGATCGGGCATGGTCCGCGCCGGATTCAGGTTCGATCGGCGCGCACAGGATGTCCGAGCCGCCGTCACGGTGACTTGCGAACCAGGCGGACTCGCATTCGCCGGGCGCGTTTGTGGTCCGACAGTGGGGTCGGGCGGCGTCGAGGGCGGCCGTAGCGCAGCAACTCCATCAGTAGATCCTCTGCGGCGCGATACTGCGGGAGGTCGACCCAGAGCCGCCACACCACGTCCGGGTCGCCGCGCTCCAGGACGGTCGTGCGCACCGGTAGGACGTAACCTGCGATTCCCGCGTCGGTCAGCGCGAAAAGTACTCGGTAGACCTGTGACTCGGTCAAGTCGGCGAGGACTCCCCAGGCACGGGCGTTCAGCCCGTTGGTCAAGCCGCGGGAGGGGACCCAGTGGCGGGTGCCGCGAGAGTCGGACCACGGATCGGGAACTTCACGTGCCGTGGTCATCGCGCCCGGCCGTCCACGAGGTGCCTATCGACCGGCGATCCCTCAGGGCCGGAACCGAATAGCTGTTCGCGCATCTGTGCCGGGGTCTGCCCGTAGTGCTCTCGGTAGGCTTCCCGAAACCTGCGAGTGCTCGGGAATCCTTCCTCGAAGGCGATCCTGTCCATATCGACCGGCAGCGCAAGGGACAATCGCCGATGTGCGCGCTCGACGCGGATCGTGCGTAGCAGCGCACCCGGCGACAGGTATCCGGCACGCTTCAGCACCTTGTACAGCGTCCGCTCGCCGATGCACAACATCGCGGCGATGGTCTCCGGGGTCACCCGGGGATCGTTCGCGTGGTTTTCGATCAGGCGTCGTGCGCGTTCGGCGTCTATCGCGCGCTTGCCGGATTTGATGGCGGGAGAGGGGTTCAGCGCTCCATCGAGCAGCGTGAGCGCGCTGAAGAATGCGACGCTGAAATCCGCTGCCGTCCAACCCTCGGCCTCGACGAGCATTCGAACCTGCGCCTCCAGTGCACGCACCAGGGGACGCTTCTCATCCAGCGCGAGCGAGGCATTCTCGGCGCGTGCGGAATCGATCGATTTCTCGGGGACGGTCATGATCAACGCGCTGATCGTCTCGGTGTGCGTCATCCACAGTGGGCGGCCCCAATGGAAGAAGCAGATTCTGCCAGGGTGGAAGACTTCCCTGGAATCGCCTTGTTCGAACTTGAAATGACCTTGCAGCGGGATGAGGAGTCGATAGCTGTTGTCACCGTCGCATTGCACATTGCGTCGTGAGCGCTGGTAGTCGAGTGCGCCGGAGGTGAACCTCACGACCTGGAATTGGCCGACATTCTGGGCATAAGCATCCGAGCGAAAGCCGGCGCCGAACGCCAGCCGAACCGATCCCTGCCGCTGCTGGAGGTACTCGTACCAGGACGCCGCCGGGTCGTCATCGTCGGTCGAGAAGGTCTCTGTCCCGTACTCCGCATCGATCACGCCGACCCTTTCGTGCACCAGCGCAAGCCTACAAGGGGACGGCAGACGCCGCCCGGCTGACGGGCCCGCCCGGGCGGCAGGTGTGGCGGGCAGAAAACGACCGCGAATGGGCAGGAAAACGGTAGAGGCCCGGTGGCAGTGGAACCTACTGTGCGAGAGAAGCTTTCGACTCGAGACCAAGAAGGGACAGACCAAACGCCCCCAGATACCAGCCGGAATTGTCGAGTATCGGTTTCTCGGTCTCAAAGCTGGAGGGGAAGAACGAGGAACCGTCGACACCGGAGGGGGTCTGAATGAATTTCACCCCGCTGAACCGGTTCGCGAGAATGAACCCAAGCGTGCTCGCCCGCAGT
The DNA here is from genome assembly GCF_025465275.1 of Nocardia sp. Classification (GTDB taxonomy): domain Bacteria; phylum Actinomycetota; class Actinomycetes; order Mycobacteriales; family Mycobacteriaceae; genus Nocardia. The sequence continues at coordinate 65,759 of NZ_JAODNK010000022.1, read as the reverse complement.
GCCGCGACGGGCACGCTTGGCCTGTTTCAGAAGCTCGATGAGATCATCTGGGCCGGTTTGTCCGTGCCGCTTCTATGCGGGCAGCAAGCTCGACCAAGTCCTCGGCGGGGCCGCTGGGCGGCGTCCGACGGTCCCAGATGGCGCGGAACTTTCTGGTGAGGGTGATCGAGTCGGCCAAGGGCACCTCGTGGAGAGTACCGGCACGGAGCTCATGCGCCACGATCAGCCGGCTGACCACCGCGGGTGCGGTACCGCTGCGGGCGGTAGTGAGAATCGCTGCGGCCGAGCCGAATTCGGCTGCCGGTCGAGCCGGCACGCCGTGAATCTCGAGCGCTTCCCAGACTGTGTCCCGGGTTCCGGAGCCCTTCTCCCCGCCACAGCAGCGGGGTGTCGGCAAGTTCACGTGGGGTCACCGGACGGCGGCGGGTCGCCCAGGGGTGGGTCGGCCCGACAACCACAACGAGCTCATCGGCGACAAGCACCCGGCTACCCAATCCCGCTGGCGGATGGGGACCTTCGACAAAACCGAGTTCGGTCTCGCGGTCGCGCACCGCTACGGTCACCTGCCGGGAGTTCGCCACATCCAGCTCCACCGCCAGTTCCGGGTGAATCTTCCGCAATGCGTTCAACCAATGCGGAATGCGATGGTCTGCAATGGTTGTCGAGGCCAGAATGCGCAGACTCGGGCGCGCGACGCGATGCAGGGCCGCGACTCCTTCCGCCAGCGCCAGCGCGGCCGCCAGCACGGGGCGACCGAGTTCGACCACGGTGTGCCCGGCGTCGGTCAACGCCGACCCGGTGGGCCCCCGATCCACCAGCCGCAGGTGCAATCGCCGCTCCAGGGCTTTGATCCGCATGCCGGCGGCGGGCTGGCTGATGCCGTGCCGTCGCGCGGCCGCGCCGAGGCTGCCCAGTTCCGCCACAGAGACGAGCAGATCCAGCACCTCCAGATCGGGCGTCCCCGGCGGCAAGGTCATCAGGACACCTTATGAGGTGATGGGCATTCGGCCACTACCCGCCCGCGCGAGCGAGCACCAGGATCGTAGACATCCCCGAGTCGCGGGGTCGGGTACGCCAGAGGAGAACACCATGACCTTCGTGATCGGCGCCGCGTGCGTTGACTACTCGATCGGGCCTGCATCGAGGAGTGCCCGATGGACTGCATCTTCATCGGCAACCGGATGGCCTACATCCAGCCCGACGAATGCATCGACTGCGGTGCCTGCGAACCCGTATGCCCGGTCGAGGCAATCTATTACGAAGATGACATGCCCCCGGGACAAGAACAGTTCGTCATCGAGAACGCCCGCTTCTTCGCCGAGCCACTACCCGGACGGACAACCCCACTCGGACACCCCGGCAGCCCGACCAGGCTTGGTGCGCTGGGAGTCGATACAACCTACATGCAGAACTACCAGCCGCCACCCCACCGATGACCGGCCCTTCTCAGTGCGGGAGAAGGGTTTCGAGTTCGGCGGCGAAGAGGAGGGCGGGGTCGAATTCCATTCCGGCGAAGTGGCCCGCTAGTTCGAGGGAGAGGACGCCGTGGAGGCGGGTCCAGAAGGATAGGGCTTGGTGGAGGGTTCGGGGTGGTACGGGATGGCCTGCGGCCCAGCCTGAATGGGTTTCGAGGTGGGTGTCGAAGGGGGTTGCGGGGGTGGGGGAAGGCTGGGCGGCGAAGGCTTCGATCAGGACCGACATGATTTCTGAGGAGATCGCCGTGGTGTCGTCGGGGGCCTGGTAGCCGGGGGTTGGGGTGCCGTAGATGAGGAAGTAGCGCTGTGGGTCGTGCAGGGCCCAGTCCCGGACGGCGTAGGCGAGTACGGATATGTCGGCGCCAGCGTCGAACTTCGCCCGGAGGGTGTCGGCGAGGCTGCGGTAGGCGTCGCGGATGAGCTCGGTGATCAGGTCGTCACGGCTGGCGAAGTACGAGTACAGGGCGGGGCCGCTCATGCCTACGAGTTTGGCAATTGCGTTGAGCGACAACGCTGATACGCCTGCGGTGGCGATCTGCTCCCAGGCGTGCTGCTTGACTTCCTCGCGCACTTGGGCGCGATAGCGCTCCCGCGAACCCGTCCGGCTTGGTGTCATCGTCAACCGCCTCTGCTCAGACTCTCAGAACTGATGACTTAGAGGCTATCAGCATCTCTATCTTCACTCAGATTTTTGATTGACACCCAATCCGTTCGCTTATAACCTCTAAGTAAATCGAGTGTCACTGGTTGGAACTGAACGAGGAGCGATCATGTCTCACCCGCACATCCGCCGCCGGTCCGGTGCCCGCACTGCCCTGTTCCTGATCCCGCTGGCGGCCGCGGTCACGCTGACCACCACCGCGTGCGGCACCGACAGCAAAGATTCCGCCGGCAGCGAGCCGAGCCACACCACGGCGAACGCCGCCCCCGCCGCGCTGACCTGCGGCGGATCCGGTATCGACAGCAAGGCCCCGATCCACTACCGGACCGAGGCCTTGATCAAGGCGCCGCTGAGCACCATCTGGAATCTGCAAACGGATGTCGAACACTGGCCGTCGTGGCAGCAGCCGGTCGAAAGCAATAAGCGCCTGGACCAGGGACCGTTGCAGCCGGGCTCGCAGTTCCGGTGGACAACTCCGGTGCCCGCCACCGCCACGACCCCGGCCACCACCCTCGTCATCACCTCCACCGTCCAGAACATGCAGCCCGACAGCTGCATTCGCTGGAGCGGACCCGCGATCGGCGGCGGACTGAACATCGACAATGGCGTTCACGTCTGGAACTTCACCGAGGTCGACGGCGGCGTCCTGGTGCGCACCGAAGAGAACTGGAGTGGGGCGCAGGTCGAGGCCGACGTCCCCACCTCCACCGCATTCCTCGGGGCGGGCCTCGAAGCCTGGCTGAAGGACCTGAAGGCAGCAGCGGAAGCGCATGCCTGAACCCCTCACGCCCAGACCTTGAATAGCGCACCATCACAACGGCATTCGCCCCCAGGCACCAAATCCGCAACGAGCCCCCGGCCACTGTGGCCGGGGGCTCGTTGCGATCAGGGTGAAGCGGTCAGTGAGTCACTGCTGCCAGGGCCGATAGGTCAGGCTCCGATATCTCGGACAGATCATCTGCGGTTATCTGGAGCACTCTGGCGGTCCCGATGTCGAAGAACAGCCCGGAGACCGCGATCTCGCGCTGCTGCATGGTTCTTCGGATGACCGGGTGCGCGCGCAGGGTTTCCAGCTGGACTGCGACATTGACCATTGCCAGCTGGTCGGCGGGGTCGAAGCCCGCCGCGGCGGCGGCCGTGCCCACCGGGTGGCCCCGGTGCCAGCGGTCCACGCTGGCATCGGCATTGGCCAGCCAGTCACCCAGTCCGGGGCCGGCGGGAACTCCCCCCAGCAGGGCCTTCATCGCCCCGCACCCCGAATGTCCGCACACCACAACCTGATCCACCTGCAACTCCTCCAGAGCGAAGGACAGCGCCGCCTCGATGGAGTTGTCACGACCGTCCCGGGGAATCAGATTGCCGACATTGCGGACGGTGAACAGGTCGCCGGGTCCGGTGTTGGTGATCAGGTTGGGGACGATGCGGGAATCCGCGCACGTCACGAAGAGGGAGTGCGGATTCTGCCCGTCACGCAGTTCGTCCATGTGCGGACGCACCACGTGCGCATTACGACGGTGATAGGCGGCCACACCGGTGGTGATGGGATTGCCGTCCTCCCGCCACGGGCGCAGCACCCCGTCCAGCAGCCCGCGGGCCTGACCGCGCACCGGCGGTCCGGTCAGGGCATCGGCCATCGGAGCCGACCCCAGTTCCACGAATTCGACTCGGCCGCCATGGGATTCGTGCTGCGCGGCCCAATCGTGAATGGCCTCGTACGCCGCGTGATCCAGGAAGTCGACACTCAGCTCGACCAGTGCGTGCGCGCCCGCAGGCACCTTGGCCAGCTCAGCGGACAGCTTCGGCAGCGCCAGGAAGGTGCAGGTGCCGTCGATGCTGATCAGCCAGCGGTCCGTACCCGTCACCGGAGTCGCCGACACCGAAACCCGGACCACACGCCAGAGCAGCAGCGCGAAGGCCAGCAGCAGGCCGATGAGCACGCCCTCCAGCAGGTTCAAGAACACCACGGCCACCACGGTGACGAGGTAGATCATCAGGTCGCCGGTGCGATGGGCGAGCCGGATATGCGCCAGCTTCACCAATTGGATGCCGACCACGATGAGCAGTCCGGCCAGCGCCGATTTGGGAATCTGCTGCACCACCGAGACCAGCGCCACCGAGAACACCAGGATCCAAATGCCGTGCAGGAAGGCCGAAGCACGCGTGCGGCCACCCGCCTGCACATTGGTGGCGCTGCGCACGATCACGCCGGTGACCGGCAGGCCGCCGAGCAGACCGGAGGTCACATTGGCAGCACCCTGCGCCATCAATTCCTTGTCGAAATTGGTGCGCGGGCCGGTATGCATCTTGTCGACGGCGACCGCCGACAGCAGGCTTTCGACGCTGGCGATCAACGCGATCGTCAATACCGCAAGGGCCACCGCACCCCAGCCACCGGACGGGATCTCCGGCAGGCCGATGGCATCGAAGAGCGAGCCGCTCAACACGATTCGTTCCACATTGCCGGGCAGTATCAGCGACAGCCCCGTGCCGATGGCGACCGCAACCAACGGTCCGGGCAGCACCCGCAGGCGTCCGGGCGCGTACTTCCACCCCAGCATGATGGCAATGACGACGGCGCCGATGAAGAAGTCGTCGCCGTGCAGCGAGAGCAACTCGTCCGGCATCTCGGTCAGGTTCTTCCAGGCGCTGCTGCGCGATGACCCTCCGAGCAGCACATGCAGCTGCTGCAGCGCGATGGTGATACCGATACCGGCGAGCATGGCATGCACCACCACAGGTGCGATGGCCAGTGCGGCGCGGGCAATGCGGCTGAGGCCGAACATGATCTGCAGCAGACCGGCTGCGGCGGTAATGAAACAGGCGGTGCGCCAGCCGAATTGGTTGATGGTCTCCGCGACCACCACGGTCAGTCCCGCGGCCGGCCCGCTGACCTGCAGCGGGGAGCCGCCGAGCAGTCCGACCACCACGCCACCGACCACAGCGGCGATCAGGCCGGCCGCAATGGGCGCGCCGGAGGCGACCGCAATGCCGAGAGATAGCGGCAGTGCAACAAGAAATACGACTATGGAAGCGGGCAAATCATGGCGCAGCAGGGTGACAGACCAGCGGTCCGCACCGCTGCGGAGCGGCGCGTCGTTACCGCCTGGTGGTGAATCGGTGTCGGTGGACATCTCGGCTCCTTCTCCGGATCGGATTGACCCGGAAGCGTCGAATATGTTCTGTGGGCATCGAATTGCTGCTGTGGACAGCGTTGGCCACAGACTCACCGGACGAGCTTCGCCAAGGTTAGAAGTAAAGACTTAGTAAACCCTGAGAAAAGCGAGGCCATAATGTAAAACGGGCGTGAATCCTTACGGATTCACGCCCGAAAAGCGACCTACGTCACACGGGTAGCACCGTGCTGACAGTTTGCAGCCGACTGCCCATATCCCCGATTTCGGCAATGCCGTCCACCGTGACCTCGATGACGCGCGCGGTCGCGATATCGAAGAAGAGGCCCGACAGCACCACTCCCCGCTCGACCACGCCCCGGCGCACCACCGGATGCGCGTACAGAGTCTCCAGCTGCACAGCCACATTCACCATGCCCAGCTGATCGACCGGACCGAATCCCGCGGCCGCGGCGGCCAGCGCCACCGGATGACCGAGCCGGTACAGATCCAGACTGGGCCGGGCATTGGCCAGCCAGCCGTCGAGTTCGGATCCGGTCACCAATTCCGAATGCAATGCCGCCATCGCGCCGCAGCCGGAGTGCCCGCACACCACCACCGACCGCACATCGAGCTTGTCGAGGGCATAGATGAGCGCGGCCTCCATCGAGAAGTCCTGGCGGTCGGCCGGAACCAGATTGCCGATATTCCGAATCGTGAACAGATCACCCGGACCGCTGTTGGTGATCACATTCGGCACGATCCGGGAGTCGGCGCAGGTGATGAACAGTGAATCCGGTTCCTGCCCGTCGCGCAGCACATCGAGGTGCGGGCGCACCACGTGCGCGTGACTGCGGTGGTACGCCGCCACTCCCGCCACGATCGGATCCACATCGCCGCCGGAGCGCCGCCACGGCGCCAGCGCCTCGTTGAGCATGAGCCGCGAGTCACCACGCGCCGGCGGGCCGTCGGTCGCGCCGTCCATGCGCACGGAGCCCATTTCCACGAGTTCGACGGTGCCGCCCCCAGCGCGATGCTCGGCCACCCATTCCTGAATGGCGTCGTAGGCCGCGTGGTCGAGGAAGTCCACGGTCATTTCGATGGCCACGTCCGCACCGGTCGGCACCGTCGCGAGCTCGGCCGCGAGTTTCGGCAGCGCGAGGAAGGTGAAGGTGCCGTCGACGGTGACCCGCCAGCGATTCTGCTGCACGGCTTCGGCGTGTACCGAGACCCGCACCACCCGCCACAGCAGCAGCGCGAAGGCCAGCGCGAGGCCGACGAGCATGCCCAGCAACAGATTCCAGAACACCACCACGATGATGGTCGCCGCGTAGACGATCAGATCACCGGTGCGCTGGGCGCGGCGGACGTGGGCGAGTTTGATCAGTTGAATGCCGACCACGATGAGCAGTCCGGCGAGCGCGGCCTTCGGAATCTGCCGCACCACACCGACCAGCGCCACCGAGAACAGCAGCACCCACAACCCGCACAGCATGGTCGACGCCTTGGTGCGCGCCCCCGCCTTCACATTGGTGATGCTGCGGACGATGACCGCCGCGACCGGCAGGCCGCCGATCAGTCCGGACACCACGTTCGCGGCGCCCTGGCCGATCAGTTCTCGATCCAAATCGGTACGGCGCGAAGAGTTCTGCCGTATCCGGTCGACCGCCACGGCCGATAGTAGAGTCTCCACGCTCGCGATGAGCGCGATGGTCACCGCCATGAGTGCGACCGTTGCCCAACTGCCGTGCGGCAATTCGGGCAGGCGCAGTTCATCCAGCAGCGAGCCATTGAGCACGATGTGCTCGACCCGGACCGGAAGCACCAGCGCCAGCAGCGTCGCCGCGACCACCGCGACCAGCGGGCCGGGCACCGCGCGCACCGAGGCGGGCAGGCGTTTCCAGGCGACCAGAATGACGATCACCAGCAGGCCGACGGCGAAATCGCCGCCGTGTACCGAGCGCAGCTCCTGCGGCAGGCCGACCAGGCTGTCCCACGAGGAGCTCAGCGAGTCGCCGCCGAGCAGTACGTGCACCTGCTGCAGTGCGATGACTATGCCGATCCCGGCGAGCATGGCGTGCACCACGACCGGCGCGATGGCCAGTGCGCCGCGCGCTATTCGGCTGAGCCCGAACACTATTTGCAGCAGGCCGGCTGCGACGGTGATGAAACAGGTGGCGGCCCAGCCGAATTGATTGATCGATTCGGCGACGACCACGGTGAGACTGGCGGTGGGACCACTGACCTGCAGTGTCGAACCGCCGACTAGTCCGGCTACCACCGCCCCTACGACCGCGGCTATCAGACCGGCGGCCACCGGGGCTCCGGCGGCGACGGCAATACCGATGGACAGCGGCAACGAGACCAGGAATACCACTAGCGAAGCCGGTAGATCGTGGCGTACCAACTCGGCGAGGCCTGGAAGCGACGTCCGGGGAGGCTGTTCGGTGTCGGTGGACATATTTCTCCTTCGCCGGCACGGCGGAAGCCGCCCGGTTCATCGGTCAACATGTACTGGCATCGAGAGCGAGCTGCGGGCGAGGCTGTAGACAGCACGACGCGCTATGCAGAACGCGGTAATCGTAAAGACTATGCAAAGGATCCGGAAAGAGTTTGCGGCGATTACGGAGAACCGCTACCAAACTGTGACCTGCGCCACTCTCGCGAGCGGCCCCGATATCGCACCTATAGGCGTTCGGCTGCTTCAGAATCCAGTGGTGCAGGCTCCCACGGTTCGCCCGATCGCCGACGACGACCTCACCGCTGTCGCCGAACTTCGATGGCATTGGGGATCGGAGAAGCAGTCGGTACCGGCCGTCGGCCATGACGAATTCGTCCGGCAGTTCACCGGGTGGGCGCGGCAGCACCGGGCGTCCCACCGGGGTCTGGTGCTCGTCCACGACAATGTACTGATCGGCATGGCATGGCTGGCGGTCGTGCCGCGCATGCCGAGCGTACGGATGGTGCACCGGGCATCGGGAGACGTGCAGTGCGTCTACGTGACGCCCGGCCACCGGAACCGCGGGTTCGGCGGCCGGCTGCTCGACGCTGTCCTGCGGCTTGCCGAGGAGCTCGAATTGGAGCGCGTCACAGTGCATTCCAGCCGCCGGGCCGTCACGCTGTACGGCCGCTACGGATTTGCGGCCTCAGCACGACTGCTCGAAGTCGATACGGCGTGAGCGGCCGTCACCCGGCACGCAATATCAGTCCCGCACTCTCGGAGAAATAGGAGCGGCGCACCGGTTCCGGAAGGTGCGCGAGCGTGCGCTCGGCAATCGGGTACGTCTGCTGACCGCCCTCCGAATGCGGGAAATCGGTCGAGAACGAGTACAGCGGAAAGAGTTCCTCGTCGGCCAGATAGTCCGCGACCGCCTCCCAGTGGAAGGGACTGACCCGCAGCTGACGCAGCAGCACCTCGCTCGGCAGGCAGGTCAGTCGAACGTCGCTGTAGGACCCGAACTCCCGGACCCGGGCATCGAGCATGCGAACGAACGGCGCCACCCAGTCGGCGCCGAGCTCGAGCACCGCGAATCGCAGGTCCGGAAACCGCTCCAGCACGCCACCGAGCACCAGACTGGACAGCAGGATCTGGGGGCCGTACTGCATGGTGATCAGCTTGAAGAGATCCACCGTCTCGACGTCGATCTTGTCGCGAACGCCCTCGGCCCGATCGGTGAAGCCGAGATCCGCCGGCGGCTTCCATCGAGAATCGACGAAACCGCTCTCCGAGCCGGCGTGCAGGATCACCGCCAGACCGGACTCGGACAGGGTGCGCCACAATGGTTCCCACGCCGGATCGGCCGGTGACCGCCCGCCCGGCGGCTCGACACATGGCAGCAGCACCGCGCGCAGACCCGCCTCGGCCGCGCGCACCGCCTCCGCGACCGCGGACTCCGGATCCCGCATGGTCAGGATGCCGGCGCCGTACAGCCGCTCCGGATAGGGCCGCTGCCAGTCGGCGATGAAATCGTTGTAGCGTCGTACCAGACCGGTCGCCGCGGGCTCGTCGCCGCGCCACGCGGCGAGCGCCACCCGTACCCGCGGCAGCACCAATTGCCTGCCGACGCCCATGGCGTCCAGTACGGACACCCGATCCGCGGCCACCGCCGCACCCGGTGCGCGCGAACCCTTCACCTGCCAGACCGTCGCCGGATCGACTTGCGGAGCCGCCGTGGGCACCTCGTCCGCCGGGCGGCTCACGGCCGCCGCGGCACCGGGCAGAACGCTGGCGGCGTGTCCGAACACGGCGACCATCTCCTCCGCACCCATTTGCAGGTGAGAATCCAGATCGAACAGAACCGTCATATCCCGATACCTTCTCTGATTTCGGCGCCGGTGTGATTTCGGCGCCGCCTTGCGACCCTCGGAATCGAGGAAGCCATCCACTCGGCCTGCTCGGCCAGGAACTCGCGCATCCGAGCGGGATCGGCCAGCAGCCGGCTGCCGATGCTGAACAGCACCCGATCGGTGGCCGCGCCCCGGGCACCGAGCAGTTCGGCGCAATCGACACCGGGCCGCCCCCAACCCGGTAGCACGACAAGGCGATCCGTCGACTCGATCAGGCACGCGGCGAGCTGCGGCGACCCACCGAGCACACATCCGACCCCGTCGTGGTCGGGCAACGATCGCACGACCGCCTCCGCCACCGGTACGCCCTCGCTCACCGCCCGCTGTACCAGCTCGGCGCCCGGATTGGACGTCATGGCGATCACCAGCAGCAGACCACCATGCACCGCCAATTCCTCTGCTGCACGGTCGATCTCGCCCAGACCGAGATACGGCAGCAGCGTCAATCCGTCGGCCCCATAGGCGCTATAGGGGCCGGTATAGGTGGCGATCAGCGAGGTCAGCACCGGGGCGTGGTCCGCACGTTTGAAATCCAGGAGTACACCGATCTCCGCCGCGCGGATCAGGGCGATCGCCTCCTGGCAGGCGGACCAGCCCTCCGGGCCGAACCGTTCGAAGGCGGCCGGCTGAATCTTGATCAGCGGCACCAGATCCCGGGCGGCCGCCACCACTCGTCCGGTCAGAGTGAGGGCGCCGAGCGGAGTATCGGGCAACCCGCAGTGCAGCAGCGCGGAGCGATTCGGCTCCAGTATCAGGGCAATCGGCGGGCGTCCGTTCGAAAGCCACTCGCGCAAACGGGTATTCAGTGCTTCAGGCACGTCGGCACCATTCCTTCCGCAGGCACTGATCGCTGCTTTTCCAGACCCCACAGTCGATGCAGCGGCAGACCGAGAATCTCGGCCAGGAGGGCGATCCCGGCAGCGGAGGCGAGCGGGCCGTCGATCACCGCCAGCTGATCCGGATGCGCCAGACCGGCATTCACCAGGCATTCGGCGGCCGCTACGAGATCCGCGGACTCGCCCCGCGCACGGGCCACCGCATGGGCTCCCCCGGCCAGCACCCAGGTCAGGGTGCCCGGATCGAATCCGAGACGGGGCTGCGACCGGACCCCGCCCCAGAAACTGAGCACCGTGGGCACCGGCCCGGCCGTTCCATTGGCCCGGCGCAGCACGCTGATCTCGAGCTCGGCGCCCGCCGCGGAAACGCACATCAGACCCAGCCGCCGAATGCGGGGCAGCGGGCCGATCCGATCCGGGCGATACCAGTCCCGCACCACCGGGTGCCGGGGCGAGGACAGATCCACCTCCAGCACCGAACCGGGGCGCGTGGGCTCGGCGTACCCGATCCACAGCCTGCGCTGCCCCTCGGCGGTGCCCGTCATACCGGAGACCGTCCCCACTCCGGGAAGCGGAACCGCCTGCACCGCACCGGAATCCGAATCCACGACCACTACCTCTGAGCGCCCGTTCCGCCATCGCGCGACGGCCACCATGCCGTCGAGCGGAACCAGGTGCCGCACCACGGCTTCCGGGTCGGCGGCGAGCACGGTCCGCAGCCCGGAGCCACACGATGCGATCACGGGCCGCCGCAGCTCCGGCTTCGGCGCGCCGGTGATCCGGCCGGTGGCTATGTCCAGCAGCAGGACGGCGGCCCGATTGCGGTTGAGCCGGAATGTGATTCGCCTACCGTCCGGGGAGACGCTCCAGTCGGTGATCCACACCGGATGCGGCGAATTCCACCGGGCCGGATCGATCAGGCGGGCCGTACCGGACGGATGGCACATCCACAGGGACGGGTGCCGCTCCCCGCTCCCCCGTTCGGTATAGAACAGGCGATCACCCCGGGCGATCGGCGGGCTGCGCCGGGGCAGCCCGCCGAGCCGGGCGATCCAGCGCTCCAGCACATCACGGTCGGGGGACTGCACGGCGGTCACTCACCCTCGTGCCAGCGGAAAACAGGACCGTCCTTGCACACCAGTGGAGCCTCTTCTGTGGAGGTCCGGCGGCCGGACGAGCAGCCGTGACAGTAACCCAGGCCGCACGCCATCCGCGCTTCCAGGGATACCTGCAGATCGGCGTTCCAGCGCAGGGCCAGTTCCGCGCAGAGCGCGGTCAATCGCTCCGAGCCGCAGGTGAAGATCTGCTCGGGCGGCTGCCGGTCCAGCTTGTCGATCAGCGCCTCGGCGAGCCGGATCGGCGCGCTCGAGCCGTCGGCGTCGACCACCTCGACAAGGTCGCCGATCCCGTACCGGGACAAGACATCCTGACCGGTCAGCGCGGCCGGAGACCGGGCGCTGAGCACGGCGGTGACGTGCACGCCACGCCGGGCGGCCGCACCCGCGAGCGCGGTCAGCGAACAGATGCCGATGCCCCGGCCCACCAGCAGGATCGACCGCGTGGCCGGGTCCAGTGCGAACCCGCGGCCGAGCGGGCCGACGACGGTCATCCGGTCGTCGGTGGCGAACCCGGTCATGAGCAGCGAGCCCGCCCCCACCACACCGTAGAGCACATCGATCCATCCGGCGTGCGAGTCCCAGTCGTACAACGCCATCGGGCGCGGCAGCACCGGGGACCCGGCCGGAGACCCGGCAACGGTCAGCATGACGAACTGACCGGGCGACGCCGCCGCGGCGACCTCCGGCGCGTAGAGCCGCAAGCGCCAGTAGCGATCACCACGATGGCTGTTGGCCACGACCTCGGCGTCCACCACCCGCGCACCGGAGGTCCCCGCAGCCTCCCCGGGGAGCGGAGTCAGCCGTCCCGCCGGCCCTTCCCCGGCGGGCGGCAACATCAGATCCGGCATCATACGAGCGCCACCCCTCGGCGCTCGGGAATCAGGAACACCGTAGTCACCAGTGCCACAAGGTAAATGCACCCGAGGAATCCGATGGTGGAGTTGAACGTGTAGTGCGCGATGAGCAGGCCGATCAGCCACGGGCCGAAACCGCCGACCCCGCGCCCGATATTGAACAGCACATTCTCGGCCGTCGCCCGGGCCTCGGTCGGAAACAGTTCCGCCAGCAGCGCGCCGTAGCCGCCCAGCATTCCGTTGACGAAGAATCCCATGATCGCACCGCCGATCAGCAGCGCACCGGACGAGGTGAGCTGGCTGTACGCGACCACCGAGATCGCCGCACCGAGCTGGAAGCCGCACAGCGCGGGCCGGCGGCCGAAACGATCCGCGATCCACCCGAACACCACAATGCCCACCGCCATGCCGAGCACCGTGACCGAGGTCCAGGTCGCGGTCTTGGTCAGCCCGTAGTGCAGGTGCTTGGCCAGGTAGCTGGGCAGCCAGGTCATCAGGCCGAAGTAGCCGAAGTTCTGCACCGAGGTCAGCACGATCAGCCCCAGGCTGATCTTCACAGTCGCTCTGTCGCGCCATAATTCGCTGATCGGCACCGATTTGTGCGTGGCCGCCGTGAACATCGCCGGCTCGCCGATCTTCCGGCGGAACAGGTAGGCGATGACGGCCGGCAGCACACCCAGCGCGAACAGACCGCGCCAGCCCAGGTGCGGCAGCAGCCACAGACCCGACAGCGAAGCGAGCAGCACACCGAACTGCCAGCCGAGCGCGACATACGAGGTGGCGCGCGCACGCTTTGCGGCAGGCCAGGTTTCGGCGGCGAGGGTCATCCCGATACCGAACTCCCCGCCCAGGCCGACACCGGCGAGGAAGCGCAGGATCACCATCTGCGTGTAGTCCTGAGCCAGTGCGCACAGGCCGGTGAAGACGGCGAACAGCAGAATCGTCCAGGTCAGTACCCGGACCCGGCCGATCCGGTCGCTCAGCATGCCGAACAGGATTCCGCCGACAACCGCGCCGAACAGGGTGTAGCTGGCCAGCGAACCCGCCTGGCCGGTGGTCAGTTTCAGCGATGCCGTGATCGAGACCAGTGCCACGCTCAGCAGCAGCATGTCGAAGCCGTCCACCGCGTAGCCGACGATGGAGGCCCAGAGCATTTTCATGGGGTGGTCGGCCGGGGCCGGTGTTTCCTGGATCGAACTTTCGCCCAGGGCTGGCTCGGTCATGTCTATCTCCTGCGTAATCTGTGCTGCCGCCACCTAATTGAGGCGCAGCGCTCCGGTGAGAGTGCGAATCGAATCGACGGACTGGGCTCGCGCCACGTCCCGCAGACCGTCGAGGATGGTGAGCATGGCGTCGGGGCGGGCGAAACTCGCGGTGCCGACCTGCACGGCGGTCGCACCGGCAAGCAGGAACTCCGCCGCATCCGCGGCCGTGGATACGCCGCCGCACCCGATCACGGGGACCGAGACGTGCCGCGCGGTCTCCCAGACCAGCCGCAGCGCAAGCGGTTTGATGGCGGGCCCGGATAGGCCGCCCACATTGTTGCCGAGCACCGGTCGCCGGGTCAGGTGATCGACGGCCATGGCGGTGAAGGTGTTCGCCACGGTGACCGCCGCCGCACCGCCTGCTTCGGCGGCCCGGGCGAGGGTTCCGATGGCGCTGACATTCGGGGTCAGTTTGACGATCACCGGCCGCTCGGTCCGCGCCACCACACCGCGGGTCACCTGCTCGATGAGGTGCGGGTCGACGCCGATCTCCAGGCCGCCGGCCTCCAGATTGGGGCATGACACATTGACCTCGACGGCGGCGAATTCCGCTCCGGCCAGCTCGTCCATCACCTCGAAGTACTCCTGGACCGACAGCCCGCCCACGCTGACGATCACCGGCACCCCGAACGCCTGATACCGCGGCAGCACCTCACCACGGAACCGCGCGACACCCGGACTGGGGATGCCGACGGAGTTCAGCATGCCGTGCGGCGTCTCCGCCAGCCGGTGCGCCGGATTCCCCGAGCGGATGCCGGCGAAGATCGTCTTGGTGACAACCGCGCCGAGCCGGTCCGCCGCCGTGATCGCACCCAGTTCCGGGCCGAAACATCCGGAGGCGGGCATGACCGGATTGGCCAGCGACAGCTCACCGATTCGGACCCGCATATCGACCGGTGATTCGATTACAGTCACGGAAATACCTGCTCATCTTTCCGCCGGGTAGAAATTCGGCGCCACGTTTCTGAAATTTCCATGTGATGGATGCCTTTCACCCGACATGTGAGATCACGAGATTGGGCGATAAGACCACCCCCTGTCAAGGCTTCAGCGCACGTCAGCAGCATTTTCCAGCTGCGGTTTCGGCCTCGCGAAAATGCCCGCCCGCGTTTCGGAATTCAGCTCGGAATCGCATTTGCCGGTTTCCGCGAACACCGGAAAAGGATAGATTCGCGCAATGACTGAGTCCGAGGTAGCCACCGAAATCGTGCGTCTCGATATGCACGGAATCACCGTGCATATCGACGCGCCAGGAGCCCAGACACGAGCAGCGCTGATGTACGACTACGGCATGTTCGCGCAACCGGACGATGCTGCCGTGCGCACCGCTTCCGACTGCTCGCAGGTCGGTCGAAATTGCACCGCGGAATTGCGGGTGACGGTCGTCGAGGAGGACGACGCCCCGCTGATTCCCGGCGCCATCGCGGGCCTGCTCGGCGACACGATCGTGGTGGGCCCCGGCACCGTCGAAGTGCGCGGCCCGAACGTGACCACCCGCGCCGCGTATCTGCGGGAGATACGCCCGTACACCACCGCCAGCGTGATCGGACTGCACCGGCGCCGCGGCGCGGCCAATGTGCACGCGAGTGCCGTGCGCGCCCGCGACGGCGGGGTGATCTTCGCCGGCGAGAAGATGGCGGGAAAGACCTCGCTCGTGCTGGCCATGGTCTCGGCGGGCTACAGCTACCTCAGCAATGACATCACCCTGCTGCTTCCAGGGGCGGACGGCGAGGTCGAGGTGGGCGGCATGCCGCAGGCCCTGCCCATGGGAACCGGCACCCAGCAGTGGTTCGCCGCACATGTCCCGGAGTTCGGGATCACCGCTCCCACAACGATTCCCGAGGGCATGGGACCCAGCGAGCTGTACTGGTACGAGGCCGGCAGCAAGCAGCGCCTCGGCTGGGAGCAGATCTCCAGTCGTGATGAGCTGCGCCTGCGCACCCCGTTGCGGCACCTGGTGTTCCCGGAAGCGGCACTGGACCTCGACCATCCCCGGGTGCGGCCGATGGATGCCGACGAAGCGGCCACCCGCCTGCTGCAGAATGTCGACTACTTCCTCAAATGGGCACTCGGGCCGCAGCAGCCGTTCGCCGACCTCGTGGACGCGACGGCCCGCCTCGTCGAACGCGCCATCGCGGGCGCGGCGGCGATCCAGTTCCAATGGTGTCCCGATCATCGGCGCAATGCCGCGGTGCTCGCCGAGCATGTCGGCCCGCCGCCCGCGAGTGGGCCCGCCGATGTCGTCTGAGCCGATACTGCCTTTCACCGGGCAGTCCACCCCCGGGCTGCTCGTTGTCCTGGAGGGTGTTTCGCGGTCCGGTAAGACCACACTCGGGCAGCAACTGGCCGAGAAATCCCCGCGCCCGGTGCGCCGGGTGAAGTGGAATTCGCATGCCGAACTCGCACCGGTGACAGCCGAATTGACCAGGCGCAGCGAGTTGAGCGGTTTGACCTCGACACTGCTGTTCATCGCGGACCTGCGGCTCACCTTCGAGGCGGTCGCGCTCCCCGCCTTGCAGGCCGGTGAGATCGTCGTCTACGACCGCTATGTCTATTCGGGCTGGATCCGCGGACTCCTGCGCGGGGTACCCGAGGAGCTGCTGCGGCAGATCACGGCGGTATTTCCCCGGCCGGATCTCACGCTCTTCCTGGACCCCGGCATGGAGACGATTACCGACCGCTTTCTGCGAACCCGCAAGGGCGGCGGCTGGTTCGGCGTCGGACGCGACCTCTACGACCGCCGATTCCCGGATCGGCTGGACGCGGACGACGTCGAGCTGGACGCCTTCACTTGGTTCTGCGGTGAGCAACTGCGGATGTACCGGGAACTCGCGGACACCGAAGGTTTCGTCCGGGAGGATCACGTGCAATCGTTCCTGGATCTACTGGATCGTTAGCCACTCGGCGGAGTGGATAGCGCTGTGCGACAGCATTATCCACTCACCAGCCCGGAGGAGGCGAACGCGGCGTGGGTGCCCGGATCCTCCAGCGCACCCACCTCGGTGAACGAGCGCACCGTCACCCGCGCGGCCGCGGCCAGCGCTCCGGCCGTCCGCCCGGTCGAGAACGTTTGATCGAGCGCGTCTTCGGCGAGCGCCGACGGCACACCGGAGCACAGCAGTATCGCCTCGACCGACAGCAGATCAGGGGCGAGGAATGCCTCCACGAGCCGGGGGATCAGCGGGCCGGCGAATCGGCGCTCGGCCGCATCGAGCTGCACCCACAGCTCACGCAGGAACCGCTTGAAATACGTCTGGTGGCGGCCCTCGTCCATGGCATGATCGGCAACCACATCGCGCACCGGACGCGGGAGCCGCGAGTCCCGCGGAATATCGGTGAGCAGTTGGGAGACAAGGGTTTCACTGACCGTGGTGAACAACAGATCGGCCAGCCGCCGCCGGCCCGGCTCGACCTCCTCGCGCAGCCGCGCGACGGCCTGTACGAAACGCGGCTCGACCAGCGCATCGGACGGCACGCCGGTCACCGACTCCAGATCCCGCACGAAGTCGTAGGCGAACTGGGCGTGCCAGGCCTCGTCCGTGGTGATCTTGAAAGCGTCGGCGCGCATCTCTGCGGGCAGCACCACCCCCGCCCGGCCCAGCGAGATCAGCGAGGTGACCGGCAAGACGGCCTGCTGCTCCAGCACCGTCGTGAAGTGCAGGTACTGATAGAGCGCGTGCAGCAGCGCCTGCTGCCGAATCCGGTCGCCCAGATCGCCGAGCGCGGGCGCCGACAGCACCGGAAACAGTTCCGGGGGAAAGAAAAAGCTGTCCACGGCCTCGAGCGGACCGGGTTCCCGCCGCGGTGCGTTGCGGACGGTACTGCGCGTCTCCCACTGCCGGAAACTACTCCGGTACTGCGGCAGGTCCATCAGGCTTCCCCGTACTGCTCGATGAAGGCGGTCGCCGCCAGATCGGCCATGAATTCCACCGTGTCGGCCAGCGCGGATTCGACGTCTATGCCGAACTCGGCGACCAGCAGGCCGGCCAGCTCGCCGATCGTCCGCTTACCGTCCGCCGACCGGAACAGCAGTGCGCCGACGTCGGCCAGTTCGATCATCTGATGCTCGTGATTGACCACCAGGAGACTGCCGCGAATGCTGCGCACCCGAATATCGAGCCTGCGCACAGGAATCGACTCGGCATTCCAGCCCATGGCACTCCTAGACATCGATATCGAGCCAGACGTTCTTGCACAGCCGGACGATCGCCTCGACCCATCGTTCGGGGGCCTCGGGATCGAGGCCGCGCATCGTCTCCCACTCCCAGTACTGCGCGTAACTCATCGATCCGGGCGCCAGCTCGCGGAAGCGGCGTGCCCGCCACTTGCGATGCAGATTGAACTCGCCCTGGCCCAGCAGCAGCGCGTCGATCGCGAAACCGAAGGCCTCACGCGCCGCAAGCACCGCGCTGTGCGGGTCTCCCGAGGCGAGCATGCCCAGCGCCGACTCGGCCTTGTCGTCGCAGCGGTTCAGCGCCGCGTCCACCAGAAACGCGCGAAACGCGGAGTCGCGGATGCGTTCCCGCAGTGCCTGCACCCACGGCTCGCCCGCGAGCGGCACACAGGTCATCATGTGGTCGAGCATGATCTTCGACTGCTCGTCGAGCTGGTCGTTGAGGGTGTCGCTGTGCTCGAAGGCATCCCAGGAGACTTTGTCCAGCACCTGGTCGATCTGGCCGGTCAGCCAGTACTTGACCTCCAGCCGGGCATCGTCGGCGTAGGTGGCGACGGCCTGCACCCGCTCCGGCTGCAGCGCCACCTCGATGCCGCCGGCCCGCGGATCCGAAATCGGTTGTTCGACAACCACGATCACATCCACATCACTGCTCTCGTGGGCCCAGCCGCGGGCATGCGATCCGACCAGCAGCACGGCCTTCGGGTCCGGCGGCATCAGGTCGTGCAGAGTGAGGGCCGACGGCAGCCGATTAGACAGGCCGGACATCAGACGCCCACCGCGGCGGCTTCGCTCGGACTGAACCGCTCCCCCGCTTCCGGTCCCACGAGCGGGACAGGCACCGCCACGATCAGGCCTTCGTCGAAGGCATAGCGCAGCGGCTCCTCCACCGCGGTGAAGGTCGTCCCCGCATGCGCCAAAACCTCACCGAGCGTGCGACTTCCGTCTATCGCCGTCAAGAATGCGTGCCAGCCCGGATCCTCCGCCACATCGATGACGTATTCGAAAGTCCCCGAGACCGACACCAGAATCACTCCGGGATCGCCGAGCGGTGAGACGAGCAGCGTGTCCGCGCCCAATTCGATACGGTCCGCGTGGTCGGGCGCGGGCACCCGCCGGACCGCCGCCCCCAGCGCCTTGCCCTCGATATCCCAATCGGTGACCTGCGTACCGGTGACCTCGTATCGGGGTCGATCCACCGGCCGGACGGGCAGATCGCGGGCCATCGAGTCGAGCAGGCCGAGATTCGCCAGTACCAGCACATGTTCCACCGCCTGCGGTTCGGCGACCGTACCGAGCCGGGTGATCGCGGTGCGCAGGCCGGTGGGGTCGAGCACGCCCTGCGCGCCCGGCGCGGCCAGCGCCCGTTCCAGGAGCGCACCGCCGTCCTGGGCCAGCATGCGCACCACCATCCGGTAGGCGAAGCCGGGCTGGTCCTGCATGTAGAACGAGGCCTTGGGCCGCTCGACCACGGCTTCCGGCACGATCCCCCGCATGGCGTCACGCAGAATCCGCTTGTCCCACAGCAGTTTCGCGCGTCGCGGCCGCGGGACCGTGGCCATCAGCTCGATAATCCGATGATCGAGGAAGGGCACCCGCGCCTCCACGCCGTGTCCTGCCGCGGATCGGTCCTCGTGCCAGCAGTTGTACTGCTGGATAGCCGGATACCGCCCCGCGACATAGGCCGCATACGGATCCGCGGGCGGGGTCGCGCCGTAGATCAGCTCGTCCGCCAGCAGCGGCCCGAGACCGGTGATCGAACACCACGCCGCCATTCCCGAATTGCGGCTCAGCGCAGCGGTTCTCGCCAGATCGGCGGTGGCCGCCTCGAATCCGGCCCAGTCGGTGCCGAGCGAGATACCCGCCGAATAGCCGCCGTTGAACTCGTCACTGGCCTGCCCGAGCATCATGCCCCGCAATTCCGGGCGCACCTGCTTGGCATAGGCGTAGAGGCTGTGCTTGAAGTATTGCTCCGGCCCACACAGGGGTGTTTCCTGCAGCCACAACAGATGCAGCCACTCCTGCACGCCCGGAACCCGGTCGGCTTCGAAGATCACCTGATGGTTCGGCATGCCGAAGTCCGCTGCGACGCGGGCACTGAACTCCGCATCGCCACTGGCGTAGGTACTACCGGTGAGCGCAGTGAAGGTGTGCACATTGTGCCCGGCGGCGGCGGTGAGCGCGGCCACGGAGGCCGAATCGATGCCGCCACTGAGCATGAGGCCCAGCTCGGTGTCGGCCGAGGCGCAGTCGGCGACCGAGGCGGTGAGCAGATCGAGGTAGGCCGCGCCGAGTTCGGCGTCGGACCGATCGTCGAAGTCGGCGCCGCCGAAGTCCGGGAACTCCCAGTAGGTTGTCCGAGACTCCACACCGGTGCCGAGATCGATGGTGATGATGGTGCCCGCCGGAACGACCTCGATGCCACGGAACCACGACGTGACCGGATTGGACGGGGAGGCCGGTGCCAAATCCCGCAGGGCCGCAGTCCAATCGAGTTCACGCGGGCAGTCCGGATGCTCGAACAGCGCCTTGATCTCCGAGGCGAACACCACGGAATCGGCCAGGCGGGCGTAATACAGGGGTTTGATACCGAACCGGTCGCGGGCCAGGATCAGCCGATTGCGGCGACGGTCCCACAGCACCAGCGCGAACATCCCGGCCACCTCGCCGAGGAAGCGAAGTTCGTCGCGCGCATACAGATTGGCAAGAATTTCGCAGTCCGAGCGGGTGCGCAGCCGCAGCCCCGGCATCCCTGCCTCCAGGTCGCGATGGTTGTAGACCTCACCATTGGCGATCAGCGAGACATTGCCGTCCGCACTGTGCAGCGGCTGATCACCGTTCTCCGGCCCGACCAGCGAGAGCCGCCGGAAGACCAGCCCCACCGGCCCCTCTAGCAATATGTTCGCGCCGTCCGGTCCCCGGTGCGCGATCGCGTGGCCCATGCTCTCCAGTAGTGGATTCACCTGTTCGCCGAGCACACCGCCGATGGCCGCCATGCCTGCCAAGCCGCACATGTCTCTCTCCCGTGTTGTCTGTCAACGTATTTCGATCCGCGGTCATCGAGCCTCCTCGGACGGGCCGCGCAGCTCGGCGAGAAAACCGCGACCGCGAGCAGCGAGCGCGAGCCCCAGCGGCAGCCCGCCCGCCAGGGCCACGCCACACACCACCCACAGCGCGGGACGGTTCCCCAGCACCGTGCCCAGCGCACCGCCCGCGAGTGCACCGATCGGCAGCACTCCCCAGGTGATGAACCGGATGCTTCCGGACACCCTGGCCAGAAATTCCCGAGGAACCGATGCCTGCCGATGGCTGCGGGTCACGATGCTGAGCACCGACCCACCGGCGCAGCCGACCGTAAGGCCCAGGGAGACGAGGGCCGTCGCGAGCGGTCCGGTGGTCACCGGCACCAGCAGCTCGAACAGCGGGGTGATGATCACCACCGCGAACAGGGTGGTCACCGGCCCGGCGACCCGCACCAGCCGTCCGCTGACGGTGGCGCCGAGGAAACCACCCACGTACGACAGCGCCATGATCAAGCCTATGACGGTCGCGGAGGCGCCGACGTCGTGCACCAGATACGGCACCAGCAGCGCACTGAGCGCAGCACCCGCCGCATTGACCGCGGCGACCGTGAAGGTGAGCGGTCGAATCACCGGATCGCGCAATACATATCGCAGTCCCGCGGTCAGCCGATCCCAGGTTACGCCGCGCTTGCCGGCCTGTTCCGGTGCGGGTTCGCGGACACCGATGCGGGCCATGAGCCATGCCGAGACCAGATAGCTGCCGACGTCGATCAGTACCGCGGTCGCCGCGCCGATCGCGGTGACCAGCACGCCGCCGAGCAACTGCCCGCCGGCGGACGCCGCGGTCTGCGCCGAATCGCTGCGGCCGTTCGCGGCGACGAGCTGCTCCCGGCTCACCAGGAACGGCAGGTAGGTCTGCCGGGCGACGCCGTAGACGACGGCGATCATGCCCATTCCGAGTGCCACCACGATCAGCTGCGCCAGCGACAGCACCCCGCCGACGGCCGCAAGCGGAATCGACAGCAGCAGTACGGCTCTGATGAGATCGCAGCCGATCAGCAGCGGACGCCGACGCAGCCCTTCGACCCAGACGCCCGCCTGCAGGCCGATGGCCAGCCACGCGACGGTGCCGGCCGCATCCAGCAGGCCGACCTGAAACGTGGAGGCGTGCAAGGTCGAAACCGCGACCAGGGGCAGGGCCAGCGTCGAGACCGCGGTGCCGAAGGAGCTGGTGGTGCCCGCGACCCACATGCGGCGGAAGTCTTGGCCCAGCGGCGCAGTCGTGGTCGCCAACTCGTATCCCTTCATCGAACCAGGTATTTCGTCGCCCCCCGGGGGCCGGGGCTCACGCAGTGAACCCCGGCCTGTCTGCTGGAGAATTACGCGCTGTGCAGGCTACGACTGCAGGCGCTGACCGGCTTGGTGGTCGGCTTGATGTACTTCGTCATGATTCACCTCCTATCCGGGATCCAATGGAATCGGTTTTCCATAGCCCGCAAATTCCGGGCTACGCGCGGTGGGAGCGGCAGCTGCTCGCGGCAACCGGTTTGGTGGCCGGCTTGACATATTTCTTCATGATTCACCTCCTGCCGGGCGATACGGCGCGCAGGACAGCATCGAATTCGATACCGGACCCCGCTTTCCGATTTCTTGTTCACCGGCGAACGAAATCATTGCCGGCGATTCCCGAACCACAGAGTTAATGCTCTCCGCAGTTCGGAAACAATCGGCCCAAGGGTGCTGTGTCAGGGAATTCCGGCCGACCTGCCGCGGCCCCTTCGAGTTCTACGATACCGAGGGAATCACGAAATACCGGAGCCGGAATATCGCGCTTTCCGGCGTACGGAAATCGGATTCATCGTTCATTTCAGGAAGAAAGTTGCTCCGGCACCCGGGGGGTGCGACTGCGGTCGAGCAGCCGGTGCAGCGCCTCGAAGGCGTCCGCTTTGGTCGCTCCGGACACGGTGAGCCGACTGGTCGCGAAGACCCCGTCCGCCGGGCGCACGAATGCTGGGCCCTCCCAGGGCACCTCGACGCCGTAGGCCCGCGCGGCCAGCCTGCCGGAGAACGCGGGATCCGACGCAATGTCGAAAATCCGGACCTGCGCGGCCATGGCCGCGAGCCGCATGGTCCCGCTGACCCGCGGATTGATCTCGAGGACCAGCGGCACACCGTCGGGATCGACAACGAACTCGACCTCGAGCCAGCCCTCACAGGGGACACCGGCCGAGATCGCGGTGCTGATCGCGATCATCTCCTCTTCCAGCACCCGCTGCTCGGGCTCGCCCGGGCATACGCGCATCCGCCGATACGGCGGCACGAGCGCGGAATTCGAGCGGCCCTTCCACACCGGTGGCAGCACGACCGTGCGACCGTCACCGCGGAATACGACGACCGAACACTCCTCGCCTTCGACGTACGCCTCGACATAGTGCTGGTCGTCGACCACGGGAGCCCGGCCGGAAACCAGGCTCATGCCCGCACCCTCGGTGCCGAATCGTCGTTTCACCACCCAGCTTCCGGATCGACCGGTCGGACCGGAAGGCGTCGCGATGCCCGCCCCGGCGAACCACTGCTTCATCGCGACCTTGTTCAGGCCGAGTTCGACGGCGTGCGCGCCCGGTCCGATGACCGGGTACCCGCGACGGCGGAGCTCGGTCGCGAGCCGATGGTCGCGAGCCAGCGATCGATGCCCGGCGTGGATGGCGATCCGGGCGGGACCGACTCCGCTCAGTAGGTCGAGCACCGCGGACTCGTCGGTGTCCCGCTCACCGACGTAGTGCACGTGATCCCAAGGGGCAGAACAGAATGCGTCGAACCAGGACCGGCAGCTGGGCGGTGACACCACATGACGGGTGGGTAGCCCGGCACTGTCACCGGTGCTCATCAGACTGCCCGCGGGTGCGCGCCGGCCGGTATCGCGGTGAGCCCGTGGCCGTGTTTGACCGCACTCAGCTGTTTGCCCGCCCGGGCGGGCGCCGACAGTTCCGCGGCGGCCTGCCGGGTCAGGCGAATCAGATTCTCCCGGGTGCCCTGGCGCCGGGTCCGGCCGCTGTCCGCGACCAGCGTGACGCCCTGCCGGATCCGTCCCATGGCGTCACGGACCGGCGCCGAGACACTCCATTTGCCGAGGTCGAGTTCGTTGTCGCAGACGTCGTAACCGCGGCGGCGGGCGAGCTGCACCCGCGAAAGCACCTCCTGCGGACTGGTCGGCGCGGGCCCGGCGCAGGGTTCCGGCGTCATCCCGTCGAGCAGTCCGACAATCTGCGCGTCCGCCGCGTCCAGCAGCAGAATTCGTGCGCTCGATGCGGCGTGCAGCGGCATTTCCCGGCCGAGGACAACGTGCAGGATGCCCGCGCGCCGCCCGGGTGCCAGTGCCACACAGACCGCCTTGAGCTCGATCATCTCGGTCAGGAAGACGGTCTGGCCGCTGATGATGGCCGCGCGCGCCAGCGGCCCGGGCGGGATCTGCTGCAATCGCCGGCTGCGCACCGACGCGCTCTCGAAATTCATCGCGCTGGGACCGATGAAGTAGCGCCGGTTGGACGGTGAGCGAACGACCATTTCCTCGTCTTCCAGCGTCGCGAGCAGGCGATGCATGCTCGCGGCCGGGACGTCCAGCTGTGTCGCCAGATCCTGCAGGCTCAGCCCGATGTGGCTCTGACTGATCGCGGAGACAACGGACAAGGCCCTCTTGAGACTACGCATGGGCTACCACCAGACTCGACTTATCGACGGATATTGTTTCCGTGTAGCGGAGGAGTACTTTCTACCTCATGAAGATTTGCTGACCGTAGCCGGAACGTCAAGCTGGACAACACAGATGTAACTCGGGGTCAACGGGCGGATACACGACGGCCGATGAAGGCCCGCATCTCGTGCACGAATTCCAGGTAGTCGTGGTCGTCACGCAGCTGCCATTTGGCCACCAGCCGCTCGTTGGAGCGCGTCGCGCGGTCGAGGTCCCAGCGATAGGCGAAGAAGGCCATATCCGCCGGCTCGACCGGTGGCCCGAAGAAGGCCACCGCTGCGGCGGGCGCCATCACCAGCCGGAGCCCTGCCCGATGACAGGCCAGCGACAGGTCGACATCCGTTCGCGTGCATACCTTTTCATCGAACGGCGCCAGCGCGCGGAACGCCTCCAGGGTGCCGCCGAAGCAGTGTTTCTCCAGATGGCTGATCCGTCTGCGGCCGATGACCCGTGGCCAGGCAGGCTTGGGCCGTCGCACGAGCCGGCTGCGATACCCGTCCTCGGCCAGCGTGAGTTCACTGACCGGCGGGTCGAAGTGAATCTTCCCGGTATGCCCGTCGACGATGGTGGGCGACACCAGATCGGCGTCGAACGCATCGAGCGCCGCCGCCATTTCCACCCAGAAGCCCTGCCCCACAACAACATCGTTTTCCACCACGCACACGGTGGGCTCATCGATGTGCGCGAGCGCGGCATTGACCGCGGCATTGACGAGCACCGGCCCGGGTCCGGCCCGCACGATCCGCAGCCCGATGCGGCCCGGGGGCCGGGCGTGCACGGCGGCGATCGTCTCGGCCGAATATCCGACGTCGACGAGGTAGACCACCGATCCGGCGGGCGCATGCGCCTCGAGCGCATCGAGACAGCGATGGACGGTACTGAGTTTCTCCCGGGCCGGCACGACGATGGCGAGCGGTGGAACGGTCACGGCGGTCCTTTCAACGGAAAGGGGCGAGCAGGGGCGAGAGATCGAAGGTCCGGGTGGGCAGCACCGGAGCCGAGGGCCGCGCGGTGGCATTGGTGAGCATGAGGGTGCGCAGGGCGCCGGTGCCGGCGAGACCCTCGAGCGCTCCCGGGCGGCCGATGTCGTAGAGGGAGAGGAAGTCGATCGAGGCCGCGCCGCTGCGGTCGAGCATGCGAATGGCCTCGGCGGCCGAGTGACCGCTGTCGATCTCGTCGTCGTACAAGAGCACTCGCGCGCCGCGCACCCGGGTCTTGTCCTCGAGCCGGGTATGGCTTTCGCCGGTGTGCCCAACCCGTCGTTTGGTGAAGAACTCGATATCGGCGCGGAAGTTGTCGGCCAGCACGGTGCACTCGTCGGCCCGGCCGCGGTCGGTGCCGACGATCAGGTCGTAGGTCAGTCCGTCGTCTATGAGCTGCTCGGTGATGCCGGTGAGGGTGCCGAGTTGATGGACCGGTTTACCGAAGAATCCGACCAGTTCGGGCGCGTGCAGATCGAAGGTGAGAAAGCGGTCGATCGGCAGCGCACACAGCAGATCGATGAAGACCTTCGCGCCGAGCGCGACGCCGGGCGACGAGACGCGATTGCTCCGGCTGTAGGGCAGGTAGCGCAGCAGGCAGTAGATCTCCAGCGGCCCCCAGCGCCGCAGCGCGTCGGCGACCAGCCCGAGTTCGACGATATTGCCATTGGGTCCGGCGATGCCGTCCATGACCAGCAGCACCCGGCGCACGCCCGGGGGCGGCCGATCGGCCTTGACGAGCATGTTTCCATTGCCGAAGAGAATCCGCTGATAGTCGCCGACTATCGCATCGAATTCTTTGGCCACACCTTCCACCAGGCCGTCGACGACAGCGGGGACGGGTACGACCATCCACTCGTATTGCATGAAGCCTCCGAATTACCGAATTCCGAGTACGTGAGTCCGGTGGATTCGAGACTAACGCCGGGTAACCGAAAACCGCACGACCAGATTGTTTCCGGATCGGGAAATGGAAAACCTCTGCACGATTCATGGCGCGAGTTACAGGTAATTAACCAAGCTAATATGATTGTGATCTTGATATATCATCGAATTCACCCGACGGTCAGGGACCCCGAACGCACCTTCTTGCGCAGCGCGCGAGTCAGCACCAGATAGCCGACCGCCGCCCACGCCAGCGCCACCGCGACCTCGCCGAAGATCTCTTTTATCGGAGTCGGCTCCCCTGCGGCCAGGGCGCGCATGGCCCGCAGGCCGTGTGTGAGTGGCAGTACACCCGCCACTCCCCCCGCGAAACCAGTGGTTGGCGCAGGGGTGCTGACACCGGCGAGCGTCATCAGGGTGATGGTGACGCCCATCGTCAGGTACATCCGCAGGCCGGGTCGCGCCACGCTGAAACCGGTGAGCGACAAGGCGAGACAGTAGCAACTCAATGTGGTGAGCACATCGATGCCGAGCACCGCGGGAAACGCGGCCCAGTGCATCGGCACCGGCAGCAGTACCGGCACCACGGCAAGGGCGATCGATGAGGTGACCACCGCGTCCGCAACCCAGTACAGGCCACGGGAAGCCAGTACCAGGAAGGGATCGGCGCGGGTGATGAGCAGGAATTGCAGCGTGCCCAGGCGCCGTTCCCGCACGGTCGAGGAAACCACGCCGAGGGCCCCGACCGGACCGAGCACCGCGGCATTGCCGAAGGCGAGATAGCCCTGCGCGGCAGCCGATCCGAGCAATCGGCCCAGGGTGGCGAAGAACAGGACCTGGCAGATCAGCCGGAGCAGCCAGCCGCCTGCCCACGAGCGCCAGGTGAACATGGCCCGATAGTCCTGGTAACTGCTGATCACTCCGTAGGCGATCTGCCGGGCCACCGCGCTGCCGGCGCGCTGCACGCGTACTGGATCAGCCATCGAGGGGCACCTTTCCGTGCCGGACGGAGGCAAGCACCCTGCGCAGCAACAGCATTCCGAGCAGTGATTGCAGCAGGACCAGGGCGAGCAAACCGGCGAGTCTGCCACCGACCGCGCCCGCCGACCCGGCAGCCACATCCCGCAGTAGCTGCGCGCCCTGCGCGAGAAAGAAGATCCGGGAGACGGCCGGTATCGGCTGCGGCAGGGTGCCGACCGGCACGATCAGGCCACCGAGCAGATAGAACGGGTAGGTCAGGGCGTTCTGAAGGGTGCGCGCGCCGCGCACCAGGATCATCAGTCCGCTGATCGTTATGGCGCCGCCCGCCGCACCGAGCGTGATGAGCACGGCGATCGCGGCGCACAGCCCGGTATCGGCGGTGCGCATATCGAACCCGAACACCCAGCGCCCGATGAGAAGTACCTCCGCCAGCACCGGCAGGGCGAGCGCGGTGGTGGTGAATATTCGCACCGTCAGGGCTCCGGCGTAGCGCCCGGGCGTGAGCAGGGCCAGCACCAGCGTGCCCTGCAGCCGATCGTCGTCGATGGCCTCGGCGGCCACGAATACCGCATGCGACCACAGGCTCATCAGAAACGCCGTGAAGGCCACCGTGGTGGCGAGTTCGGGCCGGTGGTGGTTGGCGAGGACCGAAAAGAACACCAGCGAGTAGAGCGGTATGACGACCAGCGTCGCGAGCAGGTGCGGCGATCGGGCGATGAGCAGGAACTGGGTCCGCGCCACGGTGAGCATCAGACGGTCAGCTCCCGATCCTCGATAATGCTGCGATAGACCTCGGTCAGGCCGGGCGCTTCGACGGAGATCTGCTGCACCCGCGCCTGCACCAGCCGATCGAGCACCAGGCTGAGCGTCTCCTCGTCCTGCGGCCGCACAATGAGGGATTCATCCGGCCCGGCCTCGGATTGCGCAGGCAGCAGGGCGATTTCGGCGATGACACGCGCGGGGACGCCGCGCGCCGTCACGATGCGGGCGTAGCCCAGTCCGGACAGCAGTGCTTCCGCTGTGCCCCATCGCAGCACCCGGCCGCGGTCGATCAATGCCAGTCGCGAGCACAGCGCCTGGGCCTCGTGCATATCGTGCGTGGCCAGCAGCACGGTTGTTCCCGACGCACGCAGTTCGTGTACCAGCGTGCGGAATCCGGCGGCCGCGTGCGGATCCATGCCATTGGTCGGTTCGTCCATGATCAATACTTCGGGGTCGCCGATCAGCGCCCGGGCCAGGTGCACCCGCTGAATCATGCCGCGGGAGAACGTTTCCACCCGGTCTTCGCTGCGGGCGGTGAGTCCCAGGCGCTCGAGCAGATCGTCGGTGCGCTGCCGTGCCGCCCGGCTGCTCAGTCGCTGTAATGCCGCCCAGTACAACAGATTCTGGCGTGCGGTCAACCGGCCGTAGAGACCCCGATCGCCACCGAGCACCAGGCCGATGCGCCGCCGGACCTCCTTGGGTTCGCGCACGACGTCGTGGCCCGCAATGTGGGCGGTGCCCGAACTCGGCACCAGCAGCGTAGTGAGAATTCGCGAAAGAGTCGTCTTCCCGGCACCATTGGGGCCGAGCAGTCCGACGACTTCGCCCTGCTCGACAGCCAGCGTGACACTGTCCAGCGCGGTGATCCGGCGACCACCGGCCGTGGTGAACATCCGGGTGAGCCGGTCCGTTTCGACAATCGGCACGGTGGTCATCCCTTCGTTGTGGTGGCGCAGCGCACGGGCCAGGTTCGCAGGGTGGCCAGGTAGGCGAGCGCTCGCTCATACGCGTCCGGGTCCACCAGTGCACCGGGGACCATCAGGAAGTCCGAGATCGGGGTTCGGACAACAACTTCGGAGCCGGTCCTATGGCGTTCGCACCGATCTCCCGCGCCGCGGCGCAATGGTGTCGTCAGTTGCATTCCGTAGCAGGGCGGACCGTCCGGGGCTTCGGGCACCTCCGGGCAGCGCAGCGCCTGCTCGGCGTCGGCGAACTCCCGCAGGGCGGAAATCAGTTCTGCGGGAACCGTTCCGGCCAGCGCCGGGTACGCGGCCGTGCGCTCGCACAATTCGAGCAGTTCCGGCGTGAGACGATGCGCGGCGGCGATCTCGGCGAGCCGCCGCGGTTCCGGCGCCCGCCCGGAGGTGAGCACCAGGGCCAGGTCCAGCATGTCCCGGATTCCGAAGGGACGCTGGAAACGTTCCTCCGCGAGGGATAGCAGGTCGGCCGCGGCGGGGTCGGCGGGCAGCGTGATCCGCATCGGGCCGAGCCCGGGCTCCCCCGCGAAGGCGAAGGTGCTCACTTCGACCCGGTAGTCGCGATCCAGCAGCGGATCCTCCCCGGGCCATTGCACACACGCGTACAGCTGGGTGCCTGCCGCACTGGGCAATTCGGTGAAGAGCGCTTCGTGGGCGGGGTGTGCGTCGAGGACCAGGGACAAGACCTGCCACAGCTGCGGCTCGTCCGAGACGACGATATCCAGATCACCCACCGACCGCAGCACGCCGGGCGGGTAGTAGCTCGCCAGGGACGGGCCCTTCACTACACGGGCACCGGTCGCGTCCGCGATGCGGTCCGCGAGCTGCCGGTAGGTCTCGCTGCGCCGGGTCAGCCGTCGCAGCTCGTCACGGGCGCCGGTGCCCATCGGGACCGCTTCGAGCGCGGCCAGGGACAGCACCAGCGCGGGGAGTCCGCCACGGGCGTCACGCGCGGCCAGTAGCAGGTCACGGGCACCGAGGCCGGGATCGACCGCCATGAGTTCACGAATCAGGTCAAGCTGGACGGCGACGCCGGCACGCGGTTCGGGAGGCACACGAAACTCCTGTTCAGTCACGGGAAGCCGGCCGCGCGCCGGCGGGGCGTGGCGCGGAGCAATACCGGTAGACCGGGCGCCAACCACGGCGGCACAGCTTGGTTATCGTCTCGGCGGCCGGATCACGACCCTCGAATGTGCTCGGATGACACACGTTTCCGATGATCGGCAGCCCCAAGCGTCCGGCTTCGGCGGCGCAGGCGTCGACCAGCGCCGCCGTCGCCGCGCGCACCTGTGCCGGATCGTCGATCAGAATGTCGACGAGGTCGACGAAGGCGGTGCCGGTGACATCATCGAAGGCGTCGATCAGCGCGGTCGCGTGACCGATCGGCTCCCGGCGGCCGGCGGTATGCACGGTCCAGGTGCGGCGGGCGGGAGCGCTCATGATGCCCGTGACGGCGCTGGTGACCGCGTCCACATCCGCGGCATTGCCGCGATCCGACTGGGCGACGATCAGCGCCTGAGCCAGCCAGGCCCGGACCTGTTCGTCAAAGCTGCCGTCGTCCAAGGCAATTCGCAGTGCGGTACCGGATGGTGTGGCGGCGGTGCGGGATCGGTCCGGCAGGAACCGCAGATAGCTGATCACCGGTTCCAGGTACGGGGACGGTCCGATATCCGCGGGCAGGCGCACGACTGTGGAAGTGCAGGAGGGGAATCGGCGGAACAGCTGATCGAGCAATCCCGGGATATCGGTGAGCAGGGCACGGTCGGCGTACTCGACGAGGCATTGGTTTTCACCGGTCAACGCATCCACGTGGAGTCCGGCTACTACCGGCAGGTCCCCCAGTCGATGCACCAGACCTGCCGTTTCCGCGGCTTCGAGATATGCGGCGGGCACGTCGAGCGCTGCCTGCCCGATCACGACCGCTCCGGACGGACCACCGACACCAGACCGGCAGCCAGTTCGGCCGCGGCCTCGGCCACCTGGTCCGGGGTCACCTGTCGCAGCGCGGCGATATCGTGTTCCGGATCCCAGCGATCGTCGGCGAGGATGCCGCGGGAGGCGAGCCGGATGGCGCGGTTGAGCGGCGACTCGGCATCGAGCACCTTCTCCACCACCGCCTGGTGGACTGCGGCGGCGAAATCACCCGGGGCGGTAGATCCTGCTGCTACACAGTGCAATACCTCCCGGAATGCGGACAGCAGTCGCGGGGCATTTCCGGGCTCGCAGCCTGCGAGCATGCGCCATGCCCCGCTGTCGGTGTAGGTGCGGGACCAGGAACTGAAGTAATAGGCCAGCGCCTCCTGCCCCCGAAACCGTGCGTACAGCAGCGAGGCGGGGCTGGATCCCAGTAGATGTGCCAGCACGGTGTAGGTCAACCTGCGGGGATCTCTCGCGCGGGGTGCGCGTCCGCCGACCATCATCCAGCAGAACTCATCGGGCCAGGCTTCGTCGGTACCCGGCGCCACCGGGCCGGGCGCTGCGTCTTCCGGAGGTTCCGTTGCCGCGCTGGGTATATCGAGCAGGCCACTGCCGGCCAGAGCGGTCATCACTCGGTCCTTCGACAGGCCGCCGACGACGGCGACGGTCCGCGGCGCCAGGGCGAGTGCGCGCGTGTACGCGTCCTGCACGTCGGCAAGGCCGATACCCGAGACGGTCTCCGCGAGGCCTCCGACGGGTGATGCCAGCGGGTGCGTCGCGAAAAGCCTTGCTAGGAAGGCGTCTTGGACGGCATCGGCGGGATCGGTCGCGGCCGCGGTGAGCTCCTGCAGTACCACCCGGCGTTCGGAGTCCAGGCATTCCTGGCTCAGCCGCGGGCGCAGCAGCGCCTCGCCGAGCAATTCGATGATCCGCTCCGCATCCTGATCGAGTACCTGCGCGTGCACGACCAGCGACTCCGGTCCGGTCGTGGCATTACAGCTGCCGCCCAGACGCTCGATGTGCTGTGCCACGGAAATGCCGTCCGCGAGCGGAGCGGACATCAGCAGGTGTTCGAGCATGTGCGTGGTCCCCGCCGCGCCGTGCGGGTCGTGCCGGGCGCCGTGGCCGAGCGCGAAGCACAGACTGGTTGTGCGCAAATATGATTCGTGATCGACGAGCGCGGGGGTGCGGCGGATGGTCTGGAGTGCTTCGGTCACGACGATCCCGTTTCTGAGGGAGAGGGTGTGACGTGGAGCCAGGTGCCGCATGGTGCGGCACCTGGCTTACACCACTACTTGCCGGTGCGAACGACGACCTTGTCCAGCTGCGGACGCAGGCCTACGGCGTGATTGCGATCCATGGTTACCCTCCTCTCGATAAGTGAATGGCCATGTGGGCCCGAGAGATTGAACATCGGAAGACGCTTGTCCGATGTTGTCAACCCCGCAATCGGGGTTGCCCAAGGAGTTCATCACGATGGCGACAATGTGGTCAATATTCGGTGACCGCGCTTTCCGATATCTGCATTCACCGAAGTGAATTCGAGAGATCATGGACCGTATTTCCAATTCACGGTGTGCCGACCAGACCGGAGGGCAGCACGAAGTCGACGGTGGGCACGAATTGCCCGGCCGCTCCGGCATCCACGAGTTGCCCCTCCGGCGTCGCGAGCACCACGGTGCGCCCGGCCAATCGGAAGGCGTGTGCGGCGAACGCGGGTGTGCTGGTCAGCGGTACGAGCCGGACGCAGTTCCAGCGCACCAATTGCGGGAGGGCGCGCCGGGAGTCGTCATAGGGCAACTCCGTCACCAGCAGCGGCGACGGCGAACTGTAGGCGCGGCGCGCACCTTCGACGATCGCCGCGGTGAGCGCGGGGGACGAACCTGGGACACGTTCGGCCGCGAATCCGGCGTGCGCGATCGTCACCTCGATGCGATGGTCCGCATTGGGCGCGGCGAGCGGTGGCTGCGGCTCGGGCTCCACATCGGGACGCAACAGGTCCAGGGCTGCCGACAAGGCCGGGTCCGGGGCGCAGAGCGCGTGTACCCGGTCCAGGCAGGTCGCGAAGAAGGGCAGCAGGGCGGCGGCGTCCAGCGTGGGGTGGACGGCGGCGCGCAGCGCCTCCGGATCTGGATGTGCCCGCAGCGCAAGCACAATGTCGTTCACGGTTTTGGCATCGATGAAGCAATCGCCGGCGGCATTGCCTATGACACAGCAGAAGTCGTCGATCGGATCGACCGGCGGCAGCGGCTCGCCGCCGATGTGCGCGGTGAGATCGGTGCGCATCGGCATGAGCCCGCAGTGCCGCACCGAATAGGGGCCGACGTGGATATCGATCGGCAGTTCCACCCGGCCGGGGCTGATCAGGCGGACCTGACCGTAGAGACCACCCGTGAGATCGCCCTTGAACCACGGCAATTCGTGTGGCGGATAGATGTATCCGCGATCCAGGAACGCCTCGGCGAGCAGCCAGGCCGCGTCGTAATCGGCGACCAGCAGATCGATATCGCCGACATCGCGGATCAGCCCCTGCGGGTAGCGGTCGCGCTGACTGAATCCTTTCATCCGCCGCACTCCGAAGCCGCCCTCGGCGGCCACCCGGGCCACCAGGTCGAGCAGTTCGCCGCTGCCGAGGAACCGGATATCGATCGGTTCGATGTAGTCGGCGAGCAGTTGGGCCGTGGCCGCAGCGACCGGGTCCGCGCCGAGTCCGGCCAGGCGGGCACGGGCTATGCGGCTGACCTTGTGGCGGATGAGCAGTTCCGCCGATTTCTCCGGTCCCAGCACGGCGAGCGCGGCGTTGCTCGTGGCGAGATCGCAGCCGGGCAGCACGAGGCCGAGAGCCAATACCGCGGCCTGCTCCTTTTCCTGAATGACGTCTTGCATGACTCCTCCGAATCAAATTCTTCCGCCTGACGAAAATCTGCGGCAGCATCGACCGAAGGCTGGGGCGGCAATTCCGGAGGGCTCCGAATACGTCAGCGCGGTGCATTCGACACTAATACCGGCCGGTGGTGAACGCGCGGCGGAACGAAATTCGGATCGGGAAATGGAAAAGCGGCGCCTGATTATCGATGGCGGTCATCCGGAGCAACCGGCGATGCGGGCGCCCAATCTCTCGGCGAGCCGGGCGAGTTGGGCATCGTGCGCACAATCGGCGTCGCATCCCAGAAAGCAGAGCCGCGCGGTATCGGAGGCCGCGTGAAAGGCCGGGCCCGGTCCGGCCTTGACGCCCGCGCGCTCGAGCACCGCCGCCGCGTCCGCCCCGGGAATCCGGAGCAGGAAGGAGGCGCCGTGCCACGCGGCCTGAACATCTCCGCCCGCGATGGCCGAACGTGCCCGTCCGGTCGTCGCCGCGACAGCCCGGGCACGGCGGGCAAGTAGATCCAGCCCGCCGGCCGCGGCGAATCTCGCCCAGTGCGCCTGCACTTCCCGACCCGGGGCGGATACGATCCGGGATGCGGTCGGCGTCACCTCGGGACTGCCGAGCAGCCAGCCGATATTCCGGTGCGGTCCAGCGACTTTCGCGAGCGAGCCGATGCGGACGGCGCCGGGGACGGGCGGCGCCGGCGGGCCGTGCCAGCGGTAGGTCTCGTTCTGCACGACCAGTCCCCCGTCGGCGATGAATCCTTCGAGCTCGGTGACGAATTCGGGCCCGGCCGTCCAGCCGTCGGGATTCCGCCCCGGCGAGGTCAGCCAGATCAGGGTGCGGGCAGCAGGTTTCGCCTGCCGCAGCAGTTCGTCCAGCTGTGCGATCGTGACCGGGCGTCCGGCGCGCTCGAACGCCCGCCGGACTCCGGCGAAGGTCGGCCCCTCGAGCAGTACCGTGCGCCCCAGATCCGCGAACGCCGCGACGACCGGGCGCACTCCCGCCGTGATCTGCAGGCGATCGCCGGATCCCGCTCCGAGCATCGCGGCGACTGTCGCACGCCACGCGTCCGGACCGTCGGCAGCCGAAATATCCTGTGTGGCAGCGGCATCGGACCACAGTGCCTCGATATCACCGGGCCAGGGCGATGGAGTTCCGCTCAGATCCAGCATGCCCGTCCGTTCGCTCGCACCGAATGATCAGGACACCGGGTGCAGGCTCGCGAGGTGCGTGAAGGCGGCGGCCGCGGTATCCGCGAGCTGGAATCCCGGATCGCGGCGAATGAATCCCCGGCTCCGGAGATCTCCGGTCACCGTGAGGAACCCCTGCCACGCCCCGTCGATATCGAGCAATACCAGCGGCGCCGACAGCACGCCGAGCGCTCGCATCGCCACCACGTCGAGCACTTCGTCGAGAGTGCCGTACCCGCCGGGCAGTGCCACGAAGCAGTCCGATTCGGCGATCATGATCCGCTTGCGCTCGAACAGATCCGGGGTGTGGACGACCGGATGTATCGGCGTGTGCGCAATCCGATCGCGCGCCACCAGGAATTCGGGAATCACGCCCAGCGCGGTGCCCCCGGCGGCCAGGGTCGCCGCGGCGACCTCACCCATGAGACCGCCGCGGCCGCCGCCGTAGACCAGCCGGTGCCCGCCCTGCCCGATGAGGGTGCCCAATTCGCGTGCGGCAGTGCGGTATTGCTCGCCTTCCCCCGCCGAGAACCCGCCGAACACGCCGATCGACATCATGCGAGCACCTCTTCCATCGCCAGGAAGCTCAGTGCGTTCGCCCAGGCGCGCTCGGTGGCATACGAGTGATACCGGAGCGGATCGGACGCATTGCAGAAGGCGTGCCGCGCGCCCGCGTAGACGCAGGCTTCCAGCGGTGTTCCGGTCGCGTCGGCGGCCTGCACGGCCGCCAGCTCGGACTCCGCGGTGACCGCGGAGTCCCGGTTGCCCCGATGTAGTTGAACGGGAACTCCGCCGCCGCCGGCCAGCCGGTCGATCGGGGACAGCGGGCTGTGCCAGCCGACTTGCGTTGCGCCACCGTAGAAGCAGCTGGCGCGCCGCACTCCGGTATCGGCCGCCGCGGCCAGCAGCGCGAGCCGCCCGCCCAGGCAGAAGCCGATCGCCGCGGGCCGCCCGAGCCCGAATCGGGTTCCGGTGTCGGCGACCAGCATGCGGGTCAGGTCGATCACCGGATCGTCGTGCAACCGGGATTTGTACTCGTCGGGCTCGAGTCCCGCGGGCATGCCCGCGAAGAGTTCGGGGATGACGACCAGCGCGCCGGTCGCGGTGAGCCGGGCGGCGGCGTCCTCGGTGAACGCATCGAGACCGGTGCGGTGGTGGAACATCAGGACGACCTGTGCGGCCGGACCGCCGGGTGCGCGCACGTGTATCGGCACCGGCACATCCCAGCCGTCGGCGGCGAGGGTGTACGTCATGAGCGAACCAACCGGTGTCCGATGGCGACCGGATGGCGGTCGACGTCCGCCCGGGCGTGCGGACTGTAGAGCGCGTGGAAGGTGGCGCGCGCCCCGGTATGGGCCGCGAGCCGTTCGCAGCGGCGGAAGTCCGTGCCGGAGTTGACCAGATCGTCGAGAAACGCGACCGAACCGATGCCGGGCCCGAGGGCGGCGGCCGGATCGAGTCCATCGGGATCGACGAGGGTCAGCTGCGCCCCCCTCCGGGTGGCGGCGACCGCGGCCAGGTAGCAGCCGCCCCACATCACGCCCGCCACCAGGTCGGGACGCCCGCCCAGGGTGTCGGCGAACAGAGCCGCTACGTCGTAAGTGTGTGCCGCGGCCAGGGTTTCGAAGTAGTGGTCGACGCGTTCTCCGGAGGACCGCACGAATTCCGACCCGGTGAGCAACTCCACGGAGTCGGCCAGGGAAACCGGCTCGGCCGGTGCGCATTCCGGCTCCGGCAGGATGAATCCGGCAGCACCCGTTCCCTCTTCGCGAGTCACCCGGATCTCCGCGACCACGTCCATACCGGCCGCCCGGAGCAGGTCCGGATCGGTGGCACCGCAGTGCACCACGGTCCACTGGCCACCGCCGTGGCGCCCCTCGATGTGCTGCCGGGTGCCGTGCCCCTTGCGTTGCCGCCGATAGAAGGCGAAATCGCGACGAGACAGCGCGGCCAGTACCGCGCCCACGAGCACCCCGCCCGGGCCGACGCCCACCAGGCGTGACCCCGGGGCTACCGCGGCCAGCAGTGGGCGCGGATCGGCGGTCAGCGTGTGCAGACCACGGTCGCTCAACACCAGCGGCGTATCGACCGACACGGAATCGGCTGCTTCACAGACTGATTCGATCATCACAGCCCCATTTCCGCCCAGACCTGACCCCAGATCTCGGCATAGTCGTCGATCATCCGATCAGCGTCGCCGTGCAGACGCGTCGCCGGTAGCGCGACCCAGCGGTCGTGCAGCCCGGACGCGACCGGAAAGTCGTGGTGCCGGTACGCGAATGCGCGCCGCCACACGTGTTCGGAGTACAGCTGCCGCGGCGGACGGACCCCTTGGAAGAGCGAACTGCGGTGCAGCAGCTGGGTTTGCGGCGGACTCACGAGCAGTCCGCGCGCGGTGAGCCGGGCGAGCGCGTCGGCACGGGATACGGCCGGATCGAGCTCCACATGCACGCCGTAGCGGCCGCCCCGGTCGGCCTGCGGCGCCGTCGGCACGGCACGGACCCCCGCGAACCCGGTCAGCACGGACTCGAGCCGGGATGCGTTGCGCTGCTTCACCGCGACGATCTCCTCGAGTTCGGCCAGATGGGCGGCGGCGAGTAGCGCGGCCGGCGGGGAAATCCGCAGATTGCCGCCCAGCCCGATATCGGCCAGCGCGCGCACCTCCGGCCGCGCGATGGTCAGCCGGCTGCGCTGTTTGAAACTACCCAGCAGCACGGCATTGTCGTGGATGTCCTCGTCGTCGGTGAGCAGCACGCCGCCGAGGCCGCCGGTCACCGTCTTGTGTGCGCCGATGCTGTACACGGCCACATCGCCCGCGGTGCCGACCGGTCTGCCGTCGGCGTAGTGCGCGCCGTGGGCGTGCGAGCAATCCTCCACCAGGGCCAGGCCCTCGCGTCGGGCCAGCGCCACAATGGGTCCGATATCGACCGGTTCGCCGAACAGGTGGGTGACCACAATGGCCGCGGTACGCCGGGTCAGCGCCGCGGCGAGAGTGTCCGCGGTGACATTGCCCGCGGCGTCGCCGGCATCGGCGAGCACCGGCACCGCGCCGAGCAGCAGCAGCGGTGAGGCGCTGGCGAGGAAGGTGAAGGTCGGCACCACGACCTCGTCGCCGGGCTGCAGGTTCAGCCCGTGAAAGGCTTCGAACAGCGCGCTGGTGCCGCTGTTGGCGGCCACCGCGAATCGGCGGCCGTGCGCGGTGGCGAACGCGGATTCCAGTTCGGCGATCTCGGGTCCGTGACCGTAGTCGAAAACCCTCCCCCGCGCGGTCAGCTCGGCGATCCGATCAACGGTTTCCGGTGAGTACCAGGGCCATTCGCGGGGATGGTCTTCCGGGCGCAGCTCGAATGCAGCGGACGTGCGCAACCCGAATTCGGTGGTCGCGACTCGATCGGTGCTGATCATGTCCACACTCCGTGCGCGAGGACCAAGCGGTCGAGTTCGCGGTCCAGTCCGGCCAGCGCCCTGGCGAAGGTCCGCAACAGTGCGGGCGCGGGCTCGTGCAGCAGCTCGGCGTCGACGGTCACCATGGCCTCCTGAATCCGATCGGCGGCCGGATAACCCTCGGGGTCGACATCGAGTTCGACGGCCGGGCGGCCGGGGTGATAGCCGGTCAGCGCGGAACGATCATGAAAGAGCCTGCGCCGGTGCAGAAGTGGTCCGGGCGCACCGCTCACCGGTGCACCGTGCGTCTTCAAGTAGGCGACCACCGCGTTCCGGTCGATCTGCCCGATCAGCTCGGGCCGGACAGCGGCCTTGAATCCGAATCGCGTTCCGGCGGTCCAGTATTCGGGCCGAGCCGGCGGTGCGAGCACGGAGGACTCCGCCAGCAGCTCTTCGAGCACCCGCAGATTGGCGTTCTTGGTGGCGAGGATTTCGGGCAGGCGGTCCAGGTGGTCGGCCGCCAGCACCGCACACATCGGATTGCCGCGCAGATTGGCGCCCAGCCCGGTGGCGGCAAGTCCCTCGTGCTGCGGCAGCGTGACGTCGGTGACCGCGCGTTTCATAGGAAGCCCCAGCAGTATTGCGCGTTCGTACACATCCTGCCGGGAGGTCAGCAGCATGCCGCCGGTGCCGCCGGTGACGGTCTTCGCGGCCCCCATGCTGAACGCGGCCGCATCGGCGTCGCCTCCCACCGGGCCCGCCACGGTGCGGGTGCCGTGCCCGTGCGAACAGTCCTCGACCACCGCGAGCGAGTACTCGGTGGCGAAGGCGCGCAATGCGATCGGGTCCATCGGGGTGCCCCACAGGTGGGTGACCGCGATCGCCCGGGTGCGCGGGCCGATCCGGCGGCGGGCGTCCGCGAGGTCGAGCAGCCCGGTCACCGGGTCCGCATCACACAGCACCGGCACCAGATTGCAGGCGAACAGTGGGGTCACCGTCGCCAGAAAGGTGTTGGCAGGCACCAGGACCTC
Organism: Nocardia sp.; assembly: GCF_025465275.1. Taxonomy (GTDB): domain Bacteria; phylum Actinomycetota; class Actinomycetes; order Mycobacteriales; family Mycobacteriaceae; genus Nocardia. The sequence continues at coordinate 26,169 of NZ_JAODNK010000022.1, read as the reverse complement.
GTCGCCGGGCAGCAGCCCGAGCCCGAAATAGGCGGCCGCCAGTGCCGAGGTGCCCGAGTTGAGGAAGAGCCCGTAGCGGGCGCCGTGCAATGCCGCGAACTTCTTCTCCAGGCCCTTGATCTCGGGGTGCGGCCACGATTTGAGTCCATCCGGCTCGGTGACGAGCGCCGCGACCCGCGTCGCGGCGGCGGCCGACCAGAACGGCCACCGCCGCGGTGCATTCGCGGCTGTCACGGTGTGGCCGCTTCGCTGTCGCCGGCTACGTCCGCCAGACTGCTCAGAGTCCGGTCGATCCGCCGCAGCGCCCCCAGCAGCACGCCCGCCCCGTACGCGAGATCGGTGGTGCTGGTCCACTCCTCCGGCACATGGGACAGCCCGCCGCGGCTGGGCACGAACAGCAGTCCGGCGGGCACCACATGATTCACCATCTGGCAGTCGTGGCTCGCACCGCTGCTCATCACCCGGTATCGCGCACCGGTTTCCGCGCAGGCCTCCGAAACGGCCTGCCGGACCCAGACCGGCAGCACCACCGGCGACGCGTCGCCGATCAGTGTGAAGGAGACGCCGACGCCCCGCCGATCGCAGGCCACCTGCGCGCGCCGCGCCAGTTCGGTGGCCGTATCCCGCTGCCGGTCGCTGTCGACGTCGCGCACATCCAGGGTCAAGCGGGTGAGTCCGGGGATGGTCGTGGTAGAGCCGGGAAGCACTTCGAGTCTTCCCACGGTGCAACGGGTTCCGTGATGCCGCGGATCGTGCGCTATCGCTTCGGCGTCCAGGATGATCTCCGCGGCCGCGGCGAGAGCATCGGCCCGGCCCGCCATCGGCGTACTGCCGCTGTGGGTGGCGCGGCCCCGGCATTCGATCAGCAGCCGGGTGCTGCCGGAGACGAGATCGACGATTCCGATGGGCAGTCCCTGTTCGCCGAGGATCGCGCCCTGCTCGACATGCAGTTCCAGGAACGCCGCCCAGTCCTCGGGCTGCCAGCGCGCCTCGCGCAGCCGGGACGGCGCCAGTCCGACCGAGATCATCGCGTCGGCGAGCGAGATCCCGTCGGCATCGCGCAGTCCGGCCACCTGCTCCTCGTCGAGCAGTCCGGCCACGGCCTTGCTGCCGATACACGACTGGCCGAACCGGGCGCCCTCTTCGGCGGCGAAGGCAACGACCCGCACCGGATGCCGCAGCGGTGTACCCGAATCCGCCAGTGCCCGTACGACTTCGACGGCGGCGACCACACCCGCGATACCGTCGAAGCGCCCGCCCGAGCGGACGCTGTCCAGGTGTGAACCGGTGCCGATGGCCGGCAATCCGGGTTCGGTGCCCGCGAGTTCGGCGATCGTATTACCCGCCGCATCGACCGATACCGTGAGACCGGCCTCGCGCAGCCAGGAGGCGACCAGGTCGTGCGCCCGCCGTTCGGTCGGCGTGTAGGCCAGCCGGGTGACTCCCGGACCGGGCTCGGTGAGCGCCGCCAGTTCCTCGAGCATGACTCCGATTCGGGCCGCGACCGCCGCCTCGTCGAGGTCGTGGCCGGCCAGTTCCGCTGCCGACATCACCCGGCGACCCCTTCGTTCGTGAGTGCGCCGCCGAGCAGCGTGCGCGCGGTCGGATCGCCGTCGACCGCGGGCGTCGGCACCAGTGCCGCGGTCGCGATGACGGTGCCACCCTGTTGTGCCACCAGCGAATTGAGGGCCCGCAGGACGAAGGCGTCCTGGAAAGCGTCGGCGAGCAGCGCCACACGCGGGCGGTCGGGGAACGAGCCCACGTAGCGCACGAGCCCGTCGAAATCGTAGGCGCGCACCACGGCCACGCCGAGCTCCCTGGCCACGATGTGCCCGAGCACCAGATCCTCCGCGGACTCCCACACCAGCACGACCTCGGGTGCGGCGGGTGCGAGCTCGGCGGCCAGCGCGATGCCGAGTTGCTCGGCGCCACCGGGATCGATCGCGGCGTTGTACTTCGACCAGTTGATGTCGTCTCCGGCGAGGATGCCGGCGTCCAGCATGCCGCCCTGGGACAAGAGTTCTCTCACGTTCATCGGTTTCTCCTCAGACCGGCAGATCGCTCAGTCGATACAGGGCTTCCATCCGGAACCCCGCGGCCGCAATGTTTTCGGCGCCACCCTGTTCGCGGTCGATGACGGCGAGGATGCCCCGCACATCCGCCCCGGCCTGCCGCACCTTGGTGGCCGCATTGAGCGCCTCGGAGCCGGTGCTGATCACGTCCTCCACGATCAGCAGCCGTTCGCCCTCGTGCAGTTCACCTTCCACGAGCCGGGAGGTGCCGTAGCCCTTCGAACCCTTGCGGACGATGACGAACGGGATGCCCGTCTCCAGCGAGAGCGCCGTCACCAGGGCCACTGCTCCCAGTTCCGGTCCGGCGAGCCGGTCGATGCCACTGGGCACCATCTCTGCGAGAAATGAGGCGAGCCTGCGCAGAATCGTCGGCTTGGTTTCGAACAGGTATTTGTCGAAGTAGTAGCTGCTGCGTCCGCCCGAGCTGAGTACGAAGTCACCGCGAATGTAGGCGGCGCTGACGATATCGCGGCCCAGCTCCACTCTGCGGTGCTCGTGCGGCTGGCTGAATCCCGTACCGGCCCCGCCGATCAGCACGCCGTCACCCGGCATACCGTGCGGCCCAACGTGCAATGTCCATCCGTGCAATGTCCATAGCTGAAAGTTGACCCGCTGCGCCTTAGTCCGGTCAATCCGGCTACTCGCGGAATGGAAATCCGGCGCACGGTTGCGCAGTGAGATACCGCTTTCGCGCTAGACCGGCGGCAAGTGCGGCAGCAGATTCGCCGTGAGGTGGCCGTCGACGACGGTGGCGACCGGCCGATGCCGGAATCGCAGGCCGCGCATCGGGCTGTTGTGCGAACGGCTGATGCCCAGGGCGGGATCAACGGTCCAATTCGCCGCGGTATCGATGAGAGTGAAAGTGGCGGGCTCGCCGGCCCGCAATGGCCGGCCGGCGAATGCGCCGATGCCACCGATCCGAGCGGGGTTGTGCGACATGCGCTGTGCGATCAGCGCCCAGTCCGGCTCGTTCCCGAACACCTCGGCGACAACGGCGAGGGCGGTCTCCAGCCCGGTCATGCCGAAGGCAGCACCACACCAGTCGGCGGCCTTGCGTGCGGCGGTGTGCGGCGCATGATCGGTCGCGACCGCGTCGATGGTGCCGTCCAGTAGCGCGACGCGCACAGCGGCCACATCCTCCGCCGACCGCAGTGGCGGGTTGACCTTGTACACGGTGTCCGCGGTGGCGGCCTGCCGGTCGGTGAGCAGCAGATGGTGCGGGGTGACCTCGGCCGTGACCGGCCAGCCCTGCGCCTTGGCCCACCGGACGACCGCGACCGTGCGCGCGGTCGAAACGTGGCAGATATGCAGTGGCGCACCGGTATCCGCGGCGAGCACCACATCGCGCGCGACAACGGTCTCCTCGCCGACACCCGGCCAGCCCGGGAATCCGGTGTGCTCGGCCGCGTACCCGGCATTGATCTGACCGTCCCCGACCAGGTGCCGGCACTGGGCGTGCTGCGCGATCACCGTGCCGGTCTCGCGGGCGGCGACGAGCGCGGCCCGCACCAGTGCCGGATTGTCGACACACCTGCCGTCGTCGGAGAACATGCGCGCGCCGGCGGCGGCCATATCGCGCAGGGGCGCAAGCTGTTCGCCCGCCAATCCGGTGGTGATGGCGCCCACCGCGTGTACCCGCGCGGTAGCGGTGCGCGCCGCGGTGTCGAGCACATACCGGATGCGGCCGGGCGTGTCGGTCACCGGATCACAGTTGGCCATGGCGAAGACGTCCGAGAATCCGCCGTAAGCGGCGGCACGGGTACCGGAGGCGATGGTCTCGGCATCCTCGCCGCCGGGTTCTCGCAGGTGCGTGTGCAGGTCTACGAAGGCAGGCAGGGCAACCAGCCCTGCGCAGTCGATCCGGCCCGCGGCGGCCGTGGGCTCCCGGATCGCGGCAATGCGTCCGTCGCGGAGCACAAGATCGGCGGGCGGGCCGCCGAGCAGGCGAACATTACCCAGCGTCACACCCTCCAGCGAGGTCATTCGTCCGGGTCCACGACGTCCTCGCCGGCGAATCCGAGCTCGGTGGACATCTCACGCGCGGCGGCCAGCACCGTCTGCACGGCCGCTTCGCGGGCGGCCGGATCTTGGATCCGGCCCCCGGCCGCGGCCAGGGTCACGCTTGCCGCGGCCGATCCGGTGGAGGCGAAGACCGGCGCGGACACCGCCCAGACGCCACGATCGAGTTCATCATCGCAGATGTCGTAGCCGCGCTCGCGGACCACCTCGAGGTGTTCGATCACCTCATCGACCGTGGTCGGCGTCTCCGGGGTGAATGCGTCAAGTGGATACGCCTGCAACAGCTTTCGCGCGTCGGCGGTGGGCAGATAGGCTAGCAGCGCACGGCTGGACGCCGCGGCGTGCAGGGGCATGTCCTGTCCGATCCGCACGAACAGGCGCAGCGGATGACGACCCTCCACGAGCGCCACACAGACCGCGCGCGCTCCGATCAGTTCGGTCAAGAAGATTGTCTCCCCGCTGACCTGCGCGGCCTTGACGACCGCGCGGTGCGGGGTGATCAGTAATTGGGTCTGCCGCGAGGCCGCTTCCCCCAGCCGGCGCGCGGCCGGGCCGATGAAATACCGCTTGTTCGCGGGAGACCGGGTGATGAAGTTCTCCTGCATGAGGATGGACAGCACGCGATGCAGACTCCCGACCGGGATGTCCAGATCCTCGTGGAGTTCCTGCAATGTAACTCCTCCGCCTTTGGTACTCAGCGCACTGAGTACCCGCAGCGCACGCACAACGACCTGCACGTGACAGTGTCCTTTCGCTCATGAAGACCCCCCTTCGCACGGCCACCCTCCGCGGGACGGAACCGTACCATCCATGAGCCGAAGGTCAGGAGACTGCCCGGTCTGCTGCTGGATCTTCTCTTTCCCAGGCCACCCGGCTGCGATGCGCCTGCAATTGTGCTTCCGACAATGGCCCATCCTCCGGCGACCACGGCACCTCATTGGTATCCGACGGATCGAACGGCGACTTCACGAACAGCGCACGAAACAAGCCCGTGCCCTCATTGCGGAAGTAGTGATATTCACCGGCGGGCGAAAAATAACTCTCGCCCACCTCGATCTCGACCCGTTGGCGAGTACCGAGCCACATTGCGGCCGATCCCTCGAGTACCAGGAATATCTCGTCCAGCCGCAAATGGAAATGGTTCACGGTCGAATCGCCGGGTCGCAGTCGCAGTACACCGACGTCCATCTGGTCGCCGCGATGCAGATACCCCGGCCCGTGTTCACCGTTCCGATGCCGTACCTGACCGATATGCATTACCGCGCTGCGCGGCAGAGCAGTTGTCTCAAATGTCATGGCAATTCACAACCCTCGTCTCGGGTGCCTTTCCGATCACACTAAGTGCGACCGCAGGAGCCCCGCACAACTTGCGCTCAGCACTTCCGCCCTCCGAAATATCGGCGTCCAACACCCACCCGCTCGAACAGACGGGCCGCTCATCGGCATGAAACCGACATTCGCCACAAAAGAGGCCGATCGGTGTGTTTGACTTGTTCGGTTCCAGCCCATCCGCACGACTTCCCCTACGGGAGGTTCGACATGTTGGCGCTCGGCAGAATCCTGACCAGTATCGGATTGATCTCCGCCGCTTCGATTTTCGCCCTCGGGCTGACACCCGGGACGGCCGCGGCAGACGGTCCCGCCGTGCTGGGCGGTGGCTCCGGTATCGCCATCAGCACCGAAGATCCCCAGCTCTACGCACTGTGCACGGTGACCGCCATCGGATTCGACGGCGGAAATCGACTGGTCGCGGTGACCGCCGGACACTGCGGCGATGTCGGCGCCTCGGTGTGGTCGGAGGGGTCGGTGCGCACCGGTGTCATCGGCAGGGTTGCCGAGGTCGACGACTATTGGGACTGGGCGGTCATCGAGCTCGATCCGGACAAGGTCGTTCCGGTGCGGCAGATCACGCAGAGCGTGGTGAATGGAATCGGTTCGCCGCCGGGACTTTTGGAGACGGTGTGCAAGAACGGGCGCACCACCGGGTTCACCTGCGGCCCGGTCTGGCAGACGCTGCCGGAGGGATTCAGCAGTCATGTGTGCGCCGATCACGGCGACTCGGGAGCGCCGGTACTGGTAGGCGACCGACTGGTCGGCATGGTCATCGCCGGGCAATTACTGGACCTCGGCAGCGTGGTGCTGCAGATGCCCTCCTGCACCAACCCCGCCGACCCCGTGCACGAGCCCGACCTCTCCACGGGCATCGGCAATGTCCTGACCAGTATCGATCAGCACGGCGGCGCCGGAGCGGGCTTCCGGCTCTTCTGAGGCCGAGCCGACCTGCCGAGCGACCTCCGGTGTGCCGGGTCACCTTGCAATGCCGACAGGGTTGGCGAATAGTCAGCAAATACTGCACGGTTGCGCCTGGCGATTCAGGAGGGTCTTCGATGCGCGGGCTTCGCAAATGGACCGGCGCCGTGGTCGCGGCCACCGCGTCGGCGAGTATGGCCGTCGCCTTCGATGCCGGGCCGGCGGCCGCGGATCCGCCCGGGACATTGATCTCGGCCGAATCGCAATCCGATGGCTTCCATGGGATCCCCGGCGGATCGGTTGTCCGATACTGGATGGCCGGTTCCGACGGCGCACCGAAGCAGGCCAGCGGCGCACTGTTCGTCCCGGCCGGACCGGCGCCCGAAAGTGGTTGGCCGATAGTCGCATTCGATCACGGAACCACCGGTCTGGGCATGGGGTGCGGCGGTAAATCCGATCCGAGCACCGCGCCGTACGACCACTTCATCGCCGACGAGGACACCATCATGCGATCCCTGGTCTCCCAGGGGTACGCGGTGGTGGCTCCCGACTATCTCGGGCTCGGGTTGTACGACACCGGGCCGCATCCGTACCTGGAACTGCAGAGCGAGGCGACCGCCACCATCGATATGGTGCGCGCGGCCCGAGCCGCCCGCCCCGAGCTCTCGGGGACCTGGGCGGTACTCGGGCTCTCGCAGGGCGGCCAGGCCGCCTTGAGCACCAGCCACCTGCAAGCTACCTACTCACCCGATCTCGACTTCCGCGGCACCATCGCCATCGATCCCGAATCCGATGTAGAGAAGGCGCTCGCGATCGCCGGGCCCAGCACTCCGGCTATACCCGGCACCGCCGAAACGGTCGGCTACCTCACCGACATTCTGGCCGGGCTGCGCGCCGCACGTCCCGACGCCACCGTCGACAGTTATCTGACGCTGCTGGGTCATTCCGTGCTCGATCGGATCGGGACCATGTGCCAGCCGCAGATCAATGCCACCCTCAGCGATCTGGGCATCGGCCAACTGCTGAGCAGGCCGCTCTCCGACGGCCCGCTGCTCGGGGCGGTGGACAGCTATATGGCCGTGCCGACCAATGGCTACAACAGGCCGATCCTCTTGCTGCTCAATGCCACCGACACCAGTGTGCCCTCGCCGCTGCACGCCGCCCTGGTTGCCCAGTTCGCCGGCAATGGCGTCGACTTCCGGAGCGTCGTCGGCACCGGCACCCACACCCAGCTCAATCCGCAGATGTGGGCGGCCCTCAACGACTTCCTGGCGAGCCGAGTTCGGCAGTGAGCACGACCCACTGAATCAGTTCGCGGCGTCCAGCTTCACTTTCACCGTTACCCGGCCCTTGTCGTCGCGATTGGCGATCGCGTGCCCGGTGCGGTCGGAACCGTTGAGGTGCAAGGAGATCGGGCCGCCCTCGCCGAGGAAATTGCGCCACCACGACTTCGAATCCGCCATGGCGACACCGATGGTGAGCGTGTCACCCGATCGCCAGTAGTTGACCGGGGTGCTGAAGGTCTTGCCGGAGCGCCGGCCGACGTAGCTGATGACCACAAAACCGCGGCCCAGCAGCGGCCCGATCACGGGCGCGTCGATCAGCTTGACGATCACACCGTTCATGCCGCGCGCAGCCTGTCCCAAAACTGATCCGAGTGCCATGCTTCCTCCTGTTGCCTCCGGGAGTCCGTTGGCTCGCACCGCCCACCCCGGCATCGATGATCTTGCTGCTTCATCAACCAGCCTACGACCTTCCAGCCGCACGAGCGACCGACGTCATCCCCGCCTGCGACCCCCGGACGGCTGTGGCTAGACGCCGAGGGCGGCGGCGAATACCGGCCAGGAGTCGTGCAGGTCGTCCTGCCAGTAGGGCCAGGCATGGGTGCCGTTGCGGAAGACCGCGGTGGCCGGGATGCCGAGCGAGGCGAGCCGGCCTGCCAGGGCGGCCGCGCAGCCGTGCACCACCGATTCCATGCTGCCGCCCACCGCGAGGCGGTCGGCCAACCGGCCGGCATCGCCGCCGATCGACGGGTCGGAGAGGGTGTCGTGCACACCGGGGAGACCATTGCCCGCCGAAATGTAGAGCGCCACACCGCGCAGCCGGTCGGCATTGAGCACCGCATCGTGCGCCGCCCAGGCCGGGGCGCCGGGTCCGCCCCACATATTGTCGGCGTTCGCGCCGAACAGCTGCAGCTCGGAGCGTACGACGGCGGCAGAGAGCGGGTCACTGGTGCCCGAGCAGCCGCTGAAGGCGCCGACCGCCTGATACATGCCGGGCGCTTCGATCGCCAGATCCAGGGCGGAGGTTGCCGACATCGATGTTCCCGCAACCGCATTGCGGCCGGTCAGGCCGAAACGACCCGACAGTGCCGCGGGCAACTCGTCGATGAGGAAGGTGGACCACTTATTGCGGCCGAGCACCGGATCATCGGCCGCCCAGTCGGTATAGAAGGAGGCGCGACCGCCGATCGGCTGAATCACATTGACCTGCTTGTCCGCGAAGAACTGCGCGGCATCGGTGCGATTCGTCCACGGGCCGCCGGTCTCGCCGCCATCGACGGCATTGAGCAGATACAGCGCGGGAGCGGGGCCGTCCGGGTGCGAAATCCACACCGGGATCGTCCTGTTCATGGCCGGTGAATAGACGTCGACCTCGTACTGCCTGCCACCCAGTGGGCGGACGTCGAGTATCGCCGAACCGGCACCAGGATCGGCGGCCGATACTGCTGGCATTAGTCCAGCTAATACGGCGGTCAGGGTGGCAAGGCAAATCGATAGCCGACGCATTATTGGAGTATCCCCCGTAAGAGGCCGGTTTTCCGTCATCACCGCGCGTGTTCGCCTGCGGAATGCATGCGCAGTGAGGTGATCTCGCTCGCTTCCGGGCCGACCACTCGCATTCGCTCGGCAATCGCCCAGCGCAGCCGGCCCGGCAGGTCCGGTGCGAATCGCGTGAAGTACGCGTAGAGCCACTCGGTCCGGGCGACCAGGAACGGGAAGTCGGTGCTCATCATCGGGCGGAGCACCAGCATCGGTACCGGGGCATCGAGGGGATGGAAGTCGCTGTTCCACAGTCCCGGGACGGTGCAGCCCGGATAGAACTGGCCGAGCATCAAGCCTTCTGCGACAACCTGCGTTTTACGAGCCCGGTGCACGGCATCGATCAGCTCATAGCGGGTCAGCTCCGGGAAGAGGGTGACAAGCGTCAAACCCCCGGAGTCCATGGGGTTTTCCCGCCGCAGTCGCGCGTACACCTCGAATGCGTCGTCCATTACCTCCTGCATGCCCTCCGGCGACCAGTCCGTGCCGGCGACCGCGCCGGCCCAGAGCAGCTGCCGAGTGGTCGTATGCCGCATGAACGGGCACACCGGGCCCGGACGGCCCAGTCCGGCATGCGGTTTCAGCAGGTGATCGTCCACCCATCGCACCAGCGTCGCGGCCGCCGGGCCCTGCCCTTCCCAGCGCTGCGGATCCCCGTACACATTGCACCAGTTGACGCCGATGCTCATCCGGCGTCCTCGCGCGCGAGATGGGCGGCGAGCAGTGGGCCGATGACCGCGACGGCGTCGGCGTTGGTCAACTGGGCGTGGGTGGCGGCGACGGGATGCTCGATGAGCGCGCGGGAGATGTACGGGCGCCACATATCCGCCCCGAATGATTCGGTGACACCGCGGGTGGCCGAGAAGTACAGCAGGTCACCGTCGAAGACATCGGGGCGATAGCCGTGGGACAGGCGCACGCCGTCGACGTAGCCGCGATGCAGGCGGGTGAGCTGCTCGGCTGTGAGGCCGGTACCGAAAGACGCTGCCGCGGCGGCTAATTCGTCGGCAGCCTCGTCCGCCGTGAGGTCCGGCAGCGCATCGCCGTCCTCGGGTTCGTCGCCGAGCAGGTGGGTGAGCAGATCGCGCATGCGCGGGACCGGTGGCGGCGGCATGTCATCGGGGAAGACGATGCTGTCGAGCATGACCAGCGTCGCGACGGTGGCGTCGCGCTCGCGCAGGCGGACGGCGATGGCGTGCGCGATCTGCCCGCCCAGCGACCAGCCCAGCAGGTGATAGGGGCCGTGCGGTTGTACGCGGAGGATTTCGGCGACGTATCCGTCTGCGAGGTCGTCGATGGTGACGTCCGAGCGCGGCTCACCCGTCAAAGTCAATGCCTGCAAGCCGTACACGGGACGGTCCATGAGGTGTCGCGCCAGACCTGCGTAGCACCAGGCCAGCGGGACGGCCGAATGAACACAGAACAGCGGGGCGCGGAATCCGTTGCGGTGCAGGGCGAGTACTACGCCCAGGGCGTCGTCGGTCGCGGTGCTGCCATCGTGACCGGCCAGGCGATCGGCGAGTTCCCGCACCGTGGGGGCGGTGTAGAGCCAGCGGACCGTGACCGGCAGACCGGTGGCGGCGGCGAGTTGGGCCGAAAGTGCCACGCCCAGCAGTGAATTGCCGCCCAATTCGAAGAAGTCGTCGTCGAGGCCCGCGCGTGCGGCTCCGGTGATCGCGGTGAAGTGGTCGGCGACCAGGCATTCCAGATCGGACTCGGGAGCGCGATAGGGGCGCTGCGCGGGCACCGGGGCGGGCAGTGCGGCGCGATCGATTTTGCCGTGCGCGGTGACCGGCAGCTGGTCGAGCTCGACCAGCTGGGCGGGCACCAGAGCGGACGGCAGAAGCTCACGCAGCCGACGGGTGAGAGCGGAGCGATCCAGCTGAATCCCCTGCACGGCAACGATATAGCCGATCAATCGGGTTCCGCCGGCACCCTCGTGGGCGGTGACGACGGCGTGCGATACCTCCGGCAGCGCCGTCAGCGCGGCCTCCACCTCGGCGGGCTCCGCGCGACGCCCGCGCACACTCAACTGGTCGTCGACCCGGGCGCGGAATTCCAGACTGCCATCCACTGCCGAGCGCACCAGATCACCTGTGCGATAGATCCTTTCGCCCTTCCCGAATGGATCCGCGACAAAACGCTGGGCCGTGGCGCCCGGGCGGCCGCGGTAACCTTCCGCGACGCCGGGACCACCCAGATACAGCTCACCGGTTCCACAGCGCGCGGCGGATCGCAGCCGGTCGTCCAGGACCAGCGCCCGGACCCCGGGCAGTGGTGCACCGATCGGCACCGGACCGTCTGCGGTCAATGCTTCGGATTGTGTTGCCATGACGGTGGTTTCGGTGGGTCCGTAGCCATTGAACAACCCCAGATTCGGTGCCCAGCGCCGCACCAGTTCGGCAGGACAGGCTTCGCCGCCGACCACTACGACCCGCAAACCCGGTACCTGGTCGGGAGTGAGCGTCGCCAGTACCGCCGGGGTGGTGAGGAAGTGGGTGATCGCGGCCCCTTGCAATAGGCCGGCCAATTCGGGTCCGGCCACCACCGACGGTGGTTCGACGACCAGCCGGGCTCCACCCGCGAAAGCGGCCAGCAGCTCCAGTAGATGCGCGTCGAACGACGGGGCGTGTGCGTGCAGGATGCGTGAATCCTGATCCACACCATAGCGTTCGACGATGTGGTCGGTGAGCGGCCCGAGCCCACGATGGGTGACCGCCACGCCCTTCGGTGTACCGGTCGTGCCCGAGGTGTAGATGAGATAGGCCGGATGCTCGGGGAGTAGCGGCCGTGTCCGTTCGGAATCCTGGATCGGCGCACCGGAGTGCTGACGGACCCGCGCGAGGGTGTCCGGATCGTCCAGCACCAGCCAGCCTGGGCTCGGGGGGAGGCTGTCACGTGCGGCGGTCACGGTCATACCCCGTCGCGCGCCGGAATCGGCTGCGACGGTGGCCAATCGCTGTGCCGGATCAGCAGGATCGACCGGAACGAAGGCGGCTCCGGTCTTCGCCACGGCCCACACGGCGAGCACCGATTCGGCCGATCGCGGCACCGCCAGCAGCACGAATGCGCCTGGTCCCACACCTGATTCGATCAGTTCGCGTGCCCACTGCGACGACATCTCGTCCAGCTCACGATAGGTCCGGGTGCGCGCACCATCCTGTACCGCAACCCTGTCGCTGCCGATCACCCTCCCGCGCAGCAGATCTGGCAGCAATCGGTCCGTACGCGCAGCCGAAGCGACGGGCAGCGCGCGATACGAGCTCAGGGCGCGCACCGGCTGCTCCAGGTCGGCAAGGAAGTCGTCGAGGTACGCCAGAAACTGCCGATGATGGCGGGCCAGCGCCTCGGCCGAGTACATCCGCGAGTTGGCCTGCATATCGATGACGATCGACCGATCGTCGGGCCCGATCTGATAGCCGTTGACCAGCAGATCCTCCACCGGCCCGAGTGCCAGCAGCCGCATCTCCGCACTGAGCGGTCCCACGCGCGGAGTTTCGACGAACCGGAGCATATTCACCACAGGCCCGAAACCACCTCGCACAGTATGGTTTTCGCCGAGCCCACGCTGCATGTCCTCGTACCGGTACCGCTGATGCCGCAGCGCCCCCACCACCCGCGCCCGCACCTGCGCAACCATCTTCCCCGCCGTGGCAACGCCGAATCCACTCAGCCGCAAGGGAACCACATTCGACACCGATCCACCCGACTGCCGCAGCGCCGCACTCGGCCGCGCCGCCACCGGCAATGACAGCAGCACCTCGTCCGCACCCGTCATCGCGGCCAGATAGCAACCGAAGGCCGCGATCGTCAACTCCGGGAACATATGCCCGAATCGCTGCCGCACCACGGTCAGGCGGTCCGCGGTCTGCGTCGGCAATGTCGCCCCCACCCGGTGCGGTCGCAGCCCCGCCGGCTGCACACCCGCCAACCGCGCAGGCTCGCCGATCCCCGCCAATTGCTCCACCCAGTACTCACCATCGGATTGCGCTCGCGCGGAGTCGGAGTAGGCCCGCTCCTCCTCCAGCAGCTCAGCGATCGTCATCGGCCCTCGCGATGCGCCATTCGATCCGATGGGCGAACCCGTTGCAGCGGCATACAATTCGGCCGTTCGGCGCAGCACCCCGGCCGCACCCATGCCATCGAGCACAATGTGATGGCTACGCAGATACAGCAGATTGACGTCCGGCCCGACCCGGAACACAGTGGCCACCGTCAACCGATCGGTAAGCAAATCCAGCGGCGACCCGTAGTCGCGATCCATCGCCTCCCGCGCAACCGCACTCGGGTCGGAACAGCCGCTCAGATCCTCGAACCCCACCGGCCCGAACGCCCCGAAGTCCAGATACTGCCGCGGATACCCCGCAACAACCCGAAACCGCACCAACGGCGACTGCAACTCCCGTGCAGCCCGCCCCGCACACTCCCCCAGCAACCCCACCTCGAGCGGCCCCCGCAACTCCAGATACATAGCCACGGTATTCGGCACATCCGGATAAAGCTGCTGCGCCACCCACCACCGCAATTGCGTAGCAGACAGCGAAAAGTCGGCACCCACAACACGCATCGATGCGCCTGCGATTCCCGCCGCACCCAGGTCCCCGCCGACCCGCGCCAACGCGCCTCCTCACGCCCAAAAGCATGGTACGAACCGTCTATCAGCAAACCTACGGCATCGACTCATATCCGACAGGGCACCGCGCATAACGGCGAGTTCGATCCCCCGGCCAAACAGCGCAGTCTCGGCTACCCACCCTTCGTCGGCCGCCTTCGCTACCGTGCTCCCCAACGGTCACTACGACGGAGCTCAACTCGATCGCCAGGGGTCGTGTGAAGACTTCGCAGACCGCCGATACGCGCCGCCTACTGATCGCCACCGCGCCTGACCAGCGCCGATGTTCGGTCGGCACGGGTGGCAGTACGCTACCTCCGCCGGGGACACCGGATCTGCACGACCGAAGGGAATATCGAGCGTGCGTATCCGGGACCGGGCTATCGCGTTGGTCGCGGCCGCGTGCATGGCGACTGCCCTCAGCGCGGATGCGGGTGTGATTCCGACGCCCGTGCGAGCCGCGCCCGCGGTGGCGTACCGGGCGGTGCCGCCGATGGGGTGGAATTCGTGGAATTCCGGAATCTCATTGTCCGACAGGAATATTCGGGCGACCATCGATGCGATGGTGGCGTCCGGGATGCGGGATGCGGGATATCGGTATGTGAATCTCGATGCGGGGTGGGCCGCGCCGACGCGAGATACCGAGGGGAATCTGCGAGCCGATCCGGGCCGGTTCCCGGGCGGGATCGCCGCGCTGGCGCAGTATGCGCATGACCGCGGCATGTACCTCGGGTTGTATTCCAGTCCGTACAACCAGGTCTGCGGGCAGACCACGCGGAATGCCTCACTGGGGCATGAGGTCGCTGATGCCCGCACCTTCGCGGCGTGGGGTGTGGACTTCCTGAAGTACGACTGGTGCCGCGATGATGCGGACCTCGGCGATCAGGTGCGCGCCTTCACCGCCATGCGTGATGCCCTGCGGGCGAGTGGGCGGCACATCATCTACAGCATCAATCCGCACAGCTCGGCGAATCCGGCGGCGGATGCCGGCTACGACTGGTCCGCGGTCGCCGATATGACCCGCAATAACGGCGATCTGATTCCGCTGTGGCAGAACACCTTCTTCACGGTTCAGACGTACGGCTACTCGACCAGCTCGTATCTCGGCATCATCGATCAACTGCACGCCGCTGCCCCGCTGGCCGTTCGCAGCCGGCCCGGCTACTGGAACGATCCGGACATGCTGGTGGTCGGTGTCCCGATCGCCCGATTCTTCGGCGTCCAGCTCAGTAATGTTCCCGACTTCGCCCTGCCGGACAAGCTCACCCCGGACCAGTCGCGGCAGCTCGCTTCGGGCGTGCCGCTCACGCCGGAAGCGATTGCACAGCTGGGTGATCTGCAAGAAGGCCTCACACCCGATGAGCAGCGCGCCCATTTTTCGCTGTGGGCAATGCTCGCCGCACCGCTGCTCGCAGGCAATGATGTCCGCACCATGAGCGAGCAAACGCGTGCGCTGCTGACCAACACCGAGGTCATCGCGATCGATCAAGACGCACTCGTCGCGCAGGCCACTCCGCTGCCGGGCGAGGATCGGGTCCTGACCAAACCACTGGCCGACGGCGCGCTCGCGGTAGCCCTGATCAACCGCGGCGGCATCACGACCACAGTCGAAACCACGCTTGCCGCACTGGGCCTGCAGTCCGGGCAGTGCTATCAGGTACGCGATCTGTGGGCGCACACCGGCGGCACCACCACCGACCGCGTAACAGGCCACGACATCCCCGCGCACGGCGTGGCTCTGCTGAAACTCACCCGCTGCTGATCGGTCGCGAAACAAATCCGGGCCAATCCGAATAATGCGTCAGCTTCTGGGTATTCCTTGACCCCGCTCGGCCCCGTCCCGCAGACTGTCGGCGTGCGTCGCACCCTGATGGGCTGGCTCGCTGCCGGTTTCGCTGTTCTGTCGGTTTCCGTAGTGTTGTCATCGGTGGTGGCCTACCACGAGGACGCGCGTTCGCGGCCCGCAGTCGTCGCCCTCGTGCACGGGGGCCCACGCGCGGTGAGCGCTGCGGCAGCGAATCTCCCGGTGCTCGCGGTGGTCGGCGCGTCGTTCTCCGCCGGTACCGGAGCCGCATCACCCACCCAGGCCTGGCCCCAGGTGCTCGCGACCTCGATCGGATGGCGAGCAGTGGTCAGTGCCGATTCCGGCGCCGGCTACCTCGTCGGCGGCGCGCATTCGCTCGGCCCGCTCAACCGCCTGCTGACGAAACTGGATCTACCGCATCTGAAGCCCGCGCTGGTGATCATCCAGTCCGGTCACAATGACGTCGGTCAGCCCTGCGCGCGCGTGCAGGCCGGTGTAGTGCAGCTGATCAAACGCATTCGCGCCGAATCACCCACCTCCGCAATCGCCGTGCTCACCGTTTTCCCGACCGGTGACCACCCCTCGAAAATCGTGTGGGACACCGACTCCGCCATCGTGTCCGCCGCGCGATCGGCGGATCCGGGCGTGTACGTCTTCGATCCACTGGTATCGAGTTGGCGCTTTCCACGGCTGCCGGACGAGTTACATCCGACTCCTGCGGGGCATCGCTGGATAGCCGACCAACTTGCGTCGGACCTGCGTGCCGATGGTCTTGTGCACGATCCCGCCCGGGTGCCCGCCGTCCGCAGGCCGACCGCCTAGCCCGAGTTGACGGCAGGTTCGCCGGACCGCACACAGCAGGTTCACAGAACCGGGAAACGGGTATCACAGGTTCGGCGACGACCATGTGAGGAATGGATGCGGTGACCAAGTGTCAGGATCCAGCCGAGGACCCTTCGCACGCAGACACACTCGTGACGATGATCGCCACGCGCGCCGAGCTTCATGCCTCGAGAGCGATTTTCGAGGATGCGCGCAGTGGCCGGACCGTCACCTACCGGCAATTACACACCGCGGTATCGGAGTGGACTCGACGCCTCGACGCCATGGGCGCGGGCCCCGGCGCGGTGGTGGTCGTCGACGTACCCGACCCGCTGACCTTCGCCGTGGTCTTCATAGCGGTGATCGCGTCCGGGCGCTGCGCCCTCCCGGTCGACCCGCGCGCCCCGATCGGAGAACTGCTGCGGGTACTGCTCGGCGTTCGCCCCGTCGTGGTCGTCGGCACCAGACCTGAACTGGCTGTGGTCTGCGATGCCCTGTTCATCTCCCCGACTGCTGAACCCGTTCGCTCCGGCCCGATATCGCTGGCGCGCCGGGGCTCGGTACTGCTGTCGACCTCCGGCTCGACCGGGGAACCGAAGGCCGTCCATCTCACCGAACACCAGTTGCTGCATGTCGCGGGCGCGGTGGTGCGGCACCATCGGCTCACCGACGACGACCGTGGCTACAACTGCCTGCCGCTGTTCCATATCAACGGCGAAGTTGTTGCACTGCTTGCGACTTTGACCGCGGGTGGCTGTCTGGTGCTGGACCAGCGGTTCCATGCCTCCGGGTTCTGGGAGCTGCTCGCGAACAAGCGGATCACCTGGCTCAATGCGGTGCCCGCCATCCTGTCGGTGCTCAGCGGCGATATCACCGGGAGCGAGAGTTCGTGTACCGATCTGCGTTTCATCCGTTCGGCGTCCGCGCCGCTGCCCAGCATTGTGCGCAAGCGGATCAGCGAAGCCACCGGCGTGCCGATCGTCGAGAGCTACGGGATGACCGAGGCGGCGAGTCAGATCACCGCCACGCCGTTGGACGGTCCCACGCCACTGGGTTCGTGCGGTCGCCCGGTGGGTGTTCAGCTCGAGATTCGGGGCCCGGACGGCGCGGTACTGCCTCCGGAACAGATCGGGCACGTGCATATTCGAGGCGCCGGGGTGATCAGCGGTTATCGCGGCGGTCGCGCGCACGAGCGCTTCGATGCGCAGGGCTGGATGGATACCGGCGATCTCGGGCGCATCGATGCCGCCGGATTCGTGTACCTGACCGGCCGCAGTGACGATGTGATCAATCGCGGCGGCGAACTGCTGTACCCGCGTGAGATCGAAGAGGTACTGCTCGCGGATCCGGGCGTGCGCGATGCGGTGGTGGTCGGCCGCAGCGATCCCGTTCTCGGTAGTGTACCAGTCGCTTTCGTGGTCTCGACCTTGCCCCAGCGCGACGGCGGCACAGCATTGGCCCGGCAGCTGCACGAACATTGCGCACGGCAGCTGACCAGTTTCAAGTGCCCTGCCGAGATCCGATTCGTCGACGACTTCCCGCGCGCGGCGACCGGCAAGGTGCGGCGCCATATGCTGCGCATCCAAGCCCACGATGCGGTCGGAACATGAGCACCGACGCGGCAATTCGGGTGCCCGAGGCAGGTCGCCGGCGGGCGCGTCCCTACCTGCATCAAATCGATCTGTTCCGAATCCTCACCTTCGCCTGTGTCATCGGGGTACACGTCGTCGGCCAGGCGAACGATCCGGGGAACGTCTCGGCCAACGGTGTGATGACACTGTTGCACTTCACCCGCTACGCCTTCTTCGCGCTGACCGGGTTCGTGCTGGTCTACCAATTCGCGAACGACTCGTTCCGCGCCAAGAACTTCTGGCCGCGGCGGTTCGCGCTGGTCGGCATTCCGTATGTGGCCTGGTCGGTGGTGTATTGGGCCTATTCCATTCATTTGGGCCAGAACTACGGCACGCCCGGCTGGCTGCTCAGCCGCCTCGGCCTCGACCTCCTGTTCGGCACCGCCTACTACCACCTCTACTTCCTGCTGGTCACGATGCAGGTGTACCTGCTGTTCCCGCTCCTGCTGAAGCTATTGCGGCGCACCGAAGGCCGGCACCGCTGGGTGCTGATGGTCAGTGCCGCACTGGAATTGCTCTGCCTGTGGTCGCTCACGTACCCGCCGTTCACCACCGGTTTTCCCGGGCAGCTCTGGCTGCACCTGTACGCCACTGTTGTTCCGTACCAGTTCTTCACCGTGCTCGGCGCCATCGCCGCGTGGCATATCGAGACTGTGCACGCCTTCCTGCGCAGGCATGCCCGGGTTATCGCGATAGCCGTGGTCCTGGCCGCCATTGCGGCCGAATGGGATTACCAGCGCCTGGTGCAGGGCGGTCTGCCGCCGTGGATGGCCTCCGGTGAGTTCATGCCGGAGCGAATCGTCTGGTTCATCGGGGTCACCGTGGGCCTCTATCTGCTCGGGACACAGTGGGCCGCACAGCGACAGGACCATGACCTGCTGGCCCGCGCCGTTCGCTACGGAGCGGATCGCTCGTTCGGCATCTTCCTGATCCATCCCCTGATCCTCGAGATTTTGATGCCCATCTTCGTATCCTTCGGATCGACGATCGGGCGATTCTGGGAGACCGTCCTGCTGTATTTCGCAGTCGTGGCGCTGTCGCTGGCCGGCACCGAGGTGCTGCGCCGCATCCCCGGAAGTCTGTGGCTCACCGGACGACCCATGCTCCGCACCGATCTGTCCGTGCTCGTTCCCCGACGATTCCGTATGCCGGCGCCCACCCGCGATTCCTCCAAGGAGGTCGTATGTTCGCCCACACCCTGACCTTGCCCGGCCGGGACGCCAAACCGCGCGAGCGCGGCCTCACGATGGTGATCGACCCGGGACTTCCGAACAGCTGTTTCCGCGACATCATGGCGAGCTACGGCGATCTGATCGACTATGTGAAATTCGGCTGGGGCACCTGCCTGGCCACCTCGGGCATTCTCGGAAAGACCCGCGCCGCCCGCGACAATGGGGTCGAATTCTATTTCGGTGGAACACTTTTCGAGAAGTTCCTGATCAACGACCGGGTCGACGAATGGTACAAGCTCTGTAGTGACGCGGGCGCCACCGTCGTAGAGATCTCCAACGGCACCATCCCGCTGTCCAATGAGGAGAAGGCCGGCTACATCCGGCAATTCGCCGACGAGTTCACGGTGCTCGCCGAAGTCGGCTTCAAGGATCCCATCCGCTCGGAGACCTTGTCGCCCGCGCGCTGGATCGAGTACATCCAGCAGGATCTCGACGCGGGTGCGCAATTCGTCATCGCCGAGGCCCGCGAGAGCGGCCGCAGCGGTATCTGCCGCCCCGACGGCGAACTGCGCTACGGGCTGATCGAAGAGATCGCCGAGTCCGCAATCGATGTGAACCGGTTGATGTTCGAGGCCCCGACCAAGGATTTGCAGATCTACCTGCTGCAGCGTTTCGGGCCGCAGGTCAATCTCGGCAATATCCACACCGGTGAGGTAATCGGGCTGGAAACCCTGCGACTGGGCCTGCGCGCCGACACCCTCACCGATTTCGATTCCGTCGTGGCGCAGGAGCAGACCCATGCGTGAGATGCGCGATGCATTCCACCTGGCCATCCCCGCACTCGATCTCGACGCCGCGGAGGATTTCTACGTCCGCGGCCTCGGCGCGAAACTGGCCCGCCGCTACCCCGACCGCATCACCCTCGATTTCTTCGGCGACCAGGTCGTCTGCCACCTCTCGGACAAGATCGAGCACGAACCCGACCTGTACCCCCGCCACTTCGGCGTGACCTTCCGCAGCAAGGAGGATTTCGACCGCCTGGTGCACCTGGCCGAAACCCGCAAACTCCCCTTCCACGCCCCGACATTCACCCGCTTCGCCGGCACCGCCGAAGAACACCGCAGCTTCGTCCTCCAGGACCCGTCCAACAACCTCCTGGAGTTCAAGCACTACCTCGACCCCCGCATGATGTATTGAGCAATCTTGTCGGGGCGGGATACTCGCGGCATGCGCTCTGATTTTGCGGACAGTACGCATGGGAGCAGTTCAAATCGAAATCAAGCCCGCGGACAATTCGCAGAGTTCGCCTCCGGAAGAGTCCGGCAGGCCCCTGTAGCGGTCCGGATCAGGCGGTGGAACGCGAGTAGCCCGGGCGGCTATGCCCGGCCGTAGTGTGCCCGGGCGAGTAGTCGGCGAGCCGAAACAGCCAATGCCTCGTCGATCATTCGACCGCCGACAGTGACCGCGCCGCGGTGCGATTCGTGCGCTGCGGTGAGGGCGTCGATGATGGCCTGCGCCTCATCGACTGCCGCGGCACTCGGCGTGAAAGCGGCTGTGACGGTGTCGATCTGGCGCGGATGGATAACCCATTTGCCGTCGAATCCGAGAGCAACCGAATGCTCGACGCCTGCAAGGAATTCGTCGTCGACAGCGACGCCGAGGTGTGGCCCGTCGATCGCGGCGAGACCTGCGGATCTGGCAGCGGTCAGCATTGCTTCCTGCGCATAGAGCCAGCGGGAGGCTCCGAGGTTTGCCGAGCGGCCGAGAGATGCGCCCAAATCCGCATATCCGAGTACCAGTGCGCCCGTTCTATTCGACGCCCTGGCGATCTCCCGCACATTCGCCAATCCCGTTGCGCTCTCGATCAATGCCAGCACGGTCAGCGGAGTCGTTCGATCGGATGCGGCCTCGGCCCCGGAGAGCAGGCGGTCGAGGAATTCGAGGTCGCCGGATTGCTCCACCTTCGGCAGCATGATCGCGTCCGGTCCACCCGGCATCGCGCAGGCCAGCACGTCCTGGTGACACCACGGAGTGCGGGCCGCATTGACCCGAACGACTGTCGGCTTCGCACCGGCGATGTCGGCGAGAGCGAGGCGGGCGGTGTCCTTATCCCCCGGTGCGACGGCATCCTCCAGATCGATCAGCACCGCGTCGGCATTCGTCGCCATCGCCTTCGCGATCAGTGCCGGCCGGGACGCGGGAACCGACACCAGGCAGCGGATCGCCTGCCAGTCGCTGCTTTGCATGGCACGGATTTTAATCTATATTAAAGTAAATAGTCCAGGTGCTGGAGGGACAACGGTGTCAAGCCTTTCCGATGACGAACAGATCGTTGTCAAGACCGTACGGGAATTCGTCGACCGGGAGGTCCGGCCGGTCGTCCACGATCTCGAGAAGAACAACACCTACCCCGAGGCGCTCATCGAGCAGATGAAACAGCTCGGCATCTATGGGTTGGCCGTACCGGAATCCTATGGTGGAGCGCCGGTTTCGATGCCCTGCTATGTCGGGGTCACCGAGGAGCTGGCACGCGGCTGGATGAGTCTGGCCGGCGCGATGGGCGGTCACACCGTCGTCGCGAAGCTGCTGCTCGCCTTTGGCACCGAAGAGCAGAAGCAGCGGTATCTCCCCAAGATGGCGACCGGCGAAATCCGGGCGACCATGGCGCTCACCGAACCCGGTGGCGGATCCGATCTGCAGGCCATGACGACGGTAGCCCGCCGCGAGGGCGAGGAGTACGTCATCTCCGGCGCCAAGACCTGGATCAGCAATGCCCGGCATTCGAAACTGATTGCGCTGCTGTGCAAGACGGATCCGAAGGCACAGCCGCGTCATCAGGGTGTCAGCATCCTGCTCGTCGAGCACGGTCCCGGTCTCACCGTCTCCCGGGATCTGCCGAAGCTCGGCTACAAGGGTGTCGAGAGCTGCGAACTGTCCTTCGACGACTACCGCACTCCGCTGGACTCGGTGCTGGGCGGCTCGGAGGGCCAGGGTTTCGCGCAGATGATGAAGGGCCTGGAAACCGGCCGCATCCAAGTCGCCTCGCGCGCACTGGGCGTCGCGCAGGCGGCCTTCGACGACGCCCTGCGCTACGCACAGGATCGGCAGTCCTTCGGCAAGCCCATCTGGAAGCACCAGTCGATCGGCAACTACCTCGCCAACATGGCGACAAAGCTCACGGCCGCAAGGCAATTGGTGCTGCACGCCGCCGATCGCTTCGAATCCGGCGCACGCTGCGATATGGAGGCGGGTATGGCCAAACTATTCGCCTCCGAGGTGGCCATGGAGATCGCCCTGGACGCGGTGCGCATCCACGGCGGCTACGGCTACTCCACCGAGTACGACGTAGAACGCTACTTCCGCGACGCACCACTGATGATCGTCGGCGAGGGCACAAACGAAATCCAGCGCAACGTGATCGTCAACCAACTCATCAGCCGCGGCGGTTTGTCGCGCTGAGCAAAATAGCCCCTGGTCCCATTTGGGCCAGGGGCTCTTTCACGTTCGGACCGTTCCGCCACGGTCTATGACCGCGGCGAGCAGATCACTTCACTGCCACCGGATAGGCGTCACGGATCTTGTCCACGACGATCTTCGCCGTCTCGGCGCAGGCGGTGGTGCCGCCATTGGCGTATTCCTTGACCGCGTCGCCGACATTCCAGAGGTTGGCGATCGGGGTGTCGTGCGGGAGATCGAAGCCGGCTACGGCGCGCTGCGGTGGCCAGGCGTCGCGGGTGACATTGATCGACAGGATGCGCGCCTCGTCGAAGCCTTCGATCTCATCGCGCAGATCCTGTAGGAGCAGTTGGGTTTCCGATTCCTCGTCGAAGTCGCCGACGGCGGGTTTCGGCACGGCGGTGCCCTGGTAGAGGTACCAGCCCTCGGGTGACATCTCGGGGCAGAGTTCGCTGAAGTTCGCGATGTAGCACAGTCGGCGGGTCTGGGCGAAGCTGAGCAGTCCGGGTGAATGCACCAGTTTGCGCTGGGAGGCGAAGTTGACCGAGATCATTCCGCAGGGCTTGTTCCCCGTCTCCACGGTCTCGATGTAGTCGGCGGGCAGATTGGCCCTCCCGACGAGGTCGAGGGTGGCGAAGGGGCCGATATCGCTGACCGTGAATCGGTTGGAGACCTCCACGGTCTCACCGGCCCGCTGAATGACAGCTCCGCTGATCACGCCGTCGGTGAAGGTCAGCGATGTGACCTCACTGTCGAGCCAGATTGCGCCGCCGTTGCTTTCGATGACCTCGGCCAGCGACTTCCACACCCCGATGGTGCCGTCGGGGCTGAAACCGAATTTCTTGAACGCGCTCTTGCGGGTGAAGTACGTCAGGAACACCCGCGCGGGCAGCTCCTCGGAGCCGACCGCGAATACCGAGCCGCACATATTGCGGAAGATGCCGTGCACCGACTCGTTCTTGGTGTACTTGGCAACCCATTCGGCAGTGGACAATTCGGCTTCGGGCAGACCGCTGTCATTGCGCGCGGCGCCGAGGCCCTTGACCAGCTTCGCGCCCTGGCGTGTCAGTTTGGACAGCAGGAAGCCCCAGCCGCCACCGGTGACGTCGACATCCTTGCCGCCGATGCGGTAGAGAATCGGCGGTTCCGGGCGGCGGATGTCGAATTTGGCGCCGACCTCGTCGAAGGTCTCCTCGGTGATGCCGTCCAGCTCGATCACGATGGCGCCGTTATTGACCTTGAAGCCGTCGATCTCGTCGGTGGAGGCGCGGCCGCCGACCTTATCCAGTCGCTCGACGACCAGCGTCTTGTAGCCCAGGTGCGTCAGCCGGGCGGCGGCGAACAATCCGCCCGCGCCCGCGCCGATAACCAGTGCGTCCCAGTTGTTTTCGGTCATGAGAGGTCCTCCGGCTCAGCCGAGCGGGTTGATGCCGAGCTCCGCGCCCGACATATCGGTGATCTCGCCCCACTGCGCGGCGACATCGTCGATGCTCGGGGGCGTGGTGAAGACCGCGCCCTTGTTCTGGAACTGTGCGACCCGCTGCACGCGGCCGCCACCGGCGACGACAACCGTTGCGGTGTCGGAGCATTCGTCGCTCATCAGGTAGCCGACAACTCCGGCGACGTACGCGGGCGGCAGTTTGTCGAGCATCTCCTTGGGCGCGATGTCCTCGGTCATGCGGGTAGCCGCCAGCGGCGCAACGGCATTCGCGAGGATATTGTTTCGGGCGCCCTCGATCGCGAGGGTGTTGATCAGGCCCACCAGCCCCAGCTTCGCGGCGCCGTAGTTGGCCTGACCGAAATTGCCGAACAGGCCGCTGGTCGAGGTGGCCATTACGACGCGGCCGTGATTCTGCTCGCGGAAGTACGGCCACGCGGCGCGGGTGACGAAGTAGGCGCCCCAAAGGTGCACGCGCTGCACCGATTCCCAGTTCTCGGTGGTCATCTTGGCGAACGAACCATCACGCAGGATGCCGGCGTTGTTGACCACGCCGTGCACGGTCCCGAAGGCATCGACCGCCGTTTTGATCAGCGCGGCCGCCCCCTCGTCGGTCGCGATGCTGTCGTAGTTCGCGACGGCGGTCCCACCCGCGGCACGAATCTCCTCGACGACGGTATCGGCCATCGAATGGCCCGCACCCGAGCCGTCGCGAGCGCCGCCCAGGTCGTTCACCACCACCAGCGCACCCTCCCGCGCCAGCAATAGGGCGTACTCGCGGCCGAGTCCGCCACCCGCTCCCGTGACGACGATGACACGATCGGTTACTCCGGGCATTGTTCTTGTCTCCCTTGCTGAATCAGTAGGACGCGGGCAGTTTCAAGCTGGTCTGCGCGACAAAATTGAGGACCATTTCCCGGCTCACCGGCGCGGTCTTCAGCAGGCGCGCGGAGAACCAGAGTTCGGCCAGGCCGTACTCCTTGGACAGGCCATTGCCGCCGTGGGTCTGGATCGATTGATCGAGCGCCTGCAATGAGGCGTCCGCGGCGGCGAACTTGGCGATATTGGCAGCTTCGGCGGCAGGCTGTCCGGCATCGAACAACTCAGCCGCACGGTAGGTCGCCAGCCGGGCGAGCTCGACGGCGATGTGCGCCTCGGCCAGCGGATGCGAAATGCCCTGGTGCGCACCGATAGGCGTATTCCACACCTGGCGATCGCGGGCATACGCGACGGCCTTGGTGATCGCGAAGCGGCCGATGCCATTGCTGATGCCCGCTGCCAGAATGCGTTCCGGGTTCAGCCCGGCGAAGACCTGTCGTAAACCGTTGCCCGCCACGCCGATCAGCGCCTCCGGACCTACGCGGACCTCGTCCAGGAATACGGTGAACTGCCCGTCCGGCGAGACCACCGCGGTCGGCAGCGGCTGCAGCGTCAAGCCGGGAGAATCGGTGGGCACCACGAACATCGACAGCGGCGAGCGGGAGTTACCGACGAATTCCTGATCGCGCGCGATGATGAGGACCGCGTCCGCCTCGTCGATCGCCGAGATGAAGTATTTGCCACCCGAGATCAGCCAGCCTTCGCCGTCGCGCCGGGCGGTGGTACTGACATTGTGGCTGTTGGATCCGGCATCCGGTTCGGTGAGCCCGAAGGCCATCTTCTTGGTGCCGTCGGCGATACCGGGCAGCCAGTGGGACTTCATCTCCGCCGAGCCGTGTGCGGCGAGAATCGAACCGCAGATCGCGGGGGAGATGACCGTCAGCAGCAGCGGAATACCATGAGCGGCAAGCTCTTCGATGACGATCAGCAGCTCCGACATCCCCGCGCCGCCGCCACCGTATTCCTCGGGCAGATGCATGCCGAGTAGTCCGGCCTGACCGAGGTCGGCCCACAGCTCGTCGACCTTGCCCTGCGCGCGCGATCGCTCCAGGAAGTACTCCTGCCCGTACTTGGTCGCAATCTTGCCCGCGCTCTCGCGCAGTAGTTTGTGCTCGTCGGAATCGACGACGAATGCGGACACGGTGTGCTCACTTTCCGGTGAAGGTCGGCTGCCGTTTGGCGAGGAAGCTGT